>JAKZRU010000048.1:0-35052 GCA_047517965.1 Gammaproteobacteria bacterium | reverse complement strand
GGCATCCCGTAACTGTCGTACTGACATTTTTCTGGTGAGTGATGGCTAAAACTCGATCTGAGCGGCGAAGCCGACGCCCTAAACCGTCGCAAGCTGCTGTACCTCAACTTCCGTTCCAACAAGTCATAAACCCGTATTCGCCGGTCGAAGTTTTATCACAAGACCAGTTGGAGAGGATTCACAATGCTTCCCTTACGGTTCTGGAGGAAATCGGCATCAACTTTCTGTTGGATGAGGCGCGGCAGATTCTCAAGCAGGCTGGAGCAGATGTTGATGCTGAAGGAACGCGTGTTCGATTTGACAGAAATCTGATTCTCGAAGCTGTGAGTAAAGCTCCGTCCGAGTTCACAATTCACGCCCGAAACCCAGCACGAAATCTGAACATTGGTGGACGCTGGATTGCTTTTTCAACGGTCGCCGGCCCTCCGAATGTGAGTGATATTCATGGGGGTAGACGCTCCGGCAACTACGAAGACTATTGCAATTTCATTCGATTGGCACATTGTGTGAACATCGCCCACGCGATCTCCGGACATCCCGTAGAACCTCTTGATCTCAATCCCAAAACCCGGTATCTTGATACCGCACGTGCGAATATTACACTGACGGACAAGGTTTCCAGGTGCTATTCCTTGGGTCGAGACCGCGTCATGGACCTGCTAGAAATTACCCGTATCAGCCGAAATCTCAGTTATGCCAGTCTCAAGCAGCAGCCGAGTCTGTTTACCATCGTTAACGTGAATTCTCCCTTACAGTACGACGTGCAGATGCTATGGGGAATCATTGAACTCGCCCGTATGAATCAGGTTGTAGTGATCACACCTTTCACACTGGCTGGTGCCATGGCTCCTATCACCTTGGCGGGCGCAGTGACCCAACAAAACGCAGAAGCGCTCGCGGGGCTTGCATTTGCGCAGATTGTCAATCCTGGAGCGCCGGTAATGTATGGAGGTTTTACCTCAAATGTCGATATGAAAACCGGCTCTCCGGCATTCGGTACACCAGAATATGTTAAAGCTACCTTGATCGGCGGACAATTCGCAAGATTCTACGGGCTTCCTTACCGCTCGTCCAATGTCAACTCGTCAAATGCACCGGACGTACAGGCTGCCTATGAATCGCAGATGGCAATCTGGGGGGCAGTGATGGGGCATGCCAATCTAGTTCATCATGCTCTTGGATGGCTGGAAGGTGGGCTATGTGCCTCATTCGAGAAGTTTATAATCGACGCCGAAATGTTGCAGGGAATGGTTGAAGTTCTGAAGCCAGTTGAGGTAAATGACGATACCTTGGGTATTGATGCAATGCGAGAAGTAGGTCCTGGTGGACATTTTTTTGCCACACAGCAAACCATGGAACGCTATAAGACTGAGTTCTATCAGCCAATTCTGTCGGACTGGCAGAATTATGAAAACTGGTTTGAAAGCGGTGCGATTGATGCGACGGTTCGGGCGAATCGAATCTACCAACGTCTGCTGAAAGAGTATGAACCGCCGAATCTGCAACCAGATATTCTGGAGGAGCTGGATCAGTTCATCCAGATCACAAAAGATAAAAGAAACGCGGAACCCGCGTAGAATGCCAATTAGAACATGAGAGTGAGGCGGTGAAGAATACTGCTGAAGTAGTAATTATTGGCGGCGGCGTGGCAGGTTGCAGCGTCGCTTATCATTTGGCTAAACGGGGCTGCAAAGACGTCGTTCTACTGGAAAGGTCCGAACTTACCTCAGGATCTACCTGGCACGCAGCGGGGAATACCCATGTTCTGCAGGACAACGCCAATCTCTCCAAACTTCATTACTACACGATCACTCTCTATCCACAGCTAGAAGAGGAAACAGGCCAGTCATGCGGTTTGCATCCGGTTGGCGGCATCTATCTGTCGACGACTCCCGAACGTCATGATCAGATCAGGATACAAGCGTCGAAAGCCAAATATCTGGGTTTGGAATTCGACATGATTTCACTGGACGATGTACGTGAATTGAATCCACTGATCAATCTTGACGGTGTCTTCAGTGCCATGTACGAACCGAATGAAGCGCATATCGATCCAAGCGGTGTAACTAACGCCTATGCTGCCGGTGCGCGAAAGAATGGCGCAACGATTTACCGAAATCATCCGGTTACAGCGACTACACAGCAAGCGAATGGCGGTTGGACCGTGGATACGCCCAAAGGGCAGATCGAATGTCGATACTTGGTGAACTGTGCAGGACTTTGGGGCCGGGAAGTTGGAAAACTTGCCGGATTGAATCTTCCGTTGATGCCGATGGAACATCAGTATTTTGTTACCGACAATATTCCTGAGATTGAGGCACTTGGCAGAGAGATTCCGCTGGTCCATGATAATGATGGCGAATACTATATGCGTCAGGAAGGCAAGGGCCTTCTTGTCGGTGCTTACGAACGCGGTGGCAGACCTTGGGCTGTGGACGGCACGCCATCCGATTTCGGTCATGATCTTCTTCCGGATGATCTGGATCGAATCATAGACAACGTTGCTCGCGCGATGCACCGCATGCCCTGTCTTGAGACCGCTGGTGTAAAAAGGGTGGTCAATGGTCCGATGATCTGGACGCCAGACATTTTGCCACTTTTCGGTGAAGTCCCGCAACTCTCCAACTACTTCCTAATCGGCGGCTTGATTCCCGGTTTCAGCATTGGCGGAGGTCTCGGACTGATGATGGCAGAGTGGATATTGGATGGCCAACCGAGCCTTGATTTGTGGCCGATTGACGTTGCACGTTTCGGCGACTGGGTGACACAGGATTACGTTCTGGCAACGACTGCGGACAATTACCAGTCTCGGTTCCGAATATTCTTTCCATTTGAAGAAAGAATGGCTGGACGACCTGTCAGAAAACGTTCTGCCTGGCAACAGCAAAATGAACGTGGAGCAATTTTCGGTGCCCAATACGGCTGGGAAGTTCCGATGTGGTTTGCACCAGAAGGAGTGCCTCAAGCCGAAACCTACTCATTTCGGCGAACCGAGTCATTTGAGCCGATCGCGCAGGAGTGTAAGGGATTGCGCGCCGGTGCTGGCCTCTTGGATACCTCGGCCTACGCGAAATATCTGGTCAAGGGCCGCCGCGCACTCGAGTGGCTGGATGGATTGACCACCAATCGACTTCCGGCAAAGCACAGAATGGCGCTTATTCCGATGGTGCATGACAAAGGTGGAGTGGTGGCGGATTTCACTGTTGCACGACTGGATGATGATGAGTTCCTGCTAATTGGTGCAGGAGTCGCTGAAGGCAGCCACTGGAGATGGTTTCGAAAAAACTCTTTTCGCGATGGTGTCGAACTGACCAGCATGACTGTTGACTGGGTGGGGATGTCCATATCAGGTCCGCGTTCTAGAGAATTGATGGAATCGCTGACGGGTGAAGATTTTTCACCAGACGCGCAGCGATTTATGAGCATCCGTCGCATGCAGATTGGTCCTGCGACCGCGTGGGTACTGAGAGTGTCATTTACGGGAGAGCTTGGTTATGAACTGTACTTTCCAAGTGAGCACCAGCTTGAGGTACTCGAGTTCGTCATGGATAAAGGACAGGGTGTTGGATTAGTGCAGGTTGGCTCTCGGGCACTACTTTCATTAAGACTTGAGAAAGGCTATGGAAGCTGGGGACGGGAATATTCACCGGAATATAACCCCTACCATTCCAGGCTCGATCGTTTTGTCAAACCTGAAAAGGGCATATTTATCGGTAGAGATGCTCTGTTGCAAGCAGCCAATGAAACTCCACAGTGGCTATTGTCATGCTTCACAATCGAAGTTGATGATGAAGATGCCGTCGGAGGTGAACCGATTGCCTGTGATGGTGAAGTTGTCGGAATCGTGACATCGGGAGCGTTTGGTCACACAACAGGAAAAAGTATCGCGCTGGGTTATATACCCCCATCCAAGCTGCAAAGCGAAGAAATCAACATTGAGATTATCGGTACTCCCAAAAGAGCGCAATTGGTCACGGAACCTCTAGTTGATCCTGCGGGGACGCGTATGCGAAGCTAACTGATTATAAATCAGTGATTAGCAATTAAATATAGAGTTAACTGTCAATAAATTAGTAATTAACACTCAGAACTGGAGTTGCAAAGCAAATGAGAAGTACTTCACCGAGCCGATACCCAGTACCGGAATTCGCCGATCTTCCGAAAGACATTCAGGAAAGGATGCTTGCCGTTCAGGAGAAAGCTGGTTTCATTCCCAATGTATTTCTTGCACTTTCGCATCGCCCCGATGAGTTTCGGGCATTTTTCGCGTATCACGACGCGTTGATGGAAAAGGAAAGCGGATTGTCAAAGGCAGACATGGAGATGATTGTCGTTACGACATCTGGCGAAAACAACTGTCAATATTGCGTGGTTGCCCACGGGGCAATACTTCGAATTCGCACAAAGGATCCACTGGTTGCGGATCAGGTCGCCGTGAACTACCGAAAGGCAAACATAACTCCCAGGCAGATGGCGATGCTAGATTTTGCCTTGAAGGTCTGCAATGAGTCATGGGCTATCTGTGAAAAGGATTTCGAGGTGATGCAGGAAGCCGGATTCAGTGACGAAGACACCTGGGACATTGCTGGTATAACTTCGTTCTTTGGACTGAGTAATCGTATGGCAAGTTTTCTGTCAATGGAACCGAATGCAGAGTTTTACAGTATGGGTCGGGATTTCAGTTGAGCAGAGATTGAATTTCAATATTTAATGAATTCCTCAGGCAATCGGCATCAATCTTTTAGGAATGTCTTCTATATCCAGGATGTGTTCAATCGATTCACGAACTCGTATTTGTTCGAACATGTCCCCGCTGACCATTACTTCCGCAGGCTTGGGTCGCGAATTGTAATTGGATGACATGACCGCACCATAAGCGCCTGCCCCGCAAACAGCAATTAAATCTCCACTGCGAACTGCAAGCGCACGATTCAAGCCGAGGTAATCACCCGTTTCACAAACAGGGCCGACTATATCGTAAATTTCTTCCTTTCTACCTTCCCCTAACGCAACTGGAATAATCTCCATCCAGGCATCATAAAGCACCGGGCGCAGCAAGTCGTTCATTGCACCATCGACAATCGCAAAATTCTTGATTTCGGCCTTCTTGATGTACTCCACTTTGCTGAGCATTATTCCAGCCTGGGCAGTGATTGAGCGTCCTGGTTCAACTGAAATCGAGAGTCGGCAATTTCGTCTATCGAGAACCTCTCCGATCGCCTCACAGTATTGAGCGATATCTGGAGGTTGCTCATCTTGATACTTAACTCCAAGTCCGCCGCCGAGGTCCAGATGCTGGATTTTAATTCCGTCTGACGCAAGCTCTTCTGACAGATCAATGATGCGTTCAAGTGCATTCATAATTGGTGCGAGAGAAGTGATTTGCGAGCCAATGTGCACGGCAATTCCGAGAATATTAATATGGTCCAGTTTCGCCGCTGTTTGATAAATTTTTCGAGCATCACCGAAAGGGATGCCGAATTTGGCTTCGCGAAGTCCGGTCGAAATATGCGGGTGGGTCTCGGCATCTACATCTGGATTGACGCGAATACTGATAGGAGCAGTCACTCCCAGTTCGCTTGCGATCTCATGAATACGAGTCAATTCCGCATCAGACTCTATATTCAGTGAAAATATTCCAAGTTCAAGGGCCAGTCGAATTTCTTCTTCGGATTTACCGACACCTGAGAAAATGGTTTTTTCGGGCCTGCCGCCTGCCCGTATAACCCGTTGAAGTTCGCCACCGGATACGATGTCAAATCCAGACCCAAGTCTGGCCATCAGGGCTAGCACGGCGAGATTGGAGTTGGCTTTTACGGAATAGAAAATTGTGGCATCTCGTTCCTTCAACCCTTCGTCGAATGATCGCCAGTTTTGTTCCAGTGCCGCCTGTGAGTATATGTAACAGGGCGTTCCTACGGATTCAGCAATGATTGGCAGCGCAACGTCTTCTGCATGAAGCAGGTTATCACGATATTCAAAAAACTTCATTTATGCGCGCAGAGGAGAAACCACAACGGATACGGGGTGCACATTCGCATTGAAAGCAGAAGGAAGAGTCAGCGGGCCCTTTTTACCGCATGAGGCAACCATTAGTGCAATCATAAGAGCAGCCGCAAGGGTTATCAGTTTGTATTTCAATCTCATAGAAATATCTGCCTTGTCTGTAAATTTTTCGTCAGTCGATTCACTGTTAGGATTTACCGATTCGTTGCCGTCCTTCCTTTACTGCCAATAGCACCTGTTTTGGTGCTGTCCCTCCAACGTGGTTTCTTGCTGCAACTGAAGATTCGAGGTTCAGAGCTGTGAGTGCATTCTTGTCAATGGCCGAGTGAAATGACTGCAGTTCCTTCAAAGAAAGTGACTCCAAGCTAAGATGATTATCGAGGCAATGACGCACAATTCGCCCGACGATGTCATGCGCATCCCGGAACGGTATGTTTCGGCTAACTAGATAGTCTGCCAAGTCGGTTGCGGTAGAAAATCCATCAGCGGCAACTTTTCGCATGCGCTCGCGACAGGGTTCAAAGTTCTTTATCATTCCATGCATGATCTTTATGCTTGCCGTAACGGTATCAATCGTATCGAATAACGCTTCTTTATCTTCCTGATTGTCTCGATTGTATGCGAGCGGCTGAGCTTTCATCAGCATCAATAGCGCTTGCAAATTGCCTGCGGTTCGAGCGCTTTTCCCACGTACCAGTTCCGCGATGTCGGGGTTCTTTTTCTGCGGCATGATACTGGAACCGGTCGTGAATTGATCTGAAATGGTAATGAACCTGTAAGCCTCTGATGCCCACAGTACCAGTTCTTCTCCCATTCTTGACAGGTGAACCATAGCAATGGCAGCATGTGCTGCGGTTTCAATCGCAAAGTCCCGGTCGGAAACTGCGTCAAGCGAATTCCTGCAGATATCATCAAATCCCAATTCTTCGGCCGTCATATTTCGGTCGATCGGAAATCCTGTCCCGGCTAGTGCGGCGGACCCTAGCGGGGAACAATTGATTCTCTTGCGGGAATCAGCAAAACGCTGTCGATCGCGATCGAGCATCTCGAACCACGCAAGCAGGTGATGACCAAAAGTAATTGGCTGGGCAATCTGCAGATGTGTGTATCCCGGCATTATGGTAGCGGCTTCTGATTCAGCGAGGTCCAGCAGTGTATTCTGAAATTCAGCCAGTTCATGGATAATGGAATCGACTGCATCTCGAGCGTAAAGCCTAAGATCAGTTGCAACTTGATCGTTTCGTGAACGCCCTGTATGAAGCTTCTTTCCGACTTCTCCGATGTGATCGGTCAATCGTCTTTCGATATTCAAATGGACATCTTCCAGTTCGATGGACCACTCGAAAGCCCCGGATTCGATTTGTGAAAGAATTTCCTCCAATCCTGCCGAGATTGCAGCAAATTCGGCGTCGGTGAGAATTCCTACTTTGTTCAACATGCGTGCATGTGCGATAGACCCTGCAATATCCTGCCGATAGAGTCTTTGGTCGAACGAAACGGAGGAGCTGAACGACTCTACAGTTGAATCAGTTGGTTGAGAGAATCGCCCTCCCCAGAGTTTTGGCTGCTTGTCATTCATTGAATTGAACCTAGTGTTAAAATTTCACAAAAGATGGAATCTGGGGCGGATAGTGGTATTGAGGTGAGTGATACGTAATTGGTTAGAAATGTTGCAAGTTTCCAGATAGTGGAATTCTAAATCTGGCACTCGCTGTCACTCGAATTATTCAAGAATAACAACATTATAATATTAGAAACAAACCTTCTGGAACGTTACTACAAAGCGCAGTGGCGCAATTTCGCGCTCATCTCCCTTTTCAGCCTCAATAGCACATGCCCCAGCAATAATCTGTAATGAAGACAGTCCGAATCGGCACTCGACGAAGCCAACTTGCTAAATGGCAGGCGAATCATGTTGCCGGACTGTTGCTTGAACATTGGCCTGAAGTAGAAATTGAGATTGTGCCGATCGAAACCGAGGCCGATCGCAGGTTGGATGTTTCGCTGTCAGAATTGGGAGGGAAGGGGCTGTTCATCAAAGAGCTTGAACGTGCATTGTCGGATGATCGTATCGATATTGCAGTTCACTCCATGAAAGATGTGACTGTTCATCTTGCTGATGAATATTGCATCCCTGCCATTATTGAACGCGGCAATCCCTATGATGCTTTTGTATCCAATAGATATGCTTCAATTGACGAACTACCTCAAAACGCTGTGGTCGGGACAAGCAGTCTGCGACGACAGAGCCAATTGCTCCGTATTCGTAGTGACTTAATCATTCAAACCTTGCGAGGAAACGTTCCTACCCGACTCGGTCGACTGGGTGACGGAGATTTTGACGCAATCATATTGGCAGTTTCCGGATTGCAACGACTTAATTTGGAGCATCATGTCACTCAACAGCTTCGCGGTTCACAACACGTACCCTCGCCGGGACAAGGTGCTGTGGGAGTTGAGTGCAGAAGCAGTGACCTAAATATCCAGGAACTGATCGCCTCTCTCAATCACGAATCAAGCTATGTCGCAGTTAGTGCGGAAAGAACCGTAAACCTTGAACTAGGTGGCAACTGTCACGTACCGATCGGAATTCATGCGACCATAGAGAACCAGCGAATATTCATGTCTGCTTTAGTCAGTACGCCGGATGGGCAGAATAATGTTTGTGCCCAGTTGGAAGGTTCAGTGGGCGATTGGAGAGCGGTAGCCCTGAATCTCGCGGAAATTCTACGCTTTCGAGGCGCTGAGAAAATACTGGATGACTTCCAGCAGGCATAAGTCGCTACGGAATTCCAGCTTATCCGGAAAATGCGTTCTCATTACTCGGCCGGCGATTTTTGAAGATTACCTGGTTCAACAAATCGAACACCGAGGCGGCACCCCTATTCAATTGCCATCTATTGAAATTCAATTTGTAGCGGAGAAGTCGGAAATCGAGCACATGGTCAGCTCAGATCGAGGTCGACGTATGGTGATTTTCATAAGCAGAAATGCAGTTGCCGCGACTGCCCATTGCATGACCTCAATAAATATGCAGTGGCCGCAGTACTTGGAGTGTGCGGCAGTCGGTCCAAAGACCGCGGAATCCATTCGAAAGACGTTTGGAGTGAGTGACGTTTTGGCGCCGACGATTAAATTCGGTGTTGAAGGTTTGATGGAGATGAACGAAATGCAGAACTTGGTTGGAATTCCGACGACGATTGTTGACGGAGGTGGAGAAGGTTCCAAAAAGCTTTCAGAACTATTGCGACAGAAAGGTTCTCCATCCGTCGAACATCTTGTGGTATATCAGCGGATTTTGCCTGATGCAGACGTCCAGTCAGTTACCAATTGCATGAAAGCCAGGCCTGTAGACTTCACGGTGATTACCAGCGTAGCAGGTGCATCGAATTTGTTCGAGTTGATTGGAGCCAAGTTGACGGAGAAATTGAAGCTTTCGTGCATGGTCGCTTACAGTGATAGAATCGCAGAGTACTTGAAACAGCAGGGCTTTGATCGGGTCATCATCCCAAGTGAGTCTTCGGACGATGCAGTAGTGGACGCGATTGAGCAAGAGACTGTATAAAATGAAGAACAACTATTCAACAGGCACAAGTGAATGATCGCCAAGATTATTTTCTGGAATTGAAAGCATGCCCGAAACAACGCAAGAACCCGAACAATCAGAAGTCACAACTGAGGCAGTAGTCTCAGAGAAGATGGATGGGAAAGCTCCAAAATCTTCTTTTGCGCTGAAATTTTGGGTAACGATCGCAGTTCTTGTTTCTGTGGTTTCTCTAATCGGAGCAGGGTATTTAGCCTATCGTCTTGAACTGCAGATTGTTCCACAGTTTGACTCTGACGTTCTCAAATCTGATGCTATTGAGGAACAATTTGCAAAATCGCTTCAGAGCTACGAGACTTTGGCTGCTCAGATTAATGTTCGGGATCAGGGACTGAAAGAGCAAATTCAGGCGCAGATTTCATCACTCAAGAGCATGGATATTTCATCTCGGGCATCCGATGCAGAACTCAAGGAGAGGATCGACAATGTCGTTGAATCAGTTTCCGCGATATATCAGAATCTGGATCGCGATTCTGATAATTGGAAGCTGGAGGAGTTGATTTATCTTCTGTTGATGGGAAATCAGCGGCTGCAGATTGCCGGTGACGTTGACTCAGCGCTGTTAGTCTGGCAGGTGGTTGATGAACAGCTGAAACAGAATTCAGACCCGCGACTTCAAGCGGTCAAGACGGCGATCAATGAGGAAATCATTCAGTTGAAAGATTTGGAGCAGGTGGATGTCGCCAGCCTTGCGAATCGGTTGCTTCAGCTGACGGAATCCATTGAATCGCTGCCGCTTGATACGACGATGTCTATAGCTTCCGTCGATGCAGCAGTAAATACCGAAGAAGATACTCAGCAACCGGATGAAAGCGATTCATTTTGGAGTGGAATGCTGGATGAGGCCTGGCAGGACCTGAAATCACTGGTTCGAGTCCGGAAAATTGACGATATAGCGTTGTTGCCGCTCAAGCCTGGCATGAAAGCATATCTTGCCGAAACCTTGAAGACGGCTTTGTTTGCCGCTCAAGTTGCTGCACTTCGCGGTGAGGAAGCGGTTTATCGAAGCAACCTCGAATACATACAACTGACAATCGAGCGACATTATTCAAAAAACTCGGAAGAGGTGAGTGTCTTTTCGGAAAAAGTTGAACAATTGATCGGGACGCCCGTGACGATGGCCATTCCGGATTTGTCTGGCTCGCTCAATCTGCTTCAGAAAGTAATTGGCAAAACTTCTGTCAATTAATTGATGCTCTATCTGGTTCTTGTATTGATATTGATTGCAGCGGCTTCTGTTGCAACAATTTACGTCATTGGAGAGCCAGGCTATATTTTTCTGCAGTGGGGCAGTTGGCAAGTTGAAACCTCTCTGATCTTGGTTGTTGCGCTTGCATTTTTTGTAGTTCTGCTGCTGTATGTATTGGTAGAGTTGATTGGCGGCATTGTTGGAATTCCGGGTCGGGTAGGCAAGTCATACCGAGAGTATCGCGAACAGAAAAAATTGATTACGACTGCGAAAGGGTTCAGGCATCTATTGATGGGAGACTGGGCCAAAGCGGAAAAACTTTTAGAAGGCGCAGCAAGGCATCTACCTGAAGCGGCTATTAATTATCTGGCTGCGGCATATGCGGCACAGAAACGAGGCAATCTAGGCGAGCGGGATGCTTACTTGATCAAAGCGAAAGAACAGGGGCAGGAGTATCAGCATGTCGTTTCTCTAGTAACCTGCAGATTGCAGATGGATCAGAATGAATTTCCCTCTGCGATCGAGGAATTAAAAAAACTCTGCTCTACACTACCGAACAATGCTGCTGCCTTTCGAACTCTCGCCGAGGCGTATCAGAAAACCGAAGACTGGACTTCATTGGATCAACTGCTCACGCACTTGCAGAAGTCCCAGGCCTATTCATCCACAGAATTCAGAATGCTGTCTTCCCGTGTATTGCGACATAGACTGCAGTTGGTTGACTCTTCCAGTAAATTATTAGCGATCTGGAAACGGTCATCCAATCATGTTCAGAATGATCCTGAAATTTCCACTGTTTACGTACGCAAATTGCTTGAATTTGATCGTCATGAGGAAGCCGAGAAAGTCATTCGACGTGTACTGGACCGAACTTGGAATTCAGATCTGGCCTACCTGTATGGACTCATTGGTGGCAACATGGATTCCAGACGGTTATATGACACAGCAGTGAAGTGGGCAAAACTGTATCCCGAAGACGCCGATATGCTCCTTACAGCTGGCAAATTGGCCAATCGAAACAGTCTTTGGGGTAAGGCTCAGGGTTATTTGGAGTCGTCAATTCAAAATGGCGGTAGAAGAGAAGCATTCGAGGAACTCGGTCAGCTGCTTGAAAATCAAGGTTATGCAGAGAAAGCTTTCGATGTTTACAAGAAGGCAATATTGAAATCTGGACGTTGAAATTGCTTGGAGAAGACTAACCAGACAGATTACAAGTGCGACTTAGAGAGGTCTGGTTCATGCACGCCATGAAAATGCCTATGAGTGACCACTAAAGGTGGTTGCAATGGTGTCTGCCATTAATGAATACTGAAGTACATAGTGAGATCCATGCACCATCGTGATTAGTGTTGTTAGTGGCTTAATTTCAAGCAAATTTCAACTTGTCGATTCACTTGGATAAAGCGTATCAGTGGAAAATTCGAATGAATCGTAAAACAAATTGTCAGGATTCAGATTGTGCACGGGAAATGTTGTTCGAATAACGTCAATCATCGGAGGCGGACCACATGCATACACTTCATAATCTGCAAGGTCAGGATAGTGTCGGAAAACTGATTCGTGAACCCAGCCAGTCTCTCCCTCCCAGCTATCTTCTTGAGAGGGCTCCGAAAGTACAGGTGTGAACTTGAAAATTGAAGCATACTGTTCTGACCATTTACTAACCAATTCGTGCATGTACAAATCGCGATATGCACGAACCCCCCAAAAAAAATGCATCGGCCTGCTGATTCGATTTGAAAATATATCTTCGAGAATTGCGTTCAATGGCGCAAATCCAGTACCACCAGCGATAAAGATGATCGGTCGGTCGGAATCTTTCCGGAGAAAAAAAGTTCCAAGTGGCCCTTCAAACCTCAATACGTCGCGAAGTTTCAAGGATTGAAAAATATGAGTTGTAAAACGTCCCTTTGGGACATGACGTACATGCAGATCAAGTACGTCGCTGCCGGGAGAATTTGCAATAGAGAATCCGCGTCGTTTTCCGTCTCTCATCATGATGTCGATGTATTGTCCAGGCAGATAGTCAAAAGTTGTTTCGCGCGGAAGCGCTAGCTTTACTTCCATTACGTCATGTGCAAGATGATTCAATGACTGTACCCGACAAGGAAGCTTCTGAATGTGCATGTTGGACAGCATGGAAATCTCGGATACGAGTATTTCCAGATCTTCAGTTGGATGCGCTCGACAAAGAAGAACTGAACCGGCAGCAGCTTCCGTGTCTGATAGTGCCGATTTATCGTATTCGTCGTATACAACCTTTCCTGATATCAGCGATGCTTTACAGGCAGCGCATGTTCCATTGCGACAGCTATAGGGTACTGCAAATCCTTGACGCAATATCGAGTCTAAAATGGTCTCATCGGGCTGAACGCTGAACTTTCGTCCAGTTGACTGGTTAGTAACTTGGAAGATAGACATTGGACGAGATAGGCATGCTCAAATATATGACTAAACGAATAAGCGGTAAATTTTAATCTGCACAGTGCGATTCTTTTCGGTTACTTCCGAATCGTCTGTTATTTTGCCCAAGCGCAAAATTTCACATTTTCTCCCTGATAAATTCCCTATTGAAAGATGTAGATTGGACTTGACCAAGCGATGTGTCCATCTTCGAAAACGACGCGAACATACAGCGCATTATCCTTGTTCGTATTCAGGACGATGCGGCGGTCAAGTGCAACGGATCGATGCGGATTGCAGTCAGGCAGCCGAAAAATACGAACCCGACGATCAATCCCGCCATTCTCGAATGTTAGGTCATTGTAGCCAATATCCGCAACGTTGACGGTTTCTTTGACCAAAGCTGTATCGATGCTTAGTCTGCCGTTTCGAGGGTTTTCAAGCGCCGCATCGAACCCGCCGAATCCTCCTGTTGTCAGTGCTGTCCATTCCAGCCGATTCGAAGCAGTTTGTTCGAATCGCTTGTCAAGGTTATATCGGTTTATTGGTGCCAAGTTAGTAAAGCGATTGCCGTCTAGTACGGCGTTGCCGTCCCAAATGGTTTCGCGGCCGCGGCCCCTGTATTCCGAACCTTCCCACAGAACGCGTATGCGTTGCCCTAAGTCTCGTTCTTGATAGGGACGGAATACTTCCACAGTTTTCAAGCCATTTCGAATATCAATGCGTTCGATCGGCGATGCGCTGTGGATGTCAATACGGAAAGTGGTTTCGCCATCGTTTGAACACAGAATGTCTCCCATCATGGCATGTTCAACCATCTCTGACGAAAATTCTCCCAAGTTTGGATCGTCGGAGAAAAGTAGCGCAGGACGGTCAAAGATAGCGCGGGTGTCCACTATGACTCTATTTCCCGTTGTTCCGTAATGATGACGCTTTTTCAACCCTTCCATGATACCGGCTCTCGTAAATTCTGGCGCGAGAACGCAAGTCAGTCCTCCATACGCACCAAATTTAGTCGCTCCTGGATGCGACGCGCCGGGCCTTCCTTTATGGCCGTCTGAATTGGATACGATGCCTACGCGATAGCCTTGCTCAAACGCATCTTGAATCAACCATTCGAATGTCCCCCAGGCGGAATGAACTTCAACTGCTCTTTCAATTCGGTCGTCATGAGCAATCTTAATATCAGCATATCGACCGCCGATATGCGCAAAAACAACGCAGTCTTCGTCTTTGAGTTCGTGAAACAGGTCGGTTGCCGAGTTTGCATCAAGGTGGACATCGGACAAGTCTTCCACCAAAGCATGGGACGAGCGGCGAATTGGTCGTCCTTCGTTCATAAGGAGCACATTCCGATCACCGCCCAATCCGGTATTTCCTGACCACTCCCAGCCGGGGAATACGATGAATCGACCGTTTTCGGTGAACTCTGCAGACAATTCATTCAACCAGTTCCAGAACGGAGTCGTTATTTGGAAGTCATTGCCTTGATGAACGCAAATATCCAGAAACGCTTTGTCACGAGCGAACTCATAGAAATCACGAGCTGAGTTTGTCCCAATCGTTTCTTCTGACTGACCGTGCAAGTCGCCCCAAAAGGGGAGCAATTCTGAGTCAACGCAAATTCGGCAAGGGTTTGACCTGCAAATAACATTGTCGTCCGTGTCTATGAGTTCGATGACAAGGTCTCCAACTTCACATGCCGTCAAGTTGTTTGCACAGTTCGAAAATTCACCCGGTACAAACATGACTGATTCCGGAAGACCTTCAATTTCCATATTGGCTCGCAATTTGAACGACTGCTCACATTGGTTTGACGGATTCCCCCAACGATCTTCGCCCTTCATGTGCAAGCTGAAGGATTCATTCATGCGGCGCATTGTGGGTAAAATCACTTTGAATAGCGTTGGTGGGCCAGACGTGATTTTGATTACTGGTTGTTTGGGAAGAACCACGTAGTCGTAGGTAGCGATCGCATCGACAAGAACGCGAAATTCAAAAGTATCTTCGCAAAAAGTTTGTACGCGAATTCCAGCGCTGCCTTTGCGACGGTCTCCGAATCGCACAATGATTTGATCCCCTTCACGTAAAAAGCCGCGAACGACCTTGATGTATAGAGTTTTATCCCAAGGTCTTATATTGCGTTTGGGATCATACTCCAGATGCAGGATGGCACCGTTCGATGCTTCAGCGGTTGTATAGTTTGGTGCGGTCGGATCATCGAATTGCGGTCGCCCCATGTCCGAGGCGAATCGATGCACGATCTTGATTGATCCTGTGTCGTCGATTCCGAAATATCCAGCTGTATAAGTAAGCGTAAATTCTTGGTAAGACCCTGCTTCGAAGTTTCCATTTGGGACGACTTCAGCAGTTCCCATTTTTTCTGGTAGATATATTGAATGCGGCATATTGGTCTACTTTCTCTTACGCGATCTTGGATGATTGACCCCCAATCACGAAGAAAAGAAAATTTTGCAATAGTGCGGATAAACCACAATTCAGTTAATGAAGATGCTCTGCTGAAGTTGTTGCAATTGAATCAGATTCCCGATCCATCCCCGCTACTCGCTGCAACACCAAGTGCGTATGTGGGTCTAGAATTTCCGCGAGTGTTGCTCGAAAAGCATCAATATCTGGTAAGCATCGCTGCAGTGTTTCCTTACCGTAGTCAGAGATGTATAACTGAATACTGCGGCGGTCAACGTTGCTCTGTTTTCGGTGAACGAGCGCATCCCGCACCATACGATCCACTAGCTTTGAAAGTGCGGGAATCTTAATTTCAGTTTGACGTGACAACTCCTTTAGTGTTAGCCCGGGATTGTCGTTTAGCGATTCGATAACCCGCCATCGGTTTGTTGTTGTGCCTTGTGCGTTCAGACACGCCTCAAATCTGGTATTTACCGCGACGTAAGCGGATTCGATGACCTTTTCTGTTTTCTTCCGCATCATGAATTCTCCGTCGAGCCAAAGCGAGCAAAGAGTTATTCATTGCTAAATTAGAATAACCGTGTTTTCCTATACAATTTGCATTATAAGAGTTTTGCCAGTAACCATACGGGTGTTAGTCGGACTGTGCTTAAACGTAGAACTAAAATTGATGTTGCACACACCTATGTTGCGCTGTGTAAATGTGTGACTGACAAGTGTGGGTCACACAGGAGAATGTTGTGACGGCAAACGCGAGGAACAAGGCAGGATGAGTGTGCGACGTGTGATCCCCAGTCTTGCCAGTCAGTTGACGGGACAACAGTTTTTCTTGCCTACAGACCGTGATCATTTCGTACTGGGATTGTTTATTCCGCAGAGCGGTCCAGCCGGAATATGGGGGCCGTCTTGTCGATCCTGCGGTGAATTGGCAGTCTATGAGATTAATCGAACCGGCGGAATCGCAGGTCTTGAATTAGTTGCACGAATTGTCGATGCTGGGGGCGAGCCGTCGTATGTTGCAGAACAGGCAAAGTGTCTCGTTGATGATGGCGAAATTGACGCTCTCGCCGGAATGCATACATCTGATGTACGTGAAGCCATAGCCCAACGCCTGAACGGCAGAATTCCTTATATCTATACCCCACTCTACGAGGGTGGAGTTAATTCTAGTCGGGTGTGTTGTATTGGCGAAACTCCGGAAACACAGCTATTTCCTGCAATTATCTGGTTCAGAAATCATCTAGGAGCTCGGCGCTGGGCACTGATAGGCAATGACTATGTCTGGCCCCGGCGCAGCCACAAACTGACACGTTGGCTTCTTGGAATGGTCGGAGCTGATGTGATTCTCGAAACCTATCATCCATTCGGCACGCAAAATTTTGATATTTCACTTCAAGACTTGGAAGATCTGCAGCCGGATGTAGTGTTGCTGTCCTTGGTAGGTGACGATAGCGTAAGATTCAATAGAGCATTTTCAAGTGCTGGTTTGGCTAGCCATACAATGAGGCTGTCCTGTGCGGTTGAGGAGAACATGTTACTCGCCATAGGTGCTCACAATACTGAACGGTTGTATTGCTCATCTGGTTATTTCAGCCAGATACCCTCTTCTGCCAACGGTATGTTCAAGGAAACCTATCATCAGCATTTCGGAGATTCAGCTCCAACGCTCAATGCACTTGCGGAATCGGTATATGAGGGCGTGCATTTTCTCGCCAATTGTCTGCGTGAGGATTATTGGGAAAGCAGCAAGCTAGGTGCAAAGAGTAGGGTTTCTGGAGCAGTGGCGGGTCTGTCAGTTCCTGGACCGAAATGTGCGCGTTGGAAAAGCGGAGTTGGCGCTGTTGACTATTCAGTCTACCTGGCGGAAGCTCAGGGTCACGAATTTTCACTCCAGGGAGTGTTGAATCCAATAACCTAGTCACCTGCACATACTATCAGACAAGGCTTACTACCTTCAAGTCCCCGTAAACCAGCGTAATTACCCTTTCCAGGGTAGACAATCTGCTTCAAACTAATGGTGCGACATCCATGTGCGCATATTTGAATCTGTTGATCCAATAAATTAGTTGCATATGAAATAATTTACTTGACAACTAATATCCGCTGTTAGAAAATAGTAACCGAGCGAACAGATTTCTACTTCCGTGCAAACGCTGCGGAAAGTTAGGTTCGTCGTAGTAATTGTTGCTGACGCAACTGATTGGTATTAATTCGGATTGGACGCTTTGGTGTCTGATGGTCTAAGGAGGACAGATATGGCTTGGTTTGTCGCCATTGTTCTGGTACTGCTTGTCGCAACGATTCTGATTGTTATTTTGAATCGTTTCTATCACAAAGGGTCACGCGACCATACGTTAATTCGAACGGGTGCAGGCGGCCAGAAGATTGTTATGGACGCAGGGTGTTTGGTGCTTCCATTCCTGCATCAAGTCGAAGTCGTAGATATGCGAACTGCATATATCGACATTTCACTCCATGGCGAAAAATCCCTTATTACTGGTGATCGTCTGCGTGTGGACATCAATGTGTCATTCCATGTTAGGGTAGTACCTACTCTGGAAGGAATTGCCACAGCAGCTCAAACGATCGGCGCAAGATCACTTTCCGCTGAGCGTCTGAGTGATTTCCTAAATGGCCGCTTCATCGATGCACTACAAGCCGCCGCAGCAACTCGCACGATGGATGATCTACATGAAAAACGTCATGCATTTTCGATTGAGGTTGCTGAAATCTTACGTCTTGGTATGGAAGACATTGGATTGCGGCTTGAATCCATCTCCATCACTCAATTAGATCAGACGCCTTTCGCTGCATTGGATGAGAACAATGCATTTAACGCGGTCGGAATGCGCCGCCTAGCGGAAATCATTGCCACGAACCGACGCGAGCGTAAGGAGATTGAAGCGAATGCTGATACTGCCGTACGACGAACTGAACTTGAAAATATCAAAAACAGATTGGCTTTGGAACTCGAGCGTGAAGAAGCGGAGTCGGCAAAAAGCATTAGGACGGAACAGCTGAATGCAGAGATTTCCCGTCGAACTGCTGAAGAAAGGGAGCAGGCTGAGTCTGCATCGGGGCGTGCCCGTCTTGTTAGAGAAGGCGATCTTCGACGTGCGGAGATAGAACGCGATCGCGACCTGAGACAGAAAGAAGTTCTCGCGCTTCAAGCGGTTGAAGAAGCTCGAATAAACAGCCAGATCGAGTTGGCTGCTCGTCGTAGTGAAGAAGCCATAGCTCTGTCAAAAGCCGAGCGAAGTCGTAAGTCTGTGATTGCTGCTGAAGAAGAAGTGAAACACGAAAAAGAGCGATTGACTGTTGAGAGTGACGGTGTTGTAACGGCTCTGAAAGCCGAACAGGAAGCAGCATTGGCATTGGCACGGGCCAGGGGCGCGGCAACTGCTGCAATGGTAACTGCTGAAAATGAAGACAAAATTGCATCTCTGCAGAATGAAAGACAGCGAAAAGTAACAGCAATTCGAGCAGAAAAGCGCACCGCTATGATCGCAGCGGAAAATACCATCAGCGCTCCTCTTATTGCAATGAAACTCGAAGAGCATCGAATGCGAATTCTTCCTGAAATGGCTGCGAATATGGCTCGTCCGCTCAAAAAGATTGGAGAAATTCGCATCAACAACGTATCGGGATTATCGGGAAAATCAAAGCGCAGTCGTAATGGAAGTGGTCTGGGCTCAGCAGTTGACGATGTCCTTGATCTTGCTTTTCGAATGCCGGCGATTCGCAAGTTGGGTGAAGCCGTAGGCACGCAAATCATTCCCGAACCGAACGGGAAATCTGACCACGACGACAAATCTAAATCCTGAATTCCTATATCAATGTCACGGAGGGTGAAATGAAAAAAGAACGACGTAAGTTTCTAATTGGTGCTGGTTCCGCGGCCGGCACCGTACTGGCAATGCCATATATTTCGCGGGCGCAGTCAAGCCCAATTAAGATGGGCATGCTACTTGATACATCAGGGCCATTTAGTGCCTATGGATCTCCCATGGAAAAGGCCTCTAGGCTGGCGGTTGATTCAATTAATGATGCTGGAGGGCTAAACGGTCGCGAAATTGAAATAGTATTCCGTGATACCCAGTCAGACATGGCGAACTACACAACTTTCGCCAATCAAATGGTCAGAGAAGGTTTGGATGTTTTCCATGGTGGAATTCTGTCGGCGTCTCGAGAGGCTATTAGACAGCCTCTTCGCCAGCGCCAAATACCCTATTTCTACAATGTGCTGTATGAAGGTGGGGTATGCGATAGAAATATATTCGTAACCGGGACTACACCGGCACAGCAGGTTGAAGCACTGATCCCTCATGCCATGAATGCATACGGGGCAAAAAATCTGTACGTGCTGGCCGCCAACTACAATTACGGACAGATTACTGCCGCATGGGTGAACCAATATGCAAGGCAGAATGGTGCGACTGATGTGCAGGTCGAGTTTTTTGATCTTGCAGATGGAGATTTCGCTCCCGCTGTCATTGCCAAAATCCAGGAAGCAGGCAGCGATCTAGTGGTGTCTGTTCTTGTTGGTGCTGCGCAACTGAGTTTCTACAGCGAGTGGCTTGGCGCTGGTATGGCTGCAAATCCAGATGTCCACCTTATCTCAACAACATTTGGAGTTGGCAATGAGCACAAAGTGTTGCCGGCTGTGCAAAGCAACGGCATGCTGGTTGCCAACAATTGGGCTCCCGAGAACGATAGTCCCCAGAATAAATCTTTTCTGGAAGCATGGGCTGCCAAATATGGCAATACAGACGATGTGCATGAAATTGCTGTGTCTCAATATCAGGGCATTCTTTTGTGGGCGGATGCTGTCAGAAAGGCAGGTTCTGTAGAACGCGAGGCGATAACTGCTGTTCTCGAAGGTGGGTCGTATATTGACGGGCCATCCGGGCGAGTTGAGATGGATCGGGCGACGCATCATTGCAAGCTAGATATCCATGTTATGGAGATTCAAGAACAGAAGATGAACATTCTGCGTAGTTTCACCCAAAGGGAACCTGTGGATACGCAAACAGTTTGTAATTTGGTAGAAAATCCTGACTCTAATGTTCAGCACGAGATCACTCTCTGACTTGGTAGTAAATGGATGGCGGCGCTTTCAGCCGCCATCCTGTCCTAACTGTTGGGAAAGTATCCAGTCTATATCTTCGGATGAGTGGTAAAAGAGAATCTTGATTATTCGTAAGTTCGAGAGTCGCACCTTTTCTATCAAGGTGTAATGTCTGGCTTGGACCCGAATACGGGCAATATCTTCAAGGAGTTGCAAAACCAGCGATGGATATAGTCCTTATTTTTGTCATTCAGATCGTATATGCGATCGCCACTCTTGCTCTAATCTCGTTTGGGCTCGCACTAGTGTTCGGCATGATGCGAGTCATCAACCTCGCACATGGCGAATTCATAACACTTGGCGGCTATGCAACAGTTGTAGCTTCGCAGGCGGGACTGAATATCTGGTTCGCCATGCTTGTAGTGTCACCCATTGTAGTTGGCATATGGAGCGTTATAGTCGAACGCTTAATCATTCGGTTTCTTTATGGGCGGTTAGTCTATACCATGTTGGCGACTTGGGGGTTGAGCCTTGCAATGGCTGGTGGGTTGACCATGATATTCGGAAACACTACTGAAGGAGTGGCGGTTGATATTGGTTCTATTCCCATAGGCGTGTATCAAGCCAACGCATACAACCTGTTCATTATCCTTACTACGACTGCAGTTGCGGTTCTCGTTGCTTGGATGCTGTTTGGTAGCATTTATGGACGGATTGCGCGGGCTGCGATTCAAAATCGGGATATGACCCAGGCGTTTGGGCATCCCGTAAAACGGATTTATATGTTGACATTCGTCGCTGGTGGCATGTTGGCAGGACTTGCCGGCGGTGTACTGGCGCCGACAACAGGTGTTTCTCCCTACAGCGGCGCGACTTGGATTGCTGATGCGTTTATTACAGTGATTACTGGTGGGACGGCACCGCTATTAGGCACTCTGGCAAGCGCAGGAATTCTCGGATTGGTTTCATCAACTGCTGCATTCCTGTTCAGTTCTGCTTCCGGTGGTATCGCGCTACTGATTACTGCACTTATTCTGTTACGCCTGCTACCGTCCGGAATTTCCAGCTTATGGCAACGGGGTGGAAAGTGACTTTTCAACGAAATCGATTCTCGCATATCGTGTTGGTGCCTTTGGCATTTGGCGTCCCAATTTTATTGCTCGCACCTTTCTTTGCTGGCACTTATACGCTCGCGCTCTTTTGCATCTATGCGCTGCTAGCAGTCAGTTTGGGGCTGATTTGGGGTTTTGGCGGGATACTTTGTTTCGGTCAAGGTGCATTTTTCGGAATCGGTGCCTATGCCTATGTAATTATTGTTACCAATTTGGGAATGCCATGGATTTCATTGTTGCTGGCGGTGTTTTTTTCAGTCATTGCGATTGCAGTTTTTGGTGCGGTGATGTTTTACGGTCGTCTAGGAGATGTTTATCTGGCAGTAGTCACGCTTGTTTTTACGCTCATTCTCAATCGTTTCATGAACTCCACCGCGGGACCGGAATATTACATTGGGTCCGCGCGTCTTGGTGGCTTCAATGGTATTCCAGGATTTCCAACACTAGATTATCCATGGGGTGATCTACCCTACCTCCCCGACGCTGTTTTCTACACTGTTTCCGGCGGAATTCTAGTGGTTGCGTGGATGTTTTGTCGCTGGCTGCTCCAATCGCACTTCGGTCGAGTGATAGTGGCCATAAGGGAAAATGAACAGCGAGTCGAATTCGCTGGATATGATGTACGTTTGTATAAGACAGCGATCTTTGCAATAGGGGGCGGGCTAGCGGCATTGGCAGGTGTCCTCTATGCCAATTGGGCGGGCATAGTTACACCAGCGTTATTCGACCTCAACCAGTCTGCAGAGATAATTATTTGGACAATTGTCGGCGGGCTCGGGACGTTGCTTGGCCCCATGATTGGTTCCACCGTTCTAGTGGCTTTGACCATTGGTTTGGGATATCAAAGTGCAATAGATAATTTCTTTCTGATGGGCATATTACTCATCATTGTCGTTTTGGTGTTTCCGAAAGGAATCGCTGGAGCATTCATTCATTCTCGATTTACCCGCATCTCAGATCGTCAGGGACGTTGGCACACTCGCTCCAATAGACATCGCGGAAATTACACTTCCTTAAAAACAAGCAGTCAAGAGAATTTGGATGGCAGGTGAAACGATTCTGTCGGTTGAAGGAATGAGTGTTCGATATGGCGGTGTTGCGGCCGTTGATGACGTGGATTTCTCCTTGCGTCGTGGTGAATTGCATTGCTTGATTGGCCCAAATGGTGCGGGCAAAAGCACATTCTTTAAAGCAATTGCTGGTGTTGTACGTCCTTCAGCCGGTCGGGTATGGATCAACCGTCAGGAATCAACTCGATATCCTTCACATCGAGTTGCACGTCTCGGAGTGGGCATCAAAACGCAAGTGCCAAATCTGCTGGAAGGGTTGAGCGTGCATGAGAATTTGTGGGTGGCAGCACGTCGTCACCATTCTGCGCGTGAATCTAATCGGGTTGTTGAAGCGCTTATTGATCAAGTGGGGATTATTGGCGATCATTTCCGACCAGTAGCTGATTTGGCTCATGGGCATCGTCAGTTGGTGGAACTTGCTTCTGCTCTAGCAATACGTCCTTCCATCTTGCTGCTTGACGAACCCGCAGCCGGGCTTACTGAAACCGAAGTGAATGAATTGGCTTCCTTGTTGCATGATTTGCGACATGGCATGGCTCTACTAGTAATCGAACATAACACACGATTTGTTCGAATGATTGCTGAATCGGTGACCGTTCTGCATAGGGGTCGAATTCTCGCAACGGGTTCACCTGAACAGGTTTTTGAGAATGAGCACGTTCGTAACGTGTACCTTGGTCGCGAAGTTGTTAAATGAACAAGGGTTTCTCCAATGCTATTCTGTCAGTTCGCAACTTGCGTGCGGGTTACCATGGTGTGCCTATTTTGCACGACGTTAACCTTGAGATTGAAGAAGGATCCTGCGTTGGCGTACTCGGCCATAACGGCATGGGCAAATCAACTTTTCTACGTGCATTGATGGGGTACATTCCACTGTTCGGCGGTTCAATTCACCTTGATGAAACGGATATATCAGACCTCGAACCGTGGCGACGGGCGCGTATGGGGATTGGCTATCTACCCCAAGGCAGAGGTATTTTCGTCAATCTATCGGTACGTGAAAATCTGTGCATGGCATTCAATCCCGATACATCAGATAGCAATGAAAATGTCGCAGTCGAACGTGCGGTCACGCGATTTCCGATACTGGAATCACTACTCAGAAATCCGGGTGGCACGCTTAGTGGTGGCGAACAGCAAATTCTGGCACTAGCCCGCGCTCTGATAGCTGAGCCAATTTTGCTTTTACTTGATGAGCCAACAGAAGGAATTCAACCTTCGATAATTGCGGAAATTGCTGAAATTCTCACAAAAATTCGTCAAGAAACCGGACTTTCACTGCTGCTCGTAGAGCAGAATTCGGACTTCATTCACGCCTTAACAGACCAAGTCATTCGTATAGAAAATGGAATCATCATTCAAGGTGAACGCAAAGAGCTGATAGAGTCTGACAAACCGTCTCTTCGGGTTCCAAAACCAAATTCGGATTCAGTGGTGCAACCGAGAAAAACCAAGCTAGCCAAATCAGTCCCTAAAACGAATGAAATGGTAAACAGGGAGACCTTTATGACAGTTAAACGCCCAACTCTTCATCAATTGCGTGACATTGCGAGCGATTTGCATTTCCACATGGACGATGCCGAAATTACCCAGTATTTGGACATAATGCAGGGAACGCTGGATGCTTATGATGTCGTTGATTCGATGCCTGATGAATTACCGGAAGTCAAATATCCCAGGACCTCTGGGCAACAGCTTGATGCAGTGGATAATCCCCTCAATGCCTGGCATATGAAATGCGCGGTGCGAGGAGTGTCATCCGGGCCGCTTAAAGGCAAGGAGATCGTGCTCAAGGACACGATTTGCCTGTCTGGCGTACGCATGATGAATGGAACTTCCATACTCGAAGGGTATGTACCTGATGTTGATGCCACTGTCGTTTCTCGAATTCTGGATGCTGGTGGCACAATCGTCGGAAAAGCACATTGCGAGAGTCTTAGCGTGTCTGGTGGCAGTCACACTAACTCAACTGGACCGGTGCGCAATCCATGGAAGCCGACTCACTCTTCTGGAGGATCTTCATCTGGATGTGGGGCACTGGTAGGCGCAGGCGAAGTACCAATGGCTATTGGTGGAGATCAAGGAGGTTCCATACGAATCCCCTCCTCTTGGTCTGGGTGTTATGGCATGAAACCAACGCATGGACTTGTACCCTATTCGGGTGTTATGTCCATCGAAGCCACAATTGACACAATTGGTCCAATGACAGCGACAGTATCCGACAATGCCCTTCTGCTTGAAGTGATTGCTGGCCAACAAGAGGACATGCTTGATCCTCGCCAGTATGCACCTCGTGTGGACAGCTATACGAGACAGATGACACGTGGATTGGCAGACATGCGGATTGGTGTAGTGAAAGAAGGATTTGAATTGCCATCTAGTGAACAGGATGTAAACGATGCGGTACGGGTCGCAGCTGATTCGTTCAAAAAAATTGGTGCGCGTGTCGAGGAAATTTCAATTCCACTACACAAGAACGGAGCAGCTATTTGGACCCCCATAGCACTTGAAGGGCTGACCGACTTTATGATGCATGGAAATGCCTTCGGTACCAACTACCGGGGATTGTTTATCACCAGCTTGATCGATTTCTATGGAAACTGGCGATCTCGAGCCGATGAGTTATCTCCAAGTTTGAAAGTTTGCATGCTGATTGGTGAATATTTTCAGAAGCATTATCGCGGTCGTTACTATGGAAAGGCACAAAACATATCACGACGGCTCAGAGCTGCCTACGATGCCGAGCTAGATCGATTTGACCTGTTGCTTATGCCGACTCTGCCTATGAAAGCAACGCTTCTACCTCCGTCCGATGCAACTCTTGAACTTTACATTCAGCGCGCATTCGAGATGATCCCTAATACTGCGCCATTCAGTTGTACCGGCCATCCTGCGATGAATGTGCCTTGTGGTCTGCGGGAAGGTCTGCCAATCGGAATGATGCTCGTCGCTCGCCATTATGATGAATCTGCGATTTACCGAGCTGCCTATGCTTTCGAACAATTTAAAGACTGGCGAGACATGTAAATTTGTTGAGGTGTGAATTCACGCGGAGAACACATGATGAGCGGACTCGACAAACCAATTCAAGATCTTTCAAAGCCGCTGTTTGAGACAGGCGCTACAACTAGTCGACTGCTGAGTTTTGAACACAATCAAAAACAAACTGAGCGGCATATTGCAACTGAAGGTATGTCTCATGTAATCGGCAGCAAACAGTCGCCGCTAATCGATAAGAGCATCCCGGATTTTCTAGCTGAAATTGTGCGACAACATTTGCCCCATGATGCAGTAGTTTTCCTCGACAAGGGTATTCGTTGGAGTTGGCAGGAATTTTCAGAAAAAATTGATGCACTCGCTGCTGGTTTTCTGGCTCTTGGGCTGTCCAAAGGTGACAGAATCGGAATTTGGTCACCAAATAGACCCGAGTGGGTATTAACCCAGTTTGCGACAGCAAGAATCGGTGTCATTCTGGTTACCATCAATCCGGCCTTCAAAACCGCAGAGCTTGAACACGTTTTGAATGCATCTGGTTGTGCAGCTCTGGTAACTGCACGAAAATTCAAGACCAGTAATTATCTGGCGATGATTCAAGAACTGGTGGCAGATGAATCGGGACACGATGCACTAAATCTTCGAGTGAACCGCTTACCGTCTCTAAAAATGGTCATCTGCATGAAAGATCCAACCGATAAAACGGTTCCAGACGGTTTGCTCGATTTTGATGCAGTCATGTCGATGGCTGGACCTGCGCATAGAGGTCGGCTGGATTCCATAAGCGCAACAATTGATTCCGATGATGCCATCAATATTCAATTTACCAGTGGTACTACAGGCGCACCAAAAGGGGCAACGCTTTCTCACAGTAACATCCTAAACAATGCAAAATTTACGACCGATACTATGGAATTTACCCATCAGGACAAGTTGTGTATCCCGGTTCCCCTCTATCATTGTTTCGGAATGGTGATGGGTGTATTGGGCTGTGTTACGAAAGGCGCTACTATGGTGTTTCCTGGAGAGGGTTTCGACCCAGTCGAGACTCTATCAGCGATTGCGATTGAAGGATGCACCGCACTATACGGCGTACCTACAATGTTCAATGCAATGCTGACCCATGAACGATTTACCAAGTTCGACTTATCTTCCTTGCGAACTGGAGTGATGGCCGGCGCTCCGTGCCCAATTGAAACGATGAACCGCGTAGTCAATGAAATGCATATGAGTGGAGTAACAATTGCCTATGGAATGACGGAAACCAGCCCTGTTTCTTTTCAGAGCAACATAGATGATTCACTCGAAAAGCGAGTTTCAACTGTAGGAAGAGTTCACCCACATGTCGAATGCTGTATCACGGATAGCAATGGAGATATTGTTCCACTCGGAGAAAAGGGAGAACTATGTACACGGGGCTATTCAGTTATGAAAGGATACTGGGGTGATGAAATTCGTACCAAGGAGGCAATTGATTCCGAGGGATGGATGCACTCGGGTGACTTGGCGATTGTTGATAACGAAGGTTATTGCAATGTCGTTGGACGCGTCAAGGATATGGTGATTCGTGGTGGTGAGAATGTATATCCCAAAGAAGTGGAGGACTTTATCTACAGAAACGATAAAGTCAAGGATGTCCAGGTGTTCGGAATTCCTGACCCCAAATTTGGTGAAGAAGTTTGTGCTTGGGTAGTACCGAAAGACGGCAACAGTTTAACTGAAGAAGAAATCAAGAATTTTTGTCAAGGTCAGATTGCACACTACAAAATTCCCCGTTATGTGCGCATCAGAAATGAATTGCCTATGACGGTATCCGGCAAGGCTCAGAAGTTCAAAATGCGTGAAGAAATGATAGATGAACTCAACCTCACAGATACGAAGACAGCATAATCCCTAAAGCGAAATTCCACATCATGCCGTTTTTCCGGTTGCTGAAGTGAGAGTTTTAGCGCATCAGCGCTGGAATTTTCTAGTTGTTTTCAATTGAGTTCACGCTGTGAACCACCCCCCAACAGGAGAAGCGAATTGAATTACTTGAAAAATAACGAAAACAGTCGTCGAAATATTTGCATGGTTAGGAAGATATATAACTGCCATAATTTAGTTTATGCCTGAACTGCCCGAAGTAGAAACCACTGTACGCGGAATTTCACCACTCATTACAGGAAATACAGTAACAAAGCTCGTTGTCCGTGATTCGAGGCTCCGATGGCCTGTTCCTGACACACTTGAAAGCCGAGTTGTCGGCAATCGCATTGTAAGCGTCCGCAGATGCGCGAAGTATATTCTTATAGAAATCGGCACCGGGCATATGCTCTTGCATCTTGGAATGTCCGGCAGCATACGATTGTCATCAAGAGATGAGCCACCGGGTGTACACGATCATGTCGAGTTGGAAGTCAATAACGACTTGCTCCTTAGATTGAGAGACCCGAGACGATTTGGGTGCGTTCTATGGATTGAAGGTGACCCCGCTGAGTATCATCTGTTGGCCAATTTTGGACTAGAACCTTTAAGCGAGGAGTTTGATGGTGAATATCTGTATGCAATTTCACGGAATCGCAGGCTTGCGGTAAAGAGCATGATTATGGATAGTCGGGTCGTTGTTGGTGTTGGAAATATCTATGCGTCGGAAGCGCTGTTTCGTGCCGGAATCAACCCAATCAGACGCGTCAACCGAATTTCCGTTGACCGATACCGCCTGCTGGCTAAGTGCATTCAAAATACAATGAGCGACGCGATCGCTGCCGGTGGAACAACGTTGAGAGATTTTGTGAATGGAACTGGTGAACCCGGATATTTCAGTCAGGATTTACTAGTTTATGAACGCGAAGGAATGCCATGTAAACTGTGCGCAACTTCCATCAGTAGGAGAGTAATTGGACAGCGATCTACCTACTACTGTGGGAAATGCCAGACTTGATTGAAGTTCAAGCCACGGTAGCTGCAGATTCAGAGATAATTTGCCTGTACTTGTCTAGCAGTTGAGATTGGGTTTCGGTGTTGTCCGGGTCGACGATGATGCATTCAACAGGGCAGACTTCTACGCATTGCTGAGTGTCGAAGTGTCCGACGCATTCAGTACAGAGCGAAGGTGTAATTTCATAGATTTCGGGTCCCATGTAAATCGCTTCATTTGGACACTCTGGTTCGCAAACGTCGCAGTTGATGCACTCATCTGTTATGAAAAGGGCCATATTAAATTCGGAGTCTGTAGTCTAACTAATGTTAACTGAATCTGTTGTTGAGTATCTGCCAGACAGTATTTACATTTCACAGTGACTGTGTGAATGTAAATCCTATATCAAGGTTACAGAGTAATATGAAAACAGTACAACATATATGTGTTTAGCGGAGTTAAATCAACCGGGCAGACATGAAAAATCTGATTGACATGCACAACACCACGGTATACCGGGGTCGAGCGAAAGTTCTCGATCGTTTTTCATTGCAATTGCCCATAGATCGCAATATAGCCATATTGGGTCCCAATGGAGCCGGAAAAACAACACTGTTGAAGGTGCTCATGCGAGAACTGTATCCTGTGCGCTGTGAAAATTCGTGGGTACGGATAATGGGTCAAGAAAAGTGGAATGTTTGGGAACTGCGCCGTAATTTGGGATTCATTTCTCAGGACCTGCAGAATCGGTATCTGGGTCATGTGAAGGGAATCGAAGTCGTTCTGTCCGGATTTCACTCCAGTGTAGGGGTGTATAGTCATCAGGACTATGATTCTTCATCACTCGATTTGGCTAAACGGGTAATGACTGAACTGCATATCGATCATTTGAGTGATGCACTTTATTCTCGCATGTCTACTGGAGAACAGCGCAGGTTTCTGCTCGCTCGTGCTTTAGTCAGCGAACCATCTACTCTGGTTTTGGACGAACCGACTAGTGGGCTGGATCTGAATGCGACGTTTCTCTATTTGCGAATCATTCGTAAACTAATGCATTCTGGCAAACAGATTGTACTTGTTACTCACCACATCCATGAAATTCCGCCGGAAGTCACTTTCCTAGTACTATTGAATAAGGGACGGATTGAAGAGATTGGAGAAAAGCAAAATCTTCTTACGGATACAAAATTGAGCAATCTTTATGGAACTGCTATGAAAGTGGTTTCGGAGAACGGGTATTTTCAAGTGATACCGGACGATTAGTAGATTTACTGACAGAATTATCAGATCATCATTCAGTTCCTGGTAACTCTCGAGGGTTCTTGTTTCAACCACGGGAAGCGATTACTTTGTCTCAATGAGAATTCAAACCGCTATCGCATCCACAACTCACTCAAGGGGACCGCTAACATCCGTTTATCACCGAGTGGAACAATGCTACTGCCGTTATAAAGAACTATCCCTTGTTGAAAGTCTTTTCCGCATTTGTCTGCCAGTCTGCCAAGTCCTGAACCATCCTGTTTTCCCAGCGTTGTCGACGATTTGACTTCAATACCCCATGTTTTTCTTCCGTGAGTAACGACAATATCAACCTCCACTTGATCTTTGTCTCGGTAGTGCCAGAATCGCAAGCCTGGTTCTGTCCACCCTGCTTGCGCAACTATTTGTTGGACTACGAATGATTCCAGAATATGGCCCATGTATTCTCTATTCTCATACCAGTCGTCCAAAGCCAGTTCAGACAACATACCTGCAAGCCCACTGTCAACGATATGTAGCTTTGGCGATTTTATCAATCGTTTAGCCTTGTTGGAGTGCCAGGCTGGAAAGCGTCGAATCAAAAAAAGGTGTTCAAGCAACGAAATATTCTGCTCAACTGTGTTCCGATGTATTCCGAGACTGTTTGCCAACGCGTTGATGTTCAGCAGGCTTCCGCTTCGCAGTGCACACAATTCCAACAAGCGCCGTAATTGGTAAGTGTTTCTTTGTGTTGTAACACTATGAACATCCCGTACAATTATGTTGTTGATGTAATGTTTATGCCACTGTCGAGCATGCTTGAGGCTCCGCGTGAGAACCTCTGGATATCCGCCGGTCAGGAGACGCTTGACAACAGCCAAATCTGCTGACGGTTTTTTATCGCATTCAAATGGTGAATTCAATTTTCTGTTGACCAAATCATACACAAATTGACCGGGTGCTTGTGATTTTTCGGCTTCACTCAACGGGTGCAGTTGGATAATTTCCATACGCCCTGCCAGAGATTCTGTAACGTACGGAAGCAACAGCAAATTTGCTGAACCTGTTAATAGAAATCGTCCAGGTTTTCGATTTTGATCTACGGATAGCTTAATTGCGGTTAGTAATTCCGGAACTCTTTGAACTTCATCAATTGTCACCTGACTCGGGTATCTCTTTATGAATCCTTCAGGATCTGTTGATCCCAGAAAGTATGAATTCTTCGAATCCATACTCGTATACGGTCGATCTGGAAACTGATGCTGGACTAGTGTAGTTTTCCCACTTTGCCTCGGTCCAAGGAGGCAAACGACCGGCGTATCAGACAGTGCTTCCTGAATAGCTGATGTTATCAGCCTAGGAATATATCTGTCTTGAACTGCCATAATGCTTGCTGTGAGGTGAATTAGTGATGAGCGTCTGTATGTACATTTACGTTGCGTCTATTTTACTATATCTTTAGCGTCTATATTTACATTTAGTACGTGTCTTATTTGCAAAATAAGCAGCGTCCATATGTACATTTTCTATGCGTTCACAATTAATTTACTCAGTGTCTATATTTACATGATGAATACGACAACTGGTTCTGCGTCACTTCCCTTGTTAATTCGACTCCAGCCCGCCCTGGAAAATTCTGTCGGTGCGCGACGCTCAGTTACCAACCGTACTTCGTAGGTTCAGTTCTCAAGGTCAATCTCTGACTTGCCGGTTCGGGCAAAAGATTGTCAATTTACCATGCACAATTGGCGCCGAAGAGCAATGAGAATCTAGTAGTAAGAAAATTGTCGTAATAGATTGAAGATTCAAACTTTACTGAACATTGCTTCCAAACAGACTGTTCCGTGAACTGCTTGAGTTATCGAAATTCAGAATAGGTTCGATACAAGCCAAAGAAAAGAAGAAATCCTGACAATCGGCTTGTCATTAGGAGTAATCGGGGGAGATATTTTCTACACATTGTCAAAATACCATCTCGGTCTTGAATTCGAATTGTTTTGGAGGATGTCCTTGACAAAAAGATTACTTCGTGACACCGATAACTTATATGTTGAATAGTATTTCCGCTAAGGTTCGAACACATTGTGACCGTACTCACTAATTTTACCACTGGTTGGTAATTGACTGATGAATTGCCAAAAATTCGTCGAAACACTCGCAGATACATTAGGCACTTGCTCTAGTGTCTATAATTTGCTGTGAATCACCGTTTGGTGAACATCAACAACAGTTTGACTCAAACTCACGCATGTAACGCTGAGCCAGTAGTTGCATACACTGGCAAAGGAATATTTCAAGGAAGGCATCTACACCAGAATGAAATTAAACACTGAAGCAATCATTGTTGGAGCAGGCCCATGTGGCTTGTTTCAGATATTTGAGCTGGGATTACTCGGAATCAAATGTCATATTATTGACTCTCTCCCCGTAACTGGTGGACAGTGTTCAATCTTGTACGCAGACAAACCGATTTATGACATTCCGGCTTGCCCCGTAGTTGGTGGACAAGAGTTGGTTGATTTGCTGGAACAACAGGCTTCGCCATTCGATCCAGAGTATGTACTTGGGCAGCAGGTTACGGAGGTCAGTAAACGCGACGACGGAAGATTTGATGTGATGACATCATCCGGAACCCAGTTTGATGCTGGTTCAATCGTGATTGCGGGTGGTTTGGGGGCTTTTGACGCCCGGCCGCTGCGAACGCCCGGCGCTGCCAGTCACCAAGGCAAAAATCTGAATTATCACGTTGAGAATAAAGAGAAATATCGGGGCAAGAGAGTCGCTATCCTTGGCGGCGGTGACTCGGCGCTGGATTGGGTACTCGAACTGCACGAAATTGCGCAAAGTGTCGTCTTGGTGCATCGCCGAGAAGAGTTTCGCGCTCAACCTGCATCTGTTGAGAAAATGAAGAAACTGGCGGCCCGAAAGGATGGTTCCATGGTATATCACATCGGGCGAATAGAAAAGATTATCGAAGACAATGACGCACTCACGGGTATTCGGGTGATCACATTCGGCGATGCCCCGGAGACCATCGATTTAGAGTTTGACGAGTTGTTTGCTTTCTATGGTTTATCTCCAAATCTCGGTCCTATTGCGCAGTGGGGTTTGCATCTTGATCGCAAGACGATAACCGTAGAAACTTCCGACTGCCAAACCAGCGAGCCGGGAATATTCGCGATCGGAGATATAGTTTCCTATCCTGGGAAAAAGAAGCTCATTCTTTGTGGATTCCACGAAGCAGCAATGGCCGCTTTTGGAGTGCAGCACTATCTGTATCCTGAACTTAAGCAGAGAGTTCAGTTCACTACAACCAGTCCGATCATGCACGAACGACTAAAAGTAGATGGTAAGCTGTAATTTAGTTTATCGCTGGAATCCGAAATTTTTTTCACAGAATCTGACTAAATGTCAAAAGCACTGGTAGTTCACGAACTTGGCGCCGCGGAAAACATGTGCTGGCAGGATTGGTCAGTCGCAGACCCCCAGCCCAATGAAGTTCGTTTGCGGCACACGGTGGTTGGAGTCAATTTTGCGGATACTTATCACCGAGGAGGCGTTCCGCATCCGTGGCCAGTTCCCCCTTGCCCTGTAGTGATCGGTTTTGAAGCTGTCGGAATAGTCGAAGATGTAGGAAGCGAGGTAAGCGGATTTCAAACCGGCGACCGCGTCGCTTACGCAATTCCTCCACTTGGGAGTTATTCGGAAATTCGAAACTATCCTGCCGATCAACTGGTGCATTTACCGGATACACTGGAAGACCGGCAAGTGGCCGCCTTGCTGCTGAAAGGGATGACAGCACACTATCTTCTGCATAGGACATACTGCGTACAGCCCGGTGAAACGATTTTGGTGCATGCAGCTGCAGGTGCCATGGGGCTCCTTCTATGCCAGTGGGGGAAAGCACTGGGCGCAACTATTATTGGTACTGTTAGCACTCCAGAGAAAGCGGAAGTAGCCCGTGCTGCAGGATGCGACTACCCGGTTGTAAGAACAAATGAAGATTTTGTTGCGAAAGTTCGCGAAGTAACCGACGGTGAAGGGGTTGCCGTCGTATATGAGTCCATTGGCAGGGATACCCTGCAGAAATCGCTGGATAGTCTACGCCCCATGGGTGTTTGTGCAGCTTATGGGCATGTGTCGGGGCCGCCGGAACCAGTTGACATCATCAAAGACTTGGGAAGTCGTGGCTCTTTATTCATTACGCGTCCTGCGATCATGCACTATGTTGAGAAACGGGCGGACCTGGTCAGTACAGCGGAAGGTGTGTTTGAAGCAATCGGTAAGGGTGTAATTCAAGCCCACATCAATTACGAATATGCATTGAAGGACGCGGCCAAGGCACATCAGGCAATTGAAAGCGGCAAGACCGTAGGTGCTACCGTACTAATTCCTTGAGTATTCAATTTGATGTCAATTTTTATGCGAAATGGCACCGAATTACGAACTTTGTAAAGTTCCTGTTATTTGAATACAAATACTTTTCTAAATAATCGATGCTGAGGTTGTACATGAATTTCGATTAAGAAGTTTCTCAGCGAATAATTCAATTTCGGCGGCCGATTGTGGTAAATTTCAATTGGTGACGTCTGTTTGAAAGGAGTGAAATTGAGCGTTGGGATGAGCAACCTGAATACCGAAGATTTGCTTAAACGAAAAAGTGAAATCTTGGAAACATTCCCTAAAGATGTCGCCCTCCGCGTTCACCGTTCGTTAAGTTGGCTTACCCGCGCAGAAGGCCAGCAAGACGATGATGACGCCGCATTTATCTTCTACTGGCTGGCGTTCAATGCTCTTTATGCGCGAGAAAAAGTTGAGTATTCAGATTCAATTGAAGGGGAAAGGGGAGCCTACAAGATATTTTTTGAGAAAATTGCCAAACTGGATAAAAATCACAGAATTTATGATGAACTATGGCATCAGTTTTCGGATCCGGTTCGAAACCTAATGCGCAACAAGTATGTCTATCAACCGTTCTGGAATCACTACAATCAAATACCAGGCAATGAAAACTGGGAGGAAAGATTCGAGAAAACCAAGG
>JAKZRU010000047.1:0-11631 GCA_047517965.1 Gammaproteobacteria bacterium | reverse complement strand
CCGATGTTCCAATTGTTGCCACATTCGACTACCACGCAAATCTGAGTGAGCAAATGGTAGATTACGCATCGGTGTTGATCGGCTATGATACATATCCGCATGTGGACATGGAACAGCGCGGTGCCGAAGCAGCGACAGTCGCAGTGAACATCCTCGAAAGTGGTTTTATTCCCAGACCGGCGTTCAGGCGAATCCCATTACTTACGGTACCGCTGAAGCAGCAGACCGATGTGCAGCCTATGCGCGATGTGATGCAGAAGCTTCATCAAATGGAGAAGGAGCCAGGTATTATTTGTGGTTCGGTCGCGATGGGATTTCCATACTGCGACGTTCCTCATCTTGGAGCATCGGTACTTGTTTACGGGGACCATGATTCGGCAGCGCATCTAGCAGCTGACTCCGTCGCGCTTAAACTGTGGGCGTCAAGAGAGTTGTTTGCAGCCAATGCTATGTCGGCAAGTCAAGGCGTCGAGCAAGCAGTAGAGTGTACCGAGCGACCGGTTGTGGTCGTAGAGGCAGCCGACAATGTCGGTGGCGGTAGCTCTGGAGACGGCACTGCCGTTCTGAAGGAACTGCTGGCGCAGAAAGCCGCAGGTTCCGTAATTGTTATGGCCGATCCAGAGGCGGTCCAAACAGCGAAAACAGCGGGCGTAGGCAACGAATTTAGAGTTCGGGTCGGAGGTAAGATGGATGATCGTCATGCAGCGACGCTGGAATTCACAGCCTCGGTCAAGTCAATCTCGGACGGAACGTTCATTCATAAGGGTTCTTATATGACCGGGTTTAAAACCTCGATGGGTGAGACAGCGGTTATCGAATCAGAAGGCATTCAGATTGTCCTGACATCGTTGCGCACCATGCCATTCGATGCCGAGCATTTGCGCTGCGTTGGCATCGAACCTGCGTCGTTGGAAATAATTGTCGTCAAATCGGCAATTGCATGGAAAGCAGCGTTCGGCGACATCGCCCGGAAAGTCATTGTGGTGGACACCCCGGGAGCCTGTGCGATCGAACCTGGGCGGCTGAACTATCGCTTGCGTCCTCGACCGCTTTACCCATTGGATACCAACACACAATATTCACTTTGAGGAAATAAGATGAACATACCGCGCGAGGATGTTTTCGATCTGCAGGAATTTGAATCACGTCGTGAGAACGTACGGCGTCAGATGGTTTTGCAGGGCATAGATATACTGATTTTGCACTCTGCTCCGAACATACTGTATCTGAGCGGCCACCATACATTGAACATTTGGGACTATCAGTGCTTTGTGCTTCCTGTAGAAAAGCCGCCGTTTATGGTGCTTTGGCAGTTCGAAAGAGGACGATTCGAAGCGTCTGCGGTGCAAACGGAACTGGAGTTGTATCCGACGCATGCCGACCCGATTGAAGAGACATGCAACGCGTTGGGAAGACGCGGATTGGATCAGGGTATGATCGCTCTGGAAGCACAGTCGCGCTATCTGGTTCCCAAAATGCATGACTCATTGCGAGATGCCTTGCATGGAGCGCGGACAGTGAATGGTTCGGGGATTGTCGACAATGTTCGCAACATCAAATCCGCCAAGGAAATCGAAGTGATGCGCCTTGCAGCGGGCATCACCGATCGGGCTGTCACCGCAGGATATTCCTGCATTCGAGATGGAATTTCGGATTCTGAAATTGCCGCTCAGGTTGCTGCTGAACTGATTCGTGGGGACAGCCTGGGTTTTTCCGTGTACCCCATCGTGTCGGCTGGATATCGCGCTGGGATGCCACACAACAGCAACAACGGTCACATCATATCTAACGGAGAGACAATTTTCATTGAATGCTCTCCAAGCCTCCATTGGTATCATGCGCCATTGATGCGCACAGCTGCATTGGGAACTGTCTCCCAAGAAGCAGAGCAGTTTGCCACACTGGCGGCAGAAACTGTCGAGGCGATGCTCGAAGTGGTTCGTCCTGGCGAAATGGCATCTGACATTGCGCGAGTTGCCGAAGCGAAAATCGCTCCGATTCGAGACCGAATACTGTTTCACGAAGTATACGGCTATCCAGTTGGAATCGGGTTTCCGCCGACTTGGGGAGAGGAATCCGGGTTTGCGATCGTCGTCAACAATCATCGTCCTTTGGCTGCGGGCATGGTGTTTCACATCCCCATGACACTTCGCATCAATGGAGTGTTGGGAGTTGGATTGAGCCAGACTTTCGTTGTTACCGACAATGGTTGCGAAACGCTGAGTGAACTGCCCCTCGAATTGCACAGGATTGAAGCATGAATTCCCGGTTCGAAAGATCAAAACAGTTGTTTGAGTACGGAAGCCGATACCTGTCAGGTGGAGTCAGCAGCAATTTTCGGTATACGGGTTACGGAGAAAGCCCGGTTCCGCTTTATTATGCGAAAGGCGAAGGGTCGCGACTCATTGATGTCGATGGAAACGTCTATATCGACTATGCGCTTGCCAACGGACCGATCATTCTGGGACATGCTCCGAAACCCGTTTTGGATGCTGTCATCGACACGATTTCGGACGGACAGCTGTTTGCCGGCCAGACCGAACTGGAAGCACAGTTGGCAAAAAAACTGGTGGAGATCGTTCCCTGTGCGGAACTGACACGATTTGCGTCAAGCGGTACTGAGGCGATTCAGGCGGCTATAAGACTTGCACGTGCTTTTACCGGACGCTCAAAGATCATCAAATTCGAGGGACACTATCACGGCTGGACCGACAACGTATTCATCAGTGTGCAGCCGCCGTTGGACCAAGCAGGAGACGAACGTAGTCCAGCGAGCGTCGCGCAGTCACCCGGCCAGTCAATTCGTGCGCTGGAAGATGTAATTACGTTGCCTTGGAACGACTTGGATCTTCTGGTTCAGGTGCTGAGGGCGAGACGCAATGAAATTGCTGGCGTCGTCATGGAACCGATTAACTGTAACACCGGTGCGATAATGCCGCTGCCGGGATATCTGGAAGGAGTCCGTGAAGCGACTTACGAAAGTGGGACTGTATTGATTTTCGATGAAGTGATAACCGGATTCAGAGTCGCGCTGGCAGGTGCGCAAGGTCTGCTTGGAGTCACACCGGACCTTGCGATATTTGCAAAAGCCTTGGCAGGGGGATTCCCGCTGGCAGCTTTGGCGGGCAAGCGCGAAATAATGGATCTTTTGCATACCGGGCCGGTTATGCACGGCGGCACTTACAATGCGAATGTCGTAGTGGTTGCTGCTGGTCTGGCGACGCTGGCCGAACTTGAGCGGAATGATGGAGCGGCGTATCACCACATGAATCGTCTCGGTAACCAGTTGATGGAAGGCCTTCGGAAGATATCTTGCAGATACGACCAGCAAATGCGAGTTCCGGGTTTGGGTACTGTTTTTCATCCTCTGTTTGACACTTCCGACAATATCAGCAACTATAGGCAATTCGCAAGACTTGATATATCCAAAAAGAATCGGTTTTACGCTAAACTACAATCAGCGGGAACCCGTGTCACTGCGCGCGGAACATGGTTTCTCTCTACTGCGCACAGTGAAAATGACATCGAGGAGACATTGGAACAAGCTGAAAAGGCCATGAGGAGTGTAGTCAATGAATGAAAAACAATCCCGCCTCGGATTCGTGTGGCCGGGCGGCGGCTCTGAGCACGACTTTTACAGGTTTCTTGAGGAGGCTGGCGACCACGCCAGAATTTACATGACTTGTACGAGGGTTGGCGGAGACGGAAAAAATGATCATGATATTGACGCACTTGAGCAGACGGCTCGCCTTGACTGGCTAGTGGAAGCAGCGGAGCGTCTTGTACAACTGAACGTTGATTGTGTCTACTGGCCCTGTACAAGTGGAAGTTTTGTTCTCGGGCGTGGCCATGCGCAGCGCCAGGTCGAAATTCTCAGTGAAACTGTGGGAGTTCCGGCTGGGAGCACTTCGATGGCGTTTATTGAAGCGCTGAATCGTTTTGGCATCACGAAAGTAAGTGTACTTTCGACCTATCCGGAACCAGCATCGAGAGCGTTCGTGTCGTTTCTGGGAGAATTCGGCATTGAGGTGCTTCGGATGAAGTGGCTGGGAGCGGCGAGTGGTTGGGATGCGGCGCTGTTTGAGCCGGATTTCATCATTGAGAACATACCCCATGCAGTACACAAGGATGCGCAAGCGTTACTGATGCCTGACACTGCCATGCCCACTTTGTTTTCGGTCAGTGAATTTGAAGCTGTAGCCGGGCTGGCGGTGTTAACGGCAAATGGGGTTACCATGTGGAATGCGATGGAGATAATGCGAGGAGAATTCAGAGTTTCCGGTTTCGGGTCGCTGATGTCCGGCGATTTGAAGCGCGGTTGATCATTCGGGTGTGGTTCAATTGCCGAATGTGAATATTGAAATGCACGCATTCGGCGACAATTCTGAATTCGGACTGGATCGTGATTCTACAAGTTAAATCATTCGACATTTGGGCATTGATCACACAGCTGTTGGCAGAAAACAGTCAGACTATGATAGTTGCTTTCAAACAGCGGAATTTGTTGACGGATGCGTTGTCTGTTGGGTATAACTTAATCATCGTACGATTTTAGTGCTTGCACCTGCATTTTGTAGAATTTGTCTAGGTCGAGAACACACATGTCAACTTTATATTTCATTGGAAAAATGACAAGAAAGTTTACAGTTTTGCTCACGCTGTCAATGCTAGTTGGTGTATTGGGGAATTCCCATGCAGTTGCAACTGCTCTGCCGTCGATGGTGGATGGAAACAAGCTCCCGACGCTGGCGAATGTAGTCGAAAAAGTCGAGCGTGGAATCGTAAATATTTCCACTAGGGGTGCTCGTGTAAATTCCGTCGAGAATTTTTTTGAAGGAGACGATTTTTTTCAACGATTTTTCCAATTCGATGACAATCCGCCACGAGTAAATCCACAAAATCTGAATCTTGGATCTGGCGTGATCATTGACGCTGAAAAAGGCTATGTGCTGACTAATCATCATTTGTTGATTAGTGCATCACAGATTCAAGTGACATTATCGGATGGCCGAGTTACCAGTGCGGAGGTTGTCGGAACGGACCCCGCAATGGATTTGGCGCTGCTGAAAATTCCCGCGCAAAATCTGCAAGAAGTTGAAATTGGCAATTCCGATGAGCTTCGCGTCGGGGATTTCGTTTTAGCGATGGGCAATAATTACGGATTGGAAGCTACGGTTACTTCCGGCATCATTAGTGCGTTGGGGCGAAGTGGACTAGCACTGGATCAGTATCAGGAGTTCATTCAGACAGATGCTGCTATAAATCCCGGCAGTTCTGGCGGTGCATTGGTTAACTTGAGAGGTGAGGTGATTGGCATCAATACCGCAATTCTCGCGCCGACTGGCGGTAATATTGGAATCGGATTTGCTATTCCCATTAATACGGCTGCTAGTATCGTTCATCAAATCACCGAGTTCGGTCGAGTCAAAAGAGGAGTGTTGGGAATTCACTATCAGGAGTTGAATGAAGAATTGGCTGAAGCTTTCAGTCTTAATAAGATCGAAGGTGTTCTGGTTGTCAAGATCATAAAAAATTCTGCAGCTGAACAAGCGGGGCTTCAGGATGGAGATGTTCTCACTCATGTCAACGGTGAACGAATAATTGACGGTTCTCAGTTGCGTACCAAGATCGCATTGATTAGGGTTGGTCAAACCGTGAGCGTCAAATACATCAGAGATGGCACCATTCTTGAAGGTTCCGGCATCATTGGAGATTCTGGAATGCAAACTGTAAGCGGTGCGGACTTGAACGATCGTCTTGATGGTGCAGAGTTCCAGAATGCTGACAGTTCGACAACAATCAGGAGTGAAGGAATTGTGGTTTCCTCTGTACGTGAAGGGAGTTCAGCTTGGCATTCCGGAATACGTGAAGAGGACGTCATTCTAGAAGTCAACAGATTTCCAGTCAACAATGTAGACGAATTTAAAGCAGTCGTGAAAGAACAAGGAAGTATGCTGATGCTGAAAGTCAGGCGTCAAGGCGAATCCCGATACATGGTCATCGGTTAAAACAAATTGCGGTATTCATGGAAGCTGTAATAGCTCCCTCAATTCTTTCGGCTGATTTTGCCCGTTTGGGGGAGGAAGTCGATTCGGTATTGGAAGCTGGTGCTGACTGGGTGCATGTTGATGTCATGGACAATCACTACGTCCCCAATCTGACAGTAGGTCCATTGGTCTGCAATGCACTTCGCAATCACGGTGTTACAGCTCCGTTGGACGTCCACCTAATGGTACGGCCAGTTGATCGCATCATCGGAGATTTCATTCAAGCCGGTGCATCATCCATTACTTTTCATCCGGAAGCATCTAGCCATGTCGACAGGACTATCAGTCTGATTCGGGACAATGACTGTCTCGCGGGTCTGGCGATAAATCCTGCGACCTCTCTAACCTGTTTGGATCACGTTCTGGACAGCATTGACATGGTGCTGTTGATGTCAGTGAACCCTGGCTTTGGAGGTCAAAAGTTCATCCCTTATGTTCTGGAAAAGATAAAAGAAGCGAAAGCTCGAATATTGCGGCAGTCTCGGGAAATTCGCATTGAAGTTGATGGCGGTATCACAGTAGACAATATCGGTACAGTTGCCGAAGCGGGAGCAGATACTTTTGTCGCCGGGTCTGCAATTTTTGGGTCGCAGAGTTACGCAACTACGATTGAAGTCATGCGCCGCCAAATCACTCGTACAAGATAATATTCTACATCCGCGGAATTCGACCAGCAGCCAGTCGAAGTACCGGTTGTACTCTTCGCTATTCTGCAAGGCCAGGATGATTTTCATTATAAGTTTCAATTTGTCGATGAGATTTCCAGTATGACTGAGAACGGGAAGAGCAATGCTGACTAGAGAAGAATTCAAGGAACTCAAAGAGCAGGGTTACACGCACATTCCGTTTGTTAGAGAGGTGCTTGCGGACTTTGACACACCGCTCAGCACTTACCACAAGCTTGCTAGACAACCCTATTCCTATCTGTTTGAGTCGGTTCAGGGTGGTGAAAAATGGGGTAGATTCTCCACTATCGGATTGCCAAATTCAACTCGACTTGAAGTGCATGAAAACCGAGTCACGATTTGGAAGTCTAGTTCCATTGCAGAACAGTGGGAAAGTGAGGATCCGTTGACAGATATTAAGGATTTTCATGCTCGTTTCAAGATTCCAGATATTGCCGGATTACCTAAATTTACGGGTGGGCTTGTTGGTTTTTTTGGTTACGATACGGTGCGGTATATCGAGCCAACGTTAGCAGCCGGAAGAAAACCCAGTGATCTTGACGTACCAGACATCTGCTTGATGGTTTCGGATGAAGTTGTCGTTTTCGATAACCTGTCCGGTCGCCTTTTTGTCGTCGTATATGTTGAAGTCGAGGCAGGAGAAGATTGGGATACAGGTATCAATCGTCTGAATGAGTTGTCCGAGAAATTGCGTGCTCCGGATGAGTCAAGACCGGCGTTGTCGCTTCATCAGCAAGCCAACGAGGCTGAATTTGAATCAACCTTCGGCCAGGAAGGATTTGAAAAAGCAGTTGAGAAATCCAGAGAATACATACTTGCAGGTGATGTTTTTCAGGTTGTGATATCCCAGCGACTGTCGGCTAAATACAAGGGAGACCCGATTGACTTGTATCGGGCCTTGCGAACGCTTAATCCTTCTCCGTATATGTACTATTTGAACTTCGATTCATACCACATCGTAGGTGCTTCACCGGAGATTCTGGTTCGCTCTGAGGATGGAGTTGTTACGGTTCGCCCGTTGGCAGGTACTCGCCCGAGAGGTGCGAATGATGAGGAAGACAGAAAGCTCGCAGAGAATCTACTGGTTGATGAAAAAGAAAGAGCTGAACACATTATGCTTGTAGACCTTGGCAGAAACGATGTTGGACGAGTATCAAAACTTGGTACGGTTCGGGTGAATGAAATTATGGAAATCGAACGATATTCGCATGTAATGCATATTGTTTCCAATGTTACCGGCGAGTTGAACGAGAAACTAGACGCCATTGATGTCTTGCGTGCGACTCTCCCAGCAGGAACGGTAAGCGGGGCGCCAAAAGTAAGGGCGATGGAAATTATCGATGAACTGGAACCACACAAGCGTGGAATTTATTCAGGTGCCGTTGGCTATATCGGATGGAATGGAAATTTGGACACTGCGATCGCAATTCGTACTGCCGTTCTGATGGGCGATCGCGTTTATGTTCAGGCTGGTGCTGGGTTGGTTGCTGATTCCGTTCCCAGTACAGAGTGGCACGAAACTATGCACAAGGCTCGGGCGATATTGCGCGCTGTGGCGATCGCTGAATTACCGGAGTAGTCGAATTGGTTCAAGTTTGCCGAAAAATCGTTGAGTGGCATTGGTTTGAGAAAATCATTATTGGTCTGATAGTAGTCAATGCCATCGTTCTAGGTCTTGAAACTTATCCAGTTATCGCGGTTCCCTACGAACCCATGCTGCTGGCCTTCAACAACTTTGTGCTGATAGTCTTTGTTGTTGAAGCATTGTTGAAAATAATCGCCTCCACACCGATATTCAGCCGATACTTTGGCAACGGGTGGAATCTGTTTGATTTTTCAGTCGTTGTATTTTCACTAATTCCGTCAACAGGGCAATATGCACTAATCGCCAGAACGATAAGGCTGCTACGGATACTCCGTTTGATTACGGCTGTTCCGGAACTCCGATTGATTATTTCAACCCTGATTAAATCGCTGCCTGGTCTAGGTAATGTCATACTGCTTCTATCCATTGTGTTCTACATATATGCGATTGCGGGATACCATCTGTTCCATGAGCACGATCCGTTTCACTGGAATTCCTTGGGCAGCTCGTTACTTACATTGTTCAGGGTGTTGACGCTGGAAGATTGGACCGACGTGATGTATACCGCAATGGAACTCTATCCGTATGCATGGATTTTCTTTGTCAGCTTTGTGGTTGTGGCGGCTTTCGTTGTGATCAACATGTTCATTGCAGTTGTAATCAACAATCTGCATAAAGCACAACAGGAAAGCGAAATCGTGCAAGGCGCAAATCTGCACGGAGAAATTCTGTATGAACTTGTCCAGTCGAGAAAGACGCTCGAACGGGTTGAAAAAGCACTGGCAGTACACGAGCAAAAATCGAATTTACCCGGCAGCCAATAATTGACAAATCAGGCTTTGTCGTCAGTGTTGACGGACGCCTCTGGAGAGCGTGACCTGTTCGGCATCTTTTGTAATTTCAAGAACGCTGCATCGACCGATTTATCGTTATGAAGGTTTTAGGAATAGAAACGTCCTGTGATGACACGGGAGTCGCAATCTATGATTCAGAAAAAGGATTGTTGATCAATCGGTTTTCTTCCCAGATTGATATTCACAAAATTTACGGAGGTGTTGTTCCTGAACTGGCGGCGCGCGATCACATCCGCAAAGTACTGCCATTGGTAAAGGTGGTTCTAAATGAGACCGGTCTGGCAAGTCAATCCTTAGACGCAATCGCTTACACTGCAGGTCCGGGACTGGTTGGTGCTTTGCTTGTGGGCGCTACTATAGGCAGAAGTTTGTCCATGGGATTAGAGGTTCCGTCGATTGGCGTACACCACATGGAAGGCCATCTGCTGTCACCAATGCTAGAGAACGAAGCACCTGAATATCCATTTCTTTCTTTACTGGTATCCGGTGGACACACGATGCTTGTCGATGTGCGTTCCCCAGGATGTTATCGGTTGCTAGGACAGACTCGGGATGATGCAGTCGGGGAGGCTTTCGACAAATTCGCGAAAGTGCTCGGACTCCCATATCCAGGCGGCCCGAATATACAAAGGGCAGCAAAGTTCGGTACTCCGGATCGTTTTCGTTTTCCGCGACCAATGGCAGACCATGCGTCGCTAGAGTTCAGTTTTTCTGGCTTAAAAACTCATGCAGTACTGGAAGCTGCCAAGCATGATTTGAATGAGCAGACGCGTTATGACCTCGCTTATGCATTTCAAGATGCAGCCATTGATGCATTGGTGAATAAATGCAAACGTGCTCTTCAGATGACTAACTACAAGGGTCTGATCGTTGCAGGTGGCGTTGGAGCAAATGAATTACTTCGTGAACGAGTCAGCAAATTGGGAGATAGTAGCAATGTTCGTGTCTACTATCCCTCACTTGAAATGTGTACGGATAACGGAGCGATGATCGCCTATGCTGGTTGTCTCAGATTGATGTCTGGTGAACACCAGGATTTGAGTTACGAGGTTCATCCTCGCTGGTCACTTGAGAGTCTCCGACCAATCCATAAAAATTAGATACTTTCAGGATTTTGAAAGATTGATCCGGCTTTCTTCTCCAGCGAGCAGTCGTTTGATGTTGGCAATGTGACGGGAAACAATAAATACGAAAATCACAACTGCAGTGCCGATAACCCACTCGTCATATCCAAAGTACCAAATAAAAAATGGAGCGGACAGCATGGCGAGTATCGATGACAGTGACGAATAGCGGCTTATCAGTGCAATTGTAAGCCATACACCAACTACGCCAAGGCAGACTGGCAGACTCAAGCCGAGATACGCGCCGATAGCAGTTGCAACTCCCTTACCACCAGCAAATCGGAAATAGACTGGATACAAGTGTCCGAGAAACGCCGCCAGTGCGGCTATGGCAACGGATACTGGGTCTTGAGTAATGGCGCTTGCAGCAACAACTGGCAGGGTACCTTTTGCAATATCTCCAAGCAGGGTAAGCACAGCCGGAATTTTCCCGCTGAGACGAAGAACGTTGGTTGCTCCAGGATTTCCTGAGCCTGCATCTCGTGGGTCCTGCAGGCGAAGGAGCTTAGAAACTAAAATCGCACTGGAAACTGAACCGATCAGGTACGCAATTATTGCAGATAACAGGATTTGCATGATGAAATATAAGCGGATATTGAATCAGCGGTAATCAGAATTCGAATTCAGTAGGGAAAAGTTTCATCCGAACTCGGAATACAATGAATTTGGACTCTATTTTTTCGACACTATCTGCAATTTTATAGAACATACAACATGGCTACTCAACTAAACTGATTGAATTTAGTATTGTTAGATCAAATTGGACAAAGGAAAATAAATGGATATTGTATTCATTGAAAAACTGAAGATTCCCGCAACGATTGGCGTCTGGGAGTGGGAACAGCGCATCAAGCAAAATTTGATAATCGATCTGGAACTGGGAACTGATAACCGCAATCCCGCTGCAACCGACAATTTGGCAGACGCGGTGAGTTATAAGGATGTCACAATCAGAGTATCCGAATTTGTATCTGGTTCAAGTCACAAACTCATTGAGACAGTTGCGGAAAATGTCGCCAACATTATTCTTACCGAATTTCCAATTTCGTGGTGCAGAGTAAAAGTCAGTAAACCGCGTGCGGTCGAAAATAGCCAGAGTGTTGGAATCGTCATTGAACGAGGTGAAAAATTTTAGCTGAGTATCGGAAGCAACTGCTCTAGTTCAAGGTTTGTTTATGGTACGTCCGCCATCAATCGTTAGTATTTGGCCGGTAGTAAACGTAGCGTCAAACACAAGATATTCGATGGCTTTGGCAACATCGTCAATGTTTCCCAGACGTTTGAGTGGCGTTCTGCCAATAATGTCTTTTTCGGCAGGCTCGTCTTTCGGCCATA
>JAKZRU010000046.1:0-6111 GCA_047517965.1 Gammaproteobacteria bacterium | reverse complement strand
GCCAAGTACTTTTGATGAATGCAATAATAGCTATGATTTCCTGATCGCTCATAACATCGCTATAGGTCGGCATATTTGTCGGATAGTTTGGACCGGCAATTGCTCCCACTCCTAGTTTGGTTAAAGTGAAGAGTAGTTCATCGGAATGATGCCAAGTATGCCCAGAAGCGTCATGCGGCGGTGCGGGCAGTTTTCCTTCGGAGTCTCGTTTGGTCCAATTTGGCTGACCTTCAAGCTTGACTCCGTGACATTCTGCGCAGTGATCTGCATACAGTTTCTTGCCTTGAGTCGTTAGTGCGGCATTGGTCGGATCAGCAAATACGGTTTGATTAGAGGCAACAGGCGTCCAGACGAACCAAAGACTGCACAGACCTACTAGAACAAGGCTTGAAATTTGAAACAATAGTGGTTGCTTCCGCTTGATCAAGTGTGAAATTTTTACTTCATGTGCCATAGGTTTTCGATTGTGCATCAATAAGTAGAACCGTAATATACAAAAAAATACAAGAATCGAGCTTATCGAGTTTTTTAAGAATCAAGTTCTATATAAGTGATGATTATTGATTATAGCCTTGCAACGAAGGCGTTCACTCGAATTACAAAACCGCCATCACCAATGCATAGCGTGCTGTTTTTCCAATACCGATAAAAACCGCTGCTGAAATCCAGTTCAAGCGACCCCAGCCCGCTGCGACGCACAGCGCATCTCCTACAAATGGAACCCATGCCAGCACTAGGACCGGAGCGCCATACTGACGTATTTTTATCAGAGCTCGTTGCAAATTGGGTTTACTGAGTCGATGGGCGGGTATGATTCGCCCCATGGCGTAACTCACCATCCCGCCGAGAGTATTACCGACAGTCGCGGTAGCAAGCAAAGTCCAGAATCCATGTTGCGAAACGTGGTCGAGATAAACGAGCAATGCTTCCGAGCCGCCCGGTAGGAGTGTGGCCGCCAAGAAAGCGCTGAAGAACAAAGCCGTCAGGTCCATTTGGGAACAATATTATGTGGCTTAAAAAAGGAAAGGTGCTTTTTTGTCAATGGCGGAGAGGGAGGGATTCGAACCCTCGGTACGCTATTCACGCACACACGCTTTCCAGGCGTGCACCTTCAGCCGCTCGGTCACCTCTCCCAATTAATTCTGACTGAATCTGAGAAGTTTTACAGTGCATCTAAACCGCAAACTCTTGAGTATTTGGTCAGCGGTGCTGATTATAGTGACTTCGTACATTACTGTGTTGAACAACTGCCACAGCAATCAGCACAGGCTTTGTACTTATGATGTGGCCGGAAATTCAGGTACTCTAGAATTTTGCCACTCTGTCCATTGTTTCGGGGTCTAAAAATCCTCGAACAGTTGCTTCGGTTTCAAGATTCATTGCCATTTCAATATTTGAAACTGCCACTTGGTGGAGAACTCGCTTCAGATCCTTCACTGCGTTTCTTGGAAGCGCTGCAATACGTTCAGCTGTATCCTGTGCAATTTGGAAGACGCTGTCGTTTGCTACGACTTTCCACGCAATTCCCAATTCCAAGGCCTCGGCTGCGCTGAATTGTTCTCCCAGCAACATCAATTCTTTGGTCTTCACCAGTCCGATCATTAAAGGCAGCAGTGAGGTTACACCTCCAGTCGGAAACATTCCCCATTTTAGTTCAGGAAAGAAACACTTTGTATTTTCTGCGAATACCGCCAAATCACAGTTGATTGCCCACTCCAGTCCTCCACCGACAGCCCAGCCATGAATTGCACCAACCACAATCTTCTCACCTAGAACAATACGGCGAGTAACATCCTGGATGGCTTCAATAAATTTTTCCGCTTCCGCCCGGCTCTTTGACTGATTCTGAAAGTCTTTGAGATCGTCTCCAGCACAAAATGCGCGGCCAGCTCCTCTAAGCACGATTGCGCCAATTTGTGGATCTGTGATTGCGGCATCCAGTTCCTGTCGAAGGTCGGATAGCAGTTCGGCATTCAACGCGTTCAGACGTTGTGGTCGATTCAGTGTCAGAGTGCGAACTTTATTGTGTGTAGCGGACAAAACTGTATCAGTCATTACGGGTCCTCCCGAATCAATCTTTGTGTTTTTCCTTCCGTACGCGGAAGATGGTAGGGCGAAACGAGAATTACGCGAGCAGAAGTTCTAACGTTGAATTTGATTGCACGTTCAATATCTTCGACCAAACGGTAACTCGGCGCAACATCTCTAAGCAGCTCTACCTCTATTTCCAGTCTATCGTATGGCTCTTTGCCTCGCAGACGAATGCGAAACTCCCCAGACAATTCCGGAAAGTTGTTGATTACACCTCCCACTGCGGATGGGTAGACATTAACCCCCCGGACTACGATCATGTCGTTGGTGCGCCCCAGTACGCGAAACCTGGGCGTTGTTCGGCCGCATGCACATTTGTCGGTGCCGGTGACAACAACTATGTCATTAGTACGGAATCGAACCAGCGGTTGGGCTTGTCGTGCCAAGTGGGTGAGTACTAGTTCACCACTATTTCCTTCTTGCCAAGCGACAACGCTATCATCAATCGGATCAACAATTTCAGCATGCAGAACGTCATGCCCAAAAAAGTGAAGATCATTATTTTTATCACATTGTCCCGCAAAATTACTGAATACGTCGGACACCCCGTAGTTTGCGTTTCTTACAGCGTATCCCCAGGTCTCTTCAAGCCGTCGTCGAAATCCTGTATTGTCGAGGCCGGCTTCGCCTCCAAAAAGTCCCAATCGCAGTCCTAGGTCTTGCGGTTGTATCTCAGGAAAATATTCACCGATTGTTTTTTCGAGAACTGCAGGATAGGAGGGTGTAGATTGAATGGCATCGACTTTCAGATCTAGAACGGTTTGAATCAGCAACTCACTGTTTCCGATGCCGAATGGAATGACCGTTGCCCCCGTTGCTTCAAGGGACAGATGATCTGTAACTCCACCCATCCACATCTGGTAATTCAGACAGTGGATCACTAGGTCTCCAGACCGAAGTCCTGAAGCTCGATAACTTCTAGCGCCTATCCGGGCAGTCTGTTCCGCGTCTGCACGGGTTAAAGCCACATTCATGGCTTGTCCAGTTGTTCCGGAAGTACGGTGAACGCGAATCAGTTGACTGGATTGAGCGGCTAGATAATTGCCAAAAGGTGGATAGGCGACTTGAGATTCGCGAAGCATCTCCTTGTCGCAGAGCGGCAGATTCGAGACATCCTGAAGTCTATTAGGAACTCGAACTCCATCCCAGAGCTGCTGATAGAAAACGGAGTTTCCAGCTACATAGTGTCGTTGCGATTCCCACCTTCTGTGTTGCAGTTTTGCGATTTCCAAAGCAGGCAGGAAATCTTCGTTACCGAAATTCAGCATGTCCAAAATTTCTGATGAAATCCGTAGGTCTGATTCAATTTCGCTATTCTACATGGATATTCAAACTACGCAAAATTCGGCACCATCACCACCTCAGTCAACTGCGAACTCGAAGGGTAGGCGCGGGCAATTGAGATTGAGACTAACGAATTGGTCGGGGTGAGTGGATTCGAACCACCGGCCCCTGCCTCCCGAAGGCAGTGCTCTGCCAGGCTGAGCTACACCCCGATTGAATTCTGGATCAGTAGTTGCGGTTGCAAGCGAACTCCGCCAGATTGATAAGCGATTTTTGAAAGAGTGAATGAGGGAGAAAATCTATTTCCTCCGTTGCACGACGACTGTACTCACGGGCAAGGTCGACAGTATATTCAAGTGCGCCGGAAGAGGCAACGATTTCGCAGATTTCTTCGATATTGGCTTTGTTCGGATGTCGAACTGCAGTCTCAATGATCTTACGCTGGGCGGCACTTACGTTGTCTCGTGCATAGATTAATGGCAGAGTCAATTTTCCTTCAGCCAAATCATCTCCGACCTTCTTGCCGATGGTTGTTGTATCACCTGCATAATCCAGATAATCATCAATCAACTGAAACGACAAACCAAGGTTGCTGCCATATTCAGCCATCTGCTGTTGGACCTCATCCGACTGATTGGCGATGATCGCACCCATTTTCGCTGCTGCCCAGAATAATGACGCGGTCTTTCGCTCTATGGTCTCGAAGTACTGCTTCTCGGTTGTGTCGGCCATTTGCAACTGTTCTAGTTGCATGACTTCACCTTCTGAAATTCTACGTGTCGCGCTCGCCATCACATCAAAAATTGGCAATTGGTTAACGATGACCAGCATCTCAAAGGATCTGGAGTAAAAGAAATCGCCGACCAGGACGCTGGCGGGATTGCCCCATATCGAATTGGCGCTCGCACGGCCTCGCCGCAAGCTTGACTCGTCGACTACGTCATCATGAAGCAGTGTAGCCACGTGAATAAATTCCAATATCGTTGCTAGGGTAATGTGGTGCGGCCCTTCATACCCGAATGCGCGTGCACTCAGAAAGACAGTGATCGGGCGTAGTTTTTTCCCTCCGTATCCAATAATGTGTCTGCCAATCTCCTGAATCAGCGGAATTTTTGAATCAAGCGCTTCTAAGATGTATGCCTGTACCTGTTCGAGATCATCACGAATCACCGATTGAATTTCGGACAATAGAGGATCGGATGAGGCCTGCATCAAACCCACCTGATTAACGTTGTACGTAGCCATCATACTTGGGTGCAGTTGATTCCATATCGGCAGCGACTATCACCGGGAGAGATTCGCAGAATATGCGCTTTTGGGATACCGGTCAATTTACCGACAAATTTAAAAATGTTTACCGATCAGGCAGGAATGCGACGATGAAACGCCTCAATCAAAGTACCTTTGTCCATGTATTCGAGTTCTCCGCCAAGCGGTAGGCCGCGTGCCAGTCGAGTGGTTGTGAACCCGCGTTTGACGAGCAAATCCGTAAGATAGTCTGCCGTTGCGTCGCCTTCCAGTGTGATGTTCGTCGCCAATATGATTTCCTTGATTGGATGTTGGCTGAGTGTTTTGAGCAATTCTTCAATGCCTAAATCGTCTGGGCCAATGCCGTCCAGTGGTGAAATTCTGCCCATAAGCACGAAATACAGTCCCTGGTAGGCGCCAGCGTCCTCGAATGACGCTAAATCTGCAGGTGTTTCAACTATGCACAGTTGAGAATGGTCGCGAGAGGGTGAAGAGCAAATGTTGCAGATTTCAGATTCACTGAAATTATTGCACTGCCGACAATGGCGAACGTTGTCTACTGCAACTCGCAATGTCGATGCGATTTCTGCAGCTCCATGGCGATCTCGAACGAGTAACTGAAAAACGAATCTTTGCGCGGTTCGAGGTCCAACTCCAGGCAATCGACGGAATGCCTTCATCAAGTCTTCGACTGCCTTCGAGACGGTCATCTGTTTTGGAGTTGAGCACTAGACAATGTTAAGCAGGCCAGTTCGCGATAGGCAGTTTGACTCCGGCTGTCAAGTTGGCCATTTTTTCATGGCTTGCGTCTTCGACTCTACGTACCGCATCATTGATGGCGCCGGCGACCAAGTCTTCCAGAGCTTCACGATCATCCATCAGGCACTCGTCAATGACGACGTTGGAAACATCATGCCGTCCATTCATTTCCACTTTAACCAGTCCGCCGCCTGATACGCCGACAATTCTCTGTTTATCCAAGTCGGCCTGAACTTTCTTCATTTCTGCTTCGAATTCCGATGCTTTCTTCAGAAAATCCCCTAATTCTTTCATTTGATTCCCTCATTCATGGGTTGATCTACTTTTATGGCTGCTGGTCGCACCGATCCTTCTTCGATTCTTGCATTGAATTCTTCATGCAGTATTCTGGGTATTTCTTCCTGCTCAATTTGCTTTGTCGCTTCCGTTATGCGATCTTCGTGTTCTTGGTTCAGGCGTTTTTCCAGCGAATCATTGCTGCTCGTTGCAGTTCGGACTATCAACTCTATGTCCGTGCCAAAACTCTCACGCAATATTTTTTTGAGATTATCCAGATTCTGTGCTCGCATCATAGATGCAGGAGCATCTTCAGGTGCAACTAGAATTATTGTATTACCTGAACGATTCTGAAAAGACAGTTTCCGTGCAAAAAGTCCAACCGGCCCATTCAGTTTATCGGAATTCCTCGCGAATTCAAGCCAGTCTTCCGAAGTTTCAATATCCTTGAAT
>JAKZRU010000045.1:0-16587 GCA_047517965.1 Gammaproteobacteria bacterium | reverse complement strand
TTGATCGCCGTCTTGCGGGGTGATAAACTGCGGTCGCAACGGCAGCACCTCGCTGTGTCCGATGCCGACCAATGTGGCGCACAGCACGATATGGTGATATTCGGTCTCGCCAGAGCTTCGAAGTCGGGTGCGGCATTGCGGACACTGAATCTTGTAAGAGTTGTGGAATTCAGACCCATCCAATGCCACAAGGCAGCGCCCATCGAGAATTTGGAAAGGCTTAAGTGCTTGATATTTCTCCATTTGTTCCAGCGCTATGTCGAATCCAGGGAAAACATCCTGACAGTCGATTCGGTCCAATTGCTCTCGAATATGATTGTCAGTGGGCAGTTTGCGGATGCCGAATAAAGATCGACACGCATTTTTGTTATGCGCCTGATGGAAAGTTCTTTGATGTTCCAGAAAAGACGGCGACTGCATGAAAAAAGCCGAAAACGCTGCCATCGCGATATCGACGAAGGGATACTGTTTGTTGTGGCCGTTGCGAGGGTCTGCGATCTGGAGGAATCGATTTCGCAATTTGCCAATGAGATGATCGACCATCAATTTCATGTTGGCGTATCATATCATATTCGGATCAAAAGTACAAGTCAATAAAAACAATTACTTACGTTGATATTCAATGAACCGGATTACAAATATCTGCCAAAATGAGAACTGCTGGTCGATAAAACATATAAAATGAATTACGGGAATTGTGCAGCAACTGCTCAGGTTTACCTAGAGATATTAGTGGCGGCAAATTCGAAAAACATGGGAAGCTAGTGCTTCAAACACAAAAACATCAATTCAGATCAGACTTGGAGGAGGAGTGAGTATGACGATGAATAGGTGGGACGCGTGATGGCGTCGCAGGGCAATCTGAAAATTACTCCGGAGCAGTTGCCTAAATTTGAACTGCAAGAAGCTTCGCTTGATACTTGGGACCGCAAATACCGCCTTAAATCACAATCCGGAGAAATAATCGACCAGGACCTTAATGATACATATGCGAGAGTTGCACGTGCTCTGGCAGATGTAGAGCAGCCGCATAATCGCGAGAAGTGGTACGAAAAATTTTTCTGGGCACTCCAGAACGGTGCAATTCCAGCGGGACGAATCGTTTCCAATGCAGGTGCTCGCGAACACAAACCCTCTACCAGCACCATCAACTGTACTGTTTCTGGGACTATATCGGATTCGATGAAAGGCATCCTGCATGCAGTATATGAAGCCGGTCTTACTCTTAAAGCCGGATGTGGCATCGGCTACGAATTCTCAACGCTTCGTCCAAAAGGCGCGTTTGTAAGCGGAGCAGGCGCATACACTTCCGGCCCCTTGTCATTCATGGACATTTTCGATGCTATGTGTTTTACGGTGTCGTCTGCGGGTGGCCGTCGCGGAGCCCAGATGGGAGTGTTCAGCGTTTCACATCCAGATATTCTGGATTTCATTCGAGCGAAGAGAAAAGACGGTTGTCTGCGGCAGTTCAATCTATCCTGTCTGATCACAGATGATTTCATTAAAGCAGTAAAGAACGATGATGAGTGGGAACTTGTATTTCCAGCGACCAAGGATGAATTCAATAGCAAAGACTGCACTATAGTTTGGAAGTATTGGCCAATTGGTGACAATGGTCAGACCTATATCATTGATGAACAGGGAAGAGTTGCTGTTCGAGTCTACAAGATAATTCAAGCACGGCGGTTATGGGAGTCCATTATGGAACTCACATACGATTATGCGGAGCCAGGATTTATTTTGATTGATCGAGTCAACGAGATGAACAATAACTGGTTCTGCGAAGATATTCGGGCCACAAATCCATGTGGTGAACAGCCATTGCCGCCCTATGGAAGTTGTCTTCTGGGTTCAGTAAATTTGACGGAATTTGTTGAGAATCCGTTTACCGACAGCGTTGTGTTTGACTGGGATAAATATCGGAAAGTGGTTTCGATCTTTACTCGAATGCTGGACAATGTTGTGGAAATTCACGGCCTGCCGTTATCAGACCAGCAAAAAGAAATACTTCGAAAACGGCGTCATGGTATGGGATTCCTCGGACTTGGTTCGACCTTGTCTATGATGAAAGTGAAATACGGATCTCGGGAATCCCTTGAATTTACCGAACAAGTTGCCAAAGAGATGGCTATTACTGGATGGAAGACAGGGATACGGCTCGCTCAAGAAAAAGGTCCGGCACCGATATTTGAAGAGAAGTTTGAAGTAACACCGAGCCTGTTGAGCAAGCGACCAGAAATGGCTAAGGACGGGATCAGAGTTGGGCACAAAGTGAAGGGCGCGACACTTCTTGCGAAATACAGTCGATACATGCAGAAATTACCGCAGGAATTGACCGATCTCATCGTCGAGAATGGAGCGCGATTCACACATCACAGTTCCATTGCTCCAACGGGAACCATCAGTCTATCTCTTGGCAACAATGTCAGTAATGGAATTGAGCCTTCTTTCGCACATGAATACACACGAAATGTGATTCGAGAAGGCAAAAAATCGAAAGAAAACGTGAAAGTTTATTCGTACGAGTTGCTCGCGTACCGCCAACTGGTCAATCCAAACGCTACTGCAGATGATGAATCTTCACTGCCAGACTACTTCGTGACTACGAACGACATATCTCCTCAGGAACATGTTGCAGTTCAAGCAGCAGCACAGAACTGGGTGGACTCTTCCATATCCAAGACTGCGAATGTTCCAACGGAATATCCGTTCGAAAAATTCAAGGAAATTTATATGGATGCCTATAACAGTGGATTGAAAGGCTGTACAACATTTCGATTTAACCCAGAAGCTTTCCAAGGCGTATTGGTACGCGACAAGGATTTGGAGAAAACGAAATATCAGTTTACGTTAAAAGATGGCAGCGTTGTTGAAGTAAGAGGAAATGAGGAAGTGGAGTACGACGGAGAAACCCACACTGCAGCAAATTTGTTTGATGCTCTGAAAGAAGGGTATTACGGTAAATTCTAAGGCTTATGAAATGGCTATCAAAATCAATCAGCCCATAGTAGATTACAAGGTTGCTTCCAAAAGCGATGCGCCGGGGCCTCTTTTCACCTTGTCGGAAGAGCATCCTGTCTCACAAGGTGACGATGATTTAGTCGGTATCGTTGCAAAGAAGTCCAACGTGGTCCAGATGCACCACGAACGCGTCGAAAGACCGGAAATGCTGAGAGGGAGCACCTACAAGATCAAGACACCGCTTTCCGAACATGCACTTTATGTAACCATTAATGACATGACATTGAATGCGGGAACGCCTTATGAGCGACAGCGTCCATTCGAAATTTTCATTAATTCGAAAAATATGGACAATTTCCAGTGGACAGTTGCCCTTACGAGGATTATTTCGGCTGTTTTCAGAAAAGGTGGGGACAGCACGTTTCTTGTTGAGGAACTCCACGCAGTGTTCGACCCTCGCGGCGGATATTTCAAAAAGGGTGGTAGATTCACGCCATCCCTGGTTGCCGAAATCGGTTCAGTCATCGAAATGCACATGAAGCGTATCGGAATGATCACGGATGAACCTCTGCCAGAACATACCAAACAGATTCTTGAGGAAAAGAGGCTGGAATTTGAAAAGCGCAACAATGTTTCAATGAATGATTACGAGAGCAGTTTTCCGGATGGTGCGGAATTGTGTAATGTTTGCAGTACTCGGGCAATGGTGTATCTGGACGGTTGTATGACCTGCCTGAACTGCGGAGAATCCAAGTGCTCATAAACCCCCTAGTCTGAGAATTTCTCAAATACTCAGCGTTTCAATTTACTGATTCTCATCACGAATAGTTGACTCATGAGGAAGTTGGACCACGGCGACGACTTACAACACCTCGCTAGTCTGCTCCATGCTCGCAACGCCAACGAGATAGCAATCACCCAAATTATTGGTAGGCTGGCCGAACGTGGCCATATCGGGGAATACATTGCAAGCCGAATTTTCGATATCGCTTTGGAGCAATCGGCGGTCCATCCGGGCAGTGATGGACGTTTCAAATCCGGTCCACTCGCCGGGAAATCGGTCAATATTAAGATGTATGGCAAGAGAGAAGGGATTCTCGATATAAAACCGGAATGTCTGCCGGACTATTACCTAGTTTTGGCAGGTCCAAAGTCTCCAGCCATGAATTCCAGAGGGCGCTCCCGTCCGCTGGTCATCAATGAAGTGTTTCTGTTTGAGGCCAAACCGCTGATCGTCCGGCTTCGTGTGCGCGGCTTGAAGAATATAGGCATCGCGACAAGTGTTAGGGCAGTGGAATGGGAGACAGCTAGAGTCTATCCTGTTTCATCCAGTTCCCCATTGGAACTCACGAAAGCCCAGCAGGAAAACATTCGCCTTTTCAAGGTGCTAAACACACTGCTCTGAATATCGAACACCGAGCGGCTAGCATCGAAGATCTCAATCTGGAACTGTGCGTTATCGCCACCAAAGCGCTAGTTGTGGCATTGGCTGAACTCGTTCTGAAACCGCTTCGCAGGTGTTCAACGAACTGTTGCGCGACGAACGCATTACTAAGGAGGACTGTAACGGATACAGTTGCGACGCAACCGCGTTACCCCTTTTCACATAGGCATTGAAGGGAAATGGAAACCGGAGTTCTTTCCACTTTGCATTCTCATTCTGTTGCGAGGCGCTGCATTGCAGGATATCCGCACCTGTAAAGTCTTGAAAATGTTTTCGTCCGGTCTGGTGCGTGCCATGCACATCGCCGAGGGGCAACGGAATATTCATCACCCGGCACTGGTTGAGACCGATGTGCACTACCCCACAAACGTTCCGTCGTCGTGGAAAGGATCTTCGCCCCAAGTTCAACGGACAAACAATGATGCAACATTCAGCTGTACGCGATCCAATCGAGACTCATTACCCATATTGCAGACATATCGACCATGTCTTTGTCGTGGTAGGGTGATGCACGGACCAGATACGTATTGATCGTTGACGTATGAAAATTTGCATCGGGATTAAAGAAATCATCATACGCTAAAACGGCAGTTTCACATACACTGAAAGCGACGGCTGGGCAATTCACGTTCTGATTGCATCAAATTGAAAATTGTGTTATAAATACTAGGCATATATTAATTAATGCCATGTATTACTAACATGAACAAACCAACGGAACCAACATTGAAAGAACGTGCACTTGCAGTTGCAAAAGCATGCGGCATCGCCCGCGCGCGCAATTTTTATGCGGCGGGCATCCCGCACACCTATCTGCGCCGGCTGCAAGATGAAGGACTGCTGGTCTGTATAGGGCGCGGCCTCTATCAGCTTGCCGACGCCGAATGGTCGCAGTTCCACAGCTTCGCTGTAGCTTCCCAAGTTGTTCCCCATGGGGTTATCTGTCTCATTTCTGCGCTCCAGTTCCATTCATTAACAACGCAACTGCCACATGATATCTGGATTATGATCGGTCACAAGAAGTGGGCACCGAAATATCCTCCGATATCGCTGCGCATCATTCGCGCCACCGGCGAGGCTCTTACTGCCGGAATTGAGCAACACATAATCGAAAACGTCGAGGTACCCATCACGAATCCAGCCAAAACTGTAACAGATTGCTTTAAGTACCGTAATCAGGTTGGAATCGATGTTGCCATCGAAGCACTCAGGAATTGCATACGCACTCGTAGCGCAACGACGGATGACGTCTGGCGTTTGGCTGCGATCGACCGTATACAGAATGTCATTCGGCCTTATCTCGAGGCATCTCTATGACTCCGAACCCTCCCCAAAATATTGGCGCCTCCGTCAGGGCGAGACTTACCCTGCGTGCCCGAAAGCGAAAGGAAAACGTCCAGCTCGTGCTTACTCACTACGCCATTGAACGGCTTCTTTATCGACTCAGCCTCTCCGACTATAGCAGGCAATTTGTACTGAAAGGTGCAATGCTGGTCAAACTTTGGACTCCCGCGCCCTATCGAGCCACCGCAGATCTTGACTTGCTGGGATTCGGTGACGACGCACCGGAACGTATCTGCGCCGTGTTCCGAGATATATGCGTTCTTGAGGTGCCGAATGACGGTGTCATATTTAAACCGGAAACATTGGAGCTGGTAATTACTCGCATCGAGGTAGAATATGGCGGTATCCGACTTACTATGATCGCCGAAGTAGCCGGTGCGCGATTGCCTGTTCGAATCGACATCGGCTTCGGCGATGTCGTGACGCCGAGTGTGCGGGAAATCGAATATCCCTCAATGCTTGACATGCCGGCACCAAGGTTGCGGGCCTATCCACCAGAGACAGTCATTGCCGAAAAATTCCAAGCACTGGTCTTTCTTGGCATGTCGAACAGTCGGATTAAAGACATGTTCGACCTCTGGACGATTTCGGAGACATTTTCATTCGATGGGAACATTATTGCCGATGCAATACGCGCCACCTTCGACCGACGCCACACAGCAATTCCAACAGTAAAGCCGATCGCACTGACAGTAGCTTTTTCCCAAGATGCCACGAAACAGGCGCAATGGCGAGGATTTCTGCGTCGGACTGCGATCACGACACCACCAGGTTCGTTTGCGGAATTACAGAGCAAAGTCGCGGCTTTCGTTCTGCCGCCTACCGAAGCTCTCGCTGCCGGCAATGCGTTCGACCGAAAATGGGAGGCTGGCAACCGCTGGCGATAAGGAAAGTATATGATAGAAAACGGTGTCTGCCGAAATCGAAAGAGGAGTAACTAACAGCATTTGATCTCCTCATGCGTCAGTAGTGTCAGAGACTGACATGCCAACTGTAAGTGTGGGCACAAATTCGATCACTTTCGCACTGTGCATCAATTCGACTCCACGGTTACATTTTCATTCTCCAATTGTTTAAAGAGGTAGGGAAGAGGAAACGAGTTTACAACTGAAATGAGGGAGACTGACTCGTTGTGCTCCTGTGTCAATGTTCTAAACGGAACTTCACATTCGGTGATGAGTGTTTATGATATTGAATCAACGATAAAAAGGGATTCATTGCTTATTGAAATCTACTGATGGCTCGGCGGTTCAGAGTGGTTGTAGATCATTGTTTGATAGATAATGCCATTTTCTCGCGTAAATACAAACGCTATTCTGTCACACGAAGGCTGACCAATTCAAAGCTCCATAGTTGAATGCCTTTCGGATCGGCGTTTCGGAAGGAAATTTTGTCTCGAAAATCCCTCGCTTGCCGCGGAGGCACATTAATCGCAACAAAATCTACTTCTTCTCCAATCACTACGCAAGCATCTGTAATTTGTTGGGTTCCCTCTGGGCAGTCATGCAGAATGATCTTGATTTGCACATCAGTGATTGACTTGTCAGAAGAGTTGGAAATTCTCCCTGAATAGCCCCAGCTTTCGCCGTATGATTCCGTTGCATGAGTTTCACTGAGAACGACAGATTCGCGAGGAACTGGAAATTCAGTTATTTCCGATTCGTTCAGATTTAGGTAGTACAGAGTAACCAGAATTGCTGCGAGTGCCCCTAACAGACTGAATCCAATCTTCGGGGAGTAATAACTGAGCACTATCAATGCTATACAGACAACGGCAAGAGCAAGCAAATGCATCATTTATTTCCAACGGTTATTTCAATTCTAGTTAATCGTACAATAAATGATGTTCATGCGTTCTGATAATTCAAGAATTGCAAGTTAGACAGCAGATTGCCCATTGTGGGTAGTACTCGCTCATGTATAACAAATCTCGAAAATTAATTAATTAACACCAATGAGAATCCAGCACGAAAATATACTCGCAATCGCCGCACCACCGAAAATTCAATCGGAACGGGATCGCTACAATTTCAATAAACTTCGCAAGCGGCTGCGACGAGATGTAGGAAGCGCGATTCGTGATTTTGAAATGATTTCAGATCACGACCGCGTTATGGTGTGTCTGTCGGGCGGTAAAGACTCCTATACCATGCTGGATATTCTTCTGGAACTCCAGCTTCGTGCTCCCGTCCAGTTTGAATTGACCGTCGTCAATCTGGATCAAAAGCAGCCTGACTTTCCAGAGCATGTATTGCCGGATTACCTGCAATCGATCGGAGTGTCCTATCACATTCTCGAAGTAGACACCTATAGCATCGTTCGTGACGTAATTAAGGAAGGCAAAACCATGTGTGGTCTTTGTTCCAGACTACGGCGCGGTGTCCTGTACAACTTCGCTTCAAATCACGGGTTCAACAAAATCGCTCTGGGGCACCATCGGAACGATATTATTGAAACGCTGTTCCTGAACATGTTTCACGGTGGCAAGATGAAAGCCATGCCGCCCAAACTCAAAAGTGACGACGGACAAAATATCGTAATACGGCCATTGGCTTACTGCCGGGAATCAGATATTGAAAAGTATGCGGAAGCACGAAATTTCCCTATCATTCCTTGCAATCTTTGTGGGTCTCAGACCAACCTTGAGCGAGTGAAAATAAAGAATATGTTGCAGCAATGGCAAAAAGAATTTCCAGGTCGAATCGAAAATATCTTTAGAAGCGTGCAAAATGTCGCCCCGTCGCAATTGGCTGACCGAAATCTGTTTGATTTCGCTTCACTTGTCACGACCATACAAGCCTCGGACGACTAGCAGGCAAATACGACATTATGAATTCTTTTGTGCCGGCTGGAATAGGGCTAGAGGGTGAATCTTTGGACGAATTTCTGCTGAATTCTCCAACCCCTTATCACGCATCTCGGAGTATTGCTGATGCACTGGACAGGGCCGGATTTATTTGTCTTGAAGAAACCGACGAATGGAAGATAAAACCGGGAAAAAATTACTACGTAACCCGAAATGATACCTCTATTGTAGCGTTTAGGAACGGGCAGAATTCCCCACTAAATACAGGGTTGCGTTTGATTGGGGCGCATCTGGACAGTCCATGCTTGAAGCTCAATCCGAATCCGTTCTTCCAAGGACATGGTTATGAAAGAATCAATGTCGAGGTATACGGTTCAGCATTGGTTCGTACGTGGTTTGATCGGGATTTATCCATCGCAGGTCGCGTCTTCTATCGTGATGTAAAAGGAAAAGTTCGAAGCCAGTTGGTAGATCTTGCTAATCCAGTTGCTTATATACCCAGTATTGCTATTCATCTTGAACGAGATGCGAATATTCACCAGGAAATTAACAGTCAGCAGCATTTGAATCCAATTTGCACGTCAATCGGCGCAGGCGGCGAGTCGGATATTTACGAATTGATTCTTGAACAGTTGGAAGAGGTAGACTTAAAACTTGGCACCAGTGCAATTCAGGGATTTGACCTGAGTCTGTACGACATAAATCCTCCAGAGATTTCAGGGGCAAATGAAGGCTTCGTTACAAGTGCCAGAATCGACAATCTTCTCAGTTGTCATGCAGGTTTACAGGCAATCATCAATGCAGAAACTGATAATTTTTGTGTCTTGGTCTGCAATGATCATGAAGAAGTAGGGAGTGTGTCTGACTCTGGAGCGCAGAGCCCTTTTCTGACCTCAGTGCTTGAACGAACGACAGGATTGGATCCAAGAATAATCAGACGTTCGGTACTGGTTTCCGCTGACGGTGCGCATGGCATTCATCCCAATTACCCTGACAAGCATGATGAACAGCATGCTCCAGTTCTGAACGAAGGTCCGGTCGTCAAATTCAATTCCAATCAGAGATACGCGACAACAGGGGAAATGGTGACGTATCTAAAGAGTCTGTGTGAACCGATTGGGATTCCTCTTCAGTTCTTTGTATCACGAAACAACATTCCCTGCGGATCTACTATTGGACCAATTACAGCATCGGAACTAGGCGTCAAGACTGTTGATATTGGTGTAGCTCAGCTTGCAATGCATTCCATTCGGGAGATTGCGGGAGTGCATGACGCATATAACTTCCAGAGATTGTTGACTGCGTTCCTTTCAAGTGATTCAACCGGGATCACAGATTGACCACCTGAATCTGCCCAAGACTTGCAGACCGACGGTGTGGGTCCAGCACTATATAGTATTGATCGACTAAACGGCACTGACAAACTCTTTGACTGGTCAATTCTTTCGGCTTTGCGGTTCCAGCTGCAAATGGATATTCTTGAGTTCCATAAGCCCGTCAACAAGTCTCGGCGAAGGACGCCCAAGGTAGGCCTCCGAAACTAGAAATACATTTTTGTTCTTCACGAATTTTGTTTCTTGCCATAGGGGATTGCGATAAATCACTTTAGGACGATACTTGCTGAAATCAACTCCACACCAGGAAATGACTACAGCATCAGGATTCAGTTCAAGCACTTCTTCATCGGTAAGCGGTGTGCTCTTTACCTCTCTGTCGCCGATCGGATTCTTAAATCCTGCCGCTAGAATCAAATCTTCAGTCCACGAAAGCTGTCCGGGCGCGATAACGGGTTTCGGCCACCACTGAATCAGCAAAGTAGGCGTGTGTTGCGAAAGTTCAGCAGAAACCATCCGGTCCGTCATCTCGCAGACCACCTGTTCCGCTTTGCCCGATACACCCAGTAGTTCGCCAATTTCGATAATGTTACGATACACATCGTCCAGACGGTGGGGTTCGGGTGCAATATAAGGCAATCCCGCGGACTTCAGGCCTTCAACCACTTTCTCATGTCCAGGAACAGTCAGAGATGCCAGTACCAAATCGGGCTTGAGTGATGCTACACGATCGATGTCAACATTCAAGTCTGGACCTACCCGCGGAAGACGGGCAACAATATCTTCCGGAAAATCAGAATAGTCATCAACACCGACTAGATAATTGCCGCACTCAAGGGCGCAAACAATTTCAGTATTGGAACAAGTTAGAGAAACAATTCGCAAAATCTGTCTCCAAATCTATACTGATAATATTAAAATCGCTGTACGAGTTGACGTAGGAATGAAAAACCGATAACTAGTATTTCATTTTTAACAATAATACAGGCTCTGTGAGAATTGTTGCTTGTTAATCAGATTGCGAGAATTGTCAGCATGAAAAATCACTATCGAGTTGTTGTCATTGGTGGTGGTGTTATCGGAGCCAGCGTTCTGTATCACTTGGCCAAGCTGGGATGGTCGGATGTTGTGCTGATTGAAAGGAAGGAACTGACCGCGGGATCGACGTGGCATGCGGCAGGCGGATTTCACCCGCTGAATAATGATCTGAACATCTCCAGGTTGCAGGCTTATACGATCGATCTGTATCAGGAAATTCAACGCGAGAGCGGTCAAGACATCAGTATGGAAAAGGGGGGTTGCGTCATTCTTGCCGCCAACGCCGCGCGCTGGGAGTATCTCAAGTATATGAGAACTATCTTTCTCGCGATGGGAATTGAATCCCAGCTCGTAACGCCAGAAGAAATCCGTGAGATATGTCCAATTGTCGAAACGTCCGATCTCCACGGTGGGATGTTTGACCAACACGAAGGGTACCTTGATCCGCATAGTACTACAATCGCATACGCCAAGTCAGCACAGGGAAGAGGTGCGCAGATCATTCTGCGCAATCGAGTTGTCGAATTGAATCCTAGACCCGAAGGTGCTTGGGATGTGGTCACGGAACATGGAACAATTGTTGCAGAACATGTTGTGAATGCCGGAGGACTGTGGGCCCGAAAAGTGGGTCTAATGGCTGGTGTGAATCTACCTGTCGCACCTATACAACACCACTATCTGGTGACTGAGGCAATCCCACACCTAGCTGCACGTGAAGACCTCATCCCGTCTGTTTTAGACTTGGATGGTTATACCTATATGCGCCCGGAACGCAAAGGCATACTGATGGGCGTCTATGAAACCAATCCCAAAGTCTGGCATCTGGAAGGCGCGCCTTGGGATTACGGAATGGATCTGATACCGGAGGAAATTGATCGAATTGCACCGCAGTTGAGCAAGGGATTTGAAAGATTTCCAGTGCTGGAAGAAGTCGGAATCAAACGCTGGGTCAATGGAGCTTTCACCTTCACACCTGACGGTAATCCGCTGGTTGGCCCGGTACCTGGTCTGAAAAACTACTGGGTTGCGTGCGGAATCATGGCTGGGTTTAGCCAAGGTGGAGGAGTGGGTTTGTCACTGGCGCAGTGGATGATCGATGGCGAACCGGAATTCGATATTTTTGGAATGGATGTTGCCAGATATGGTGAATTTGCCAGTGAGGATCAGTATCTTTCGCAAACTGCTCGGCAGTCCTACGCCAAGAGATTCGTGCTCACCTATCCGAATGAGGAACTGCCAGCAGGTCGACCGTTGCATTTGTCGCCAATTCATGAAGACATGAAACAGGAGGGAGCACAATTCAGTTGCATCTGGGGGCTTGAGGTGCCTTTGTTCTTTGCATCGAGTCAACCGGAATTTCAGGAAACTCCGACTCTTAGGCGTTCCAATGCATTTGAACTCATCGACCGAGAAGTATCCGCAGTTCGTAGCACTGTCGGAATGGTTGATATTACCGGATTTTCTCGTTATGAAGTCTCAGGCCAGGGCAGTGAAAAATGGCTCGACTGCATGCTGGCATGTCGATTGCCGAAAGTTGGAGGGATTCGACTCGCTCCGATGTTGGCACCTAGCGGTCGGCTAGTTGGAGATTTGGCAGTCATGCGCTTGGACGCTGAAAGATTCTGGTTAATGGGGTCGTACTATCTGCAATCCTGGCACATGCGCTGGTTCAATGATCACCTGCCCGAAAAAGGCGTCGAAGTGAAGAACCTCTGCGGCAGCTGGGCAGGTGTATCGATTACTGGTCCTGATTGCCGAAAATTGCTGGAGAAGCTAGTTCAGGAAAATGTTTCAAATCAGGCATTTCCATTCATGAATCTGCGCAAAATGAATGTCGGTGATTGTATGGCGGTGGTGGGACGATTGTCGGTAACTGGTGAACTGGGATACGAAATCAATGTACCGGTAGACTGCCTGAGAAGTCTGTACCAGAGACTCATGGAATTTGGTGAGAAATATAAGATGAGTTTATTCGGCTTTCGTGCCATGAACAGCCTGAGACTGGAAAAAGGATTTGGTTCCTGGTCGAGGGAATTCACGTCGGCTTATACCCCTGAAATGGCAGGACTTGATCGATTCATTGATTATGAAAAACACGATTTCATCGGCCGGGAAGCTGCACTTCGACAACGCAGCAGTCCTTCTTCCCAAACACTCGCATTACTGGCAATAGATTCGAATGATGCCGATGCGTCAGGCTTTGAACCCGTGTGGTGTGCCGATCAAAGAGTAGGATTCATTACCTCTGGAGGTTATGGCCACTGGGTTGGAAGAAGCCTGGCTCTGGCTTATATTGAGCGTGATATACTGAAAAATTCAAATGAGTTGTTTGTTCATGTTGTCGGTTCGAAGTGCAGCGCGCAAGTTTTGAACGAAGTCCCACATGATCCTGCCGGTGCTCGTATGAGGAGTTGACGGACGAGGGATGGAAATTGAAATCTTGGTTTGAGAAAAAAACGCTTTCGTGGGCATTGTATGACTGGGCGAATTCTGCATTCGCTACGACGGTGATTGCTGGATTCTTCCCGATTTTCTTCCGCGAATTCTGGTCTGTCGATGTTGAAGGTGTGGAAACGACATTCAGACTGGGTGTAGCTTCCTCAATTTCCAGTCTGATTATTGTCATTCTCGCTCCCATTCTGGGTGCGATTGCCGATCGTGCAGGAGCCAAAAAGAAATTGCTTATGGCTTTCGCCTTCATCGGAATTCTGTCCACTCTAGGCTTATTTCTGGCTGAACAAGGCTACTGGCTGCCTGCAATAATATTGTTTACTTTGGGTGCTCTCGGATTTTCAGGTGCCAATGTTTTCTATGATGCTCTGCTACTGGATGTAGCACCAACAAGCGATCGAATCCATTTTGTATCGGGCTTGGGCTACGCGTTAGGCTATCTCGGAGGCGGAGTATTGTTCGCCGTCAATGTCTTTATGGTGCTCAAGCCAGAGTTCTTTGGTTTCACGGATTCTGGCCAAGCGGTTCGCGTGAGTTTTCTGAGTGTGGGTATTTGGTGGGCAGTGTTTTCAATTCCCCTCATCTTGTTTGTAAAAGAAGCACCTCCACAGGCACCCAGTCCGGAAGGTGCCATCATTGCCGGATTTCGCCAGCTTCGGCGTACGTTTCGAGATCTTAAAACAAAACGAACGATACTCATATTTCTGTTTGCGTACTGGTTTTACATTGATGGCGTCGACACTGTATTTCGGATGTCTGTCGACTATGGCCTTTCCATTGGCCTCAACTCCAATGATTTGATTTCCGCTTTGTTGTTGGTTCAGTTCATAGGATTTCCAGCGGCAATTCTTTTCGGCAAACTGGGGCAGCGAATTGGGCCGAAGAAAGGAATTTATATCGGAATATTTGTATATGTCATTGCGACAATTTGGGCTTACTTCATCACATCCGGCATTGAATTTTTTATTCTTGCCGCACTGATCGGACTTGTGATTGGAGGAATTCAGGCACTAAGCCGTTCGTTATTCGGACAATTGATCCCGCATGATCAGGCAGGTGAATACTATGGATTCTTTAATCTTGTAGGCAAGTCGGCAGCGGTGATCGGACCCTTTCTAGTTGGGTGGTCTGCTGCGATGTTCGGCGCTAGGATTTCAATCCTGTCAGTGATCTTTTTGTTCGCCATTGGGGCATTTCTGCTGAATTTTGTTAAGACAGCAGACTCGACGAATTAACTGATTGAGGATAACTAGAAGGTTGGCGTTCTGATTTCTTGAACTATTCGCAATCGGGCTCTTCGTCGTCAGCGGCCGCAATTTCCGGATCAGTAATGGTTATTAAGGCAGTTTGTTTATCTTGCGAACCTGCAACCTCACCCTCTGTCTGACCAGAGGTTGCCTCGTCAGCCTGAGAGGCACCGGACAACATTAGAACTGCGGCAAATGACAGAATGATCCATTTGATCGACTGAGACATTGAAATTAACACGCCTCCTGCGTGAATTTTCCAACAATAATACTCCATTTGACAGCAGTTCATTTGAATTGTTCTGGATACCATTGGTAAATATTTCTCCAAATTCATCGGGTACAATCGTTGTGTGTCAACATTTAATTGTCAATAACCGGTAAAGGCCTATGGCAAGGCGAAGGTCTCGTCGCGAAATTCAAGATCAGCCTCAAACAAGAGTGAATCAACTTCCACTCAGAAGGGTGTCAAACCGTTTCCCACCGATTTGTGCCCTATCTGAAGACGAAGTCGAATTCATTCATGAATCTTCGCTTGATGTTCTAGAGCAGATTGGTGTTGAAGTGATGTCACCGGCTGGGCGCGAGTTGCTCCTGAAAGCTGGTGCGGTAGCTGACAAGGATGATGGACAGATATTCATTGACAGGGGTCTCGTTGAAGAATGTTTGAAAACTACCAGGCCCAGTTTTCGAGTGCACGCACGTAATCCAGCACATGATCTTGAGTTTGGAACAGACCAAATCTGCTTCGCAACTGTAGGAAGTGCGCCACACGCGTCTGACCTGGACGGTGGGCGACGCACTGGAAATCAGAAAGACTACCAGAACTTCCTGAGACTCGCCCAGCAATTGAATATCGTGCATCTGCTCGGCGGGTATCCAGTCGAACCGGTGGATGTTCATGCCTCCATCCGGCATCTTGAATGTCTGCGTGACTGTGTGCTGCTGACAGACAAAGTGTTTCATGCGTATTCACTGGGGAGGCAGCGTAATCTGGATGCTCTCGAAATCGTGAAGATTGCCAGGCAATTGGACGACGAACAATTATGTGAGGAACCGAGTCTGCTCACCGTGATCAATTCCAATTCTCCATTGCGTTTGGATGCGAACATGGTGCAGGGAATAATTGAGATGTCGCTACGCAATCAGGTTGTCGTGTTGACGCCATTTACACTGTCCGGTGCAATGGCGCCTATCACTCTGGCGGGGGCGCTCACGCAACAGAATGCTGAAGTTCTGTCAGGCCTGGTCATTTCCCAGTTAACTCGACCCGGTGCGCCGTTCGTTTACGGCGGCTTCACCTCCAATGTAGACATGCGTTCTGGCGCTCCAGCATTTGGCACTCCGGAATATATGAAAGCCGCACTGGCCAGTGGACAATTAGCACGGCGATATTGCCTGCCGTTTCGATCTTCCAATACAAATGCAGCGAATTCTGTCGATGCACAGTCCGCTTATGAGTCAGTTTTTTCACTGTGGGGAGCGATCAATGCTCATACGCATCTGGTTCTTCATGCCGCTGGATGGATGGAGGGTGGTCTAACGGCTTCGTTCGAGAAGTTCGTTCTCGATGCTGATCTTTTGCAGATGATTGCTGAGTACCTAATGCCGATTGTGGTTAATGAGGAAGAAATTGGACTTGACGCGATGATGCAGGCCGGACACGGTGGGCATTTTTTTGGAACAGATCATACTCAAGCGCGCTATCGAGATGCATTCTATGCCCCTCTGATTTCCGATTGGAGAAATTTCGAGACCTGGTCCGAAGCAGGATCTCCGCAGGCCATGCAACATGCCAATCGAGTTTACAAGGAACTTCTTGCCGACTATGAGGAGCCGCCGCTTGACCTAGCGATAAAAGAACAGTTAGAAGAATTTGTCGTACGCCGAATTGAAGAGGGAGGCGTGGCCACCGACTTCTAGAAAACTACTCTGACAGCCCGCTGGCGAATTCAGTCCGAA
>JAKZRU010000044.1:0-48746 GCA_047517965.1 Gammaproteobacteria bacterium | reverse complement strand
AAATCTCCGGTTGTGCTCGACATAACCTCCTCGCTCGGTTGTGCCCAGATAGGTCAATTCAGCGGGATTTTGACAATCATGATTGATAATCTGCCCGCTATTCCAGAATCTATCAAACAACTTGTCTCCGAGAAATCTCTTCAATTCATTCGGAAACCACTTGCGGTGTGCACCGTTCGCGCAGATCAATGAAATATCTTTTTCCTTAACACCATTTCGGGTCAATACATTAATCACCAAAGGCAGGATTGTCTGCCACGGAAGCGGCGGTCGGGTTGGATCATCGAATCCGATTGCTACGGTCATGCCGGGTTTCACCAAGTCGGCAAGCGGTGGACTCCCTACTGGCTCAGTCAATGCCTCGACAGTGCTTCTTACAGGGTCGGTCAAAAACTCTGGATCTTGAAATTCGATAACTGCCGAATTTTCAGGTACCTCAATTTCAATTGTCTCGCGCCCGAAATCAGCCTGTACAGTCTTTGCTTTCACAATCGGTACCACACTACTCAACGAACACTGTTGATGATTCGAATCACTGCACAGGCAGCGCCATATCCATTGTCAATATTCACTGTCGCAAGACCTGGTGCGCAACTGGAAAGAATCGACTCCAGTGCTGAGTATCCTCCTTCTGCGACACCATAACCAACCGATGTAGGTACTGCTATGATTGCAGCAGGAATCAGCCCGGCAATGACTGAAGGCAGTGCAGCATCCATGCCGGCAACAACGATTACAGCTGATTTTTGTCTCAGGCTCGATTCAATTTTCATTACCCGCCAAAGTCCTGCAACCCCAACATCATAAAATTCTTCGCTGCCAATTCCATGAAACAAAAGAGTTCGCACCGCTTCCCGAGCAACACCCACATCCGATGTACCCGCAGTCACAATCGCAATTTGACTGGATTTGCTCGGCTTTGGGCAGCTTCCAACGATTCCGGTTCGTGAAATCTCTTCGTAGTCAATCAATGACCTGACAGGCTCCTTGAGCTCCGAGTAATCATCCTGATTCAATCGCGTGAGCAATAGACTCGACCCTTTACTTTCCGCCTTCTCAACAATCCGTTCTATCTGCTCTCGTGTCTTGAATTCGCAGAGTACAGCTTCATCCAATCCTACGCGATTTCGCCGATCGGAATCTGGCATGAAGTCGGAATCCGGCATCACTTCGTCTCCCGGATAAAAGCACTGCCCATGCGATACTCTTCAAATTCAACTGTGACCTGTGCTTTCCTGTCTGAAAAAGAACTTTGGACAACAGCGCGAACTGCTTGTCGGTCCTCTTTGCCAATCTTGGATAACGCGTCATTGTCCAATTCAACGACAATTCCTTCTCGCCGTATCCGGCAACGAACGGCCTTGGTCTGCAGCATAGTCCTGATTTCAGTTTCAACTCGATCAATCGCCTTCAATGAAGTTGATTCAATCCGGATTCCAGTCTCGACCCGGCTTGAAAGACAAGGGGATGCAGGAAGTTCTGAAAGATCGTCAAGATTCAAAAAACGTGCAATCTCCCGGATCCCTGATTTAGATATTCCAGCTTCAACGTAGGGGTGTCGCACTCCATATTCCGTTGCAGCCTTCAATCCTGGCCGATAGTCAGCCAGATCGCTGCAGTTCGCTCCAGACACAACCTGAATATCCTTAAATTCCTCAGTAATGTATCGATAGAGATTAGATTTACAGTAAAAGCACCGGTCGACTGGGTTATTCAAGTATCTGCTGTCACGAAATTCTCCTGCATCAGAAATCCGCAGCCGCCAATTTTCTGTGCGAGCATAACGCTGCACCCTTTGCGTTGCCAGTTCTGGGACAGCCGGAGAAATAGCATGCACCATTTGAACATCTACATCGCTTTGTCGGGCCGAGATAATCGCCAGTAGTGTGCTGTCTATTCCGCCACTTACTGCAACGACAAGCAAACCTATCTCTGAAAGTACGTTCTGTAACCGCTTTAATTGCAGTTCTGCGTTCTCGTAGGATATTTGATCTGAGTGAGCTTGCATTGCAGTCATATTGAAGATTTGATTTTTCAGGAGATTGTTACGGGCAAAATTAATCATCACAAGTGATTTTGTCTCTACTGCCAATTTTACTACTGACAACCCACTAGGGTGTCCAATGTCTGAAGATGCCCTCCCCCACTATTCGAGTATGCGCTTACTGGCAAACAAGTGCATCAACCGCGTTTGAGAATTTCACTCTCCGCGTCGACTTCCGTTTTTTGTTTCAACTGTTTTCTTTGGCTGAAGTTACCTGCTTTTCCAAGATGATCGGCTTCCACTTTTGCGGTGCTTGTACCACCCGGTCGCTTAGCGACCTTGACCGGAACAATTGATTCTCCATCTTGGTGCAGAATTGTTTCTCGATTCACTATGAGTCGCTCGGATAATCGACAACGTACACCCAACGTCGACGTTTCAGTCGTACATGCAACTGCAATCTCCTTCAAATATCTGGCTCCCGCCAAAATCTGAACATGCATCGTGATTCTCCCTTTCTTACCGGTCGCTGCAATCTGAATGACATCTCGCACGCCCGGCATTTCTCGGATTCGATCCAGACCAATGCTTAAATCTTCCGGCGACTGATCATCAATCTCGAACTCAAGCACAGCCACCGTTTCATTCTGCAAATCACTCACCTGGTCGTCATACATAATCAAACGAAGTACATTGCTTATGCCTTGAAATCTTGAATTTCCGAATCCCGTGCCGATTCGCGAAAGAATCATCGTGTGATTTCGTGAATCGAATTCAGGGTTCAGAGCTCGCAGAATTGACGCGCCAGTTGGCGTGATTCTTTCACCGAATCGTCCGTCATCATAGACCGGACAACCGGTTAGAAGATGAGCGACTGCCGGTACTGGCAGCGGCAACTCCCCATGAGCTGTTTTTACCAGACCTCTGCCTGCCGGCAAGGCGTCACTGGACCATGTAACCGGACCTAGAGCGTCTATGAGAAAGGCTGAACAAACAATATCTGTCAGGGAATCTAGTGAACCGGCCTCATGCAGAGTGACCTGTTCCAAGGGTATTCCATGAACCGCAGATTCCGCAACTGCCAGGTGTTCCAAAATACAACACGCCAGTTCACGAACACCGACAGATAGTTTAGAGCCACTAATTTGCGCTCGTAACTCTACATAGCGAGAATGTGAATGGTCTATATTTTTTTCTTCTAATTCAAATTTCCTGCCTGTTAACACTGAATCATTGTGAGCAACCAGTCTTACATTAACATCCGCGAGAGTATCGACTTTATGTAAAGCCTCCATCATAGGATCTTCCAGGTGTGGAAATAGATCCAGAACGGCTGCTACGAACATGTCGCCAGCGATACCGCCAACAGGATTAAGGTGTATGTGCATGATTCACTGTTGATTATCTGTAAGGTTTCCTGATTCAATTTCGATTCAGGTGTAAGCAAGTAACTTGAATTTGCAATACAATGATACTGATAAACAGACTTACTCGCCGCCTGAGCCGCAAAGAAACTCCAACAGAGTCAGTTTGCAGATTCTGAATTAGTTTGTCAAATATAGCAATCACAATCCGTGATTTTTGTTCGATTATTGTGCATTCTGACTTATTGGTTGTAATATGATTATTGAATTTTCCAACTAGTGGTCGTCCTAGCCTGATAAACAAGTTGTTCTGATGAGTTATCAAAACCTTTCACACTCAAATAACTGGCATTACCCTACAGCCATGAGATTCGGTAGCGGCCGAACACAGGAAATTGCCACAATTTGTACCGAATTCGGGATTTCAAGCCCGTTACTAGTCACCGACCCGGGTCTGCTCAATCTGCCGATGGTTGAACAGATTATGGAGTTGTGTAGTACGAATCTTAAAAACTGCACAATCTTTTCTGATTTGCAGGCCAATCCGGTAGAATCCAATGTATCGCAAGGAGTTGCAAAGTTCAATTCCGGAGAACACGATGGGGTCATCGCACTAGGCGGCGGCAGCGCATTGGATGTCGGTAAGGCAATCGCACTTATGGTCGGCCAGACTCTGCCAATCTGGGATTTCGAGGATCGAGAAGACTGGTATACACGCGCTAATGCGGATGCCATTGTGCCAACAATCGCCATACCAACGACTTCTGGAACAGGATCCGAAGTCGGTAGGGCTTCGGTCATCACAGATATGACGGATCAAACGAAAAAAATTATTTTTCACCCCAAAATGCTTCCAGTCTGCGTGATACTCGATCCGGAAGTTACGGTCGGACTGCCGGCTCTGCTTACCGCTGGCGTAGGAATGGATGCGCTGTCTCACAATCTTGAAGCCTATTGCAGCCCAATCTATCATCCGCTGGCACAAGGAATTGCACTGGAAGGAATGCGACTGGTTAGAGACTGGCTGGATGCAGCCTGCAAGGATGGCAGCAATATTGAAGCACGTGCGCAGATGCAGGTTGCCTCGTCCATGGGCGCCACCGCCTTTCAAAAAGGTCTTGGTGCAATGCACAGCCTCAGCCATCCCTGTGGTTCAGTACTCGGTACCCATCATGGAACCACCAATGCCGTGGTCATGCCGTACGTGCTGGAATTCAATGTTGAAGCAATTGACGAGCGGCTGACCGCACTGGCACGATATCTGGATTTGCCACATCCATCTCCTGATTCCGTAATTCACTGGGTGCTGTCGATGCGCAAAGAAATTGGCATCCCTCATACACTGAGTGAACTCGGCGTCACAACTGGACATATCGAAAAATTCTCCGAAATGGCGATGATCGACCCATCGACATCAACCAACCCACTGAAAATGTCGCAGGAAGGGTTCGAAGATTTGTATGAACGCAGCATTGTGGGAACAATTAGTGTCAACTAACCAATCCATCTACGAACGACTAAATCTTCCGATTCAAAATTTGTGGGTGTTTGGGTATGGTTCGCTTATGTGGGATCCGGGATTTCCGTACGTGGAATCCATTCGTGCTCGAATCTATGGCTTTCATCGTTCACTGTGTATTCGTTCGGTACGATACCGCGGCACTGATGACCAACCTGGACTAGTATTCGGACTGGATCGAGGCGGATCCTGTGCTGGAATCAGTTACCGCATAGATCTTGCCAGACAGCGTGAAGTGGCAGACTATCTACAGGATCGAGAAATGCTGAACGACATCTATGATCCATCCATTAGGTCAATCACGCTGAATGACGGACGCAACGTTGGTGCAATTGTTTTCATTGTCAAAAGACAACATCCATCTTACGTTAACAACCTGACCATCGACCAAACCGCGAGCATAGTTGCAAATGCCTGCGGGCAAAGAGGCGCAAATCTCGACTATGTGCAATCAACTTTGAATTCCCTCGAAACGTTCGGGATTCGCGATCGCGGACTATATACAGTCAGTCAACTTGCGACCGCACACGTCAAGCGTATTTCTGACAACAGCGATGATTAGATCTTTGAATCGGAAACCGCGGATTCCGTTCTGGAAACGCAAGAAAGCAATCGGGAATATCTGTCTCGCTCTGATAGTTGTCTTTTTTATCTACTATGCAAATGTTGTCCAGCACGGCGACACTCAGTTCGCTGCCGCCACACAGGCAACCGGAAAGCTGTCCGCTGGTAAATTACAGAAATTAGCGGTCGTTACGACAGCTAGGATGGCTGAAGATTTTCACTACACAAAGCGTCCCCTCAACAATGAGTTTTCCGAACTGATTCTGCACCAGTATCTGCATGCACTGGATCCGCAGAAAATTTATTTGCTGAAATCGGACATCAGCCAGTTTGAGTCAAATCGCTACTATTTCGATAACTTCCTGAACGAAGGAAATCTGGATGAAGTATTTTCAATCTTCAAACGATTCCAGGAACGTCTTCAGGACCGAATAGAGTACGCCAAGTCGCTGCTTGGTTACCCATTTGACTTTGAGGTAGTGGATGAGTTGCAGATTGATCGATCCACTGTTGACTGGATTGACAATCAGGAAGAATACGACAGCCTCTGGAGGAAACTGGTAAAAGATGACATTTTGATTCTGAAGCTGAATGACAATGATTCCAAAGCAATCCAAGAAACGCTGAAATCACGTTACGAGCGACTGCAGCAGTCAGTGTCTCTTTACAATTCGGATGATGTAATCGAGATTTTTCTAAATTCCTATCTGCATGAGCTTGACCCACATTCCGAGTACTATTCCCCTCACAGTACCGACAATCTGGAAATCAGCATTTCACAGCAATTCGAAGGCATTGGCGCCATGCTGAAATCTGAGAATGAGCAGATCACTGTTCAATCCGTCATTACCGGAGGACCTGCGTCCCGCGGCAAGAAACTTCATGCCGGCGACAGAATCGTAGCAGTCCGCAGTAGAGCCAACGAAAACTACCAAGATATCATCGGCTGGCGACTGGAAGATGTGGTGGATTTGATTAGAGGTCCTAAGGGAACAACAGTATTCTTGAAAGTAGTTCCAAAAGATGCAATGCCAGGTACTGTCCCCAAAGAAATCGCAATCACTCGGGAACAGGTCAAGCTCGAGGAACAGATGGCAAAAAAATCTACCGTCGAACTGGAAGTCGATGGAAGAATTCTTCAACTTGGCATAATCAGTCTTCCGGCTTTTTACTCCGAGCTCTTCAGGTCAAACGAGGAAGAAGGAGCATCCCCTAGAAGTTCTGCCCGAGATGTGTTGAAATTGCTGGAGCAACTGAATGAACAGCACGTGGATGGAATCGTTATGGATCTACGTGGAAACGGAGGAGGTGCACTACATGAGGCAGTGTCGCTGACAAGTCTCTTCCTCAAATCCGGACCAATTGTTCAGGTAGAAAAATCGCAAGGTGATCTCGTAATAAAGAGTGACTCAGATAATGTAGTCGTATTTGGTGGACCGCTTGTAGTGCTGGTCAATAGAAGAAGTGCATCCGCATCCGAGATCTTTGCAGGTGCCATTCAGGACTACCGCCGAGGAATTATCGTAGGGGAAACTACCTATGGAAAGGGGATGCTGCAAACCATTTGGCCACTCAGCCGAATCTTGAACATGGATGTCTCAGGCACCTTGAAACTCTCAACCGCACAGTTTTATCGAGTCAACGGCTCAAGCACACAACATCTTGGGGTAGTTCCTGATGTAATGTTCGCAACCAATGAATTCGTCGCGAACACAGGTGAAAGAGCGTTAAAGAATGCTCTCCCAGGCGGTGTCATCAACCCCGCTGGATCCGTTGTTCTTTGGCGAAATGCAAACTTCATCGAAAACCGAATTCCGGAAATCCGTCGCTTAAACAATGAACGCTCTCGATTCAACCCAGCTGTTGAATACATTGTCGCGAGAGAACGCCTCAATTTGGATCGGATAGATCAAAAAGTGGTTTATTTGAATGAAGCTCAACGACGCAAATCACTCGATAGTGATCGTGAAGCACAGTTGAACAATCTCAATCAACTTCGTTCTTCACTCGGACTAACTCCCGCGACTGACTTGACTGAAGAGGCTTTTCCTTCCCAGCGAGTAGGTGATGTATTTCTGGACCAAGCTCTCAGTGTGCTGGCAGATTTGATCACCATCGACTTGAGTGACATACAACAGACGCAGAATATTCAATGAAACGCTGCGATCTGATTCTTTGTAATCAATTTTTTGTCAAATGAAATTTTCTACTTGGTCTGACCGCATCAAGCGCGAGGTGGGCCTTATCAATCTGATGAAAGATCTAAGCACCGCTAGCGCCTCCGAAGCTCAACCTCTGTACATGCTCGGCGGAGGAACTCCAGCGCGAATACCGGAAATAGAACAATACTTCCGTACCCAGATGGAAAATGTCATGCGTTCTCCTAACGAATTTGAACGCTTAATTGGAAACTATGCAGAACCACATGGGTCACACCGTTTTACAAGTGCGCTCGCCAATTTGTTCAAGACAACTTACGGATGGGATATCGGGCCCGAGAACATCGCCATTGCAAACGGAAGTCAAACGGCTTTCACAATATTGTTTCGACTGTTTTCCGGTCAATTTTCTGATGGTAGTCAAAAGCAGATTCTGTTGCCTATGACACCCGAATACATTGGCTACAACGAAGCGGATGAAGCTACACGTCGATTTGTCTCTATCCGGCCAAAGATTACCACCACCTCGGAGCACACCTTCAAGTATGAAATCGAATTCAGCAACATAGAGATTACTGATCGAATTGGTGCCATCTGCATCTCGCGTCCAACCAATCCTACAGGAAATGTTGTATCTGATGACGAAGTTCGAAAATTAGCGATACTCGCTGAGCGTCACGCGATACCGTTGATTGTTGATGGTGCATACGGACTGCCGTTTCCCGGCATCATTTACACGGAGGCAACTGTCGAGTGGAACGAAAACATCATTCTGAGTCTGAGTCTGTCAAAACTAGGAATGCCAGGAACGCGAACCGGTATCGTCGTTGCAAAACGAGAAGTTATTGAACAGTTCGTCTATGCCAATGCAATCATGATGCTGGCCAGTGGCAATTTCGGCTCCATACTCGCTCTAAATTCTGTCGCTAGTGGCGAAATACTGGAATTAAGCCAAAATGTGATTCAACCCCACTATAAAGATGCCCTGGGTCACGTTGTAGAAACAATACACTCACGATTCGCAAATGTGCCTTACATGCTGCACGAGCCGCAGGGAGCATTCTTTGTTTGGCTGCGCTTTCCAGGTCTGCCAATTTCAGACAATCAGCTCTATGAAAATCTGAAGAAACGCAATGTCTATATTGTTCCAGGAAACTACTTCTTTCCGGGCCTTGAAGAAGACTTTCCACACCGCCATGAGTGCATGAGACTCAGCTATGCAGGTTCAAAGGAAGTGGTTGAAAGAGGCCTCGAAATAATTGTGGAAGAAATTGATCTTGCCTATACTTAATCGATTAAAATTATTGATCATATCTCACTACTGTCCCAACGTTTAATTGAATAAAATCAATTGGTTAGATGATTCGGTTGGTTCGGTTTTGTAAAGCGTTTGACTAAGTAGTTGAAATAATGGAGTTTTCTCAAACAAAGTCAGGCTCAATGTCTGCAAAATTGTGTAGAGAGTTTGCTCCAGATGCAATCGTTTCTTGATTATGGAACACAGAACGTAAACCGAAACCGCAATCCATAGCTGACTCTTGACTGCGTTTTCAGACACGCCGTAAAAAGATTTGATGCGTAAATGCTGCTTGATCCACTTGAAGAACAGTTCCACCTGCCAGCGACTCTTGTACAGTTCGGCAATGGTGAGCGCCAGCAGTTGCGTATTGTTGGTCAGAAACACCAGTTTCTTGTTGCGTTCCAGATCTTTATAACTGATGCGCCGCAGCGCGTCAGGGTATTTGTCGCTACTGTTGGTGCCACACAACTTGACGGTCTGATCGCAGACCACGCCGGTGGAACGATCCACCTTGCGCGAATAGATTCGCTGATACTTGGTATTGGATTTGGCTCGCAGTACGAAGTAACTGCCGATTTGGTTCATCACGTGCAGGCGAGAGAAGTCGAGATAGGCCCGGTCCATGATATAGAACGCACCGATTTCGGGGAGCAGTTGATCCAAAATGTTGACATCATGCAGTTTGCCATCGGAGATATGGATGAAAGCCGGGATATTGCCGCGTAAATCAAGCAAGGTGTGGAGTTTGACCGCTGCTTTGGTGCTGCGAAACAGTGCCCAGGGATACAGCGACAGACACAGGTCAATGGTTGAGGAATCCAGTGCGTAGACGGTGTTGTCCAGATCCAATTCATGATCTTGGTCAGCATACAGATCGCGAGCGGTGTGAATCAGCCGCTGTGCAAAATCAGCATAGATTCGCCAATCCCGAATTTTGTTGGCATTTGCCAGCGTGTTTCTTGACACTCCGTTGATAATTCCCATGTGAGGAAGTTTGTGCGATTGCGCACGCAGGCAGGTTTCGATGTCTCGCAGGCTTTCACGGTAAGTCAGCTGTGCGAATGCCATGCAACAATATTGTTCAGTGCATCGGAACGAATGGACCTTGTGTTCGCCATCATAGCGTTTCACACAACGCCGGAAGGTGTGCCATGGGATAAAATCCATTACCTGAGAGAAAACCAGTTTGCCGTCATACATGAAATATAGTGGTCCAAAATATTGAGTCTTACAGTCGGCACAGGGGTCGACCGAACTGCTTGGAACGTTCAAGCCTCTGACACCCTATAAACAGCAATTATATTCGTAAAAACAATACATTAGAACGACATCTCAAGTTAACGTTGGGACAGCAGTGATTATATCTATAGTTTGTCGAATAAAACTGCACCGACTAGCAGATATTGATTGAATACCTAATCACTTCCACTAATAACGGTTAATTCTCCATGCGCTCAAATTGCATCCCATGTCAGCAACTTAAACATCGACATATTGACTGGACAGGGATTATTCTGATACATCGAAGCATTTGAACACTATAGTAGTAAAGCCAAACGGATAACTACACACGTAGAGTAATTTTATTATTAACCCATTTCGAAGGAACTCCGCCTGTTGATGAAAAATAAATCGGCCCCATTCGTTGAAACTTCCTTTGCTCATGAATACTGGGGTATTGACAACGATTACGCTAAACTAAGTGATGTATTACTGGGGCATCCCGACTATTACCGCTGGGTAGAAGCGGGTCCGTTAATAGGGCGCACGATGGCAAACGCAGCTTACACCGGCGTGACATTCGATTATGACCTTGCGATGCGCCACCATGCTGAAATGGTGCGTCTGTACGAGGAAAATGACGTGGAAGTGCCACTTTCTGGAAGCTGACGAGGCGCTTCATAGGAGTTATTTTCGCACGCGACAATTCCGCAATGACTCCATGGGGGGCGTTAATCTGTCACATGCAGTTGAAGTGCCGCCGCGCTGACTATGTTTCGGCTATCAAATTCTATCAGGAAAATCAGATTCCCATTTGGAAATTCGCCACAGCCGGACACTTTGAAGGCGGTGATTTCGTCATTCTAAGACCCGGCCTCGTTCTTATCGGCTACTGTGGTGAACGATCCGAGAAAGAAGGCTCAGAACAGATCGCTAATTTGTCGAAGCTGAAGGCTGGGAGGCAATAACGGCGCCGATATCACGGGAATTCGTGCACATGGACGGCCTCGTCGCTCCCTTGGCAGAAAATCTGTTGGTTGCTTGCTGTGATGCCATCGAACCTTGGCTGTTGGATTGGATCAAAGAGCGTGGATTTGAAATCGTCGACGTCAGTTACGCTGAAGCAAGGAACCTTGGTGTCAATCTTATGATGCTCGGTGACGATAAAGTTGTGGCAATGACAGGTTCTCCCCAAGCCTGCCAGAAAATGCGAGCACTGGGGTTTGAGGTGCATGAAGTGGATATGTCCATGTTCACCCTAGGAGTCTGCGCCGTAGGAACTTTTTTTGAGTTTTTCGAACTCTCAACTCCCACGTATGCTGATTTTCAGCGTCAAAACTTGCGCAGCAACCCCACTTGATGGTCATATTGAGGCAAAATATCCACCTGAATTACCATCTAACCGTCGATTGATTTTCTGCCGCGCAGACTCCTAGGTGGCGGTGGCATTCACTGCCTGAGCCTAGCGCTGAAGCGGCAAAGGCTGAGTTAATTTTTTTATATCCTTATACTTAATCGATTAAATTTTATGTATACTGCAACGAATTCGATTAAATTTTACGTATATTGCAACGAAATCGATTAAATTTTATGTATACTGCAATATAATCTATTAAATTTTATGTATACTGCAATGTAATCTATTAAGTCACAAGTTATGAATTTGGTTTCAACAAATTAGACTGTTGACGAGATTTTGATAGCGACAAAAGTCGCTTATTTGTCCACCTTTAGAGGAGAAGGAAATTATGAAACAACTGATGAATAGGTTCGTAGTTGCTTTGGCTACGACATTACTGTTGGCATCAGGTGCTCAGGCAGCTGATATTGTTATTGGATCACCGAACTGGGTGTCGGTAAACGGAACGGCTCACATCTTGAAAACTGTACTTGAAGACAATTTGGGGCTTGAAGTCGAAATTCAAAATGGTACCAATCCGGTAGTTTTTGAGGCAATGGACAAAGGAAGTATGCATGTGCACCCGGAAGTCTGGCTGCCGAATCAGGACAACCTGCACAATACCTACGTGGTTGAAAAGGGTACAGTATTGATAAACCCGAACAGCGTGATTTCGTTTCAGGGAATGTGTGTTCCTAAGAAAGTATCTGAAGAACACGGCATAACCAAAATATCCGATCTGACTAATCCGGATGTCGCCAAGCTATTCGATCTTGATGGTAATGGCAAAGGCGATTTGTGGATTGGTGCGACAGGCTGGGCATCCACGAACGTGGAGAAAGTCCGGGCGAAGAGCTACGGTTACGACCAGACGCACGATCTGCTGGAAATGGACGAAACCTTGGCAATCGCGAATGTTGACGCTGCAATTGCTCAGGATAGACCGATCGTTTTTTTCTGCTACACACCGCATCATATGTTTGCGCTTTATGATTTGGTCGTACTAGAAGAACCAGCACACGATCCTGACAAGTGGATGATGCTGCAGCCGACTGACGATCCTGACTGGCTCGAAAAGTCAACCGCTGGAGTTGCATGGAAAGATACCAACCTGCACATTCACTATGCAAAATCCCTAGAAACTGATTATCCGGAAGCAGCTTCGATTCTCAGCAAGGTGAATCTAAACACCCAACAAGTTAGCGAATTGACTTTCCAGGTTACAGTCAACAAGATGGACCCGGCGGAATTTGCGCGACGGTTCGTCGATGAAAATGCTGATTTAGTGAATGAGTGGTTGAAGTAGACTGCTAACAGGAATAAGATAGCAATTTGAAAGAAAACGCAGTCGACTATCGGCTGCGTTTTTTTACTTCATTTGTAAATTTGTAAATCCTGACATTAATCGCCTTATCTGTATCAAACATGAGTGATAAATGTGGCTGTAATTGAAATGCAAGGAGCGTGGAAGATCTTCGGTAGCCAAGCTAGCGAAGCCATGGACGCTATCAGAAGCGAGAACATCGGTAAGGCCGAAGTATTGGAACGATTTGGGGCTGTTGTTGGTATTGCGGATGTCAGTTTCGAGGTAGAACGCGGAGAGATATTCTGCATTATGGGACTCTCCGGAAGTGGCAAGTCTACTTTGGTGCGGCATGTCAATCGTTTGATTGAACCCACAGCAGGACAGATTCATCTGCTCGGCGAAGACGTGATGAAGCTGTCGGCGCCGGCGCTTCGCGAGATGCGCGCAAAACGCATCGGTATGGTATTCCAGCACATGGCACTGTTACCTCACCGCTCAGTGCGAGACAACGTCGCCTATCCACTGGAAATTCGTGGCGAACCGAAAGCACGCCGCTGGGACGTGTCGCAGCACACGCTTTCATTGGTTGGATTGGACGGATTTGAGGATCGGTATCCGCATGAACTGTCTGGTGGAATGCAGCAGCGCGTTGGTTTGGCGAGGGCACTTGCATCGGACCCGGATGTACTGCTCATGGACGAGCCTTTCAGCGCACTTGATCCCTTGATTCGTCGCCAGTTGCAGGATCAGTTTATGGGACTTTCCGAGCAGTTGCAAAAAACGACGCTGTTTATCACACACGATCTTGATGAGGCAATTCGTCTCGGCACTAGAATCGCCATCATGAAAGATGGCAGAATCGTTCAGATCGGTACGCCGGAAGATATTGTCACCAATCCTGCCGATGATTACGTCCGAGATTTCGTACAGAACATTTCAAAATTGAAACTGGTGTTTGCGCATACCATCCAGGAATCCATATCGGATTACCAGACCAAGCACAATGAAGATCTAACCCAATCGCCGAGAGTGTCTAAAGATGTGGATCTTGATCACCTAGTCGATGTAGCAGTTACAACTGACAATCCGATTGTAACCACAGACGAAGCGGGCACCGATGTCGGAGTGGTCACGAAAACTCGTCTATTGCAAGGAATCAAAAGCGGTAAGTGATGAAATCGGCAACGTCAGAAATTCCGCAAGTCGATCAGAGTGAATTCATCCGGGAATTCGCTGCACGAAGCAAAAACTATTATGAAAAACAGTTCAATGCAATCCAGTCGGGCGATGGTGATACGCGAGCACTGAATTTTGCAACACTCGCGTTCGGACCGATTTGGGCAGCAGCACGGGGGATGTGGAGTGTTTTCTGGGTATGTGCCCTTATAGAGATTGTCGCTTTGGTGCAATTGGGTCGAGGGCTTTGGGGAGACCTCGGTGCGGACAAGACAGCAGAAGCCGCCCAGTTGCTTGCGCGATCTGAAGAAATGCGTCTGCAGGCCGGAGCTGCTGCAGTTGTAGGAGATTCTACAGCGCAATCAAGCATGGAAATCGCAAATAACCTTCAACTTGCCGCAGAAGCTGCTCTCCTTGAAGCTCAGGCTGATGCTGGGTCGGAATGGATATTCTTGCTAATTGGTGCGATATTGCTCTTGGCGGTACGATTTGGGCAGGCATATTTCGCTAACCGACTCTATGAGGAACAATATTCCAAGTGGAGGGTGAATAAATCTACTCCTTTCGGTTTCAGTATTCAGCGCCTTGTCTTTGGAGTGTTGTTGTTGCTGATAATGTTGCCAATGACGCTTTATAGGTTTACGGCTTCAAAGCCTGTGTCATGGGTGTTGGATGTTCCGATTGACACCGCTTATCGCACAGCGACAACGAATTGGCTTGATGGATGGTTCGATCGAACAGCAGACTCCGGAAAAGAGGTTTTCGATGCAATTACGTCAAGTTTTGAACTACTTCTTGATGGTATCGAAGTGTTGCTGGTTGATGCACCTTGGCCGGTAGTCGTAATTTTTCTATCGATAATCGCATGGCGAGCAGCAGGTCTTCGCGTGGCGATTTTTACCGTGGGCAGTCTTGCGTACATCGGAGTTCTGGGACTTTGGGAAGCAGCCATGATCAGCATTGTTCTGGTTGGTGCCGCCTCGCTTGTCTGTATATTAATTGGAATTCCGCTTGGAGTGTGGTTTTCCCGTAGCGAAAGAGCTTACGTATTCGCACGTCCGGTTTTGGATCTCATGCAAACTATTCCGCCTTTCGTATATCTGATTCCGATTATTGCATTTTTTGGAACCGGCCGAGTGCCCGGAGTGCTAGCGACGATCATTTTCGCTATGCCTCCAGTCATTCGGCTCACTACGCTGGGGCTACGGCAGGTGCCGCCGGACATTAAGGAAGCAGCGCGAGCGTTTGGCGCTACACAGTGGCAGGTTCTAAAAGGAGTCGAACTGCCGCTGGCAACACCATCCATCATGACCGGTGTGAATCAAACTATTCTGTTCAGTCTCTCGATGGTTGTCATTGCTTCTTTGATCGGCGCTAAAGGGCTGGGGCAGGAAGTGCTACTTTCTCTACAGCTTATTGCAAAGGGACAGGGTATTCTAGCTGGACTGGCGATTCTATTCTGTGCGATGATGCTCGACCGAATCGTTCAGGGACGGTTCAAACGCGAACAAGAGGATTTGTGATGGATTCTTCAGAAATCGAAGCAGACACAGAGATTGCACAGAAAATCGCTGATTCGGTTGGCGAACCGCATATTTCGGAGTCGGTCCACGAGTTCGTTGGCCGAAATGGCAGTTACTATACGAAAGCGTTTAGGCGCATTCAATCATCAGAAAGGTATTGCTGGTCGTTCAACTCAGCATCAATGATTTTTGGCCCCGTCTGGGCGACAGCCCGCGGATTATGGGGGTTGTTTTGGGCATTCGCAATTATAGAACTGTTTGTGATTGTAATACTTGGGCAAGGGCTTTGGGGCGAGTTAGGTTCAGACAAATTTGCACGTGCTGATCGTCTTCAAACCAACTATGAAAGAATGCTTGACCGCGTGGAGAACGCTCGTGCCAAAGGTGATGAAGAAGGTGTAATTTCTTTCCAGAAAAAATCTGAAAATCTTGCGAATGCACGGAATAAGGTTCTAAAGGAAGCCGAGGAAATAAAAGCCGGCAGCACAAAACTAGCGATCATCGGATTTATAGGACTGGTTCTGGTCAAGCTATTCGAGGGATTTGTTGCCAACTCCGCGTACGAAAAGCAGTACTCGCGTTGGCGTACCGACCGCACCGTTCGTTCAGGCTTGAACTGGCAGACCGGAATTTTGGGCTTAGTGATACTCGGCTGTGTTTATCCGATCACTTTGCTTCGATTTACGACTGGCAATCCACCCGATATCATTACCGAATTTCCAATGGACAAAACGCTGTATTTGCTGATATCGGAGAAAATCGATGTCGTGTTTGACTTTGCATCCCGAAATTTCGCATTTTTCTTTCAGGGAATTTCAAGAGGGATTCGGTCTATTCTGAACGGTGTAGAAATTGTCTTTGTCGAAACACCATGGCCAGTTGTGATGACCATTATTGTGGTATTCGCATATCGCAGCGCTGGGCCACGTATCGCCATCTTTACCGGTGCTGCACTAGCCTATCTTGCAGTTCTTGGATTCTGGGAACGAAGCATGGCTACAGTGGCATTGCTGGGCACCGCTTCAGTTTTGTGCATAGGAATTGGGATTCCCATCGGAGTTTGGTGTGCACGAAGCAATCGCGCATTTCAAGTCGCGCGTCCAATATTGGATTTAATGCAAACCATGCCTGCGTTCGTCTATTTAATTCCAATCATCGCATTTTTTGGAACTGGCAAATCGCCTGGAATTTTGGCTTCCATGATTTTCGGGTTGCCGCCAATCATTCGATTGACAACTCTTGGACTGCGCGGAGTACCCAAACACGTCATTGAGGCGGCGAGAGCATTTGGTGCGACTAATCAACAGATTCTGCGAGGAGTTGAAATTCCGCTTGCTATGCCTAGCATTATGACTGGAATAAACCAGACCATACTAATGTGTCTGTCTTTGGTAGTTATCGCTGCACTTATCGATGCCAAGGGATTGGGTTACGATGTTCTAGAAGCGCTTCAATATGCTGCAAAGGGACAGGGAATATTGGCAGGTTTGGCGATACTATTTTGCGCCATCGTAATTGATCGGGTAGTTCAAGGAAGATTCAAAGGCCTCGCTCATCAACGAACGTAACTTTCTAGTGAGCTGACCAGCGCACTAGCGTATCAAAAAGACGCTGTTGGGATGCATCTGATTCCGAGATGTACTCTGGGTGCCACTGTACTGCAATTATTTTTGGATATTTTGCGGACTCAATCGCTTCGACTACACCATCTTCGGATTGTGAGCAGATTGTAAACTCTGGTGCAATATCTCTCACACATTGATGATGAAATGACGGGCAATTGAATTCCGTAATGCCCATGATATCTGCCAGTCGAGATTCTGGAAAAATTGACACAATATGGTCTACTTTGTCAAATCTCTCGTCCCGATGAATGACAGACTCTCCGTACACATTCGGGATGTGCTCCACCAAAGTGCCCCCCATTGCGACATTCAATAATTGGATCCCTCTACAGATTGCCAGTAGCGGAACTGCATTCTCCGCCACAGATCGTGCGAGTGCCAGCTCAAACTGATCTCTCTCCGGATTGACGCCATAAATCGTTGGATCGTCTTCTCCACCATAAGTGGCAGGATCAACATCTGCACCACCGGACAATATGAAACCGTCCAGCCGTCCAATCAACTCTTCAGGGCGTTCTGTTACCGGGGTGATCAGAACTGGTATGCCCTGCGCCCTTTCTATTGACTCAATATACTTGGCGGGCAGCGTAAACCGGTTTTCCTCGTTCCTTGAATAACTTGTAATTCCGATTAACGGCTTATTCATTTGTTGATTCCAACTTACAGTACTGCTGCCAAATTAATCGAAAACTGCTAGTCAACATTTCGGGAACTCTGGACATCCAGTCATTTAACTCTTCCTTGGTGAACCATCGGCCGTCAGCTGCTTCACTCGGGTCAAGCTTGAAAGGTCCATTGTCGTAAATTTGATAAACCCAGCAGAATTCGTAGGCAGTCTCAGGGCTCGCTTCAAGCTTGAATAGTCTTGGAGGAGTTGTTTGAAGTTGAATTCCGAGCTCTTCTTCAGCTTCGCGGATGACCGCGTGATCATACCGCTCACCTGCATGTAAATGTCCGCCGACAGAAGAATCCCAAAGATCAGGGTCACAATCACGATCCGAGTTTCGAAGTTGCAGAAAAACGCGTTGATTTTCATCCATGACGAGGACGTGTACGGAACGATGTAACAGATTTTGGGCATGAACCTCGGATCTTGTCATTGAAGTGACAACTTGGTCCTGAGCGTCGACAACATCAAAAATTTCTTCGGATTCAGTCATTTGTGCAATTAGAGGAAATTGAAAGGAAACGGCTCAGGAAGCGATTTCTTGATTCTCCGCTTGTCTAAGCCGTCTCTTGATTCTGGTAGCGGGGACAGGATTTGAACCTGCGACCTTCGGGTTATGAGCCCGACGAGCTACCGGATTGCTCCACCCCGCAACATGGAAATCAGAATTATACAAAATTCTCGAACAATGTATTGGAATCGTTGGATAGCACAAGCGTCAAATTGAGACAAAGCTCTGCTCGCACCAAAATCAATTCATTTCAAGCTGGCGATAGCTGTTTCGCAGATCGCGATTGCAGTGCCGACCCATGGAAGTATAGCGACAAGTGCAATCGCATTCACGCCAAGTAAAATTCGCGAGTTGGGCGACTGTTGAAACGGAACTGGAGTGTCACTCAGGTCATCGAAATAGACTACTTTAATGACTCGAAGATAGTAGAAAGCACCAACAACTGCAAATAATACCGCCACTACTGCAACCCAGACCAATTCAGCATCAACGAGTGCCTGAATTACGGCAAGTTTCGCATAGAAACCAACCGTTGGCGGTACCCCGGCTAAAGAGAACATCAACAGAAGTACCCAAAATGCCATCCACGGATCTCTGCCATTCAGACCGCTGTAATCGCTGATCAAATCCATCTCATCTTTTTTCTTGGCTGAAATGACGATGATTCCGAAGGCCCCCAGACTCATTACCGAGTAGACCAGAACGTAGAACAGAGATGCTACATAACCTTCTTCACTTCCGCTCAAAATTCCGAGCAACATAAATCCCATGTGTGCAATCGTCGAGTACGCCAGCATTCGTTTTAGATTCACCTGTGCTATCGCGATTACATTGCCGATGATGATTGAAAGCAGCGCAATAATGATCAACATGTCCTGCCAGATTGGCTGGAGACTTTCCAGACCTCCGACTAGCAAACGCATCAACATGGCAAACGCAGCTATTTTGGACAACGTCCCCAGATAAATCGTTGTTGATGTTGGCGCTCCGTGATACACATCAGGTACCCACATATGAAATGGCGCAGCACCCAGTTTAAATGCCAGCGCAGTCACGATAAAGACCAAGGCAAAGATCAGCGGCAGATTCTCTGAAGAAGAATCCATCAACAATTGATGAATAGTGGAAATGTCCAAAGAACCCGTCAATCCGTAGAGAATAGAAAGTCCGTAGAGCAATGAACCGGAGCCAATCGCGCCAAGCACGAAGTATTTCATCGCAGCTTCAGTCGCGTTGGGTGAATCCCGCTGAAAAGCAACCATGGCATATAGACAAAGTGACATCAGTTCAAGGCCAAGATAAATTACCAGCAGATGATCTGCAGAAACCATGACCATCATGCCCAATATGCCAAACAGGCCTAAAACATAGTATTCGCTGCCACCGATCTCTCGCTGCACTGAGTAGGTTCTGGAATAGATGAATACTACAATTGCCAGCAGACAAATCATAAACTTGGTAAGATTTGCAAACGAATCATCAATGAACATTCCTTCCAAAATAACAACACTGTGCTGGTATACCTGTGTTCCCGTCAACATACAAGCTAACACCAAAGTCAGCAGTGTCAGCAGAAAAGGAAGATCTTTAAATTTATTCAGGCGAGTTTGATCAACGACCAGAATTAAGCAAGCCATCAGACTGACAATGATTTCCGGGAGCAATTGCTGCAGCTCAATGGCAAATTTCATAGGATGCATTAACTGTAGATTTTATATATTTGATAATACTTCATAATTCGAGAAACTTCTAAATCAGGAAATTGAATCTCTGAGATACTCGTCAATTCAAACCTTGCAAATGACGAATTCGTGCGAATACAGTATATTAACCGTCATTATATTCACTAACGCCTATTGCAACTGAGGCGCACTATTGTTTGATCAGATAGTAGGAATCACAAGAAAATGATGGACATAACGACAATACCCGCCCGAAGCGGAACTGCAGCAATTGCTCGGAAAGGGCAATCCATCCGGGTTATCAATACGCACGGCAATCAGGTTGTCGATACATGGGCATTCAACTTAGATGATCTCTCAGAATTCCAGTCAAACGAACACACGCGCCCTACTTTAATGAACATGACATTCAAACCCGGCGATGCACTCTATACCAATCACAGGCGTGCAATTCTTGAAGTCGAACAGGACACGTCCGGCGGTGTTCACGATTTGCTCATGGCGGCCTGTGATGATTATCGCTACAAACAGCTAGGCTGCACCGAATATCACGACAACTGCACCGACAACCTGATTCATGCTATGAAGGCACTGGGGCTTGATGCACCTGAAGTGCCAAGCCCAATGAATCTGTTTATGAACATTCCGTGGACTGCACAAGGCGAGTTATCGTGGCAAGCACCGGTTTCCAAAGCTGGCGACTATATTCAATTTCGTGCGGCAATGGATTGCATCATGGTATTTTCAGCTTGCCCGCAGGATATTCTTCCCGTCAACGGTCTGAACCCGACAGAGGCGCACTTCCAGATATTCTGAAATTGAATCATTTAACGTTTTACCAAAACACCTGTATTCGGCATTCCGGTCTGACTGAAACGAGGTTTGTAAACAGATAATTCACAAAATTCGAGATAAATGAATGAATGAAAGAACGCTTTCAGCTGAAACATTGGCGGCTCATCTGGGTAGAGACTCAAAAGCCAGCAAAGGATTTGTAAATCTTCCCATTTACCACGGTTCCACTGTGCTGTTTGATACTTACGAAGAGCTTGAGAAAGCTGAGAAAGATCGAAATTCAATGGATCAGGTGCGTTATGGCAGATACGGATCGCCGCTCACTTTCGCACTTGAGCAGGCAGTTGCAGAGATGGAAGGTGCATTTGCTGGCATCACGACATCATCCGGGCTTGCCAGTATCGCCGCTTCACTGATGGCATTTGTCAAATATGGCGACCATGTTCTAGTCACTGACAGCGTTTACAAGCCAACAAGAGCATTTTGCGATCAGGTGCTGAATCGATTTGGAGTCGAGACAACATACTACGACCCCTTGATTGGTGCGAACATCGAAAGTTTGATCAAACCGAATACTGCGGTAATTTTCCTGGAATCACCAGGGTCGCAGACATTCGAGATTCAGGATATTCCAGCTATCACCGCGATAGCAAAGCAAAATGGAATCGTGACGATGCTTGATAACACCTGGGCAACTCCGATTTACTTGAAGCCATTTGAGCTCGGTGTCGATATTTCCATACATGCTGCAACCAAGTACATAACCGGGCATTCCGACGCCATGCTCGGCATTATCACAACAACCGAAGAGCACTATTTCAATTTGAGAAATAGCGTTCGCTTGAGCGGACAATGCGCCGGTCCGGACACTGTATTTCTTGGATTACGTGGTCTCAGAACGATGCCAACCCGCTTGCAAAGACACTATGAATCAGGTCTTGTCGTCGCCAAGTGGCTTGCCAATCGTCCAGAGGTGGCAAGAGTAATTCACCCTGCTTTGCCCGGTGATGCCGGATACGAAATCTGGCGCAGAGACTTTACCGGAGCGAGTGGGCTGTTTTCTTTCATTCTCCATCCAGTTACCGAATCCGCGGTCGTTGCACTTCTGGAAAATTCCAGTCTATTCGGCATGGGATACAGCTGGGGGGGATTCGAGAGTCTTCTAATTCCTTTTGACCCTAGCAACTATAGGACAGCAACGGCGTGGTCTGCAGAAGGACCAGCGCTTCGTATGCACGTGGGTCTGGAAGATACTGCCGATTTGATCGAAGACCTTGAAATCGGTTTTGATGCTATGAGAAGAAACAAATGAACACGGCAGATTCAGCGAATCAGATTCTAAAAGAAGTCAACAAATTGGTTCGAAACCATCTTTCACTTGAAATGGCCACCGTGTCTGAATCAGGAGCACCAAGCGTAAGTTATGCACCCTTTGTCAGCGGTGAAAATCTAACTTTCTATGTGTTCTTGAGTGACTTAGCACAACACACCCACAACATTGCAAAAATACGCGACGTTTCTGTAATGATTATTGAAGACGAAAAGACCTCTCAGAATCTCTTTGCCCGTGAACGTCTAATAGTTGAATGCACTGCGACACGCCACGAACGAAACAGTGCTGAGTTCGAAACATGGATACCACTGTATAAAGAGCGATTTGGTGCTATCGTTGATACTCTGGTGCAACTCGCAGACTTCAACCTGTACTCTCTAATTCCAAAACTCGGAGTGTATATAAAAGGCTTTGGACAAGCGTACCGCATTTCAGGCCCAAAGATGAACGAGATGGAACACATTACTAATCCCGCTCTCGATGCCCTGAAGAGCAAACAGCAACCATGAAGTAGGAGGAGTACGTGATAGTAGAACAAATCTGGACTGACAACGCTTATCGAAATTTCAATTACCTGATCGCCTGCCCTGATTCCGGAGAAGCACTCGCTGTTGATCCTCTTGACCACCAGAAATGCCTATCCCGAGCAAAGAAATTAGGTTGGGAAATTACCAGTATTCTCAACACGCATGAGCATCATGATCACACTGGCGGTAATGATGCCATGATCGCAGCAACCGGCGCAAAATTGATCGCTCATAAAAATGCTTTCGACAAAATTTCCGGCATGGACCTCGGTGTGGGGGCTGGAGACGTCATTCGCGTCGGAAGAGTGGAACTGGAAGTGCTAGACACTCCGGGTCATACGATGAGTCATATTTGCATATTGTCACATGGTGACTCTCCTGCGCTATTTTGCGGAGATACACTGTTTAACGCAGGGGCTGGAAACTGCCATCATGGTGGCCACCCACACGAGCTCTACGAAACATTCGCCAGTCAGCTCGAGAAGCTCCCAGATAGTACGCTAATCTATCCAGGCCATGATTACATTGCCAACAATCTTCGCTTTACATTAGACCGCGAGCCGGACAATCAAGCTGCTGCCGATTTGCTGTTGAAAGTTCGAACGCAAGATCCCAACAACGCAATGGTTACAACACTTGCAATGGAACAAACTTTTAACACTTTTTTCCGCCTCAGCAGTCCTACAGTTATCGAGACACTGCGAGAGTCATTCCCTGACCTGCCAGATAATCCTGATAGAAAAACTGTATTTTTAAAGTTGCGGGAATTGAGAAATCAGTGGTAGGCTTGAACCGTCAATTTTGATTTAGAGTGGTGAGTTCAATTCCACATTCTCAATCAGACTGAACAGATCAGTCACTCGCCGCGAGTCTTGCCCTTCGCCCACCTTTTCGTATCTTTGAAGCTTGCTGAGACTTCTTCACTAACAGTTTGCACGGACCAATATCTGCTGAGTGAAAAGCGCAAAGTTCCTCATCAACTTCGGGATTCAGGGATTGGGATGACCGCAGCAGTATTACTGAGCCGCCCTCGACAAGCATCGCGTAAATCTGTTTCATCAGATGAATGCTGATATCTTTGTACCCCAACACAACGAGGTTCAATGTGTGTTGGCTAACATCGCTCAGAAACTCTTCTGGATTCTGTTGATGTACAGCAACTCTGAGATCAGAAATTAGAGACTCCTCAATATCCATTGCAGATACATTTGCTGGGAGATTAATGACGAGCCGTGTCATTGCATCCATACCAGACAGTACCGATTGCTGATAGGTCAGCGTCGATTCGCCAATCATCAAAATCAACCCACCATGAGCCATTGCTGCAAACGCATTCAGTAGATCATCAATGTTCTGAGAATCTGAACGAGCATTTTTCATGAGCAGAAAATTATTGTGAAATTATTTGGGAGAAAAAAAGATTTCTGATACTTGTTTAAGTCTGAATCCCGCTTCAAATGCAAAACGAAAATCATCAAATTCGACATTGAAGCTCTTTTCTGCTAAACTTACACTAATCCAGTAATTCGTTGAATATTTATGGTAGATTTCAAAAATGATGACGAACATTGACCTAGACACATTCTTACGTAACAATGGCATTATGCCATCGCAGCAGCGTCTTCGAATTGCAAGGGTCATCCTGGATAAATTAGATATTATGTCTGCAGAGGAAATTTACCGAAACGTGAACGGCCCGTGGCCACCTGTTTCCCGTGCGACTGTGAACAACACTTTACGTCTTTTTGTGGAAAAAGGCCTGTTGAGAAAAGATGATGACAGTTCAAAGGAAATTTACTACAACTCCAGTTCTACTAATGGAACTGGTGATGAGACGCTTTCGCCTTCTGCGTGATAACATCTGAATCCGCCCAGAATGGATTCAAATTATTGAATTAGCGGGATCATTATCCCAAGCAGAGAAACTCTTTCTCAAACGCGAACAATTTTCCCAGGATTCAGAATGTTGTCTGGGTCCAGCGCTTGCTTGATGGTTCGCATGACGCTGACGGCTTCACCGTGTTCAGCAATGAGAAAATCCAGTTTTCCATAACCGATTCCGTGCTCCCCAGTGCAGGTTCCATCCATCTCAAGTGCACGCATGACCATTCTTTCATGCATATCCTGCGCCCGCTTTTCTTCTTCTGGGTCCGTATGGTCTACCAGCAACACTAAATGAAAATTGCCATCACCTACATGTCCGACTATAGGAGCCTGCAGATTAGAATCAATGATATCCTGCTTGGTTTCCGTAATGCACTCGGCTAGCCTTGAGATTGGTACGCAAACATCGGTTGCCCATATCTGTGCATTAGGCCGCATGGCTTTCGCGGCATAGGCTGCATCGTGTCTCGCTTGCCACAGTCGATTTCTATCTTCTGTGTGTGCAGTCCACTGAAAATTTCCACCACCAAATTCTTCACTGATCATCTGCACTGTCTCTACCTGTTCGTGAACAGAAATCTCCGTTCCGTGAAATTCAAGAAACAGTGTGTGCTCTTCTGGATAGTCCATTTTGGAATACCGATTTAGAGCCTGCATCATGGCGTCGTCCAGTAATTCGATTCTAGCAATGGGAATGCCCATCTGAATGGTCATAATCACCGCATTGACAGCATCGCTCAACTCTGGAAAAGCCACAACTGCCGAGGAGATTTTTTCTGGGATACCGTAGACTCTCAGGCTGAGCTCGGTGATGATGCCCAAGGTGCCTTCCGAACCTACGAACAGCCTCGTTAAATCGTATCCGGCCGCAGATTTGCGTGCTCTCTTGGCTGTTTTGATAATCCTCCCATCTGCTAGTACAACTGTTAACGACAGCACATTTTCACGCATGGTGCCATAACGAACGGCATTGGTGCCAGACGCTCTCGTCGCCGCCATACCACCGAGAGAAGCATCCGCTCCCGGATCAATCGGAAAAAACAGTCCTGAATCCTTCAGATACTGATTCAGTTGTTTTCGAGTCACTCCAGGCTGTACGATAACATCCAGATCATCCGCATTAACCTGCAATACCTGGTTCATTTCGATCATATTCAGACAAATCCCGCCGTGCAGAGCACAGATATGTCCTTCCAGACTCGTACCCGTTCCGTAAGGAATCACCGGAAATTTATGCTTTGCACAAACCTCTACAACTTGCGCCACTTCTTCTGTAGTCTGGGGGGCAAATACAGCGTCGGGCGGATAATTGCCATGAAAGGATTCGTCTGAGCCGAATTCCTGACAGACACTCTCGGAAGTAATTACTCGATCACCGAAAATACTTTGAATTTCTTCAATTGCATTGATCGTCGGTACAGCCTTTACCGCGCTGGTCATTTCAATCTCCTCATATATGCCTCTTGGAACAGTAAGTTGAGCCTCAGGCTCTTTTATATTCAATAAACGGAGTCCGTTTGCCAATTTTGTCATAGAGGTGTCGGGCTGTGTTATTGAACTCCTGCGTCATCCAGTAGACTGTCTGTACGCCTTTGGAATCTGCATTTCGATAAACTGCTTCAATCAGTGCTCGGCCGACACCTTTATTTCGAGCTTCTGCAACTGTGAACAGGTCATGCAAATAACAGACTTTTTCGAGCTCCCACAGGTGTATGTGGAATACACAATGTACGATCCCCAAAGCCTGCTCATTCAAAAGAGCGATATGTGCTTCACAATCTTCTTCGTCTGGAGAAACAAACCTCGAGAATGTGCAGTCATATACCTCAGGCGCAAGCGTTGTTTCATAGAATTCCAAATATTGCGACCACAGACGACGCCAGTTCGTTTCGTCTGCAACTTCCAGGGGCCTGATGATTAGGTCGGGGTGTGCCATTTCTCCTCCACTAACCAACGAACTTTCGCAGTTGGGGCTGGCATTGAGCAACATCTAACCAATTATCGGAGTTCTCGACGACGCTGACATGGTGTTTCTTCTCCGTGTCTGTGTTCATTTTGGGTGATTGATTTCATCTTAGATAAACTCATCTAACCACAAATTGCCTGGTAAAAAAAATTTCCAGGCACTCAACCAGTAAATAGTTATATCACGAAATATTAGATGATGAATTCATCTAGTTTGTGACTGTGATTAAACGTCAACTACCTGTTGCCGCCAAATCGCACATCGAGCTTGTCACGCAAACTGAAAAACAGCATCGTCAGAATATGAATCGGCCAACGCAGGTATCGACCTCCGGTAAATCCTTTGTGTGGAATTGAAGCGAACACATCGAAATTCTCAGCGGAACCTGCGATTGCTTGCGCCAGAATTTTTCCGACAATGTTTGTCAATGCAACTCCATGACCTGAAAATCCCTGGGCATAGTAGACATTTCCATCAATACGACCGACAGACGGAAGTCGATTCATGGTTGCCGCGATTCTGCCACCCCAGGCATAGTCTATTTTAGTGTCTCTCAGTTCTGGGTATAGATACAGCACTCTTGGTCTAACCATGCTTTTAATGTCACCTGGGTCAGTCGGTAGATACTTTTCAGCACCTCCAAATAGAAGTCTTCGATCTGATGACAGTCGATAGTAGTCTAAACAGAACCTGGAATCGAACACTGCAACATCATCTCGATTGATTCGATGTGCAACATTCTCACTCAGGGGTTCAGTTGCGATGATGTAACTGGTGAACGGCATTATGAATCGACTGATGGTTGGCGATGCTCTACCTATGTAGGCATTGCAGGCGAATACAATGTACTTCGTGTGAACTTCTTCTCCCTTTTCCGTTGTAACTACGTAGCCGTTTTTGTTCTTTTTGTAACCACTCATCGCAGAATTCTCGTAGATTCGTGCATTCGCATCAACTACAGCGTTGGCAAGTCCTATCGCTAAATTCAGTGGATGAAGGTGTCCTGAGCTTGTATCCAGCATTCCGGCTAAATACTTATCAGTCCCCAGCATCTCCTGAATTTCGGTGCTCTCGATATAGCGAATCGAATCGTAACTATAATTTTTTCGCAGATGATCGACTTGCTCTCGATAAACCTTGGCTGCCTTTTGAGTTACTGCAGCGGCCAGAACACCGCGTTTGAAATCGCAATCAATCCGGTGTTGTTCGATTCGGTGAATCACTTCCTGTTTGGCCTGTTTACACAAATCCCAAAACTGAGAAGCTCTGTCATATCCGAATTCACTCTCCAGCTCTTTCTGCGACCAGTTCAGTCCGGACCCAAGCTGCCCGCCATTTCGACCGGAAGCACCCCAGCCAACTTTGTTGGCTTCCAAAACAACTGAATCGAAACCTCTTTCAGACAAATTCAGCGCTGTCGACAATCCCGTATAGCCACCACCGATTACACAGACATCGCAACTTTCCGAATCCGCGAGGCACGGATAGTCACGCATTCCAACTGCGCTGGCAGCATAGTAGGAATTTGTGTGAACCGAGACTGTGGATTTTGAATATGGCGTCACAGATACAACAGATACTCCTGACCTGTCACCTGTTGCCTATACTGGATGATTTCATCTCGCTTGACTGCACAGTACAACTCGACGTATTCACTGGTTAAATATTTAGCAGCAAACTTGGATGACCGAAATACTGATACAGAATTTTCCCACTGCAGCGGCAGTGTTTCATCCACTTCACCACTTACATTTATTACTGGCGCTGCTTCACCGGGGTCGATTGAATTTACGATACCATGGTGCACTCCAGCAAGCATTGCCGCGAGCACCAGATATGGATTGGCATCGGCACCTGCGATTCGATGCTCAAGTCTCCTAGCATTGTCATCTCCTGCGGGTATTCGAATCGTCACCGAACGATTGTTGTATCCCCAAGAGCGGTTAACCGGCACGTACAGGTCAGGAACAAATCGTCGGTACGAATTTCGACCCGGCGCAAAGATCGCAAACATATCCGACATGGTGTCCAAAAGGCCTCCGATTGCATGTCGCATCAAAGAGTTTCCCAGTTTTGAATTTCCCTGGAATACATTCTTCCCGGAATCATCCTCCAGACTCAGATGGAGATGCATGCCATTGCCACTGTATTGAATAAAGGGTTTGGCCATAAAGGTTGCCTGCATTCCAAACGTCAATGCAACATCACGAACAACTCGCTTCAGTAAAATGCAGTGATCTGCGGCTGTAAGTGGGTCGTTCACATGACGTAAATTGATTTCATACTGGGACGGAGAATATTCTGAGGTCACCACAGAGGTAGGAATTCCTTGAATCTCGCACGCTGTATGCACGCTTCGTAGAAATTCATGATGTTTGTCGAGATCTTCCAGCGAATACACTTGTGTTTCCACTGAACCAGAATCTACACTTTTCGATGCTGCAATTCTTGGTCTGCCCTTTTCATCTAACGCTCCGTCCAAGAGGTAGAATTCAAGTTCAAATGCTATATTTGTCCTGTATCCCAGAGTGTTGAATTGCTCAAGCACGTTTGCTGCTACATGTCTCGGATCAACAACACTTGGTGAGCCATCATCGGTGTAGAGTTCCATCAGCACTTGGGCGTTTCGTCCCGTACCCCAGGGAACGTACTGGGTTGTTCCAGGAATCGGCATCAGCGTGCCATCTGGGTCTCCGTCGGAAAATCCGCGCCCGCAGGGGTCTGAACCCGCTCCAAGAAAATCCAGCAAAAATGTGCTTTCCGGGATTTGAACGCCCGAAGTATAGATTTTGCCAGCTTCCGCTACTGGAAATCTCTTACCACGAAAATAACAGCTCATATCCGATAGGATGGCATCAACGTATTCAATATCAGGATAACGCTCGATAAGTTTTTCCAACTCTGTCAATGGCGAATTTTGGGAATTTTTCATATAATCTTTTCAGACCCGTTTGGTGTAATTTTCCTATATCATCATGAGAACATTCAGTCTGACTGAGTCAACTGTAGAAACCATCGTAAATGTGCTGTGTTTTTCGGATTTCGTTCAAATATAGTGCAATCTAGTTGTCCTAGCACCACTTATTCCCCGTACATATATCGTGTCCTGAATACAGTAACGAATGTATCCAGCACAATAATAGTATGCTAACCAGCCTATTCACTTAAACACTTTTTGAGGACATTAACATGACAATCGCCGTAGGTGAAAAAATTCCGGATGTAGTGCTACATCACATGACAGATAAAGGACCCGCAGAAATTTCGACTTCAGAAATTTTCAGCGGCAAAAAAGTAATTTTGTTTGCGCTACCGGGAGCGTTCACACCCACTTGCTCGGATTATCATCTACCAGGTTATGTCGTCAATGCCGATAAAATTTTTGCCGAAGGCATTGACACAATCGCGTGCCTGTCAGTTAACGACGTTTTCGTAATGGGTGCTTGGGGTAATAGCCAAAATGCCGAAAATATTCTGATGCTGGCAGATGGAAGTGCGAATTTTACGGAAGCGGTCGGCATTGAACTTGATCTTACCGAAAGGGGCTTGGGAGTCCGTTCGGACCGCTACGCAATGATTGTAGAAGATGGCGTTGTTACCGCATTGAATCGAGAGGCACCCGGCAAGTTTGAAGTCAGTGATGCAGACACAATCATGGCGTTGCTGTAACTGCCAATTACAAAATTACCAAACTCGGCAAATCAGCCTGAACGCTGATGAAGGGTATCCAGACGACCACCAACTTGTCTTATCACCTGTGCGGCGATCCCTGAAGCTGAATCCATGCACTTGGGAACTAACCAGTCGCGCGTAAAACCATAGAGAAATCCTGCTGCATATGCATCGCCGGCACCCGTCGTATCAACCAAATCCGGTACTGGTTCGACTTTTCGTACATGAGTCTTGCCTTGCGATACAACAACAGAGCCTTGTTCACCCCTAGTGACAACCAGGTGCTTAACCTTTCCTTTGATATCTTCCAGCGCGGCTTCCAGATTCTCTGACATGTAGAGACTCTGCGCCTCCAGTTCATTGGCAAACAAGAGGTCGACTTGCTGTTCGACATATTTCTGCAGGTCACATCTGTGTCTATCAACTAGAAACGGGTCTGACAAAGTAAACGCAATTGAAGTTCCCGCCTCTCTCGCTACTCTCGAAGATTCTAAAATTAAATCTTTGGCACCAGGTAAATCCCACAGATATCCTTCAATCAGCAAGAAAGACGACCGTTTGATCGCTTCTTCTTCAACATCGGCCGCTGAAAGCATCGTACAGGCACCAAGACTGGTGGACATGGTTCTCTGGGCATCAGATGTCACAAATATGTAGCATCGCCCGGTCGAGTCTCCGCTTTCAGCTGGACGGGTGTTAAAACCTACTCCGGAGCGATTCATGTCTTCATGGAATTGTTGGCCTATCTTATCCCGAGCGATCTTTCCGATAAATTGACTTCTACCGCCCAGCAAGGACAATTGCACCATTGAATTGGCGACTGATCCGCCGGAACACACTGAGACAGGTTTGACTGCAGACTCCAGATCGCTAATGGCGTCCTCATCGATGAGTGTCATTGAGCCCTTTATTAATCCCATTTTCTGCAATTCACTGTTTTCAGCAAAGCACAGAATGTCGACCATCGCATTACCGATGCCGAGCACGTCGACTCGATCAGTCACTCAGAAATTCCAGCCCTTGCCAGGATCGAGTGGAGCAAAACATTCGCTCCGGCTTCCGCAAACTCTTTTGTAGTGTTTTCTGCTTCGTTGTGGCTCACGCCACCATCACACGGAATAAAAATCATCGATGTCGGCGCTACTCGGGAAAGATAAACGGAGTCATGACCGGCTCCGCTAACCATTTCATTGAAGTCATAGCCACAGGTAATTGCACTGTTGCGAACGACATCAATGCACTCACTGTCAAATTGAATCGGCGGCGAGCGCCAGATGCGGTTGATTTGCGCTTGCAGGTTGGAGCCTGCATCAAACTGCCCGACAGTGTCTTTCAATTGTTGGTCCAACCGGTCAAATTCCGTGACATCCGGATGCCGCATGTCAATCGAAAATTCCACTCTTGAAGGCACGGTATTCCTTGATCCCGGATAGACTCGAAACTCTCCAATGGTAAGACGTGCATCAAATCCCGAATTTTCAGCGATCGGGTATATTTGCGAAGCCAGTTCGCTGGCACCTCGCAGCGCGTCTCTGCGCTTGTCCATCGGTGTTGGTCCCGCATGGGTTTCCTCGCCAACGACCGTAACGTCATACCAATTAACACCCTGTACGCCTGTTACGACGCCGACAGGCTTGTCAAGCATCTCAAGAATGGGACCCTGTTCAATATGCGCTTCAAAAAACGCTGAAAATCCGTGGTCATCAGGCAAAGCATTGCCGAGGTATCCGATGCGTTCAAGTTCTTCGCCCATCGTTTTCCCTTCGAGATCTGCTCGACTATGCCCGTATGACAAATCAAACACACCTGCATAGACTGCTGAGCCGATCATCGCAGGTGGAAATCGAGCTCCCTCTTCATTCGTCCAGACTACCAATTCGACAGGCAATACAGTTTCGATGCCACTATCATTCAGTGTTCGAATGACCTCAAGTGCCGCAAGAACACCGTAGACTCCATCAAATTTTCCGCCAGTTGGCTGACTGTCCAGATGACTTCCTGATCCAACGGGGCGACCATCGGCGGATTTACCGGGCCTGCGAAAGAACAGATTTCCCATTGGATCTACTTGCCTTCCACAACCCTCCGCGCTGCACCACTTAGTGAGGAGGTCTCTGCCTTCCTTGTCCAGATCGGTTAATGCCAATCGACAAACCCCGCCTTTGACTGTTGCGCCGATCTGAGCCATCTGCATAAGCGACTCCCAAAGTCTGTCGCCATTCACTTTGATGTTCAATGTACTCTCCGCAAATTCCGTTTACAAATTTGAATGAAGAGTTCTAAACGTTTTCACCCTTGTATTCAGCATAGTAACTGCCAAAAATCTTACGATGGCGAAAAATATTCATTGCGATCGTGAGCATTCCTGCAGCAATCAGTACCCCGCTGATCGGCTTTGTGAAAAAAGCGAAAACGTTATAGTCCAGTATGACCATTGATCGGGCAAAGGTGTCTTCGCCAATCTGCCCTAATATAACGCCCATCACCAACGCTGGAATTGAGTAATCACCACGTCGCATCAAGAATCCAGCAATTCCAGCGACAAACATGGTGTAGACGTCCAGTATGTTTCCTCTCAATGCGAATGCCCCGATCGTTGCAAATATCAAGATTGCAGGTGCCATGATCGGGAACGGGATTCGAAGTAAATTTACGATTCCCTTGGCCTCAACAACACCCACTAGCAGAATTGCCAGACTCGCCCAGAACATTGACGCAAACAGCACCCACACAAGTTCAGGCGCTTCAATCATGATGAGCGGTCCCACGTCCATGTTATGCAGATTAAATACACCGATCATCATCGCGGTCAGGGCACCACCCGGTAGTCCCAATGCCAGTAGCGGAATCATTGCCGCTCCAGTCGCGGCGTTATTGGCGGTTTCTGGTGCAACCACACCTTCCGGTTCTCCTTTGCCGAAACGCTCGGGATGCTTTGACCATCGAACTGCTTCGTTGTACGACATGAACGCGGCAAGCGTCGCTCCAATTCCGGGCAGAATGCCACAGAAAAAACCAATCAGTGAAGAACGAATAACCACGAATCTCATTTTCCAAAATTCGAGAAATGTCGGATACGAAACTGAAACCTTCGGGGCTTCATACTCTCCGCGTGCCAACCGCAATCCTTGAACAAACACCTCGGCAACCGCAAAAAATCCAAGTATCAGAGGAATGAAATGCAGTCCGCCGTGCAGGTATAGCGTCCCAAAATTGAATCTGGGAATGCCGCCGGTCGGGTCGCTTCCAATCGATCCGATCAGCAATCCGATCAGTAACGACAGCCATCCTTTCGCGATCGATTTTGTACCGATACCTGCTACAACAGCCAATCCGAAGAATACCAGTGCAAAGATTTCGACTGGGCCGAAGTTTGAAATTGCAAAATTCGCTGCCGGCTCGGTAAACGCCATCATAGCTACAGCTGCAAGAGTTCCGCCAAACGCTGAGCAGGTCACGGCATAGCCAATTGCTTTGCCTGAATGACCCTGCCGAGTCATCGGATAGCCATCAAAGGCGGTTGGGGCATTTTCAACCGAGCCCGGGATATTGAACAATATCGCCGTTACCGCGCCTCCATATACTCCTGATACATAAATGACGCCATAAAGCATGATCGCATGCGTAGATGACATCCAGGCAGTAAATGGCAATAGAACTGCTGCCAGCGTCAACATGCTGAGGCCAGGAATGGCACCGAAAATCAGCCCGCCAAACAACCCGGCGACAAAAATTAGTATGCCGATCGGGTCAGTAAACAGTTGTGCGGTACCGATAAGAAAGTTTTCCATTACGTCAACAAGCCCAATATCTTTCCGTTAAATGCATTGAAAATTCCAGCGCCAGGCGGCAAATAGGTAAAAATCAATTTCACGAAAACGACGACGAGCGCCGTGTAAATTCCAATGGTGACGATGATCCGCGTTCTTAATCGCTGTACGCCCATAAGCCACATATAAAAGAACAGGAAGAATGGAGTAACGAGCAGAAATCCCATTTTGTGCATGAGGAATGTGTAGATTACGGGAACAGTGAATATCAGAATCATGCGAACACGGGCTGAGATCGTCAAAGTTCCCGATGTTTCATCGTCCTCTTCACCATTGTCGTCACGCAGTGTCATGCCACTTCTAAGCCAATCAAAGTAGAGAAGCCAGCATGCGGCAATGAACATTCCAAGAAGCACCATTCTCGGCCAATGTGCTGCTCCCCATTTATAAACGTGCAGCGGACCGTCAAACTGAAAGGTATAGAAGAAGGCCAATCCTACAAAAGCAAGCCAGCCTCCAGCTTCAATTAATGAAGCCAACCTGTTACGATCGGGACTGGGTGCACCGGCCATATTTGTTTCGTCTACGGCTGTGAATATTTCGTACAAATTGCATCGCCAGTTTCAATAAACTCGAAACTGGCGATGAATGTTTACGAACGTTGATTTGGTACTACAAACCTTCGCGGACGGGAAGACCTAACTCGCGAAATGCGTTGGCATAAACGCCCACAGAATCTTGCAAAATTTTAGCCGTATCCGCTCGACTCCTGAAAGAATCTACGATATCGAGACTTTTGCGCTTCACAAAATCCTGATGTTCCTCTGAATTGTAAGCTTCGGCAAATACTTCAGCTAGATATTCCACGATTTCCGGAGGTGTTCCGTTCTTCACAAACATACCGCGGAATCTGAGTAACGGCTCCCAGTCCAATCCATAGTCCGAACCAGTCGCTTTAGTATCTGGAAAATTTTCAAATCGAGTTGGCCATATTGCGAGAATTGGCTTCAAGTTGCCAGCTTCGACGTATTTCGATACGTCACCGGGCTGTTCCATCAGTAAATCAAGCTGTCCACCAATGACTGCACCAAAACGTTCTCCAGACTTTCCAGTCAACACTTGACGTGTCTTGAACCCAAAATGGTTTTCAACAACTGCCATGCTGACCAGTTCCATCGGAATGTTGATGTTGGATACAGTCAGAATTCCATCTTCTGATTTCGCATACTCAACCACTTTGTCCCAATCCGGAACACCGTCAGTCTGAAATCTCTCATCTTCCCCATTGATGAACAACATCGTCGGGGCGACGTTCATGATGATCAATGACTCAACGTCCGTTAGTGGATTAACGTCGATTCGACCTTCTACGTATCTCGACGACAGCGTATCAATATGCTGAAGGATAGTATAGCCATCAGCCGGAGCCTGTAGAAATTCCGGCAGACAATTTATGCCACCACCGCCGGTAATATTAATCTTGTTGATTTTGGCATTCATGATCTTGGCTGCTGGGCCAACGATCGCTTCAACGGCTTGGTCGGAACCACCGCCCTTTCCATAACAGCAAATTACAGTTATTGGTCGTTCTGGATACCCGCCAGGACCGGCGGCATTTACTGCGGTAGTCGCAATTAATCCAAATCCGCTTACAGCCGAAGCGAATACAACGACCAGAAATTTTCCAAAAATATTTCTCATATAACTTTTCCTCCAAATTATAAGAAATTAACCTATTTATCTTTATTGGTCGACTCGTACTTTCCAGACACTTTCCCTCAAATAGACGAAATCTGCTTGCGGCTTGAGCCAGACTTTTAAGCGAATTATATACATGTATCATACAGAGGCATACCCAGTATGTAATTTCGACTCAACGGCCAATGAAATAGGTCAATATTATCTATGCAATTCGAACTAATTGTGCGAAAATTCAAGTCATAATTCCCTGAAAGGTTTATATGAAAGACACTCAAATAAGGCAATTTGTAGAACAAGGGATGTCGCATGTTCAGGGCAGTACAGAGGAACCACTACTTCAGCAAACCATACCGGAATTAATCGCAACAACAGTCAGCAAGCATGCACATCGAGATGCTGTGGTATTTGCAGATCAAGGCATCCGATGGAGTTGGCAGCAATTTTCGAATGAAATAGATCAACTCGCCACCGGTTTTTTGGCACTAGGCCTGCAAAAAGGCGATCGATTGGGAGTCTGGTCACCCAACCGACCCGAGTGGGTACTCACTCAATTTGCCACTGCCAGACTCGGAATCATCCTTGTCGCAATCAACCCTGCCTTTCGGTCCGCAGAACTGGCACATGTCTTGAAGGCTTCAGGTTGTAAGGCTTTGCTCATGGCCCGAAAGTTCAAGTCCAGCAATTACCTGAAAATATTTCAAGATGTGGGCTCGACTACCTACGACAATGACTCGAACAGTCTCCGAGTTGCCTCATTGCCCGAATTGGTTACTGTTATCTGTATGGGAGGTGAAAACGAAGAAGAAACTCCCAGCGGTATGATTCCTTTTGACCAAGTTGGGCAGGCTGCCAGTTCGATGCAAAGAGCGCAGCTGGACAGATTGAGTGCCGAATTGAGTCCGGACGAAGCCATCAACATTCAGTTTACAAGCGGAACAACCGGCCTCCCAAAAGGCGCCACCCTGTCACATCGAAACATCCTGAACAATGGTAAATTCACCACAGACACACTGCTTTTCACTGAACAAGATCGGCTGTGCATTCCAGTTCCGCTTTATCACTGTTTTGGAATGGTGATGGGAACCTTGGGTTGCGCACCCACGGGAGCCGCCATGATTTTTCCAGGCGAAGGATTTGATGCCGCAGAAACAATCCGAACGATAGAAGCGGAGAAGTGCACTGCTCTATATGGCGTTCCAACCATGTTCAATGCAATTCTCGCATTGGAGGATTTCTTTAGTTACGACCTGTCATCTTTGCGAACGGGAATCATGGCCGGTGCACCATGCCCGATAGAAACCATGAATCGAGTCGTCAATGACATGAACATGAGCGAAGTTACCATTGCTTACGGAATGACAGAAACGAGCCCGGTATCATTTCAATGCAATGTAGATGACCCACTTGAAAAAAGAGTCACTACAGTCGGGCGGGTCCATCCACATGTTGAATGCCGCATCATTGATGTGGCAGGCGCAACGCTTCCTGTAGGGCAATCTGGAGAGCTTTGCACCCGTGGATATTCTGTGATGAAGGGATATTGGGGCGATGACCAAAAAACTAAGGAAGCTATCGACTCTGAAGGATGGATGCACTCAGGCGATCTGGCAACGATGGATGATGAGGGTTACTGCAATATTGTCGGACGCGTCAAGGACATGATCATCCGAGGCGGTGAAAACGTCTATCCCAAAGAAATTGAAGACTATATCTACAAATTCAGTAAAGTTAAGGATGTTCAGGTTTTCGGGATTCCAGATTCAAATTTTGGAGAGATCGTTTGCGCATGGGTCGTGCCGAAACCCGGTGAAACAATTGACGAAGACGAGGTAATTGAATTCTGTAGTGAACGAATTGCCCACTATAAAGTTCCCCGTTACATACGCATTCGTGAGGAACTACCGATGACTGTAAGCGGCAAAGCTCAAAAATACAAAATGCGGGAGGAGATGGTTCGGGAACTAAGCCTTCTCTCCGCCCACTGAGTGTGAATTGTCCGGAATCTAATCGATCTGAGCAAGTGACTCAGTGTTTCCATCGACTGACAATGCCTGCCCACTGATTTTCGCGCCTTGATCTGAACAGATAAAAAGCGCCATTTGTGCAATATCTTCAGCTTCGACAAAACACTTGAGTGAGGTCTGGCTGACAAACTGTTCTCGAACCAATTCGGGGTCGATACCTCGAGTCTGTGCTTCCGCTGCAATAACGCGATCCATTCTAGGGCCAGAAACTGCTCCTGGACAGATTGCATTAACTCGAATTCCGAAACTTCCCACTTCCATTGCAACTGATTTTGTCAGGCCAATAATTCCCCACTTGGCAGATGCATACGGAGTTCGCAACGGGTAGCCATGAGTGCCAGCCGTCGAGGAAAGATTTACTATTGAACCGCTGCGCTGCTTCTTCATCACAGGCAATGCCTTTCGGCAACATAAGAATGTGCTGACAAGATTCACACGAAGTGTTTCGTTCCAGTCATGTAGTTCCAGTTTTTCAAGCGGTCCGTTCGGCCCGGCGATACCGGCGTTGTTGACCAAAATATCCAGATTTCCATTTGACTCCTCAAGGACGGTTTCGAATAGCCTGTCTACGTCTGATTCAACGCCTGCATCAGCAACAACACCTCTAATTGAAAGGTCAGATTCACTCAACGAATCAATGTGGTTTTGATCAACATCACATACCCACACAGTGGCTCCGTTAGAAGACAATTTCTGTGCGATCGAAAATCCGATTCCAGTAGCACCTCCAGTGATCAATGCAATTTTACCGTTTACTGGCATTTAACCTCCCCTATCACAATTCACGACGAATCCGAACATCAAATGTCCAGAATCAACTGTTGTTCACCTGCAGCCGCACGCGAAATGCACACCATCATCAGCTCACTATCCGATATTTCCTGGTCACTTAATATCGTGTCTCGGTGTTCCACCTTGCCGTGTAACACTCTTGTACGACAAGCACCGCACAATCCTTCCGTACACGAAAAATCAGTCGTAACATCTGCAGATCTCAATGCCTCAAGAATGCTCTGATCTGCTCTCACATGGACTGTTTTCTTGTGACGTGCCAGCACCACATCAAACTCACTGTTTTTCCACACAGTTGGCAACTTACGACGAAATTGTTCCCAATGTATCGAATCTGCGGGCCAATGGGAAGCTTTGAGTCTGACATCATCCATCAATCCAGTCGGGCCGCAAACATAGAGCTGTGCACCATCAGTATAACTTGCAAGCACTTTATCCAGATTGATGCCAAACTCGGGATTTCCGCCATCATAGTGAACGGCTATACGATTTTCGCAAATATCATGAAGTTCCTCAACAAATGCTGCTTGCTCCTCAGACTCAGCGCAGTAATGCACGAAGAAATTCGCCCCAAGAGTACGGAGTCGATAACACATTGCCAATATCGGCGCAATTCCAATTCCTCCGGCAATCAGAAGATGAGAGGCAGCAGCTTCTACCAACTGGAAATTATTTTTCGGATAACCAGATTGGATAACGTCACCAAGGCGCAAATGATCGTGGACCCAATCAGAACCACCTCGACTTTGACGATCTTTCAATACGCCAATTACATATTGGTGCCGCTCGGAGGGATTATTGATCAATGAATAGGAACGCCTCATATCGCCATCTCCAATCACCAGATCGATATGCGCACCCGCTGTAAACGGAGGCAGTTCTGCACCTTCAGCATTTTGAAATTCTATTCTTAGAGTATCTGCAGTTGCCGAATCAATTGCTGTCACCTTGAGTCGCAAACGCAGAAATTCAATGGTCTTGGGAAACAGTTGCCCATCTGCCAGTAGCAGCCTGCTGACGGGCTTGTCTTCAATGACATGGCTCTGAAGGATTTCTTCAACATCCTCCACGGATTCATAGTGATACCAAATTCCTTCAGGATATATCACCATCGTAGGGCCAAGTTCGCAACGTTCCAGACACCCGGCACTATTGACACGGATGTCATGCAATCCCAATTCTTTTGCACGTTTTTTCATAAATTCGCGCAATGGAACCGATCCGCGTGCACTGCAACAACTTCTCGGGTGATCAGGTTCCCGTTCGTTGACGCAGCAGAAAATATGTTTTCGATAGTGCAAGTTCTGGCCTTTTTAGACGGGAGGTGGCAGACACCTCAGATATTGATTTGGATACTGAACTTCAGCGCCAAGCTGTCTGGCGGCGTGCCATGCCCAACGCGGGTTGTACAACATTCCACGAGCCAATGCCACAACATCTGCATCTCCACTAGCAATAATCTCCTCTGCCTGCTGCGCTTCAGTAATCATTCCAACTGCAATGGTTGGAATACCAACGCGCAATCGAACTTCCCGAGATAGATGCACTTGATAGCCAGGTCCAGTAACGATATCTTGATGTTGAACCAGACCACCGCTGGAAACATCGATCCAATCACATCCGAGATTTTTCAGTTCTTTCGCGAATTTCACTGTATCCTCCAGTTCCCAGCCACCAGGGGTCCAGTCCGTTGCTGATACTCGCACTCCTAGCGGTTTGTCATCAGGCCATTCAGCACGAACCGCATTGAATACCTCTAGCGGAAATCGCATTCGATTGACGAGTGCTCCACCGTATCGATCCCCTCTTGTATTGGACAAGGGCGAAAGAAACTGGTGCAACAGGTAACCGTGCGCAGCGTGAAGTTCAATCGCCTGAAATCCAGCCCTATCAGCACGGATTGCGGAATTCGCAAACGACTCGATCAGACCAACTATTTCTGACTCGCTAAGTGCCTGCGGTACATGCGCATTCTCGCTAGCCGCGAGCGCGGATGGTGCAACAGGCTGCCAACCGCCATCTTTTGGCTCTAATATTTTTCTGCCTTGCCAAGGAGGCATTGTCGACGCTTTTCTGCCTGCATGTGCAAGTTGAATTCCGATTGGGACACTGCCATAACGGTTGCAGAAGGTGACGATTTTCTTGAGTGCCAGTTCATTTTCATCGCTATATAGGCCAACGCAATGAGGACTGATCCTGCCTCTCGGCTCTACATTGGTCATTTCCATGATCAGCAGGCCTAATCCGCTCACCGCAAACTGCCCAAGATGCATCTGGTGCCAATCGGAAACACAGCCTTCACTAGCAGAATACTGACACATCGGCGAAACCATGATGCGATTTTCCATTTCCAGTTTACGAAATGAAATCGGAGTGAAAAGTGCCGGATTAGTAGAACTCAACAAATTACCTTTCAATGATGAAACTCAATACAAGTAGCCATTCGCTCGAACCGTGATAAAGGCATTACTTTCAAGTGCCCGGACGACGGTGATATTTCCAGACTTCCTGACCTCTGGCTAATTTGTAATGTCTCATTTTATCGGATTGGTAGCTGTTTATTTTCATAAGAACCTGCTGGCAACAATTCGTAATGCAGCGTCAGTTCGGTACCCGGGAACTGGGTACGTGCCGCATTGAGTTATTCAATCAGAGGTAGCAGCGCATCCAAACGCTGGCAGACGTTGACAACACTCATACTTCGCCGACAAACCCGACAATACTCATCTTGAATCATCCGAATCACTTTCAATTACAGCATTGTCATCACTGAAACAGTTAAAAATTTTCCTATGTGGGCAAATCGGTACTTTGAAAATTGCGCACTTTTTATAATTCTGACCTCAAATCATATTTACAAAATTCTTTAAGATTAAATGAGGTCTAAATTGAAATTGACGAAGAAAAAATTACTGAAGGTGCTACTGCCGCCTCTGTTTCTTGCACTAATCTCAGGCCCGTCCTTGGCGGCGGACAGCAGTGAACCAATCAAAATTCCGATTAAGAACTGGTCGAGTCAGGTCGTGATGGCACACGTGATTGGAGGCATTTTTGAAAGCATGGGCAACACCGTGGAATATGTCCCCGTGGATAACCAGGCGAGTTTCGAGGCTGTCCGTAATGGCGATATCACACTCGTGCATGAAGTTTGGCAATCCACCATGCAGAACTCCTATTACGCTGCCATGGAGCAAGGCGGTCTGATTGATGCAGGTACCCACGCAGCTGCAACGTTGGAGGAAATGGGTGTGCCCAACTGGGTAATCGAAAAGAATCTTTGCCCCGGTTTGCCGAACTGGGAGGCTTTGAAGGACTGCCAAGAAAATTTCGCGACTCCAGATTCCGGTGGCAAAGGTCGCTGGTTGGAAGGTCCGCAAAGCTGGCATGGCGACGTCATGCCGAACCGCGTCAAGGGATTAGGCCTCGATGACAAATGGGTAGTAAAGTTCGCAGGTGCTGCTGATGCGCTCTGGGCAGAACTCAAATCGGCAGAGAAAGAAGGCCGTGGAACCATTATTTTTAACTGGACACCCAATTTCACAGATGCATCAGGATTCACCTTTATTGAATTCCCGTCGTACTATGACGGATGCAGAATCGCCGATGGTGGCGACATGACTACAACTGGTTGCGGGTCTCCGGTAGGTTGGCTGAAAAAAGGCGCCAACTACAGATTTCCTCGATCACACCCCCAGGCCTACACGACATTTACAAAGTTGTCGTTTACCACTCCGCAAATTGGTTCGATGGCTGCGCTAGTCGATGTTGATGGCATGACACATGCTGATGCCGCCGTGAAATGGCTGGCGGACAATGAAGATGTCTGGAAGCCCTGGACCGTATCAGTGCTTGGGGCAACAAACTGATATGGTGGCTCTATCGTAAGGTAAGCTTACGAGACCTTGCTGTGAATTACCCTAAATTTACCCAAATTCAACAGTAATTCTAATATGGACTTTAGTACATATTGAACGCCTTTTGGCGTTGGTTGAAAAACCGATTCGGAAAAAGGGGTGCACTGGCTGTGCAGAGTTTTACGGAGGTGGCCGTGGGTGAAGTATGCTGTTCAGCCGGCGTTCCCAGTCGGTATAGTAAAAATAATCGTTCAACACACCGCCAAGGTGGTGATTGAAGCATGTGCGGGCTCGCACTACTGGGGACGCCAGTAGCAGGATTGTAATCATGTGGTGAAATTGGTGTTGGCGCACACAGAGTGACGCCGTACGTACAAGGAAGTAAGAGTGACATAAATGATTCGATTGCTATTGCCAAAGCGGCTGGTCGTCCGGGATTCCGTGCAGTAGCGGCGAAGACTGTGGAACAGCAGAATCTGATTCTGCATAGTCTGCGTCAGCAACCGGTACAGCAGAGCAATGCGCTGCGTGCAGATTTGTCTGAACGCGGAATCGAATCGGTGCACCCTTAACTACAGGAAAATGATTAAATTGATCATGTCTTCTCAAGAAAATCCTGCCAAGAAAGAACAAGCCGTTATCAAGTGCGAATCTGTCTACAAGATTTTTGGTAATAACGCCAAGAAAATGCTTCAGGAATCAAAAGGCATCATAGACAGTAAAAAATTTCTTGAAGTTGGTTTGATTGTCGCCGTCAATAATGTCTCGTTTGAAGTAAACAAGGGAGAAATATTGGTAATCATGGGGTTGTCCGGCTCTGGAAAGTCAACCCTGCTTCGCTGCATATCGAGATTGACCGACACCACTGCCGGCAATATTTTCGTTGACGGGCAAAACCTGCTGACTCTGAATCACAAACAGCTCATTGAACTGCGACGTAACAAGATGGGCATGGTCTTCCAGAATTTCGGACTGCTACCTCACAAGACCGTCCTAGAAAATATCGCATTCCCGTTACAGGTGAAGGGCAGCAGTATCCGTGATAGTGTCAAAAGAGCAATGGAAATGGTTCAATTAGTTGGCCTTGAGGGGCGTGAGAATTATTTCCCCAGGGAATTATCCGGCGGTCAGCAGCAAAGAGTGGGTATTGCACGATCCTTGGCTGTAGAGCCTGACATCTGGTTTCTGGACGAGCCATTCTCTGCACTGGATCCTTTGATCCGTAAGGAAATGCAGGATGAATTCCTGCGTCTGCAGGGCGTTTTGGGTAAGACAATCCTGTTTGTGACACACGATTTTGACGAGGCGCTGCGTCTCGCTGACCGGATAGCCATCATGAAGGATGGCGTGGTTGAACAGCTGGATACCCCGGCTAATATCGTGCTGAACCCGGCGACCGAATACGTGCGCAAGTTTACCGAAGATGTCCCACGAGAAAAGGTGCTCCGGGTGGAAGCCCTGATGGAACCGGTGGATACCTCGGAAGCGCTTGGTAATCTAAGGGTCCCAATGAGTGCAATTGTCGAATCCATCGCGGAAGACATACTCCAGCAGGAGATGCCGGTAGCGGTCGTCGATTCAAATGATAAAGTGGTGGGAACTTTGCATTCGTCTCACGTAATCAAGGTGTTGTTCGGAGGAAGATCCGGAAAAACCACACAAAATTGAACGCTACATAATGACCTTCCTGACAAAGCACCCGAAAGTCGTTCAGTTTGCTGTCCTGTTGGCAGTGTTTTTCCTGCTATGCCTTTCCATCAGCCCGTCAGAGTCAAACTATCTGTGGCGCCTGCCACCGTTGCTGGCGAAACTGCCTTTCATCATCAATGACTCGGTCAGGTATTTAATGTTCGAGTGGATGCCGATCCAGGTATACGATTCGCTCATTGAAGATTATGAAGAAAAGCCCCTGTTCAGAGAGGTGACCAGGTTCATTTCCGGTCTTTTTCTTTTCGTCATCAATTTTGTTCGGGAAATCTTTCTGGGTGGCAACAAGACAGTTGTAGCCTTTACAAGCTGGGATTTTGTCTCAGAGTACCCTTGGGCGCGTTGGCCTGCGCTCCCCTGGACAGTTATAACGGGCTGGGCGATTATTCTCGGCTATAAGCTGCAGGGAAAGAGGTTGGCAATATTGGCTGCAGTTTGCACGACATTTATTGCCATTTTCGGACAGTGGAAACCATCGATGGAGACAGTATCGTTTGTATTGATTGCCGCACCGGTTTCCGTTGTCCTAGGTCTTGTGCTGGGTATTTTTGCCTACAGGAGCAAGATCGTCGAGACGACCTTGAATCCGATACTCAACGTCGCCCAGACCATGCCGCACTATTCCTACTTGGTGCCGGTGATCGTGCTTTTTGGTGTCGGAGATCACGCGGCGGCAATTGCTACCATCGTTTTCGCCACACCACCGATGGTCCGGTTGACGCTGTTGGGATTGAAGAAAGTTCCCACGGATGTGGTTGATTCAGGCATGATGAGTGGGTGTAACGGGTTGCAACTGATGTTCCGGGTACTAATTCCCACAGCAAGACGTGACATCCTGATCGGTGTCAACCAGGTGGTGATGCAGTGCTTGGCGATGACCGTGATTGCGTCGTTTATCGGTGCTCAGGGGTTAGGCTCCAACCTGATGATCGCGCTGAATTCCCTAAGGGTCGGCATCGGAATAGAGATCGGCTTGTGTATCGTGCTGATTGCCGTCCTGCTAGACAAAATGTCCTTAGCTTGGGCAAACAAGCAAACAGATTATTTTACCGATCTGACATTCTTTCAACGAAACAAGTATGCATTAGTGGCCCTGATTGTCTTTCTTGTCGGTGTGGTTCTGGCGTACATTGGCAGCTTCCTATTCAGGGATGGCTTCAACTATCTGTATATCGTCCCGCACAACAAGGGCATCACTACTGCTCCATTCTGGCAGGACACGGTTGATTGGATTTGGGACACGTTTTTCTACACATTAAAGAGTTTCAATGTGTTCCTGATCACGAGCATCCTGGAGCCGATGAAAAGCTTGTATCTAGCTATGCCTGTTGCCGCCACTTTTCTGCTGATGATGGGTATCGGTTACATTCTGGCGGGTGTCAGGTCGGCGTTGATCATTGGCGGATTTATGCTCTTCATCGCGTTGTCGGAATACTGGGACAGAGCCTTGATCACTGCCTACATAGCATCATTTGCAGTGATTGTCTCAGCCATCCTTGGCATCACGATAGGTTCTCTGTGTGCCCAGAGTTCCGTCGCCAGCAAGGTGATAATACTGATATGTGACTTTCTTCAGACGTTCCCCTCGTTTATCTACCTGATTCCGGTAATCATGCTGTTCGGTATCACCGATACATCCGTGATCATCGCCTCCATCGTCTATGCAACCGTTCCGGCGACTCGATATACGGTTGAAGGACTGCGTAGCGTTCCACCGGTTCTGCATGACGCCGGATCAATGCTTGGTGTATCGCGCTTGCAAAGATGGGTCTCGATTGAACTGCCCATGGCATTTCCTCATATTATGCTAGGTGTGAATCAGACCGTTATCTTTGCGCTGTTCATGGTAATCATCGGGGCATTTATCGGCACCACAGATCTGGGGCAGTTGATTTTGAAAGCCATTTCAGACCCCCGAGGTACCGGTATCGGACTTACCTTGGGGCTGTGTGTAGCTTTCATGGGCCTTGCGGTTGACCAGATCATACGGACTTGGGCCAATGAACGCAAGAAAGCGCTGGATTTGAATTGAACCCGTACTTGTGGTCCGGTTGGCGGAGCAAGGTGTCCCGGACTGTTCCAAGCCACAACGTTGCCTAATATTCGGCAGTCGGTTGCTGGCGGGAGCGTCATCGGGGGAGTAAATCTGTGCTACTCCAGCGCACGTGTTTCCTGCTTACCCCACACTTTCCGATAACGTACAGGCTTAGAAAGTTTCATATCGACAACATCAAACGCTTCTCGGATTCGATGCAATGTGTACAATGCGGATTTTTAAGAAATCTTGAAGTCTCGGTACTGTTTCATACTCGACACCCCTTTCAAACTAGCCGTGTGAAAATTCTCAGTGTCCAGTCCATGCCTGGCTGCCATAACACCGGATTACTCGAACACGATCGAGTTGATGTGCTGCAGTTGGATATTCCTGTCAGCCCTTAGCTGCAGCGAGAATCAGCGGATGGTTACCAATACAGCGTACAATTCGCATTTTCAAGGATAACAACAGTTCGTTGACTATATTGATTACGACCTGGCGGGATATTTGATGACGCAAAAAACCAAGACGGAACAGCAGGAAATTACGGAGTTTCTTAAATTTGCCAATGACATGGCAGATGGCGCAAGAAAAATTGCACTTCAGTTCTATAGGAAGCCCAAAAAACAGTGGACCAAACCAGACAGTACATTTGTGACAGAAGCAGACCTGCGTATCGAAGAATTCACGATTCAAATGATCAAAGAGCGCTACCCTAAGCACGGTTATTTCGGCGAAGAATATGGTGATACCAGTACCGATGAATTACTGAAGTGGTGCATTGATCCTATTGACGGAACACAGCCGTTCGTCTATGGATTGCCGACATTCGGTATATTGATTGCGTTGATTTTTAATTCAAGGCCTATTGTGGGAATCATAGATTCTCCGGTCATGGGTGAGCGTTGGTGTGGAGCCTACGGATTCCCTACCACTTGGCAGGGACAAGTGTGTTCTGCCAAGCAGAATCAAGCTCTAAAAGACTCTGTAGTATTTGCTACTTCAATCGACATGTTCGAAGAGCACGAACGAGCGACATTCAATCACCTGTCAAGTCTTGCAAAATATCGACGATTTGGAGCAGATTGTTATGCTTATGGATTATTGGCTTCCGGATACATTGATATAGTGATGGAAGCGGATATGAAACCGTACGACATGATGGCTCTTGTGCCAGTTGTTGAAGGTGCAGATGGAGTCATCAGCGATTGGTCTGGAAACCCGCTTACTCTGAATTCCGGTCGTCAGGTTCTGGCAACAGCAAACTTGAAGCTTCACGAAGAGTGTCTTGAAGCAATTCAGTCAAACTAGCGGCGATTGGGGCTTCACCAGCGATGACAACAAGCGGATCGGATTTAGTGGAACAGCGACCGTCAGACGCGACTTTCTAGTACTGATTGATATCTTCGTTATCTTTGGTGTTGGATCGGGCGTAAATCTGCAGCACTGCGACTGCAATTACCGATAGTCCTGCAAACCAGTATCCAACGTGTCGCCAGTGATCTAAAGCAACGAACTGGGGCAGGATGTCGTGATTCTTGAGGAACACCAGTCCTGCAATAGCCAGGCACGCGATTCCTACCGGCAATAGTATGTAGTTCATTCCGAAAAACAAATCAGCAAGAATTAACGCAATTGCGAGAATTACCCACATTTCAGTCAAAAATACAAGGTAGTTCAAATCCCACATCTCACTGTAATTATTTATCACCTAATCTATCAATCACGACTTCAAGAGACCCTAGTGCCTTCGTCACGTCAGAAGGCACAATTATTGTTTTTGTATTTGAAGAGGAAGCAAGTTCGCCCATTGCCTTCACCTGTTGCTTTAGAATCTCAAAATCAATAGCCGGTTGGCCGTTTTCGGCAATCGCGGCGGCGATCAGGCGAGTCTGTTCAGCATTTGCTTCTGCCTTGATTCGAATCGAATATGCATCTGCATCTGCTTGGATTTTCACTGCTTCGGCCTCCTTCTTTGCCTGATATAACTGCGCATCCGCGTCCAACTCGACAGAACGCTTCCTGCCCTCGGCTACAGCGACTGCCGCACGTCGCTCTCTTTCGGCATTCAACTGCTTTCGCTGTGCTGCCTTCGTTTGTTCATCTACCTTAACGTCAGTAATTTCTGTCCGTGTAATTTCAATTCCCCATACTTCCGCCGCTTCTCGAAGATTGTTGGCAATTTCTAGGTTCATTGATTCGCGACTGGATTGAAGATGATCCAAATCCAGCTTGCCTGCAGCAGACCGCACGATCGATGTCGCAGCGGTTTCAATTGCAAGTTCCTCGTCCCTGATTCTGTATACGGAACTCGCCGCGTCGGTAACTCGAAAAAATACTGTTGTTTCCAGAATCACTTCAACATTGTCTTTGGTAATTACGGAAATACTGAATTCAGACAATTGCCGCTCAAGAATACTGACTCTGTGTTTAACCTTTTCGATATAAGGAACAATCACATTCAAACCGGCATTCAAAGTACGCTTGTATTTGCCAAACCTTTCCACTAAATGTACTTCCGACTGGGAAACCACACGAATTCCCTTAAATACAGTCACTAGGGCAATCACAATAACAACTATCACTGCAATACTTGCCAGTTCAAAATCAAATGGTAAATTCATAATACTCAACAAAACAAAGTGGAACTATAAACATAATAATTAAATGTAATCAATATCTAACA
>JAKZRU010000043.1:0-4788 GCA_047517965.1 Gammaproteobacteria bacterium | reverse complement strand
CGGCAATGCCTGGCGGCAAGTACTTGCGCGGCCTGAATCCACACAATCGCAGCCATCAACACGATAGACAGAGCCATTTGACGGTGGGAGCTGCCAAAACAGCTTGAATGGGCATGTGTACCAGAAATTTTGGAATTTTGAAGTGAGAATCTTACCGGTGGAAATAAAAAATGCACCAATAGAAAACTTTCACCTAAATAAATTGGTGACAATTAATTATTATTCTATTTTCTAATGTGAAAGGGGCTTTGCAGTTGGTATGAGATTACTTTGACGTGATGGTATTGCTTGATTCGAACAACAGAACAATGGCCGCGGCCCGCTTTAATTTGACTTCGACAACACTCTACCGGGGGCATCCGGTGCGTTTGCTGATGCGGAAGGGTGGGTTTGTGCAGTTCATACAATAAAACGGATGATATATACAATTATTATTCAATTTTAGTAGTTCTAATAATGTAGTTACTAATAAACATTGCATTCTCCAAAGTTGATTGAGGAATCGGTCGAGTACGTAGTGGTCTCAACATTTCACGAATACATTCCTCGTGTAGTTTGTGTCGAGTTACTGCTTCGCTTATCCTTATAAGCCGTCGGCCGGTACCTCTTCAACAGTCTGACTTTTCATCCGAGCGGCCTGTCATTCCGGATGCGGTGACTGCCGTAAACCGGAGCCGCCAAGGGTACCGGGGTCACCCCGCACATTCCATAGCCCCCGACATGAGGCAGCATGCCCGATTCTGGCACTCGCCGTGCTGCTATCCGCCTGCGGCGGTGAGACACACACCACGGAACTACCCGCGGGCGGGGGGGGACTCTGCGACCGGACCGAGCAGGTGTGCACGGCCATTCTCGCCCAGACTACCGGAATTGACACCTGCGGCGCGTTCCCCGATGCGTATCTTGCCGCCATCGCTGGCGTGCTGGATCTGTCCCAGGCTAGCATCTCGAGTTTGCAGGTGGACGATTTCTCCGGCCTTACCCGCCCCCTGACAGCACTGAGCCTAAGCCGTAACGAGTTAATTGCGTTGTAGCCGGGGGGTGTTCGACGGCCTCACCAGCCTGTGGTCCGTGTGGCTGAATAAAAATCCAGGTTCGGATTTCACGTTCAACATAACAGTGGAGCACAGACCTGGCACGAATAAGGTGGCAGTTACGATTGCCCAGAGAGCGCCCTTCGACATGAACGCGACCGGTGGAACCCTACCTGCCGTTGTGTCCTCGGTGATGGTCCCGGTAGGCCTCGCGACAAGCGAGGAGATTTCTGTAACCCCGTTAGAAGGGACGACCGTCATCTTGGGTATGGTACAACCGGCTTTGGTTGGATTTTATGCAAACTCAGCTGTTATCCGATTCGGTTCGAACGGCGACTCCCAAGTTAGGGGTGAGTGTTCCCACTGCGTTTCATTAGCGGCATCGAATCTTGAGTTGGATCAGGCGCATGTACAACTGATCTGTGGTACATTCCAACTGTCCATCGAATTCTTGGATCGGCAATTTCGATTGACCGATGACCAATTGAATGAGCTGTTTGAATATGGATCGATCCAGTGTAGATGGCCTCAAATCTGAGAATAAATTTAAATCTGAAGACTCGTAGTAAATAGAGCAAAATTAACGCGAAACGAGTCCGGTGAAATATATTTACTATAGTTGTCATACAGGTTAGCAATGGGTCAGTTCGCCGCAGGTGAATGATTTACCTTAATATTTAGTAATGCAAATCCAATTCAAAAATTGAAACGGTTAATTGGCTGTGCGCATTTATTTTGTAGTGTCAGCACCGTGGTGTACCAGAACATCGCGGATTTTTGCGCTTCTATTGATTTTGCTTGTCCTTGCCGGTTGTTCTGCCAACTCGGTTACGGGTAAGAAAGAGCTTTCGCTCTATTCCACCGCTGACGAAGTTGAAATTGAGGAAACATATTATCCGTATGCCCAACAAGCCGAAGGTGGGCAGTACAAACTAGACCCGGCCTTGACCGAATACGTAGCATCTGTCGGGCAGCGAATTGCAGACGTGAGCGATCGGACATTGCCCTTTGAATTCGTCATTCTAAACAACAGTACCCCAAACGCTTGGACGTTACCTGGTGGCAAAATTGCTATTAACCGTGGCCTTCTAGTGGAACTGGAAAATGAGGCGGAACTCGCAGCCGTGCTCGGTCACGAAATCGTACACGCCGCTGCAAGACATGGTGTTCAAAAATTGAATCGTGAACTAATTGTACAACTGATCCTACTTGGCGTTCTACTCGCAGGCGACGACATAAAACACTCCAGTTACGTTGTTGGCTTCGGCGGAGTGGCACTTCACCTGATCAACCAAAAATACAGCCGCAAAAAAGAACGCCTGGCAGACTATCATGGCACTAAATACATGCACGCTGCAGGCTATGACACGATTGCTGCGGTGACGGTTCAGGAGAAGTTTGTAGCTCTTGCAGAGGGAAACGAAAATAACTGGTTGACTGGATTGTTTGCAAGCCATCCACCGTCAATCGAGCGATTGGAGAACAACAAAGTAGCTCTAGATGAATTTCCAGCAGGTGGTGAACTCGGACATGCTCGCTATACGAATCGGCTTGCGTATCTGCGCGCTCGACACTCCGCCTACACTCGGGCAGACCAAGCGAGGCAACTGCTTGATAAATCTCCTAAGAATTCTCTCCACATCGTAGCAGAAGCGATTGAACAGGAGCCACGTGAGTCAATTTTTATGGTATTAAGGGACAGGCGTTCGCACGCCAGGGACGCTACCGTGCAGCCATAAGATCTTACGACGCAGCAATTAGGTGTGGTCCGGATTTTTACGAGCACTATCTGGGTCGCGGCCTCGCTTATGACGCTCTCAATCGACAAAGAAATGCACGTATCGACCTCGAACGAAGCATCAGTCTGTTACAAACTGAACTAGCGACCTATGCTTTAGGTAACATCGTTTTGCAGGAAGGCGATCGCAAATATGCCAAAAGCCTCTTTCGGTCTGTCGTTGAAGCCAACGGCGAATTCCGCCAAGCTGCTTATAAGAATTTCATTATGCTCGATGTCGTCGATGCTCCGTGGCGGTACATTACTGTGGAACCTTTTTTTGAAAACAGGCAAGTTATTGTCAAGGTGGAGAATTCGACTGGATATGCGTTTCAGAATATCGAAGTCCGCATCGCAGCAAAAATCAATGGCAATCAGGTCTACCGTAGGTTGCAGGAGAAGCGACTTCCTGCTCACGCCTTAGTGGCTTTGGAAAGTGGCATACATTATCGGGAAGAAGATTCCGTGGAAGTGGAAGTTCGCGTAATGCGGGCCAATCCAGTCAACTCGTACTCGTCGCAACCGTACCGCTCGTACCCTTGAAAATTGAGAATAACCTGAAACAGGATATGGTAGCCAAAAAAATCGCAAGATTAAGTGCAGCCTCGTTGAAGTTTGGTTTTCATACCATAAATCCTGTTGGGAAATCTGTTCATGGGCAGTTTCTCCACGAAAAGGTGCTACGATATCAATTACCGTAGACTCAGATTTCGATTCCAGCAATCATGAAGTCAACGCTTGCGCGAAGCCAACTAGGTTTGTACCCATCCCAGCACTCCTGCCAGTGACAAACAATCGGGTTGCAGTCTCAGTTGTTCTGAGTAAAGCATGAATCACTCTTTGGAGTCTGTTGACTCTGATTTCTCCGCTATTTTCCTCAGGACCCGTCAGTCGCAATTTGTAATTTTTAATTTCTACTGTAGTACTCCTTTACAAAATTGGGTGAGTATAAATTGAATTACATGAAGCAAATTGATCTAGGAAATTCCCGTACTGCTGAAAACTTATAACTGAACGGATATCTAATCTTTTGCCCAAGAACAATGTCAATCTATGGTGAATAAGAAATCCGCTAATAATTCTGTTTGATTTGTTTTGACAGTACGAGAAGGCGAGTTCTTGGGTATTAGGAATATTGCAAGCGAGAATTTTGGATAATACTGCAAACGAAGGACGATTCAGCTATTGATTCATAATAGTCAACTATAGATGACTGCAGTAAAGGACGGGTTGTTGTGAAATATGATTTAAGTACACTACACGGCGATTTCTTTGGCGGAGTGACTTCAATGATTGTGGCTTTGCCAGTTGCACTCGCCTTTGGCATTGCATCCGGGATGGGAGCCGCCGCTGGCCTTTACGGTGCAATTTCGGTTGGTTTCTTTGCAGCGGTATTTGGCGGCACTAAATCGCAAATATCCGGTCCCACAACGCCTATGACAGTCGCAATGGCGGCCGTCATCACCGTATATTCCTCCACCCTTACTGAGGCTCTGACAGTAGTTGTACTAGCCGGACTCTTCCAGGTGGTTCTAGGTGTATCGAAAATTGGTAGATTTATTGCGTATACACCGTATGTAGTTGTCTCTGGATTCATGTCTGGCATCGGCATCATCATTATGCTGATTCAGACAAGGCCATTTCTCGGATTGCCTCCTGCATTTGGTGGAGCAGTGGGGGCGTTGAAAGCAATACCGGAAACGCTCGGCAACATCAACATCAGCGCCATGATTATCGCTGCTGTAACTCTAGTTGTCGCAGCATTTTGGCCAGCGAGGCTGAATCGACGCCTGCCTGCACTACTTGTCGCGTTGATTGTCGGTACTTTGCTAGGCATTCTGTGGCTGAACGACGCTCCGGTCATCGGTCAGGTCCCAACGGGTCTGCCATCACTGCAGATTGGACTGCCTCCCCTCGCTTTCTTGATCAAAGCGATAGAACCCGCACTGATTCTTGCTCTGCTCGGTTCTATAAACA
>JAKZRU010000042.1:0-9425 GCA_047517965.1 Gammaproteobacteria bacterium | reverse complement strand
CACTGCGAAATTATTGAGACCGGCAATGAGAGCTGGCGCTTCAGGAATCGAAGCTGATGAAAGGTAGTAAGAAGGGTGTTTTTTCGGAATTTTTACGGAGCCCGAGCCTCGGCTCGGGCTCCGTAAAGGGGGGTCAATTTTCAGTGACAATAGGGGGTCATTTTTCAATGACATTTGACAGTATGGTGCGCACAGATTAACGCGAAAATGCTTTCCAACGGATAACCACGACGACAATCGGAACTTTATACCTAAGTTAGACTCCGTGCCGTTCGCGCGGTGTGCATTGATCACCAGCTAGCGGCAGCTGGCTGCCGCTTCGCCAAGTCTCTTTCCAATCAACATTACCATCAACATTACCTTGCTCCTGTTTTTAATATTAAATTGACAAATTTTTCACACTTAGCTCGCCACTTCCGTCAGGCTGTATTCCGTAACCTGTTTGGCCCCATCCCGCCACAGTCAGGTTTTCCAGAAAACATCGGTTCTTTGTCGCCATCGACATCATCAACTGCTATCTTTACTTTGAAAACTGGCAAGCGCTTCTCAGTGCCACTGCCGACCCACAACCGCGACCGCCCCCGTAACTTGATTTTGCCTCCCGGCGAACAAGCCGGATACTCAATTTCGTCTTTTTCAAAATCATGCAGATACATGGAAATTAAAATGAATACCTAAAATGAGAACTGCTGCTGTGACACCCCATAAACGGCAACTATATTTGTAAAAACAATACAATAGAACGACATTTCAAGTTAACGTTGGGACAGCAGTGTTACCGATTAAGTAATCGACTTTGAGCAACAATTCGTACTTTTAAATTTATATATTTCGCATACCTCGCCACATTCTTGCCTCGACCAATCGTGCAATAAACGACATGGGCAGTGACAGAGCAAGATAGATAACACCTACAAGAAGGTAAAGGTGCATCGGCAGGAACGACATTGACGCTATGTCTTTAGCGGTCAACAGCAACTCAGGTGTTGTGATGAGCGCGCATAGCGAGCTGTCCTTCAGCAACAGGATCAACATATTCAGCATCGGCGGCAGTACGATCCGAACCGCTAGAGGCAACATTATGTTCAGGAACGATTTTAAAGGAGTCATGCCTACCGCCAAGGCTGCTTCACGCTGCCCCGAATGTATAGCTTGAAACCCAGAGCGAAAGACCTCCGCGATGTATCCCCCCATGCTAAACCCCAAACCGATGACACCGGCCCAGAATGCATCGAGAACAATTCCGAGCCCAGGTAAACCGAAATAGATCAGAAACAAAATTACCAAAGTTGGAACGCCACGCGTGAATTCGACGTAGGCTTTACTGATCCATTGCAAAGTTTTCGAGTTGCTCATCCGACCGAGTGCAACCACCATACCGACCACAACTGCCAGAATGTAGGAACACACCGTCAACCCCAACGTAACGTAGATTGCCGAATGGATCTGGGGCCACCAGCTATGCCAGTTCTGGTTGTAAACAGCTAGGAACTCAATCATTTCACATTTGCCTGGCTTGTTTCTCAAAGCGATCAGCTAGTCGTGCCAGCGGAAAACTCAGGCAAAAGTAGATTATTGCCACAAGAATATAGATAATTTCGGTATCAAAGGTTCGCGTTACCAGATTACGCGCAAAGAACATAATCTCAGGCGCAGCAATTGCTGAAACGATTGCCGTATCTTTCAGCAATCCGATGGCGTAGTTGGCCAAGGGTGGCAAGGTCACTCGCCATGTTTGCGGCAGGATAATGTCTCTCAGAGCACCCATCGGTGTCATCCCAACCGCAAGAGCAGCTTCGCGTTGTCCAGCATGAATGGCTCCAAATCCTGCACGAAATACTTCCGTCAGCATTGCGCCACCAATTAAACTAAGTCCGAAAACGGCAGCGGTAAATGGGTCAAGCTTCAAACCGGCATATGCCAGTCCGAAATACAGGATGAATAACACGGCGAGAGCCGGCAGTCCACGAAATACCTCAACAAAAATATTGATCGACCACAGCGCTAGCCGCTGAATCACAAAGATTACCAACTCTGTTGTAAAATTTTTTGGCGCACCCCCACGTCGATCGCCGTATGCCTTGATCGCGCCGAACACTAAACCGATGACAATGGCAAAGCAGAAGGTCAGAACTGTAATACTGATCGTATAGCCTGCTCCCTTGAGCAAAGTAACAGCATACAATTGTATTTTTTCGGACAGAATCATCGCCACATTCCACTGAAGTTACATCACTGGTCAATGACGGTCCAGCATCTGTCCTAAAAATGATTTCAGTCGTACATGTGTCGGATTGTCGATGACCTGCTTTGCTGGACCCTGTTCCGCGATTCCACCATCATCCATAAAGACAATTCGATCTGCAACCTCTCGGGCAAAGGCGATTTCATGAGTCACGATCATCATCGATCGACCTTCATCCGCAAGTTCGTGAATTGTGTTTAAAACTTCACCTACAAGTTCCGGATCAAGCGCAGAGGTGGGCTCGTCGAACAATAGCAGTTTGGGGCGTTGGGCCAAGGCACGAGCGATAGCAACACGCTGTTGCTGTCCACCAGATAGTCGTTCTGGATATTCATCGAGCTTGTGTTCCATGTGTACCTTTACCAGCATCTGTTCGGCTAAATCATGTGCTTCACTCCTTGCCATGCCATTGACCTTGATCTGCGCAATTGCGACATTGTTACGTACCGTTAAATGTGGCCATAAAAAGAATCCTTGAAAAACCATGCCTATGGTTGCGCGTTGGCGTGACAATTCTTTTTCCGACATGCCAGTGAAATTTTCACCTGCCTTCTTTTCACCGAACAGTTCTCCGTCGAGATAAATGTGTCCCGCATTCGGAACCTCTAGATAGTTCACGCACCTCAAGCAAGTCGATTTGCCACAGCCGGAGGGGCCAATTAGAGCAATCTTTTCTCCTCGCTTCAATTCGAGGTCGATTCCATTTAAAACGTTGAGTGATCCGAATGATTTATGAAGATCTTCGACAATCAGAAGCGGGTCGTTCATTATCACTACCACTAAAATCAATTTGAAAAGCTGGTGGGGTTAGTTGTCATCTTTCCCCACCGGCAAAGTCAAAAAAAGTATTTACAAGACTATTAGCAACTTGGCTGCTTCCAACCTTCTGGTCGGTCAACACCAGCGCGCTGATTTAATGGACCGGGATCAAACCAATGATCATCACCCATGCCATATTTTTCTGCAATCTTTCTGATAGAGCAATCTGCCCAAAGTTCAGTAATGACTTCGTTAACAGCATCAATCAGTCCGGGATTATCCTTGTTAGCGGCAAAGATTGTGTTGCCAGCCTGAGTCAACTGAGGATAATTCGGGTTTTCACCTTCGCAGAATGCTATCTGGTGAACACCCCAGTCCGGGTTTGTGCTAATGGCAAACTGAACCAGCGGCGGGTCGGCCAGTAAAGCATCGACACGGCCTGTTATTAGATCGCGCATGGCTGCATCTGAAGTGTCGTACAGCTTCAGTGTAAGACCAGGTATCGTTTTCAGTTCATCTACCCAAGAAAAGCCCGTAATTGTCGCAACTGTCTTGTTTTCAAGCTCTTGGATTTTGCATAGGTTGCTACCGGACTTCTGCGCAATAGTAGCGCGGAAGTAGTAAATTGGGTCCGACAATGTCATTATCTCGGCCCGCGACTCTCGCCAACCCATCATGCCGTGCATGAGATCGACACGCCCAGCCTTTATGGATGCGATCTCTGCCGACCACTCCATCAATGCCGGCACAACTTGGAGTCCCAGCTTGTCAGCGATCAATTGCATGATTTCGCCATCCACACCGATCAGCTTTCCATCCTGATAACCGGTACCCGGCATGTCACCGTTGAAGGCGACCGTAAGCTTGCCTTCTTCAACAAGTTTAAAATCTGCTGCCGATGCTGAAAAGCTGATGACGCCCAAAGCAATCAAACTGGCCGCCACTAAGCTATACAGTCCTGTAATACGGAACCTTAAGGTATTCATAGAAATTCTCCCTGATATCTTTCACGTTAAATTCGTCTCCTACGCAATGCACAATTACCAGTGCAAAAGCAGATAAAACGGCCCTTTAAAGATTCGCAGGGAGTTCATCTAATTAATTGAATATTTTGGACAGATTTCAGAATGTATAGTTAAGTTATTGACATTTTATAAGTTATTGACTTTTAAACCAGTCATTAAACGTAACTTCACGGTCGAATTTTCCTTAATTTCTGTTTAACTTCAGAACCAAGTGTTGAGTTTGATTGAATAACGATCATTTTGGAGGCATTATTCAATCAAAATTGCCCCAATATCACTACTGTCCAAAAAATTCTGAAAAGTGTTTGTATCTTGTTGTTATTATTTGTTTAAACACTGTTTTAGGAGCGTTCGCGGCTTCAGCACGTTTCGCTGGTCTACCAACGCACCAGAACAGTTCAATCCACAGCAGGAAGAATACAGAACTATGTTCAGCGGCCAATTCGTTTTTCTCAGGCCATGGATCATTTGCCATGGCCAACCTTCAATCGCTGTGTCCAACGCTACAACGGCAACCGTTGGGTCAAGTCGTTTCGATATTCAGACCAATATCGCTGCATGGCATTTGCTCAGCTGGACTATCGAGAAAGTTTGCGCGACATCGAAACCTGTCTACGGGCACAAGCAAACAAACTCTATCATGTCCGAATACCGGTGGCGTCTCGAGAAATACGTTGGCCTACGCCAATCAGGAGCGCGACTAGCGCATCTAAGCAGACTTCGCACGACGACTGATTCACACTTCACATCGGTCTACCGCGATGATGACTATTGTGGCCTAGAGCTCGACAATACGCTCTATGCGTTGGATTCCTCCACCATAGACCTGTGCCTTGTCGTTGTTCCCTAGGCTGGGACTCGCAAAACCAAAGCGGCTATCAAACTCCATACCTTGCTGGATTTGCACGGCAATATCCCGACATTCATCCATATCTCCAAAGGAAAACTACATGATGTGAATGTCATGGACATGTAGTCACCCGAAATCGACGCCTTCTATGTCATGGACCGAGCCTACCTTGATTTTGCACGCCTGTACCGACTGCATCAGCCCGGCAGTTTCTTTGTGCTGCGATCGAAGTCCAATACCGTGTTCCGAAGGCTGTATTCCCACTGCGTCGAGCGTTCCACGGGAGTGACCTGCACCAAATGCTTTATGCGCTCTTTTGAACATCGATCAAAACGATTCCATTCACATGAGCCTGTCCTTTCACATATTCACCAACACTATGCTTGACAGTCTCATGCTAATAATCCGTCAGTTTCCTATAACTTTTGAAATCATTGGTTACAACCGTGGACCCCGGTTCAACGCTCTCGGCTATAGATCCATGTAAATCACTTCGCTTGGTATGGTCAATCACTTTCGCTTTGACTTGTTTGGTTTTGCTCTCCTTTACACCGACAACCGTAGCCTTTCCCGTCGCACCACGTCCGGCATGAAGTCTCCTGGATTGGTGTTTGTTCTTCTCCAGTCCGCTCCCATAGGTCTCGTCCACTTCAACGGTTTCCTCCAACGGTTCTCCCTCTCTGACAAATGCTTCCCTAATCCTGTTAAGCATGAACAAAGCCGATGGCTGACTGATTCCCAAATCCCGGTGCAGCTTCATACTCAATACACCTTTCAGATTCGTGGTATATAGAAAGATGGCAATCACCCATTTCTGTAGAGATATCTTTGAGCTTGCCAGTACCATGCCGGTGCGAACACTGAAATACTTCCTGCAATCGCGGCAATGAAATGGTATGGGTCTTTTGTTTTTCTCACGGTGTTCTTTGTGGTCCCCATCTCCAGCGTTCAAACCACTTTTCAGATTTCTGTTCGTTGGGAAATAATTCGAACAGTTCAATTAATGAAGTACCTTCTCCGTGGTGTTTGCCAGGTGCGTTGTATGCCATATCTATGTATTTTTTTAATTCATTTAACTCCACAATAATGGTGGCAGATTTAGACTCATATGCCAAAAAATGTGTAGTTATCTTTATAATCGCCAATTCAAAATCTACAACCGAACAGATCAGGAGTTTAGATTTTTGACTGTCAAGGTAATTGGACATCGCGGCGCTAGAGGACTTCTCCCGGAGCAAAGCCTCGCGGGAATTGCAAAAGCGCTTGAGCTCGGCGTCGACGGCGTTGAAGTGGATATTGGAGTAACTGCTGACCGGCAAGTCGTCGCGTACCATGATTACGCGTTGAATTGCGACATTACCCGCGACAGCACTGGTCAATGGCTTGATCGAACGGGAGAGAAGATCTGCCAACTCACATTGGACGAACTGCGAAGCCACGATATAGGACGAATCAGGCCTGGTTCCGAATATGAGAAACAGTTTCCTCATCAGCAACCTGTAGACGGATGCCGAATTCCGACCCTTGAGGAAATTGTGCAACTGGTCAGGGAACACAGTCCAGATACGACGATCTGCATAGAGGTAAAGCGCAGCCCAGTTCTACCGACATCAACGCTTGAACTGGAAGTTTACGTAGACACCATCGTTACAGAGATTCAGCAGCTTGAAATTGCTTCTTGTTCAATTATTCACTCATTTGACTGGAGCGTTCTTCATCGAATCAACAAACTGGCACCCCATTTAAAACTGTGGTACCTGACTGCCCAAATGCAGGGATTCAACACCGTTTCAGGCAGTCATGAAGGTGCGTGGACCAACCGAAGTCTTTTGTCCGACCATGACAACTCCATACCACGGATGATTCAAGCAGTGGGGGGCGGTGCTTGGAGCAGCAATCATGACATACTTACAGCAGAACTGGTTGATGAAGCGCACGAATTGGGACTGGAGGTGTACGCTTGGACTGCAAACGATTTCGAGAGTTTTCAGCTTCTGTGTGATGCAGGCCTTGACGGAATCACTACCGATTATCCAGATCGGTTATTAAGTTTTCTCGGTCGCATCAAGTAGGACTGCTTGGCAATTCTGCAGCAAAACAATTCTCAAACTGACTGCACCACTTGGGGGATCAGAATCGCAAATTCCGTGTGGATTCAGCGTATATAGTTCGGAGATATGCCTGTTGAGTTTTTTTCCAAAATCTTGCTCCAATCAATATCACCGTTCAAATCCATATAAATTGAAGACAATTCTTCCGTAATCCGCATTATTGCCTCGTCGTACTCATGTTTATAAGTTCTGCCATTGTCCTTTGAAGCCTCTGCAATTAAATCCATTACAACTTGATACATAACTCGACTACCGGAGATCAACTGCCAAAATTCCCGACCACACAATTTATGATAATCTCCTTGGTTAAACGTTCTGGATGTCTGTCCATAACAACAACCTTCAATTGCGAGAACCATTTGTGAATATCCACCTTGTTGGAATATTTTGCGAGCCTGTGTAAAATGTTGCTTCATCCGTTTCTTCTGGTCAGAATTCCCCCAATTGGGTCCCGATTTTATGCTTACAATGTACCGAATATTGTCCTGATCAAACTCCAAATCTATCCTTTCTACCATTGATTTCCTTCCACCAAACGACTGCTCGCAAACTTTAATTGCTACTTTTTCCAGTATGACACCAAATAGTGTTTCATCGCTTGAAGAGAGAGTCGCATCCACTAGAGCTTTTACTAGGTCTTCAAGTGCTTCGAAATTCTTATAGCGAAACAGATACGGATTCTTTCTCCTAATGATCTTAACCAAATCTAATCCATTCAACTTGTTTAGTTTTGATTCTTGAAACCGATGCAATTCACCATGAATAAATTCGCGTAATTGAGCCAAATCAATTTCTTTATCTGCGTATTTAGCTGCCGAGGTGGACGGTACACCAGCAGACTCAGCTTTGCTGTTTTTCTCGTCAGAGATCATTCAGACGTTTTTCAGCTTGCTCGCAATGGAGTTTATTGATCTCAATTCCGATAGAACGACGGTGCAACTGACTCGCTGCAATCAATGTAGTTCCACTGCCCATGAAAGGATCAAGCACCATGTCCCTTGGCTGAGTAAACAATTTTATAAACCACATTGGGAGCTGTTCGGGGAATACCGCACTATGATTACGATTGCCACATTCTGTAGCCAAGTGCAAAACATTTGTAGGATAGGCTTTGGTACGACCGAGCCAATTGGATACATTCTTGCCAAATCCACTGCCGGCAGCCGATTCATCTCGTATTAAATCAGTATCACTAAGACGTGCCAAACGTTGATCTGCCCAATTACCCATTGGCACCATCACATTCTCTTGATACATATCAAATTTTCGTTGGCGATTAAATTGTAGCAATCGCTCCCAACTGTCTCGAAAACGATTAGGCCACTTCCCCGGGTAACAGTTTTTCTTGTGCCAAATGAACTCTTCCGTCCACAGCCAACCCTGCTTACGCAATTCCAAAACCAACTCTATTACGTAAGTATGTCTTTCGCCATTTACAACACGTTCCTTGATATTCAAAATGAACGTGCCAGTAGGCTTAAGAACTCGCGACAGTTCCAGCGTAATTGGCAACATCCAAGACACGTAATTATCAGGTTGGATTCCACCGTATGTTTTATTCCTGGCGTCAGCATAAGGTGGGGAGGTAACGATTAGATCAACAGAATTCGCTTCCATTCTTGCCAATTCTTCTAGACAATCCCCGTGAATGACTAGAGACTGATTTTCTAGCGGGTCTGAAAGTTTGAATGGTACGGCGGTGTTTGACAAAGAAATTTACGGCTTGTTATGCTACTTCGTAGTGAATTGAACGGTAAAATTCCGCTTCACAATTTATTACTAAAAAACTTTCATGCGAATGGAAATCTGCTGTGTCCACATATCTAAATATTAGACGTAACCAATATATTCTTACATTTCTTGCACCTATTAAGCAAGATTTGTGGTATAGAAATTATCATACCATCAAGAGAGTTTACATTGTGTATTTATATACCACAGACAACGGTCAACGCAGGCGAAATCAATTGTATTGGGGCTTCGCCAATAGAAATGGGGAAATGATCGGTGCTTTTTGCCGTTCCACCAATTCTTGCTCTTCCATCGTATCTTCGCCACAGTCAAGTGTTTCCGTTGTCAATTCGAGATTCCAAGTTTTCTGGTGCAATGAATCCGAGAGTCTTCTGGTTAATCTGTTTCTGCTCAAGCAGTTGACTGCTTGCCAACTTCATTAGATCACTTCTAGCGGTTGCGTACGCACAGTCGTGGCTGACCCTATGCGATCGAATTGAGTATATATGGCCTGGATGGCGAACAGCATGGCTAAGCAGCGCGAGTTGTCTGTAGTTCAAGGACATTCTTTTTAGTTTTCTTTCAATACGACTGATTTCATTCTGCTTTTTGGTGATGTAATCCTCCAATTTGCTGATCGCTTTGCAAATCACATCCAGTTGATGATGCATAAAATAAGTCAGGTCATTCTCATCAGTCTCTAC
>JAKZRU010000041.1:0-4229 GCA_047517965.1 Gammaproteobacteria bacterium | reverse complement strand
AGAAACGGACAGCGGAGTGACGGGAGCCGGAGAAACCTGTCCACTAGGACCTTCCTACCTGCCTGCATATGCTTTGCCGAGAATATCCCAGCACGCCATGTCGATCGCAGACTTTACGTAGGGATGACCTTTCAGCAAAATGTCCATAAGGTCATTGATTTTCCCAAGTTCCAGAGGGTTAGCTCCGATCAGGCTGGGTGCAAGTTTGGCCAGTCCGGCTCTTGCACCTTCGGCATATGCAGGCAGGTAGGAAGGTCCTAGTGGACAGGTTTCTCCGGCTCCCGTCACTCCGCTGTCCGTTTCTACAATGACGACTGTACTGTCAAAAGCCGAAAAAGTTTGGGTCGACCAACTGTATGACCCTTCCTTCATAGGCAAGTCTACCTGGTGGACTGAAATCTTTGTAATTTTCAATGGTGTGCCACCTCTTCTATCTTATCCGACTGAATTTCTTTAAGCCAACAAACAAATTTATTAGAATACCATCACTTTTTACTAGTTAATCACAATCAAGGTGATTAATATGAGCCTTAAGACAATGATTCGATGTCTATCACTGGCTGCTCTAAGCGCATTCTTGTTCGCAACGAACGCAAGTGCTGACAAACTGGACGATATTCTATCGGACGGCAAAGTTAGATGTGGCATCATGCTGGATGTCCCCCCAGTGGGCATGCGGGACAATGACAACAATCCAATTGGCTACGATGTAGAATTCTGCAGAGACATGGCTGCCGCATTGGGAGTTGAGGCAGTTATTGTCGAAACACCTGCACCGGATCGAATTCCAGCAATTCTTTCCGGCCGAGTCGACATCAGCATTGCTTCGGCAACGAACTCGCTGGAAGGCGCCAAATCTGTTGCGTTCTCAATCCCCTATCAAATTTGGGAAGTTGGTGTAGCCGTTGCCGCAGACAACACCACAATCAATTCCTATGATGACCTGAAAGGAAAAACCGTCGGAACAGTTCGTGGCACAACTCCGGAAATTGCATTTCTGAACGACATGGAGATGTTTGGCGAAGGTACAAATCATATCGCTTACGGTTCCAATGCGGAGCAATTTCTGGCACTATCGCAAGGAAAGGTTGATGCCATTATTGAAGCAACCGCCATCTTCGGTGAGTATGTAAAGGGCCCCGGTAAAGGCGGAATCAGAATTTGCTGTACAGTTCCGACCGCACCTTCTGACTGGACAGGACTGATGGTGAACCGTCAGCATCAAGGTCTCTTGAACTGGGTAAATCTGTTCGTTTGGCATCAGTGGAAAAACGGTCGTACCGATGAGCTCTATCGGCAGTGGTTCGGTTTTCCTGCGCCCAATATAGACTTTCCCGGCGTTCGCGCGTATAAATTCATTACTTACAGCTTATTTGCGGATGCAGGATCATGGCTGCAATAACTTGCCTCTGATCCTGCTTCCGCAATTCATTGGTAAATTCGCGCACGTTTCTTGAATATACCTTTCAGTGGAGAGTGGTTTGGAAGCACTGGCCCGAAGTTTTGAAGCGGTATTTGGCTCGTTATGAAATTTCATTTGTTCCAGGCAGTCACAACGAAAGGAACGGGAATACATTCGATAGAATTATTTGTTTTAATTGATTTCCTGATCTTGCGCAGTCGCTCAGACCACTTGTTCAGCCTGCGTTGTCTCAACCCCAATTTCCAGTTGTTGACTGTCATTGAATAATGATCCTTTTAGGGGTCAATTTTCAATGACATTTGACACCAGTGCGCTTCGGGAAGACGCTTATTGAGGCAGGTGCGAGTCCCGCGCACCCTTTACACAATGGGCAGAAGCGACGGGTCTGTGACGCTGGAGTCTGCGTGCAGATGGACCACGCTGCGACCTGTTCCGCAGTCCCCGAAGTCATCGCAGGTCATCGTGCCGATGATGCCCTGGAAATCTACGGTGCCATCGAGAGCACCACGCAGTGCCGCATGGTCGATATAAAGTGTATCTCCATCAACGACCGCGATTTGCTTGATAGCTGAGAGTAACAGTGTCGTGGCGTCATAGCCGTGCGCCCAGTACGGGGACGTCGAAGGCCCTCCATAGGTGGCATTGAACGCGGCTAGTACATCAGCAAAGCTTCTGCCTGTCGCCTGGTTCGTGTTGCTGCTGTCTCCAAGGTCAGGTCCCGTGAAATAGACACCTTCCGACTCCGGCAACGCAAGAAACTCCGTCACCAATGTAGCGGCGGCACTAATTATCGTCACGCCTTCCATGGTGTCGCGCCGGGCCAATTGTTGAATCAAGGACGTAGCCTCCGCCGGGAAGAGCGAAATGAACACACCATCGGGTTCGGCTTCGTCGTATTGGTCGAGAACAGCGTCCATGTCAGTCTGGCCTTTTGCCACCTGCGCGACGACCGGAACAGTACCGCCATACCCCCTGAAAGCAACAGCAAAAGCGTTCGAAATGGCGTTGGTATACGGGTCACCGTCATGGATCGTAACCATCGTGCGCAATCCCAGTTCATCGTAGCTGAATTGCGCGACAATACTTGCCTCGATGAGGTCGTTGTCCGCAACACGGTAGTAACCCTTGTGGTAGTAACCCTTGTGGTAGTAACCCTTGTGGTAGTAACCCTTGTGGTAGTAACCCTTGTGGTAGTCAGGACCGGCATTTCCGAACAGGTCGGATGTTAGGACAGGTGACGTGTTGGACGGCGATATCATCGACAGGCCCGCCTCGCTGATGACGGGCGACGCCCCCACCGCTGCACCGGAGCACAAGGTGCCGATAACGCCGACGACCTGCCCTTCAGCAACGACGGCTTCAGCCGTTGCGCGCCCCACCCTCGCCAGAGCACATTTCGTCGAGGGTTTCGATGAAGACCTGGCGCCCGTGTATGGAGCCGAAGTCCTTGACCGCTATCTCGATGGCAGTCCGAATGACAGGGGATACGGACGGTACGACCGTATCAGAAAGGATCACGCGAATTTCGATTGGCTGACTGTGCTTGATCTCAACCGCACCGAGTGGCCCCGGATTGAAATCACCGCTGAAAGCGGCAGTTGCAAACACCATGAAAGCGAGTGCTACGCCTTGTTTGTTGAGAGACAACCCGCACATTTTTATTGTACTTCGTGTAATTGCGGTATTCACCTTTTCGTACCCAATATGCGGGTTCATGAATATCTCCTTCAGTTGGTAACGTCAGTGCGTATTCTGATTTGTGTGAACAGTGATCTGAGATTATCTGAACGCTCGTTTTTACACATTCCGATAGCGGTGCAATTCCACGTTCGGTTCCTATTTTTCTTTTTACTTCAAGTCTACTCTCCCTGTCAAATGTTAGTCAGTTGTTCATCACCGGACCGGCGATGCGCGATACCTTACAGAGCGCACGCGCACTAGCGATGAATCCCGACTATCTGTTGCTGGACGAAGTGACTTCGGCGTTGGACCCTGAACTTGTCAGTGAGATGCTAGACACTTTGAGAATGCTAGCGAAGGATGGCATGATGATGATCGCTGTTACCCATGAGATGCCGTTCGCCCGAGAAGTCGCGGATCGCGTAGAATTTTTTCACGAGGGCGTAATTCATGAAATTGGTACAGCAAGAGATTTGATCAACAATTCACAAAAGAAGCGAACCCAGGAATTTCTAAGCAATATTCTCTAGTTCCACCGACAATTTCAAAATTGACTTGCTCAAGCGTCTCAATTGTTCTAAACTTTGAGCGATTGTTCGATCCTCAGATACAGTACTAATAGGAAATTTATTTTCCAATTAGTAAACAAATTACAACTTAATTCCCGACAGTATGCATATTGTTTGACTCATAGGAAACAAACATAATTACGGTAAATAATTTGCAACGTACTGTAGCCGAAAGTGAACGATGCCCAAACCAGTTCGATATGCAATTTTTGTTTATGACGAAGTAGAGCCAATTGATATTGGTGGTACATTCGGCGTACTGTCGATGGCACGAAGAGTGGCGCCGCATATAGAAATGTTTCTCGTCGCCGAGAACGCAGGCCCAGTGCTCTTGACCAATAATTTGATTGTGGAAGCACAATTTGGGATTGATAGTTTTCCGAAAGCCGAATTCCTTATCGTTACCGGCGGTGCTAGCTGGAAAGCGCAATGCGAAAACTCAAATGTGCTGAATTTCATTCGTACTTGTGCGTTAAGTATGACTGTGGCGTCAGTATGCACAGGGGGCATGATCCTGGCGGCAGCAGGAATTCTTGATGGGTTGTCTGCGACAACAA
>JAKZRU010000040.1:0-29289 GCA_047517965.1 Gammaproteobacteria bacterium | reverse complement strand
TGACGGCGACGGGGTGTTCGAACTTGCCGGGGACGATCTGGCAGGCGAAGCTTCGGGCCGCCTCACGAATGTTCACGGGTATGCCCGGTTCCAAGAGACGGAAAAAATCGACGTTTGGGGAATCTTCGGCTATGGCGCCGGGGAGTTGAAGATACTGCAGGAAGACGAGCCGGCCCTCGCGACCGATCTCGGGATGCGCATGCTGGCGACGGGCCTGCGTGGAGAACTGCCTTCACTGGACTGGGGATTCGGCATCGCCCTTGCAGTCAAGGCCGATGCGATGTGGGTGCAAGCGGAATCCGACGCAGTCGGCGATCTCGTAGACGCTCAGGGCGAGGCGACGCGGCTCCGGCTCGCCTTGGAGGGGTCCCGCGCCCTCACGCTCAGGGACGGGACGCTGTCGCTCAAGGGGGAAATAGGCTTGCGACACGACGGCGGCGACGCGGATACAGGCGCGGGGCTGCAAATCGGTGGCGGCTTCCGATATGCGATTCAGGGCTACACCATCGACGGGTCGGCGCACGGCATCGTTGCGCATGGCGAGAGGGGCTTCGGCGAGTGGGGCGTGTCGGGCTCTATTCGGATCGATCCGGGCACTCCGGGTCGCGGGTTGTCGCTGACCGTTGCGCCGGGCTGGGGCGCGGTTAAGGGTGGCGCCGGGCGCCTGCAGACCTAGCGCGAAACCCCAGGCACTGGACCGGAGCGAGGCTTCAAGCCCGAAGGCCGGTTGGAGACCGAGATCGGCTATGAGTTACCCAGGCCGCACGGCGCGGGTACGCTGACGTCCCATGCCGGGCTGTCGTTATCCGGCAGGGGCACACAGCAATGGCGGGCCGGCGCAAACTGGCGCCTCGCGCCGCACACGATGCTGGGCGTCGAGGGCACGCGTGACACCGGACAAAGCCGGGAGGAATCAGGCTACGCCTTGATGTTTCGTGCGTCAGCCCGCTGGTAGCGAGGAAAAACGTTCGGCGAGGCCGCAGTCGCGGTCTGTCGCGAGTCCATCTAAGACGGCCTCGCTCTAACGGGAAGCCTCCCGGCGTGGTTGGGCCCGGTATCCCTGTCGATCATTGTAAGCGCTAGCTCGATATTCGGTGGCACGGCGGTCTTGGAAATTGTCCATAGCGTTGTCCTGGAGGACGGCGCCTATGCTGTTGCCGAGACCGTGGTAAGCGAGCCGTTCGACAGTGTGACGCGCACGGGTTTCGGCCGGCTCTTCGACTAATTTTCGGGGGGGCAACCGGGGAACGTCGTAAATCGAGATGACGGTGCCGGTCTTTGTCACCCCGGAAAGGATCGTCACGACATGGCCGCTTGGCTCAAGGCGCGCGGGCTGGAGCATAAGGGTGACTGGCGCATGGCGGGAAACAATCCGCCCTTGGACGCTGCCCCGCCGCTCCGGCGCAACGAGGTGATGGTCACGCTGGGCGGAGAGAAATGACCCGCAAGTCGGTAGGTTCTCAAGGTTTATGAATGGCTTAACCCCCTGAAATTCTGTGAGTTTGTCAATTGCCAGATCGAAAGCTGGATAGATCATCTAGCCATTGATGCGATCCACTTTCTTTCCTATACGAGTACTTATCAACAGCTTATGAATTACTTCCGCCTGAGCAATTCGAGAGGTTCACATGCGTACTGCAAGGTATCGTGCATAACCGACCGGCGATGAGATAACTGATTAACACTTGACGGGGAGAGCAGACTTGAATGAAAAAGCAAATTTCGAATCGAACGTGGTATTGAACCGCATCGGAATGTGTAAAAACGAGCGTTCAGATAAGCTCCAGCAATTCTAATTATGAGATTGATATCAAGCAATACACTCCATTTGACATTGATGGCGGAAAATTACGTCCAATAAATTCAATAAATCAATAAAGGCATCCTTTTTAAAGTCGACGCTATGCGCCTTAATTGAAGTTGCTGGATATGTTCAGAATCACCGTTCACGTAACATACAATGCGTAACTTCGTCGTCTCGCGACACACCTGTCACCACAACGAAATCCTGGAAGGGGATGAGTTCTATGATCGAACTAATAGGGGGAATGGTCGGAGGTCTTGGAATATTCTTCGTTGGAATGTGGCTTCTGACCGAGAACCTTAAGGCGTTGGCCACCCGCCGAATTCGCGTGATCGCCAACCGATGGACAGGTAACCAAATGGCCGCATTCGCTTGGGGAACAGTAGCTGCCGTCATTACCCAGAGCATGTCTGCCCTGACCTTCATTGTGGTGAGTATCCTGAGGTCTGGGCTCATTTCTACTAGAGGGAGCTTCGCTGTCATCCTGGGTGGAAATGTCGGCATAACACTGCTCGTGTTGGTGGTAACTTTCGACATCAAGCTGGTCGCGCTGTACGTCCTTGGGATCGCGAGCGCGGTTATAGTCAGCGAAAGGGCGTCCAGGTACAGGCCTGTCGCTGCATCCTTGTTCGGCGGAGCCATGATTGTGCTCGGCCTTGTGCTGCTCAAGGACTCGGCCGCGCCGCTGGCGGACCAGCCCTGGTTCGGCGAGATGGTTGAAGGGACCGGTGGCTCGTTGTTGCTTGCTTTTGTGGTCGCAACATTGCTGACCGCCGTCGTACAATCTTCCAGCGCAGTGTGCGTGCTCGGTATTAGCTTGGCCACGCTCGGGGTCATCTCCGTCGACCAGACCATCATGGTCGTGTACGGAAGCTGCCTAGGATCGGGTCTGGTCCAATACCTGCTGTCGGCGAGCCTCAGAGCCCGCTCCCGTCAGATCGCCATGTATCAGGTGTGCTGGAACGTGTTGTTCTGCTTGCTGTTTGTTCCATTATTGTTGATTGAGGTGTATTTCGACGTCCCACTTGTAAAGCCATTGATTCTCTCAATTAACGTCAGTTTGGGACAGCAGTTGGCGTTCTTTTTCGTCTTTCCTTCCTTGTTCCTTTCACTGATCATGCTTGTCCCATTAGGGCCTTCGGTCCGCATCTTCGAAGGACTGTGGCCGGCCACGGCGGCGGAGGAGCTGTCAAGGACGAAATTCATCCACGACCACGCATCCACGGATGTCGAGACATCGCTGGCGCTGGTCGATCTTGAGCAACGACGCGTGCTAGAGTCTCTGTCGAGCTACTTCGACGCGGTGCGTCACGGAACAGCGCTGGAACCAATTCTGAAAGCGAATGGCCAATTGTTAGCTGAAATCGATAACTTTCTGGCAGACTTGGGCGGGTTCCATCCGATGCACAGTATGGAGCAGCGTACCTTGATGCTGACCCGCCAGAAACTGATTTGCTGGTTGGCAGAACAGCTGCAAATCATGTGCGAAGGGCTTCAGATGCTGCCTGACACGCCGTCTTGCAACAACCTACGAACGAGCATCTGCGAGGGAGTCGATGCGGTACTACTCTCTCTGCTCCTCTCGCTCGAAACCGGCGACGAAGACTACTGGATGTATATGAAGGAGTTGACCGGCTGTCGCAGTGAACTGCTGCGCAAGGTACGGAACGAGTACTCGGGAAAGGAACCGTCCCTTGACACCGTACAGCATAGCCAAGTCATCACAATCACCAATGCAGTCGAGCAGGTCTTTTTCCTACTGTCGAAACTGGTGCAGGAGCTTAACACTTCTGCGACTTTGTCGACGCAAGTCCTGTTAACGAAGCATGTGAATTTACCAACCCACGGGAATTCTCCACGACCCGCGCGAGCTAAATTGTAATTTGATGAATTCGCGCTGATAGCAGCGAATAAATCCCTTTTTGTTACAAAACCGGCAATTCATGCCAGCGGCGAACGCTGGTAACTTTGACATGCCAATTCATCACAGAATCGTTGGTTGAATTGCGTGTGTTGTTGACACCAGAATAATAACCTAGTATCATACTTGGTTATTATTTCCTTTCGGAACAGAACAATGAAATTGACAACCAGAGGTCGTTACGCGGTTACGGCAATGATGGATCTGGCACTGCAGGAATCCATCAAAAAACCGGTAACTTTGAAGAGCATCGCAGACCATCAGGAAATCTCAATTGCTTACCTTGAGCATTTGTTTGCAAAACTAAAAGCCAAGCATCTAGTGCGAGGGGTACGTGGCCCCGGCGGAGGTTACAAACTGGCACGGCCCGCTGAGGAAATTTCAATATTCGAGATAATTAACGCCGTTGATGAAACTGTCGATGTGACACGTTGCCACGGCAGGGAAGATTGCCAAGATGGTGAAGTTTGTCTGACCCACGAACTTTGGACTGAATTGAGTAACAAGATGATGTTTTTCCTGGACGAACTGATGCTCGGCAATATCGTTCAGACATCTCGTGTGCGCGAGGTAGCCAAGCGCCAGTCAATTCTCTGTCGAGATAAGAATCTGCCTCGGCCTCAGCACGTAGCATTTTCGTAAACAGCTGGGAAATACTTAATACACACAACAGGAAACAACAACCATGAACCAAGCAGTTGCTGCAGATATTAGCAGTTTTGTACAAAGAGAATATAAGGAAGGATTCGTTACGGATATTGAATCCGATACGTTTCCTCCAGGATTGGACGAAGATGTCGTAATTGCATTGTCGGCCAAGAAAGAAGAGCCTCAATTCATGTGCGATTGGCGCCTCAATGCCTTTGCTCGCTGGAAGAAAATGCAGGAGCCGGTTTGGGCACACGTCAAATATACGCCGATTGACTATCAATCCATTAGCTATTACTCAGCTCCGAAAACGGATGCGGACAGACCCAAGAGTCTGGACGAAGTAGACCCGATACTGCTGGAGACTTACGAAAAACTGGGTATTCCCTTGTCTGAACAGAAAATGCTCGCGGGCGTTGCTGTGGATGCAGTTTTTGACAGCGTATCGGTCGCAACCACATTCAAGAAAACGCTTGCCGACGTAGGCGTCATTTTCTGCTCATTCTCGGAAGCGGTGCGAGAGCATCCAGAGCTGGTTCGGAAGTATCTCGGTTCCGTGGTTCCTTCAGGAGACAATTTCTTTGCTGCGCTGAACTCTGCTGTGTTTAGTGACGGTTCGTTTGTCTATGTGCCCAAAGGCGTACGCTGTCCTATGGAACTATCGACCTACTTTCGAATCAATGCCATGAATACCGGGCAGTTTGAAAGAACCCTGATCATTGCCGATGAAGGAAGTTACGTCAGTTACCTGGAAGGGTGCACTGCCCCCATGAGAGACGAAAATCAGCTTCATGCGGCGGTGGTGGAACTGATTGCGATGAAAGATGCTCAAATCAAATATTCAACGGTTCAGAACTGGTATCCCGGCGATAAAGAAGGCAGGGGTGGCATCTACAATTTTGTTACCAAACGAGGTGCCTGCCGCGGCGAGAATGCAAAAATTTCCTGGACTCAGGTTGAAACGGGTTCCGCCATTACTTGGAAATATCCGAGTGTCATACTAGAGGGTGATAATTCAACGGGTGAATTCTATTCCGTTGCCTTGACCAACAACTACCAGCAGGCGGATACTGGTACGAAAATGGTGCACATCGGCCGCAATACATCCAGCACAATTATCTCAAAAGGCGTTTCTGCCGGGCGAGGGCAAAACTCTTATCGCGGACTGGTCCGCATTCTGAAGGGCGCCCACAACGCACGCAATTATTCGCAGTGTGATTCGCTGTTGATGGGAGACCAGTGCGGCGCGCATACATTTCCCTACATTGAAGTGAAGAATTCAAGCGCCAAAGTCGAGCATGAAGCGACCACATCCCGAATTAGTGAAGATCAGCTGTTTTATTGTCGACAGCGCGGGTTGTCTGAAGAAGATTCTGTTTCCATGATCGTCAATGGATTCTGCAAGGAAGTGTTCAAGGAATTGCCGATGGAATTCGCGGTTGAAGCACAGAAATTGCTTGGAATCAGTCTGGAAGGCGCAGTCGGCTAATTCAACTCATACCTTATCTACCAACAACCTTATAGAGTGTTTGCGATTATGCTCGCGATTCAAGACTTGAAAGTCGAAATTGACAACAAGAAAATTCTCAATGGGATCAATCTTTCCGTTGGTAGCGGAGAAATCCACGCCATTATGGGGCCGAATGGCTCTGGAAAGAGTACTTTGGCAAATGTCATTACAGGCAAACTGAGTGACGAAGTGCAGGGCAGCGTGCTGTTCAACGGAGAAAATCTGCTTGAACTGGATCCCGAAGAGCGTGCCCGTCAGGGGATTTTTCTTGCATTTCAGCATCCGATTGAAATTCCAGGAGTCAAAAATATTTATCTCATCAAAGCGGCAGTCAACGCAGTTCGAAGGCATCGCGGCCAAAGCGAAGTAGACGCAATTGATTTTCTGAAGTTGACCCGAGACAAAATGAAACTTTTGGAGATTGACGAGTCTTTTCTCTATCGTTCTGTGAATGAGGGATTTTCAGGCGGCGAAAAGAAGCGCAATGAAATTCTTCAGATGATCATGCTGGAACCGCAGCTTGCAGTTCTGGATGAAACGGATTCAGGATTGGACATTGATGCGCTGAAAATTGTATCAAGAGGCGTGAACTCACTTGCTGACGAAGGTCGATCAACAATAATTGTGACCCACTTTCCTCGAATTCTGGAATACATTGTCCCCGATTACGTGCATGTTCTCGTTGGCGGCAAGTTTATGCGCTCCGGCGACAAAAGCCTCGCTCACGAACTCGAACGATACGGATACTCCTGGGTTAAGGAAGAAGTTGCCCAGGCAGTCGCATGAGAGAAAGCCCTTTAAGCGCTCGTTTGATAGAGCGTGGTTCCAATTTCATTTACAGTTTGCCGGGTGCAAACAGTGAGGAAATTGTAACAATGCGCAACGACGCACTCGCGCGTCTTGCCTCTACGGGTTTCCCACAGATCAGGGACGAGCAGTGGAAATACACCAACATTAGGTCGCTTGAGCGAATTGAGTTCGAGTTTTCCAGCGATGCCGATGTGAGCTTCAATGAGGCGGAGCTGGATGCCATTAATGCTGATTCAGCGGATTTTTACCGGGTTGTACTGGTTGATGGTTGGTTCAATGAAAATCTCTCTCGGCTTGACGGATTGCCTGAATGCATCAGCATCTGCAGTCTAGCAAATATCCTGGAGTCCAATGAGAATTTGGGTCCGCGAATTTGCAGTTTCCCGATTGAACAACTCAAGCACAAAGCATCCAAAGCAGACAATGGTTTTGCCGCTCTCAGTTCAGGAATTGCAGCCGATGGAGTCGCAGTTCGATTGAACGCCGGAGCGGCACTCGATAAACCGCTCGAAATTCTCTGCGTGAGCCGTGATGACGCCTCTGCCAGAATTTGCAATATCAATAATTTCATCCATGTTGAAAAACAGGCTAAATTGCAGATTATTGAACGGTATGTTTCGCTTGCCAATACGAATCACTTGACGAACTCGGCCATCACATGTCAGCTGGAAGATGGATCGGTGCTGGATCACTATAGGATTCAAAACGAAAGTCAATCGGCATTTCACGTTGGATCGGCAACAGTGAATCAGGCCAGTGCCAGCCGTTATCGAATCTATTCCTTGTCCTTCGGAGCATTATTGAATCGCCACGAGGTGGCTCAATCGCTCAATGGAGAACAGTCGTACTGCGAATTGAAAGGTCTTTATATTGGACAGGGAAGGCAGCACATTGACAACTATACGACCGTATCGCACGCAAGTCCGAATTGTACGAGTAACGAGTTTTACAAAGGAATACTGGACGACCGGGCGCGTGCGGTTTTTCACGGTCGAATCACAGTTGAGCCCGGTTCACAACGCACCGATGCGCAGCAGCAGAACCGAAACCTGCTTCTGTCACCCGATGCGGAAGCGGATAGCAAACCTCAGCTCGAAATCTATGCAGACGATGTCAAGTGTTCGCACGGCGCGACCGTCGGACAGCTTGATGAAAGCGCTGTATTCTACCTGCGCGCCCGCGGTTTGGGAGAACGTGAGGCAAGAGCTGTATTAACCAAGGCATTTGCCTCGGAAATTGTAGATGAAATTGAAATTGTACCGCTGCGGGAACAAGTCGCTCAGCTGGTGCAAAACAAACTAGAGTCATGTTTTGAGACCAGGGAGGCAGCATGAGCGAAGCAGCGATCGATACCAGCATGGAAATGCAATCTACGAGTCAACTGGATATCGATTCCATTCGCGAGCAATTTCCAATTCTCAAAGAGATTGTCTACGGCAAAAAACTCGTGTATCTCGATAATGCCGCGAGTTCGCAGAAGCCGCTGGTGGTAACCGATTCGCTGACGCACTACTATGCTTCACAACATGCAAACGTACATCGGGGTGTGCATGCACTCAGCGATCGGGCAACGGAAGCCTATGAAAATGCGCGCGAGCTGGCCCGACAGTTTGTAAATGCAAACCACTCACGAGAGATTATTTTTGTTCGAGGCACCACCGAGGGTTTGAACCTGGTTGCCAGTTCGTATGGACGTTATCGACTGAAACCTGGCGATGAAATTCTCGTAAGCGAGATGGAGCACCATTCGAATATAGTGCCGTGGCAAGTGATCGCTGAGCAAACCGGAAGTACGGTGCGGATGATCCCGATGGATGATCAAGGAGAGATTATTCAGCACGAATATCAGGAGCTATTGAGCACCAAAACAGCAGTTGTTGCAATCACCTATGTAGCCAATTCATTGGGTACGGTAAATCCAATCAAACAGATGACCAAACTTGCACACGATGTCGGTGCAGTAGTAGTGGTCGATGCCGCACAGGCAGCACCGCACTTGGCGATTGACGTCAGAGATCTGGATTGTGATTTTCTTACACTTTCTGGGCACAAGATGTACGGACCAACGGGGATCGGAATTTTATACGGACGCGAACAGTTGCTGGAAGCCATGCCTCCCTATCAAGGCGGTGGTGAAATGATTAAACGCGTTACATTTCAAGGTACCGAGTACGCAGAAATACCCCATAAGTTCGAAGCCGGTACGCCCAACATCGCAGACACAGTCGGATTTGGCGCAGCAGCCAAGTTTATGTGGAACCTAGGAATCGATAACATCGCGGCACATGAACATGAGCTTTTGGGTCATGCACATGGCCGAGTTGAAGAATTCGACGACTTCCAGATATTTGGTAAATCTCCACGAAAATCCGGAGTATTCGCATTTGGACTGATGGATATTCACGCTCACGACATCGGTACGATATTGGATCGTGAAGGAATTGCGATTCGAGTGGGCCATCACTGCGCCATGCCCGTAATGCAGCATTTCAATGTGGCTGCAACAGCGCGGGCATCATTTGCCGTTTACAACACAATCGATGAAATTGACTGCATGTTTGATGCACTGCATGGTGTTCGGAGACTATTCCGCAGATGATGGACGATTTGAAAGCCTTGTATCAGGAAGTGATCATTGATCACAGTCGAAATCCACGAAATTTTGGGCCTCTGGGTTCAGCCAACTGTTCGGCGGAAGGCGTGAATCCTCTTTGCGGAGACGAACTTACACTGGAGTGCTTCATTGACGATAACGAAGTTATTCAAGATATTGGTTTCGTCGGACAGGGGTGCGCCATATCTGTCGCTTCCGCTTCGATCATGACGGAGATGCTCAAAGGCATGTCAAGGAAAGAAGCGAAGGAGCTTTTCGATCAGTTTCGCATCAATGTTACAGGAGGCGATGGCGCCGATACAGTCGATGTCGGGAAACTCGAAGTGTTGAGCGGCGTTCGGAATTTTCCAACGCGCGTAAAGTGTGCGACGCTTGCGTGGCATACAGTAATAGCCGCAATCAACAGATCTCAAGTAAAGATTACAACTGAATAATTCGCATGACTAATAAACTGAATAACGATACCTCTGCGCAGCAAGACAACTTTGTCGCTGATTTCTTGAACATAAAAGAGACGGAATCAGAATTGCCGAGCAGCACTTCTGTTGGAGAAGGCGCATCGATTACTGACATGGTGCTCGAACAACAGATAATAGATGCTCTTCGCGGGGTGTACGATCCCGAAATACCAATCAACATTTACGACCTTGGTCTGATTTATGGAATTGATATTGACGAGAACAAGGTCGTCAATATCGAAATGACTCTGACTACACCGGGTTGCCCTGTTGCACAAACATTTCCAGGTACTGTCGAGTGTGCTGTCAAATGCGTCGATAGCGTTGAAGATGTACACGTTGAATTGGTTTGGGACCCACCCTGGACGAAAGATCGCATGACGGAAGATGCTTTGCTGAGTCTGGGTCTTTTATAAAAGCGAACTCTGGTGTCCGAAACCATGAAGGTTATTTTGATCAGTCCTTATGAAATTGGGCGACAGCCATTTTCGCTGGCTCAGCCTGCGGCATGGCTGAAACAAGATGGTTTTGAAGTCGAGTGCATTGATTTGTCAATAGAGCCATTTGATGTGACTCGAATGGCTGGAGCACGATTGGTCGCAATTCATCTTGCCATGCACGCCGGTGCGCGTCTTGCATCAGAAATCATTCCTCCAATTTTGGCACTTGATTCGCAACCGGAGATTTGTGCGTATGGACTATACGCCCCAGTCAATGATGAATACTTTCGGTCGCTCGGCTGTGGCTATGTATTTGGTGGAGAATCTGAATCCGACATCCTCTCGCTGTGTAGAGCACTTAGAGACGGTACATCCAGTGATCATTCCAGAATAACTCGAATTTCAATGGATAAATTGGCGTTTGTGGAACCTTTTCGTGCTGGGCTTCCTGCGCTTGAACAGTATTCCAGGCTAACGCTTGAGAATGGCCAGGAACAAACTGTGGGTTTTGTTGAGGCCAGCCGAGGCTGCAAGCATTTGTGTCGTCACTGTCCGATTGTTCCAGTGTACTCGGGAACCTTCAGGATTGTGTCGGTCGATGTTGTATTGAGTGACATTCGACAGCAGATCAGGGCCGGTGCGGAACACATATCATTCGGTGACCCGGACTTTCTGAACGGCCCCGGCCATGCCCGACGTGTCGTTGAGCGATTTCGATCTGAATTTTCCAATACCACCTGGGACGCGACGATCAAGATCGAACATATTCTGCAGCATGAAAAACTGTTGGAAGATTTTTCCCGCAACGGATGCCTTTTCATTACCACTGCGGTCGAGTCAGTCGAAGACGAAGTGCTGGAAAAGTTGGATAAAGGGCATACTGCACAAGATTTCAGGCGAGCTCTGAGTCTTTTGCGTAGACTGGGAATCACCATGATTCCGACATTTGTGCCATTTACGCCATGGACGACGCTGAATGGTTATCGAAAACTGCTACGGGAAATTGTCAACCTGCAATTGGTTAACAGCGTTCCGTCAGTTCAATTGAGCATTCGTCTGCTACTGCCGCAGGGTTCACATTTGCTGAATGCAGATGATGTCGATGCCTGGCTTGGTGAGCTCAACCCCAAGATGTTGGGATATACATGGACTCATCCAGACCCACGAGTCGACGAACTGCAGAAAGCGATTCAGGACTGGGCGATGACTGTGGAAAACCAGAATCTGGAGAGACAAAAAGCATTTGAGGGAATTTGGTCTATCGCACATCACGATGTCAAGACATCGATGCCTGAACTGGTTCAATACCCGGAACGCAAGGTGCCTCAGATGTCAGAACCGTGGTATTGTTGTGCTGAACCCACAGAAAACCAAAGGCTGCATACGGCTGCCGCGCAATCCGCTATCTAACTGAAAGCAGTGGCTCAGACTTCTGTCTGAATCAGCCTTTGAGTGATTGAGCGATGCGAATCCCTTTCAACAGGTTCAGTGCCTGTTGAAGCTGGTAGTCATTTCCAACGGCAGGATTGACTTGGGAATTATTCGAGTTGGTTGATGGCTCAGGGACACTGCCATTTTCGTTTTCAAGTGAGCCCGATAAATCAGCTTCGCGCAACATTGAAATTTCCTCTTGTTTGACTTCAGCAATTTGACGTCTGTCAACCACGATATCTGGAATAATTCCCTCTACTTGAATCGAGCGATCTGCCGGAGTGTAGTATCGATGGGTTGTTAATTTTACGGCAGTGGTTTTATCCACGGGCAAAATGGTCTGCACCGAACCTTTTCCGAATGTTTTCTTGCCCATAATGACGGCTCGACCATGATCCTGCAGGGCACCGGCGACAATTTCTGATGCCGAAGCCGAGCCTTCGTTCACCAGTACAACAACAGGAACCCCGTCGAGAGCATCTCCGGGAGTGGCTCGATATTCCTGTTCGGTGACTCCATTTCGATTTCTAGTTTTAACGATGATGCCTTTGTCAATAAACAAATCGGTAATGTTGATAGCACTTCGAAGCTCGCCACCTGGATTGTTCCGTAAATCCAGCACGAGTCCATCCAACGATGTGGAACCTTCGTATAGTTCTTCTATTTTTTCTCGAGCCAGTTCGGGTGTTGTAGACTTGAATTGCGTAATTCTGAGATAACCGAAATTTGGTTCAAGGAAAAAACTGCGGACGCTTCTTGTAATGATGACTGCGCGAGTCAGAGTGATTTGCAGGGGGCTGTCGATTCCCTGTCGAATGATCGTCAGTTTGATTTTTGTACCTGGTTTGCCTCGCATGATGTTTACTGCTTCAGGCAATGTCATGCGGTTTACAGGGTGATTATCCAGCCGTATAATTAAGTCGCCAGGCTGAATACCTGCTTGATGTGCAGGTGTATCATCAATTGGTGAGACAACGCGGATTCCTCCGTTTTCCTTGGTGATTTCAATTCCCAGTCCACCGTACTTGCCGGATGTTTCGATTTCGATATCAGACAACTCCTGACTGTCTAACAGTGTAGAGTGAGGGTCAAGACCAGCAATCATTCCGCGGATTGCATCTTTCAGAAGTTTTTCGTCAGTGACATCCTCGACATAGTGATTCTTGATCGTTTCTAATACTCTTGCGAAAGTGGAAATTTCATCCAAAGGCAGAGGTGTGAAATCATTCAAGTCAGCGGCATGAGCGATCTGAAAGGTGAAGAACGCAAGCAGGAATGCAGTTGCGAATTTACTGTGAGATAGAGTTCGAATCATTGATATACATCTTAATTATTTACTGCTTGATACTATAAGAAATTTTTGCTTAAAAATGTTGGCAATTTACACATTAATAATGGGGCAGTGAGGGGTTCAATCGGCAATTCATCTGTTCTCTATACTCAGTGCTTACGAATTCCATCGCATGTTGACGTTTCTGTTATTTGCAACAATCTTCGTGTCACAGCGGAAAAATTATGATTGCGTGAGGTAGCAAAAATAATTGCCAACTTCAGAATATTAAAAACAATAGTCTCCTTGTCATATAGAGACATATAAAGTGTGATGAAGTTTCAATTGAAGCGACCGAATTGCAGTTTTCTACATGACGGATATTGGTGCAGCCCACAAGCAGTCAGTAATTACAGGGGTGTCGGCTTTAAACTGGTGTTCGCCTCAAATGTGCAGTAGTTTGGTTGCAGCTTATTTACTGCTAGAAATGACCAGCAGCCTGACCACACAGGTTTCAATCAAGTTGTGCCGCTGGCAAAAATAATACCTGTGGTCATCCAATTATTCGGATTTACTGCATTCGCAAGTTTTGTTGAACGTTGCATGAAATATTTAATTGCCACATGCAAGGTTTCATGCTTTATTTTCTGCCCTTGTAGTTGAACCGAGGATCTTAATTGCGAAAGCTGTCACAATGAGACTCCATTCGTTTGTATATTCCGAATGGATGAGGCCATTATTGATCACTCTCATTCATCAATGCATTAAGATTTTTCTTTACATTTTGTAGTTGTTTGTGCTGATCGGAAAATTCGCTGGAAAGATTCGCTAGATTTGTTTCGCTGTTCCCAAGTCCGGATTCGGTCTCTTTCAGTTCTTGGACTAGAAGAATGAGATCTTCAATCTGTTTGGCCCGAGAGTTGGACAGATATCGATAGTAGGTGATTGTGCGGGTGAGGCGCGACGGGTTGTCTTCGCTCAGCAGAACTTTTAGATAATTCAATCTTGAAATTGCGAACGACGCTTGTATGATTGTTTCAAGATCAGCAGACTGATTTTCCAGTTCAAGAATCTGGTGATACTTCTTTTTCCTTAATTCCTGATATGTAGTACTCTGATCTGCAATCTTTTTTTCCGTATCCTGTCTTTGTTTTTCGATATAGGCAACCTGCCGTTCAATCTCAGACAATTGTTCCAGTAGCTTGGGGCGTTCTTGCCGGGACTGCAGGGATTCTTCTTTCAGTTGCGAGATATGAGATCGTACGGTAGCTAGGTCTTGGCTATAATCAGATTTTAGGTCTGCCGCTTGTACCGACAGTGGGTTTTCGAAAATTGTTGCGAGAGCAAGCAAGTACAGAAATCTGGCAATTCTGGAGTAACCCAGTCGGATAGCTGATGATGCTTGATGATTCGGTTGGCACCTTAACGGCAGAAAATTACGCATGAAACCAATTGTTACCCGAAATACCTATGGAAATTGAATTTGTCAAATTAAACTGGCATCTATTTGTTGCGCTTGTCGCAGTCATTGGGCTGCTCGCATTTGAACCGATTCGAAAACGCAGCGGCGGCGTCCGTTCCGTCAATGCGATTGATCTTCCTCGAGTCATGAGCAATGAGAACGCAGTTATCGTGGATGTCTCCGACGCAAACGAATTTGAAGGCGGTCGAATTCCGAAAGCGCGAAATATTCCTTTGAGTCGCATTGAATCCGATATCAACCGTTTAAACAAATTCAAGACTCGGCCTATTGTGATCGTTTGCCGCGCTGGAAATCGCAGTTCTAAAGCCGCAAGCATTCTTAGAAAACACGAATTTTCCGATGTTCGCACTTTACAGGGCGGATTTGCGGCATGGACAAAAGAGAATCTTCCAATCGAAAAGTAATTCTTGCGAGATACATATTCCTTGCCTGAACAGGCAATTATAAATCATGCCGCTTTTCTCCGGTTTCTTGGAACCGGAGAAGCTGAACGGTTCGGAATAGGATGCACCTCTAATTAATTCGCTGTCTGATAGACTATCTTGACTGAAGACACGAAAAAGTCGTTCGACCTACAATCCTGCACGCCTTCAGGTATACCTCGTGCTCGTTCAATTCCGATTCCCTTTGATGGAGCACCTGGAATCTACAATGCCATAACCGACGTTAGTGGTGTTTTAGTCGGATATTGCACATTAGTTTCTGGGGAGGGGGATAGTGTGGTCGGCAAAGGCCCGATAAGAACGGGTGTTACCGCAATCTTGCCACGTCCTCATAATCAGTTGCATCTGCCCTGCTATGCCGGGTTTCACAGTCACAACGGTAACGGTGAAATGACCGGTACACACTGGATTGAAGAGTCTGGGCAATTGCAATGGCCGATTACCATTACCAATACGCATTCGTGCGGTCTTGTACGGGATGCGACTATAAAGTGGGTGATACAAAGCATGCCGGAATACGCAAAAGATGGCCTGCTGCCGATCGCTGCGGAAACCTATGATGGCGAGTTAAATGACATCAATGGCTTTCATGTTAAAGATGAGCATGTTTTTGCAGCGATCAATGCTGCTGAAGGCGGAGCGATTGAGTTAGGCAGCGTTGGTGGCGGCACTGGCATGATTTGTTATGACTTCAAGGGCGGTTGCGGGAGTGCGTCCAGATTGGTTGATGTAAGTGGAGTGACGTATACGTTGGGTATCTTCGTGCAAGCAAACTTCGGACGGCGCAAAGACTTGATCATCTCCGGAGTTCCGGTCGGGAAGTACATGAAAGGTGGAGAAGTTCGATCCAAGGGCATGGGGTCGGTAATTGCAATTGTTGCTACTGATGCACCGCTGTTGCCGCATCAATTAAAGCGTCTTTGTCGTCGTGTCAGTTTGGGTCTCGCGCGATCAGGTACGACTGGCAACGATGGTTCCGGTGATATTTTTCTTGGATTCTCAACTGCGGCTCCGGTTAACAGCGACGACGGTACAGTAATTATTGCATCCAGTCTGACAAATGAATACCTTGATCCACTGTTTGAAGCAGTGGTGCAGGCTACGGACGAGGCAGTTGTGGATTCGATGATTGCGAACGAAACTATGACAGGTTGTAACGGAATTACAGCACATGCCATTAATCACTTGGCATTGCGGGATTTATTGCAGTCAAGGGTCTCATAGTGGTTGATCACTCAAGTTGGCATGCATTGAGTCACTTCAAAGAAGTTTACAAATCCGCTGTCGCATAGAATGATGGATTTCCCCAATGTAATCATTTTTTGTTCGGATGAACATGCCCGTAGCTGGACGAGTTGCTACGGTCATGAACATGTTCAAACACCTAATCTTGAAAAACTCTCAAGTCGCGGTACGACATTCAGCCGTGCGGTCACACCTTCCCCGATTTGTGTGTCGGCTCGCGCTTCTTTGGCTACTGGACTCCAGGTACACGAATCTCGTTGCTGGTCATCTGCAGAACCGTACTATGGGCAACATGAAAGCTGGATGCATCGTGTACGAGACCGCGGCTGTACGGTAATGTCTTTCGGTAAACTCCATTTTCGTTCGTGCGAGGATGACAACGGTTTTACTGAAGAAATTCTTCCCATGCACGTAACAAACAATGGAATGGGGTGGCCGCAGGGTTTGTTGCGAAATCCTCTACCTACCTTCGAAGAGACGCGAGAACTTGCCGAGCAGACAGGCCCCGGGGAAAGCGAGTATACAGAGTATGACAGGCGAATTACGTGTGCGGCATCCAACTGGTTGCGAATGCATGCATCGAGAACCAAAAGCAAACCTTGGGTGCTTTTCGTGTCATTTGCAAGTCCGCACTATCCTTTCAGAGCACCACCTCAGTTTTACAACCTGTACGACAGACGCGAACTTTCTCTTCCAAATGGCGAATTTGAGAACGAGGTCATTGAAAAGCTTGATCATCCAGTACTGAACGAAATTCGGCGATTCTGGAACTATGATGATTATTTCGATGACAATCTGCGATTGGAAGCCAAGCTTTGCTATTTTGGACTCGTCAGTTTTCTGGATTACAACATTGGGCAAGTACTTGGTGCACTTGAAGATTCCGGGTGCATGCAGGACACCGTAGTTCTGTATACGTCCGACCACGGTGAAATGCTGGGACGTTTTGGATTCTGGGCAAAATCGGTCATGTATGAAAACTCAGTTGGAATCCCACTGATTGCAGTTGGACCTGGATTCAAATCCCAAAGATGCAATGTTCCAGTCTCTTTGACAGATATTGGGGCTACTGTCGAGTATGCAATTGGAATGGATTCGAATCATTCCGAGCCCTGGCGGCCTAAGGCTCTACAGAAGGTGTCATCAAGGACGGACAAGTTACGCTACGTGCTGTCGCAGTATCATGATGGAGGCACGCCGGTAAGTTATTACATGATTCGTCAGGAAGACTGGAAATATGTCTACTATGCTGGCGGATATCGCCCGCAACTGTTTAATCTTGCAGAAGAACCGTTTGGAGCATTGGAATTGAATGATTTGGGCGGAAATTTGGCGAATCGAGTGCGCCAGTCTGCCATGCACACGAATCTCTTACAAATCATGGATCCAGATGAAACCGCGGAGCAATGTGCATTCGATCAGGCAGCAAGGATTAACAGCTTAGGTGGCAGGGAAGCAGTTTTGGCGATGACGTCTTTCAATCACACACCTGTTCCAACGATTGGCAACTAGCGTTATTTGTGCTCGATATTGTTAGTCTGTATCATCATATTGAGATTCTTTCAACATCAACTAATGAGACATTCGGGCTAGGTGAATTTAACAGCCATTGGCTAATTTGATGAATAATTCACTATCGGTTGAGTGCCGGTTGCAATAATTCATACCGGATTGTCGTAAGTTCTGAAGGTATTACGCTTACATGTCACAAGAGCAAGATTTCGCACCCCGATGCATCTCGCTCGATCTTGAAGTCGGCAAGACGGACGGTCGAATCCATGCATTCAGTGCGATACGCGCAGATACCGATCAGGTTTTTCGATTTGCCGGGGGAAATCTGACGGAAGCTTTATCGAAATTGGATGAATTCACCGATGGGGCATCTTTCGTACTGGGGCACAACCTGATCGAATTCGACCTACCGCATCTGCGCGCAGTGAAACCTGATTTGCGGATGCTGAATTTGCCTGTGGTGGATACGTTACGACTTAATCCGCTTGCATTTCCCGAAAATCCCTATCACTATCTCGTCAAACACTACCAGGACGGCCAACTCAGGCGCGGGCGGATAAATGATCCGGAACTGGATGCTCGGCTCGCACTGAATGTCTTCCGCGATCAAAGGAAAGCGCTGCGGGAAGCCAAACCGGACCTGCTGCTGGCATGGCATTGGCTGACCACGTGGAATCCAGAAGGATCGGACCGCACGATCGACTATTTCTTCACGGAACTCCGCGGTTTTTCCCGTCCTTCGTTCACTGAAGCATGTTCGGCAATAAACAGGCAGCTCGACGGTTTGACCTGCAATACGAGCCGGAATGCGATTATGGCGGACCCATCCGAATCTGGCTGGCCATTGGCCTACGTGCTGGCGTGGCTTTCAGTATCAGGCGGCAACTCGGTGATGCCGCCTTGGGTTCGATATCAGTTTCCGCGCGCAGGGCAGTTGCTTCGCCAATTACGGGATTTGGCATGTACAGCGCCAGACTGCGGGTGGTGCCGGGAACGACATGATGCCCGAAAGGAACTTAAGCGCTGGTTTGGTTTTCCTGAATTTCGGGCAGAGCCTTCTGACAAAAACGGATATCCCATGCAGCAGTCCATTATTGAGGCAGCAATGGCGGGAAAGCATGTCCTTGGAATTCTGCCTACAGGAACGGGGAAATCGCTTTGCTATCAGATCCCTGCGCTATCTCGCTACTACAAGACCGGTGCGCTGACGGTGGTCATCTCTCCTTTGGTCGCACTGATGGAGGATCAGGTAAAAGGACTGGAAGCACGCGGAATCTCTTCGTGTGTGGCGATCAATGGGCTTCTTTCAATGCCGGAGAGGGCGGATGCAAGGGAAAGAGTACGGCTCGGCGATGCAGCCATCCTGCTTGTTTCGCCCGAGCAACTTCGCAGTCGGTCTGTGCGACGCGCACTTGACCAGCGCGAGATCGGCGCTTGGGTACTGGATGAAGTTCACTGCCTTTCTCGGTGGGGACATGACTTCCGACCCGATTATCGCTATGTAGCTCGTTTCATTCGGGAGAAAGCGGGCGAAGAACCGGTGCCGCCTGTACTATGCCTGACTGCGACTGCCAAGCCCGATGTTGAGAAGGATATCGTTGATCACTTTAACCGGAAGATTGGCATTGAACTCAATGTTTTCAACGGCGGCGCTGAACGTTTCAATCTAACGTTTGAAGTGATACCGACATCAGGTGGTGAAAAGTTCGCACATATCCATCAGATATTGATGAAATACATGCCGCCCGAAGTTCCTGGCGGTGCCATAGTATATTGTGCAACGCGTCGGCAAACCGAGGATGTAACTGAATTTCTGCAGATGAAAGATATTTCGGCCAAGTATTTTCATGCGGGATTGCCACCGGAAGATAAAAAGAACGTACAGCATAGTTTCAAAGAAGGCGAGTTGCGTGTGATAACGGCTACCAATGCGTTCGGCATGGGCATTGACAAAGCCGACGTGCGGCTGGTCATACATGCTGACATACCAGCTTCGCTTGAGAACTATTTTCAGGAGGCAGGCCGCGCCGGCCGCGATCTGAATGCCGCTCGATGCGTGATGCTGTATACGGAAGATGATGTTGAACGCCAGTTTGGCATGTCTGCGTACTCACGCCTTTCTCGCCGGGAAATCCACGGTGTGCTTCGGGCGTTGCGGAACCTGAATCGCAAGAAGCGTATGAACGGCGAAGTGGTGGCGACTTCAGGTGAAATACTCAGCCAGGACGAAGATCATGCGTTTGAGAAGGATTCTAACACTGACGATAGTCGCGTCAAGATCGCGGTTTCCTGGCTGGAGGAATCAAAACTGCTGACTCGCGAAGAGAATCGGGTACAGATATTTCCTTCCTCTTTACGGGTGAATACGCTGGATGAGGCAAATGCAAGGATGCAAAGAAAACAGATCTTGGAAAAGTACCGCAAACAGTTGCTGGCCATCGTAAAGGAGCTGGTCGAAGCTAGACCGGATGAAGGGATTTATACCGATGACCTGATGGGAGTTTCAGGTTTGAGCTCTGAACACGTGCGTCATGCATTTCATGATTTGGAGCAACTTGGAATTGCCAGTAACGATTTGGCACTAACAGCATTTTTGCATTCAGGGGTAGAGCGTTCCTCTGCTAGGCGCATCAGGGAAGCTGAGGAATTGGAGATCGCATTGATCGCGCAGATGCGCGAGGTGAATCCCGATCAGAGCAAAGGAGACGCATCGGAACTGCATTTGCGATTGGCCGCACAGGATCTGAGGGACAAGGGCGTAACCAATCCTTTGCCGGACCGTCTGCAGCGTATTCTGCGCAGCATTGCGTCCGACGCACGCGGTGAAGGCGGTGCTGCAAGTAGCCTGGATGTCAGAAACATGAGTGCGGAAACCGTTCGCGTGAAATTGAGGCGCGAATGGCAGGAGCTGGAACGGATCGCACAAACCCGGCGCGAAGCGGCACACTGTCTGCTAAAGCATCTGCTCGAATCTCTTCCACCCGGCAGCCGCGGAACGGATCTTCTGGCCGAAACCACACAAGGCAAGCTGACCCAGGCAATCATGTCTGATCTTGTTCTTAAATCCAAAATATCTGAGCAGCACTTGGTTCGGTTGCGAGATCGCGCTCTGTTATGGCTGCACGAACAGGACGTCATTCGACTTCACAAGGGTTTGACAGTGCTTCGTTCAGCCATGACCATCATCCTGAAACCGGAACGACGCGGTTTTGCCAGTGCCGATTTTGAACCGCTGTATCTTCATTACAATGGACAGGTTCTTCAGATACATGTGGTAGACGAATACGCGAAGCTAGGTCTTGGCAAGATGCATGAGGCGGCACGCCTGGCGAAAGACTACTTCGTGCTGAATGAAGAGGAATTTCTCCAACGCTGGATGCAAGATCGAGGTGGGAATTTCACACGGCAAACGACACCAGAATCGTGGCGGAAGATCGTTGAAAGTCTGAACAATCCCATTCAGCAGCGCATTGTTGCGGACAATCGAGAACAGACAAACATGCTGGTGCTTGCTGGCCCGGGTTCCGGCAAGACGCGCGTAATTGTTCATCGAATTGCTTATCTCATACGAGCGCGTCGCGAGAATGCCCGCGGTATTCTGGCCTTGGCCTATAACCGCCATGCGGCGGTGGAAATTCGCAAACGGCTCAATGAACTGATCGGTAGTGATGCTCGGTGGGTGACGGTATTAACCTGTCATGCCCTAGCCATGCGGCTGGCTGGCACTACTTTCAGAAAATTAGCAGAGCAACCTGATGAAAAGCTATTCGAGAGCGTGATCCGTCAGGCAGTGGATCTGTTGCGCGGAAAGGATCTGCCACAGGAGGAAGCGGACGAGCAACGAGAACGATTGTTGCATGGATTTCGTTGGATCCTGGTCGACGAATATCAGGACATCGGCGAAGATCAGTACGAATTGATTTCTGCTCTTGCAGGGCGAGCGATTGAAGATGAAGCTGGCAAACTCACTCTTTTCGCAGTCGGTGACGACGATCAGAACATTTACGGTTTTAACAAAACTTCAGTGGAATTCATTCGTCGTTTCGAGACGGATTACGGCCCCAAACCTGTTTTTCTCACGGACAACTATCGTTCAACCCGCCACATCATATCGGCAGCAAACGCGGTAATTCAACCGGCAAGGGAACGAATGAAGGCCGAGCATCCCATCAGAATTGATGATGTGCGTTCAAAGGAACCCCCCGGTGGACCATGGCAGAAACTGGACCCGGTTTCCAAAGGACGAGTGCAGATTCTGCCTGCGGACGACAGCCCGATCACGCAGGCGCAGGTTGCAATGGCTGAGTTTCAACGCATTTCGAAGCTTTCTGAGGAATGGGACTGGTCACGGTGCGCTGTGATTGCACGTAAGTGGGACTATCTGAATCCAGTACGTGCATTCTGCCAACTGCATAACATACCTGTTCAGTTGGGATATGAAAAAACGCCGAACTTTTGGTACCTGCGTGAAACCCGAAAGTTTGTCGAGTGGCTGCGGGGCGTGAAATCAGGTGTCATCGAAAATACCGACATGCGGACATGGCTGCATGAAAACGTAATCGGATACTGGAGCGAGCTACTGCATCAGGCAGTCGATGATCACGAATTGGAAACCGGCGGCTCGGAAACGCCGGTAACTCACTTTATTGAGTGGCTGGCTGAGTGGGGAAGGGAAGTACGTCGACAACCTCACGGGCTCCTTTTGCTGACTGCACACAGTGCCAAAGGACTCGAGTTCGATCATGTATGCGTGCTGGATGGTGACTGGAGCAATTTCTACGGTAAGTCTGATCTGGATGAGCAACGCAGGCTGTACTACGTGGCAATGACTCGTGCTCAATACACGCTGACACTCACAAAGCTGAATGGCCCTCACCCAATACAGGAAACTTTGTTAAAAAAACTCTGCATACTGCGACGTGATTCTGTCGAACTGCCGCCTGGACCCGCAGAACTCACTTACCAATTTATTCGGGCTAGTCTTGAAGATGTAGATCTGGGCTATGCAGGGCGAAAAGGTTCCAATCATTTCGTTCACCGCGCCATTGCCGAACTGTCGCTTGGTGACTCCCTGGATATGAGAATTGCAGAGTCGGGATATTGGGAGCTGCTTGATCAGTCGGGTTCGGTAGTCGGCCGAATGGCAAAGCGTTTCACTCCCCCACACAGAATGCGTTTTCGAACTGCATCAGTAATGGCAATTTTCGGATGGAGCATTAACGCAACAAGTCCGGAATTTCGAGACAGGGTCAAATGCGATACCTGGGAAGTGGTTCTGCCGGAACTGGTATTTGAACCCGACGAATAGTCGTCCGTGAACACAGAGAGGCAAACTGCAGAAAAAGGCAGTGGTGAATTGACGAATATGTGCTTTTCAGGCAGTCAAAGTTGCGACCAATCTTCTTGAAACAGTACTCCAGAGAAAAAATCACTACATACGTAGACACGCACAAATGAAATCGCGCACGGTACTGCCTGCCTCGGTGATGACACTGGCCCGCAGCTTTACTGTTTCATAATTTTTAAAATTATTGAATGAAATCAGTATAATTATCAAGTTCAACGAAATTTCGCCGAGTTCTTTATCTAATTCCAATTGTCTGAATCGAGGCCTTTGAATCCAACTTATTGAATATATAGCAGAACTATGGTTATATGTCACTTGGACGACGGCCTTGAAAAATGATAATTCAGGTTTATCTTTTAGGTTGGGGAAGACTCTAAGAAATTTGCGATGAAGAAACGATTACTTGTGCAAAATCAGTTCCATTTTGGAACTGATTTTAGCAACTGAAAGCGGCAAAAATGAATTGATGGCAAGGATAGAATCAAACGATTTGATAAAGTCGTAACTTGCATCAATTGAATATCTGAAAATAAATTTAGGTTCGAAAAATAGATGGAATACGGTAAACAAGATTCAAAATTGAGAAATCTCATAATCAAGGGCAGGCGTCAAGGTTTTCTTACGTACGAAGAAATCAATGACCATCTTCCAGAGGCGATGAGTGATGTTGAACAGATTGAAACCATTGTCAACATTATCAGCGAAATGGAAATTGATGTCCTTGACAATGCGCCAGATCCAGACAGTTTGATCATGCAGGCTGACGAGAGTGTAGACGATGAGGATGCAGCTGAAGAAGCGGAAGAGGTGCTAAAAAGCGAATTTGGCAGCACCACCGACCCGGTTCGCATGTACATGCGTGAAATGGGTGCCATCGATCTGCTAACTCGAAGCAAGGAGATAGAGTTGGCAACGAGAATTCAGTCAGGGCTGCTCTCCGCCAAAGAAGCAGCATCCATCTGCCCGTTGATTATTGATTCTCTTGTTAAAATGATCCACAAGATCAACAATGAGTCCATGCGCGCGACTGAACTATGCACTGGATTCCTACTGGATTCAAAAACCACTACTGCACTTAGCCCGAGAGCCGGAGAGCACGATGAAGAGAACGCTGCAGCTAATGCCGCGGAGCTAAAACGTCGCTTCGGAATAATTTGCGCGCATCAGAAGAATCTTCGAAATGCGATTAAACATCAACCAGAAGGTGTGCGCAGCAAGCAGGTCATGAATTACCGGCGATACATATCAAAATGGTTCATGCAGTTCAAGTATGTTCGCAAGCAGATTGACGATATGTTCAATATTGTTCATGAAGCCGATAAAGAACTGAAGGAGAAAAGCAAGGTACTGGAAGAAATCTGCATTGAAAAAGTTCGTATTCCCCGGCAGAAGGTTCACGATGTGCTGTGGAGCAAACTCACACACAGGAATTTGATGTCGTTGCTAAAAGCAGTGTGTAACGATGCGCAGGCAAAAGAACTCGAAAAATATCGAGAGGAAATTAGGGAAGCACGCGAGCTCCTACAGAAATTTGAAATGCGGCTTGGCATGCCGATTGAAGAATTTCGCGAAGTGCGTCGGCAGATAGCAGTCGGAGAGACTCGAGCAAATCGGGCAAAAAAAGAAATGATCGAGGCAAATCTAAGGCTGGTGGTTTCAATTGCGAAGAAATACAACAATCGAGGTCTGGGATTTCAGGACCTGATACAGGAAGGCAATATCGGACTGATGAAAGCAGTTGACAAATTCGAGCACGAGCGAGGTTTCAAATTTTCGACCTATGCAACATGGTGGATTCGTCAGGCAATCACAAGGGCGTGCGCCGATCAATCTCGAACGATTCGAGTTCCCGTTCACATGACTCAAACGCTGAGTACACTGACCCGCATTCAGCGGGAAATCAGACAGGAAGAAGGTCGGGAGGCTACCGTGGAAAAACTGGCTGAAAGAATGGAAATTACGGAAGACAAAGTTCGCAAGGTTTTGAAAATTCCGAAAGAGCCACTATCCATGGAAGCGCCAACGGGTGAAGATGAGGATTCACATGTCGGCGATTTCATTGAAGACAAATCAATTCGTGCTCCACTTGAAGTGGCGACCGAAGCAGGATTACGAGCAGCGACCGATTCAGCGCTGAATTCTCTATCAGACCGCGAAGCCAAAGTATTGCGAATGCGTTTTGGAATCGGAATGCCGACCGATCACACTCTTGAGGAAGTCGGGCAGCAGTTTGACGTAACGCGGGAGCGGATTCGTCAGATTGAAGCAAAGGCAATTCGAAAACTGCGCCATCCATCTCGCTCAGACAATCTGAAACCGTTCATAGATTTCTAGAAATATTTCTGATTTACCAGAATTGAGATTCTGGGCTTTCTGTTCTGAAACTCTTTCTGTTCAAGCGGGTATGCCGACAGTTGTGCCCCCACACATAACACGCTGAGTCTGGATTTGGAAAATTCCGGAAGTCGGTGTTTGTTCATCACAAAAAATGATGCAGCTCGGATTTGTGGAACATTTTTCAAAATTAAATAAACTCCGATTGGTTCATTGCATCCCTGTCCCCAGACTCTGAGCCTGGCGACTTCCCTGAACAGTGGATCATTCTATATCTTTCTCAACAGCAGGACGAACTCTCCAATTTCATTGTTCTCTGTGTGAGAGGATGCTGTGAACTTATCCTAATACGTGTAGTATCCGTCTGAGATCAACCATGTAGCGATCAGTTCGTTTCCGACAAGTTCGCTGCTGAAAGCAGATACCCCTTCGGGTGACAGTAGCTCATCATCAATAGACTTGTAAAATTGAATGCGCTTGCGAAGTCGGCAGAGCTGAAAGCGAAACAGGCGCTGCACGAGATCTGGATGGCCGAGACTTGAATCAATGCACAGTGTGCATTTGATCAATTCATCCACACTTATCAGGACAAGTATCCGAAAGCGACTGTGTGGTTGCACAAGGATCGCGAAGAGTTACTGGCGTTTTACGATTTTCCGACGGTGCACTAGCAGAGGTTGCATACCACCAACCCGATTGAATCGACGTTTGCGACGATCCGTCATCGCACGTGTCGCTCGAAAGGGCGTTTAAGCGAAAAGAAATGCTGTGCAGGATGTTCAAGCTGGGTCTGTGTGCGCAACACAACTGGCGCAGGTTGCGAGGATTCAAGCAGCTCGGGAAAGTGATAGAAGTAGTACAATTCAAAGACGGGATTGAGACGAAGCAGTTTGACAACCAGGTAGCCGCGTAATTTTACCCCACGCACTACTTTTGACTATGTCTCTCCAAAGCCGCCTATGGTACTTGGGTTTTGGCGTAGGCGTTGCTCACAAGTTCCTATAGATTTTAAGGAAAAGAGTCGTTAAACCGCATATTCATGGAAGAATCTTTACTGTGAGGGATGAGCTCTACCCAGTATTCAATTTGACCTAAATATCTCCCACCACCGTCAGGATTTCTTCAAATGTTGGTACATCGCCATAGAACATCTCCTTCCGCATGCTTTCATAATCAGCCTGCCAAGCTGGTCGATCAGCTTCCGCAGGTAGCAGTCGCAACTGCCCGAGATTCATCGTTGAATAATCGAGCCACGTATAGCGAAAGAAAACTTGACGATGCGCAACAATCCGATGGAACAGGTCGAGGTCCTGGGCTGACTGATTGCCTATACCTGCTTGAATCAGCCGGTAGAGGTCATAGTAGTGCCGGGCCATGCCTGCCCGGTGTCTTTTATTACCTTCCGGCCGGAAGGTATCCTCGTGCAAAAGCATTGCCTTCTCCCAGAAGGTGCGCCTTGGCGCAACCGCCCTGACATTTGTACCTGACTCCAACAGCAGACCTGGGAAGGAATCACTGATATAGGGCTTTATCTCGATGGATTCTGCAGAGTCCGTGTCCGAACGGGCACCCATTTCAATTTTCACAGCACGACGAAGATAGGCGGCTTGCTCCGGGAAAGCTGTCGGATAGAACAGCAGCAAAGTCTGCCCTTCGGGATCGCCTGGATCAGGCTCAAGTGTCCACTGAAGTGCTTCTCGCAAATCCGATGAGATAACATCAATGAGCGCCGGATGAATCCTGTCACTGATACATTGTCGGCAAGCTGCTTTCAGTGCTTTGATGCGCTTTTCCCTCTGTTTCCTGCTGAGTGCTCTTTCCAAAGCATTGTCTCCACTAAAACCCAAAGCACGTCGGTCAATAACAATATCGATATCTTCGGAAAAACGGTCAATGAGATTCCAGCACTTAGATAATGACGTACCCCCTTGAAGGTGAGATGCTCACCCCATTCGGGTAGCTCAAATAATTTGTGTAGAGTCCAGCAAACCTAGAAGTCCTTTTCGATTGCAATCTCAAACAAGTTCAGTTTTACTCCGGTCTCTGTACAGACCAGTCGACGACGTTCTTCCGGCATTGCAATAAACTCTTTCATGCCGTGCTTTCCTGAAAAGTTAGCTCGCGGATAATATCTGCGACCCAGGCCGGGGCATATCGAATATCCTTCATCAGTTGCTTGCGGGTATCGTCATCAAGACGGTGATCAAGTCGTGCAATAATTTTCTGATCGACGTTTTTCCGGCCCAAGTGACGCAGGGCTTGGATCACCAGTCCGCTGCTTCTACCTGCGGTCGCCATGTTGCGGGGAGTGGTGTGTTTCAGAATAATCTGGCGTTGACCAATTTGGACCGTCCGCGTGCGACCATCCGTTAGATAAACAACTTTCGTAGGCACCTGCGTAGAAAGCCCGAGGAGATTAGCTGCGTAGGCTCCGGAGGGTTGCAAACGGGTGGCGTCACGACCTGCTAAGGTACTTGCAATGTCATCCGTAGATGGTTGCAACAGACCAAATTGAGGGTCAGTTTTCGGGTAATCATAAAGCCCCCGAGCCAGTTGCCGGATGAGGCCACTGTTCCGATGCCGCATCAGAGCAAGATCTACTGCCTGACGGGTACCGAGATCCGCAAAGCTGTCAGGTGTGAAGACCCAGCCTCGCTTGCGGGAATGAATCCGCCGGAGGATCTTGCTGTCAGTACTGTCCGTATGCTTACCCATATCTTGCCCACATATTATTGAAATAAATTTATATATATCTTTCTTTCAAAAATGTAGCAGAATCTACAAACTTCATCGTTTGTTAGAGTGGTAAATTAAGTGCATTTGATAGCATCGCGAGGCCACCTATGTACGCCCAGAACTTATTAGGTGCAGGCAATGCCTAATGCAGCAGCAGCCCAACTACTTGGCCGTCGAAAGAGTGGACTTCCGACAGGCCTGGTGCCAACAGATGCTACTTCAGTCTTTCGTTCAATACTTACGGCGCAACGACGTCAACACCGTCAGCTGAATACCCGTTACAAATGAGAAGTCCATCTTACCCGTCCACCAATGAGCTATTTTGTTACGGTAATCATTGAGTTTCTCTGGTGTCAGCTCGCCAGCCACAACGTCTCTTTGGTTTTTCAGCCTTGGCTCTCCCAAGTGATTCTTGCTCTCTACTGCGGCCTGCCACAGTCTTAAGTACCACAGTCGGAAGTAGCCGTCGTCTTGGGTCTTGTCGAGAAGGACGGAGTCAGCTAGCTCCGCTATCTGCAGCGTGTTCACTGAGTCCTGCCTTATCCCATCGTGAATCGATCGAATACTAGCAACCTTGGCTTTTAGGCTGTATGTGTCAATGGGCGAATGCACGCGGACACCCCCGTACCCGATGCTCGTCGTCAGGCGAACCGAATAGACTGCCCGTCCATCGTCGCTGACAAAGCAGGAGCAACTGTAGCGTTCCTCAATATGGTGTGTAACGTCCTGCTCCACCTTCAAAGCTACCAGCACAGTGTTTACGCCTTGCATATCGGGCGAGAAGTCTGGCCACACTCCATTGCACGTCCTGAACGCCAGCAACGCCCTCTCACCTTCTCTGCCGCCCTCGACTATTTCCTCTCCGTTATTACGACGCTCGTCGATTTCGAAGCACTCACCGTTGGCGAATGTAGTAGCTGGCACTGTCTCGTATTGCTTGATCACAACAAACATAGGCCGTTACGGTGGCGTCCGCTGCTCCGCCTCTTTGCGATAGACGCGCTCAACGCCGTGACGCAATGAGATATCGATAGCATAGTGAGGGAACTCCGAATGGCCATCTTGGAAGTACGCTGGCAGATCCGATACAACAACTGCCTTTAGACTCTCACATTTGGTGATCAACTGAGGAGCAACGGGCTCGTCCGAGGTTAGCTGAGATCCGGGAAATTCGAATATGAAAGTCCGGCAGTAAAATTCCACCGTGCAGTCCACCTCAGTTCCACCCAGCCGAGAGGCTGCATCCTTGACTCCGTACGTCGTTATGTTACCACCCGGTTTCT
>JAKZRU010000039.1:0-12478 GCA_047517965.1 Gammaproteobacteria bacterium | reverse complement strand
TGGAGTCGGCGATTAACAATCTTGAGCATCGGGGTCTGGAACGAATCCGCAGTCATGGTGCCGATGGCTTTGAGCGCACAGTTGCACTGTCGGTGCTGGCTGCCAATTTGCATCGCATTGGGTTGTTGCTGCAGCGCAGAGAGCGCGAAAGGACCCGGCGGCAGAAAAAGGTGCGTTTGCGCGCCGCCTGAGGTCCCGGTATCGAAACCGGCAACCGCCGGGCCGCTCCCGCTCAGACGGGAACGGTTGCCTATGCCTGTTCGGTAAGGAATCGCACAGCAATTGGTAGAATCGCTTTCAAATGGACTGCGCTGCCGCCATTTTGTCGGGATTCGCTGCGAAAAATTAGAAAAATTCTCGAATAATTACTTTGTGCCCATCATAATGGGAGTTTTCTGGCAGACACTACTTAAGAAAATTGGAGCAGGAGATGAGAATTGAGCAGGGACGAACCAGACTTAGATTTTGACGTCAAAGGATATCTTATAGAGGTCAGATCAAGCATTATTGCTCCTCCTAGTAAGTATGATACTATCAGCATAAAAGACTCTTCTAATACCTACGTCAAAAAACTTTGGAAATCTTGGGACTCAGAGGAGTGGACGATGGATCTTGATCATTGCAATAGTTATCCAACTCCAAATGAAGTTGACGAATGGCTGCATAAGAAACTCAAGGTTGTCGGGATGAACGAACTTTTTAAGAAAATCGGAATGAGAGATTGTTATTTCGTACGTTATCCTGAGTGGGTACACGAAGGATTTTTCTTTTTTTAATGGAGTAAGGGGTATAGTTCGATTTCCATCAATGTCTGTATCTATAGTAGGTACACAGGCATCAAATGGAGAAAACCTATGAAACCCGAGCCCAATTTCCAAGGCCTTCACACCCAACGCAACCTGCTCCTTATAAAACTGGTATCCATCGGCCAGTTGCTACCCGAACAACTCATCGCTGTGCGCCGCAAATGTGGCAAATCCAATTGCCATTGTCAGCGTCTGGAATATCTCAGTCACCAAAGCTAGACGCTCAGACGCAACATCAAAGGAAAATACGTCAACCTTGGTATACCGTCCGATTGTCTGGAACAAGCCCTCAAGCAAATCGAAGAATATCGCAGGTTTGTCGAACTTTTGGAGAGGGTTGTGTATATTCCAAAATCGTTATGCCATCTCCAGTTAACAGCTGGTGCAACGGCTAAAAAGAGGCTTCGCACAAAGTCCGACAACCGAGGTAGCTGCAGGAAAAAGAGATCGCGAATTTGTCTGCGCGACCAGACGCTTGGACTGGAACATACGTCGCTATCTCAGGGTACCATCCGCATGGTTGTGTTGCTAAGGCACGCGTCTGTTTCGCCAAGTTTAGAGAACTGGCCGGGCTTTAAGTGTCTACCGCGGTAAAGATAGCACCGGCATTCTGGTTCGCAAATCTGAATCCGCCGGACCCGCGGGTAAGCAACCTGACAGTTCTTAGTTGGCTGAACAATAAGCAAGAAATAGACTGGACGAACTTGATAACAGTCGTATCGACGCCATTTTCTCAGTTTGGAAACCCAAGTATCAGCGAGTGAAACAGCGCGCAAGTTGATCGTCTATTTCGACCGTAATCTGAAACGAATACAATATGCGAGTTCAGAGCGGAGGGGTTGTGCGTAAGTTCCGGAGTGGTAGAAGCAACTTGCAAGTTCGTGATTGATTCACGACTTAAGTATGTCGGAATGCATTTGAGTGTTAACGGTACCAATGCCACCCTTACCTTGCGCTGTAGCATTCTAAGCAATCGGTTTGACGATTACTGGTATCGTCAAGCAGCTTGAATTCGTAAAATCCAAATAATCTGATGTGCACCTAATCGAAACTGATAATTTCAAATATTTGTATACTGTTTACATACTTAGACTTAGTCGAACGGAGGAGTATTCTATTCATATTTCTCGTCCTATGGTTCAAGTTGCTGAGATTTCGTCGATCAGGAATTATCACTGGCTGCGGTGTCAGATTTGAAAGAAAAAGTGCTTATAAACGAAACTATCCAAACTGGAAAGCACTGGGATCAAGTGCTGAGTTTAGGGCAAGTCTTAAGGATTACGGATGTTTGTGGACAGCAAGGCGTGGATTTTCTCTGCTATAACGCCCAAAATCCCCAGGAGCGCTATCACGCACCAAACACAATGAAAGCCGCTCGAAACATACATATTTCCAAAGGCTCAGTCTTGTACTCAGATTACGCACGTCCATTAATGACTGTCGTTGAAGATACAACAAAAGGTGGACATGACACGATTGCGGGGTGTTGTTCAGCTTGGAGTAATGAGTTGCTCTATGGAGTACCCAATGTTCCTGGATGCCGAGAAAACTTCCTCATTTCTTTAGCAAAACATGATCTTGGATGGCAGGACATAGTGCCGAACATCAATTTCTTCTGCTCTGTGCCTGTATATGAAGATGGCCACACTGAAGACAGTGTATTTGTAAATGGCAAATCAGTCGCTGGTGATTATGTGGAACTTCGAGCAGAAGCTGATGTTCTTGCGATTATTTCGAACTGCCCACAGGTAAACAATCCATGCAACAGCGGTAATCCCACCGAGATTAGAGTTCAGGTTTATGAACGATAATTACTACTTTAACAATATTTGATGAGGATATTTTTGAATGACAGTTGAACGGGACATACTTGAATATGATGTCGTGATAGTCGGCGCCGGACCATCCGGACTTGCTGCGGGCATCCGACTACGCCAATTGTGTATGGAGAACGACCAAGAATTGAGCGTATGCATACTTGAGAAAGGTTCTGAAGTTGGTGCACACATTCTGTCAGGTGCAGTACTGGAACCGACTGCGCTGAATGAGTTGCTTCCCGACTGGAAGGAGAAAGGAGCTCCTTTGAACACTCCAGTGACAAGTGACAGTTTCGCTTATCTCACCAAACGCTTATCTATACGGCTTCCAACTCCACCTCAGATGAACAATCATGGAAACTATATCATCTCTCTTGGCAATTTCTGTCGATGGCTGGCAGAGCAAGCGGAAGCGATTGGCGTAGATATAATTCCGGGGTATGCGGCGGCTGAAGTCTTGTATGATGACGGTCAGGTAATCGGAGTGGCTACTGGAGACATGGGAGTGGGAAAAGATGGACAGCCGACTGCCAACTTTACCCCCGGAGCCGAACTGCACGCGAAATTAACATTGTTTGCGGAGGGTTGCAGAGGTTCATTGACAAAAAATCTGTTCGAACGCTACGACCTGCGGAAAGATGCTGATCCACAAACCTATGGAATCGGAATAAAGGAGCTTTGGGAAGTTGACGCAGATAAACACAGGCTAGGCCATGTCTCGCACAGTATCGGATGGCCGTTAAATTATCAAACGTACGGCGGATCTTTTCTTTATCACCTTGAAGACAATCAGGTGTCGGTAGGATTTGTAGTTGGGCTTGATTACCAGAATCCTTACCTAAGCCCATTCGAAGAATTTCAGAAATTCAAGTACCATCCTTCCGTAAAACCCGTCCTGGAAGGAGGACGGCGCATCGCCTACGGTGCGAGAGCCCTGAATGAAGGTGGGTTTCAGTCGATTCCTAAGTTGACGTTTCCAGGCGGAGCATTAATCGGTGACTGTGCGGGCTTTCTGAATATGCCCAAGATCAAGGGAACCCATACGGCTATGAAATCTGGCATCGTCGCCGCGGAGGCAGGCTTCCAACATCTTGTCTCAAACTCGACTGGAGAGTTGAGCGGCTACAGCGATGAACTGAAAAAAAGCTGGTTGTGGAGTGAACTGCATAGAGCCCGCAACATTCGCCCGGCCTTTCGCAAAGGTCTGTGGGCCGGATTTGTCAATGCTGGTTTGGACACTTATATATTGCGCGGCCGTGCACCTTGGACCATGCATCATCATGAAGATCACAAGAGCCTTAAGAAAGCCTCAGAGTGTTCACCGATTGAATACCAAAAACCTGACGATGTGATCAGTTTTGACCGCAATTCATCAGTGTATCTCTCAAACACAAACCATGAAGAAAATCAACCTGTTCACCTTACTCTGAAGGATACAGCCGTTCCAATCACCGTGAACTTGAAGGACTACGAAGCGCCCGAACAGCGATATTGTCCAGCCGGCGTCTACGAGATTGTGGTTGACGAAAATCAGGATCCTAGCCTATTGATCAATGCACAAAATTGCGTTCACTGCAAAACCTGCGACATCAAAGATATTACACAGAACATACACTGGGTGGTGCCGGAAGGCGGCGGCGGACCGAATTATCCGAATATGTAGAAATAGGCATAGCTAGGTGACAGGAGATTCATACGTGTTTTAGGTGGCATGCAGACACAGTTGCTATATGGACTGTAATCATGAATTTTAAACTTCCGAAAAATCTCGGTTTGCTATTGTGTGATCTTGGAATACACAAGTATGAAGTCATTGAAATTAAATTCGGATTCGGCGCTTCAGGGAAGGTTGAAATTGTCGAGTGCCTGCGCTGCAAGCAAGTATTCACCAGATCCAGCAGGTAATGGGTAAGGCTATTCTTACAGGTATGGAGAAACGCCTGCATGGTTGCCGACCGACAAATTTGATTATGAACCCTTCCAAATTCACCACACAGTAGAGCTGGCTGTACACTCGCAATTCACACCCGTCCAACCAGCTTTCTTTACCGTCAACCGAAGCACCACTGATGCCAACTAAAAAGCCGGAACATCTTACGCCTGAACAGTTTCGTGAGCGTGGATATAAGACGATTGATCTGATCGCCGACTATATGGAGAATATTGAATCATTCCCCGTGCTGTCCAACGTTAAACCAGGTGAGGTTTACAAGAGTTTTCCTCAGCATCCACCACAATCTGGCGAGTGTTATGAGGACGTGCTGAACGATGTTAACTCTAAAATCATTCCCGGACTTACACATTGGCAATCTCCTAATTTTTATGCCTACTTTCCATCTCATGCGTCCGGTCCGTCGATACTAGGTGATTTGCTCTCTTCCGGATTCGGTGTACAGGGAATGCTGTGGTCAACAAGCCCTGCCTGCACCGAATTGGAGACTCTGGTATTAGATTGGATGGTTGAAATTACCGGATTGCCTGAGCACTTCCATTCCAGCAGTACAGGTGGTGGCGTAATCCAGGAATCTGCATCTTCTGCATGTCTGTGTGCTGCCGTTGCAGCACGCGAAAAAGCAATGCGAAGTACGGATGACATTAGTCTGCCCCAGCTGACTGCTTACATTTCCAGCCAGACACACTCTTCTGGAGAAAAGAGCTTGAAAATAGCGGGCTTTCGGGATCACCAGATTCGACGTGTCAATGTTGACGACAGGTTTCGAATGGACGCTAGCCATCTAGCCGATCTGGTGAAACGCGATATCGCATCCGGCAATACACCGACATTCGTTTGCGCAACAATCGGAACCACCTCTTCATTGGCTGTAGATCCAATTCCCGAAATAGCCGACATTACAGAATCTCACGGAATCTGGCTGCATGTGGATGCAGCTTACTTAGGAAGCGCCGCGGTTTGCCCGGAATATCGATACTTGCTTGACGGCGTCCAAAGAGTCAACAGTTACTGTTTCAATCCACACAAATGGCTGTTAACCAACTTCGACTGTGACCTGTTTTATGTCGCGAACAAAGCTGACCTGGTAAGCGCATTGACGTTTACGCCCGAATATCTCAGGAACAAGGCAACCGAATCTGGAACCGTATTCGATTACAGCGGATGGCAGGTTTCACTAGGAAGAAGATTTCGGTCTTTAAAACTGTGGCTTGTGATTCGTCACTACGGAGTGGAAGGTCTGAGGTCCCACATTCGCTCGCATATTGAGTTGGCCAGAGAGTTCTCAAGTTGGATTGAAGCCGATGACGCATATCAATTATTTCAGCCAACCTCCCTGAATCTGATCTGCTTCCAACACTGTGAAGGCAATGAAAAATCCAAACAGATTCTCGAAAAATTGAATGCTTCAGGCAAGCTGTTCCTGACACATACGATTCTCAATGATACTTATGTCATTCGATTTGTTTTAGGTGCGATACGAACAGAAATGCGGCATATTGAAACCGCCTGGCAGGAGATCAAAAAGGCTGCACGATCCTAGTCACACCCTTGTATGAGCGCTTGCTATTGTGCGCTCATTTCATGTTTTTGGGGTGATCACCAAAGAGATCATGTATGTTTGTTTGAAACAAAAAATGATCAAGTATATTGTAATCTGAGCGTGTGAGGTATACTCCTTTCGAGACACCTTAACATTGTACAAAGGCAACTTGGACATTTCCGAATAGTGCACATCCCGATAACACCGTTGCCGTCACGTGTGCACGAAGCATTGGGACTTTCCGAACGCAATCCGGCGGAAAGTGCTAGCTCAAGCCGAAACTTGATTCCATCCGCAATAAGGCGATGCAGTTGAAGTAGATAAATGTCGACATGCACACCAAATTATAAGACTGGGACGTTGCCGTGCATCAGTTTGGCTCTATGCCGATTTGCTGCTGCTCTCTTATACTGGTCAAATTAGCTCAGTTAATTGCAACCAATCGTCGACACCGTGAATCCATGAAACTGATCATTACACGACATGCCAAATCCAGTTGGGATTCACCATATCTGAACGATCATGATCGTCCTCTGGCAAAACGTGGCAAGCTTGCGTCGGATGCAATCGGTAGATGGTTTGCTGATCAAGAACACATTCCTCGAACCGTATTGTGTTCCACTTCAAAGAGAACAAGACAGACATGGAGCAGGATTGAGCGATGTATTCCCAAGATGTACGACGTTCGGTTTGAATCCAACCTGTATCACGGCGGAGCGGAATCAATATTGAAGGCATTGTCGACCGTCGATGATTCGCCAGTTCTCATTCTTGGACACAATCCGGGAATCGGATTATTTGCGAGTGAAATTTTGCAAACTCAACCGATACATACCGACTTTTGGAGATTCCCCACTGCTGCAACACTGGTGTGCGACGTTCCTGTGAACGAATGGAAGCAGGTAAAATTCGGATATGGACGACTAATCGATTTCGTGGTTCCGCGCGACCTGAAATAAGCTGGTCCGTGTAGACCGAATCGTAATTGCCGAAATCGATTGCAACGAATTCCTACAACTAATCGCATCTTCCGATCTGATGGAACGCAGATTCTGAATCACCTAAATACCGGAGTCAGTCGCTTGCGCTGTTGAACCGCAAGCAATCACTGCCAAAATCTTGCTGACTTATACGGTTGATTCGGAAGCGGGTTCAAATTCGATCAGCAAATCTTTCGCATCGACGTGATCACCGATACCGACAAGCTACGAACCGAAAGGCGGCATATTGAAGCCGCCTGGCAGGAGATTAAAAAGGTTGCGCGATCCTAGTCGCACCCTTGTATGAGCGCTTACTATTGTGCGCTCCATCCACCATCAATCGAAATTGCAGAGCCTGTAATTCCTGCGGCGGCATCTGAACAAAGATATGCAACAAGTGAAGCAACTTCCGCCGCTCCTACAAATCGTCCGCTCGGATGTTTATCAGAAAGCATTTCAGCGGCTACAGTTTCAAATGAGATGCCCTGTTTGTCGGCAGTATTACGAATCTGCTCTCGAATCAGCTCTGTATCTATATATCCCGGACAGATAGCGTTGCAAGTCAAACCGTTCCTGGCATTTTCAAGCGCCACGACTTTCGTGAAACCTACGACGCCGTGCTTGGCTGCGACGTAGGCAGACTTGTTCTCGCTGCCAACCAGTCCATGTACTGAAGCTATATTCACGATGCGCCCCCAACCGTTTTCAATCATGCGGGGAATTACAGCTTTGCTGGCATGAAATACTGCTGACAAATTTACAGCTAAAACCTCCTCCCATTTTTCATCCGGAAAATTCTCTACGGGAGCAACATGCTGTATACCAGCGTTGTTCACGAGAATGTCAATCTGTCCGAATTTATCGGCTACAGATTCAATCCCTTCATAAATGCTGTCTGAATCTCTCAAGTCCGCCGCACAGTAAACCACCTCAACATCCGAGCGTTCTTGAATATTCGATAATAGACGCCGGATTTCCCTTGGTTCACCAAATCCGTTTAGTACTATATTGCAACCACAGGCAGCAAGTCTATTAGCAACCGCCAAGCCGATTCCACTCGTTGAACCCGTAACCAGTGCATTCCTGCCGTGCAGGTTCATTAAATCGTCCGTCAAAGCGTTCCAGCTTCCATTTGTTCTATCAATGAGTTCGCAACCTGCAACCGCTGAATTTTTCCGGATGGTCCTTTTGGCAAGTCTTCTACGAAAAAGATTCTGCTGGGGCATCGAAATCGACCAAGCTCCAGCTTACAAAAGTCGATCAGTTCATTTTCCGTGCAGTCTCGGCCTTCTTTCAATACGACAGCCACTGCAACCACTTGCCCATATGCATCATCCGGCAACCCAAAGGCACCTGCCTCCAATACAGCATCGTGGTGATACAGAACATCATCTACTTCGCGAGGCGAAATGTTCTCACCGCCCTTGATAATCAACTCCTTGATTCGTCCGGAAACAAAAAAGTAGCCATCCTCATCTCTATAGCCGAGATCACCTGTTCGAAACCATCCGCTTTGTGTAAATGAAGATGCTGTAGCTTCTGGCGCATTGTAGTATTCAGCAATGACATTGGCACCTCTCACAACAATTTCACCAATTTCATTCGCCGGCATTTCCTCTTCATCGCTATCGAGAATTATTACCTCGTTGCCAAATGCCACACCTACAGAACCAGGTATTCTGATCTCCGGAGGCATTGGATTCGACAGAATCGGGGCTGCGGTTTCTGTCAAGCCCATTGTTTCAAGCATCGGAATGCCAAAAGTTTTTTCAAAATCGCTGTGCATTCCAGCAGGCATGGCCGACGATGCGGAACGGGTAAATCTTAATTTGCGAAATTCGCTGCCACTGACCACAAAGTCATTTTCGTGAGCATCATCGAGCAGATATTTCGCAATGGTAGGAACGACGCTTAGCCAGCTGCACTCGTATTGACTTACATGTTCCCAAAATTTCGTTATGCTGAATTTTCGAGGCATGATGACGCTGGAACTGCTTACGATGGAAGCCATCCCGGTTACGACTTGTCCGTTGATGTGGTAAAGCGGCAATACGCAATAAGCGACATCTTCACTGGATAGCCTATGTGCAAACTTTACGTTCATTCCTCCTGCGACCAGATTTCCATGAGTCAAAACAGCACCTTTGGGCATTCCGACTGTACCCGATGTGTGAAGAATCATGGCAGGAGAATCCACTGTGATCGGAATTTGCGGAGTTCTCGGGCCTTGTACACTGACATCCGCAATTTGAAATCCGCTGTCCATGTCGACAGTGATAACTTGAACATCCGAAGAGAATTCAGACATGATTTCTGACAGTAATGATCGATAATTTTCACCGACGAAGATGATGTCGACATCCGCATTCTTGATTGCGAATCGCAAGTTTTTTTTACTGGCAACAGCATTCAGCGGAACGATTACATGACCTGAATACATGGTTCCCATCACTACAATCGTTGTCCAACAGCCGTTATCCATCAAAAATCCAACATGAGCCGAATTCAAGAAGCCCGCTGATCGTAGCTGCGCACCAAACCACCGGCAACTGTCCCGAAATTCGCTGTAATTAATCGTTAAATTCGAATCTGGATCCGTCAGATACGGACGATCAGAACATTCAATGGCATTGCGATCGATCAACGATCGAACTGTATCAGACAATTGCCGATCCTCAGTTGTGGTGATTAGGATGATAGCTGCGAAGGAAATCTCCGAACAGGCTTTCCTCGCTCGGCTTGTCTTCTGGGATTTCTGTGGATAGATGTGTAATATTGATGAAGTGACGGTAATTCAGATTCTCACTGATGCTGTTGCCTCCCCAGGTGCCGCAACCCATACTGAGAGTGAAGTTGAGACCACTCGTGAATCCGCCACCATTTCCAAATGTATGGGCTTGATTGACTAGAACACGGACAACGTCGAGTTCCTCAGCCATCCTTTGCGCTTTGTGGTGATCCCTTGTATGTATTCCGCAGGAATGGCCGGCTCCCTGATAATCCAGGATTTGCTTTACCTTGCTGACTGCATCGTCAAAGTCCTTAGCTCGATAGGCAGTCAATACTACCGAAAGCTTTTCTCCAGACAAAGGAAAATCAGGTCCGATGCCCGATTCCTCAACAATGATGAACTTCGTCTCTTTTGGTGGTGCGTCCAGTGCGAAATGATCAACCAAAACCTCAACATCCTTGGCGATCAAATCACGACTCAGGCTTCCGGTTGAGCTCCAAAGAGAATTCACAATACGTACTTTCTCTTCCGCTGTTGTAAGATAGCCACCGCTGCGACTTAAAGCGCGGATCATGTCTTCATATACCGAATCCAGAATAATGACTGAATTCTCGGATGAGCACGAAGTACCGTTATCGAATGTTTTGGACATTTGAATGAGTTTCGCAGCGCGCTCCAAATTCGCTGAATCATCAATGATCACAGGAACATTGCCAACTCCAACCCCGATCGCTGGCGTGCCGCTGGAGTAAGCCCCACGTACATTGTTCTGTGACCCGGTAACAACAACCAGATCAACCGCTTGCATTAATTCTTCCGTAATTGCTCGATTGACCGGTGCTGGCAGTATCTGTACCAGATTCTGCGGTGCCCTGATAACAGCCAATTCATCTCTTATCATCTCAATCGCAAGATTTGTTGTGTTCCAGCCTGCCGGAGAAGGTGCAACAATAACCGCGTTTCGACCTTTGATCGCCATCATGCATTTATTAACCGGTGTAGCAGCAGGATTCGTTGATGGAGTGACTGCTGCAACGACACCTATAGGTTTGGCATATTTGACCAGGCCTTTCTCGCTATCCGATTCAATGATTCCAACAGTGCGCACCCGCATCAAGTCGCGTAATGTGCCAAATGTCTTGCGCTTGTTCTTGGTGATTTTGTCTTTAACATTCCCGAGCTGAGTGTCTTTTACTGCCATACACGCGAGCTCTGCCGCATTGCTGTCTTCATAGAGCGCCCAAGCCACGGCGGTGACAGTCTCGTCTACTCTTTGCTGACTGGCTGATCGAAACTCAGCCATTGCTTGACGTGAGTTTTCAACGAGCCTGTCAACGACAGAATTAATATGGGAAACGGCTAATGGCTTCAATGTTATTCAGCTCAAGTGAATTGGAATGGGTCATTATAATGCGTGCTTTTAGATTTTTCCGTCATGCGGGCATTGGTAAATTCCGGGGGACTAGACCATGAAAACAATTCAGTGGAATGATTTTGAACAGGTGGAACTGCGTATAGGAAGCATTGTTGATGTACAAGAATTCCCGCAAGCGCGCAAACCCGCCTACAAGGTAACCGCGGATTTCGGCGAACAGTTTGGAATTCTTAAAGCCAGTGCACAGATTACCGACCTGTATACCCCTGAAGATTTGCTTGGCAAACAGATTGTAGGAGTCGTCAATTTTCCCGCTAAACAAATCGGTCCGTTCATGTCGCAGTTCCTGCTGACTGGATTTGTACAGAAAGACGGGGCGGTCGTTATTGCTCAGCCGGAACGTCCGGTGGATAACGGACTGAAACTGGCTTGATTTCCGATCAGCTAGAACTGATCCTCAGTCAGCTCCAGTACAGATGAAGAAGAGTTCACCGCACCATCTGCGTAGGCTTTTACACGCGGCATAATGTGCGTTGCAAAGTACTTCGCTGTGACAATTTTGGCATTAAAGTAGTCTCTGTTTTCAACACCGTTTTCCAGCATGTCAAATGCCCTGGCTGCTGAAACGGCCATCAGCCAGCCAGCTACTGTCATAGCAAGTACATGCATATAACCGACACTCGCAGCAGCAGCAATCTGATGATTTAATGCTCCAACTTCATGCACCCAATCCGTAGTACGCTTAAGTTCGCGAGTTGCCTTTTTCACAGCCTTGCGGATGTACTTGGTGGATTCTCCTCGATCACAGAAATCACGACGAGACTGATCAATTTTGTCTATCAACTTGTAAATGTAATCGCTCTTGTCGCGAAGAACTTTCCTGCCAATCAGATCATTCGCCTGAATGCCGGTTGTACCTTCATAGATAGGTGTAATTCTCGCATCTCTTGCATATTGTGCGGCACCTGTCTCCTCAATAAATCCCATTCCTCCGTGTATCTGCACCCCAAGATAAGCTACTTCATTGCCTATTTCGGCACACCACCCTTTGACCAAAGGTATGAGAAGTCCGAGATCTGATGCATGCTGTTTTCTTGCGATTTCATCCGAATGTTTTTGGGAAAGATCAAAAACGCCGGAGGTATAGTAGGCCAGACATCTACTTGCTTCAATCAGCGACTTCATTGTCATCAACATTCGCCGAACATCCGGATGGTGGATAATTGTGACCCGCTCTTTGGATCCTGCCGCACTCCCTTGAACTCGCTGTTTTGC
>JAKZRU010000038.1:0-5827 GCA_047517965.1 Gammaproteobacteria bacterium | reverse complement strand
CCGAATGTACCACCAATATCAATTGGCTCTACTTCGTCATAAACAAAAATTGCATATCGAACTGGTTCGGGCATCGTTCACTTTCGGCTACAGCACGTTGAAATAAATTTTCACCGTAATTATGTTTATTTGTTTCCTATTAGTACTTTATCTGAGGATGGAGATATCTCTCAACGTCGAGAACAATTGAGACGCTTGACCAAGTTAATTTTGAAATTGCCGGTGGAACTAGAGAATATTGCTTAGAAATGCCTGGGTTCGCTCCTTTTGCGGGTTGTTGATCAAATCTTTTGCTGTACCAAATTCATGAATTACGCCCTCGTGAAAAAAAGCCACGCGATCCGCAACCTCTCGGGCGAACGGCATTTCATGGGTAACCGCAATCATGGTCATGCCATCCTGCGCCAGCATTCTCAAAGTGTCTAGCACTTCACCGACAAGTTCAGGATCCAACGCCGAAGTCACTTCGTCCAGTAGCAGATAGTCGGGACTCATCGCTAGTGCGCGTGCGATTGCCAATCGCTGTTGCTGGCCGCCAGACAACTGGGCTGGATACTGATTGATTTTATCGCCCAAGCCGACTCGTTCAAGGTGCTTCACCGCAAGTTCTTCAGCATCCTTTGTTGCCATCTTGAGGACTTTGCGGGGTGCGAGTGAAACATTTTTCAGTGCAGTCAAATGCGGGAAAGCGTTGAATTGTTGAAAAATTATGCCCAGCTTCCGACGCAGATTGTCCTGATTGGTTTGCGGAGAGTGAACATCAATACCATCAACAAATATCTTTCCTCTGGCGATGCTTTCAAGCGCATTAATGCATAGTAGAAGCGTTGATTTTCCGGACCCGCTGGCACCAATCAAGCAGACGACTTCTCCTTTTTCCACGTCGAGGTCAATGCCTTTTAGTACTTCAAGCTTGCCGAATGATTTGTGGACATCTTGAACTTCAATCATTAGACGACCTCCTGTTTTTGCTGCCAACCCCGTTCATATCGTTTGGCGAACACTGTGAGTGCATAACACATCACGAAATAGAACGCACCCGCTCCGAGAAGTATCAGTAGCGGTTCCTGAATTCGGTTGATGATGATTTGCGACGCTCGCAGAAGTTCAGGCGGGGTAGCGCCCAGTACTGCGATCAATGATGTATCTTTCATCAATCCTAGCATCAAGCCGGTCCAGGCCGGAAACACCGTACGAACTCCAATCGGCAGAACGATGTTATAGAAATCCTGGAAATAAGTCATGCCTAGACCGCGCGCCGCCAATCGGGTTACGCGCGGTGTAGATTCGATTCCAGCTTTGACAACCTCAGAAACATAGCCGGAAATATAGATTGACAAGGTAATGAGGCCGGAAATAAACGGATTCATCGGATAACCGAGTATTGCCATGAAACTGTTGAACAGAACGAACTGAATGATCAGCGGTACTGATCGAATTACATCAATGTATGCACCGAGCAGGTGGTATAGAAAAAAGTTCGGAACGGTACGTGCCCAGCCAATTAAGAATCCCATGACGGTTCCGCAGAAACCAGAAACGATTGTCAATACGAAAGTGATTCCGGCACCTTGCACCATAAACCAGAAATCATTGGTAGTGAATGTGTAAATCATCGCGCTGCTTTGCCCTTGAACATGTAAGCGGCAACCAGGTGCGCCAAAACGGTTGCAAGCTTTGCAATAACCAGATAGAGGCACGCTGCAATGAAGTAGAACTCAAAGGGTCGAAATGTCTGCGACTGAAGAAATGTCGTCATGCCCGTTAGCTCCTGCAGTCCGATAACCATGCCGAGCGAAGTTCCCAGCATTGCCCAGATTACCTGATTCACGATGGGCAGGAATACTGTTTGCAAGACTTGTGGCAGAACTACGTACACATATACCTGAATTTTGGATAGGCCGAGCCCTTGGGCGGCAAATTTTTGCGATATCGGGATCGAATTGAAACCACCTCGGAGAATCTCAGTCAGATATCCGGCATTGTTGAATGTGATTGCACCCAGTACGGCAGTATATGGGGATAGATGAATGCCGAATGCACCTAGCCCAAAATACGCCATATAAATTTGTAGCAGTGCGGGAGTGTTTCGAGCCAGCGCAATCCAGGTCGCTGCGATGCCTCTTGCGAACGGATTTTTCGAGTCTTGAAGCGCTGCCAGAATAGCAGCAATCAGTAATCCTAAAATGATGGATAGAATCGTAATCTGGAGCGTCAGTATCCCGGCTTGCACCAGTTCGGGCCAGTGCTTCCAGACCACTCTCCACTGAAAGGTATATTCAAGAAACATGCGCGAATATACCCATGAAATGCGGAAGCAGGATCAGAGGCAGGTTATTGCAGCCATGATCCTGCATCCGCAAATAAGGAGTAAGTTATGAATTAATACGCGTGAACGCCGGGGAAGTCCATATTGGGTGCAGGAAAACCGAACCACTGTTGATAGAGCTCATCGGTACGACCGTTTTTCCACTGATGCCAAACGAACAGATTTACCCAGTTCAAGAGACCTTGATGCTGACGGTTCACCATCAGTCCGGTCCAGTCAGAAGGTGCAGTCGGAACTGTACAGCAAATTCTGATTACGCCTTTACCAGGTCCCTTTACATACTCACCGAAGATGGCGGTGGCTTCAATAATTGCATCAACCTTTCCTTGCGATAGTGCCAGAAACTGCTCCGCATTGGAACCGTAAGCGATATGCTCTGTGCCTTCGCCAAACATCTCCATATCGTTTAGAAATGCAACTTCCGGTGTAGTGCCGCGAACTGTTCCGACGGATTTTCCTTTCAGGTCGTCATAGGAATTGATTGTGGTGTTGTCTGCAGCAACGGCTACGCCAACTTCCCAGATTTGATAAGGGATGGAGAATGCAACTGATTTTGCACGTTCCAGCGAGTTAGTTGCCGAAGCAATACTAATGTCGACTCGGCCGGAAAGAATCGCAGGAATTCGATCCGGTGCAGGTGTTTCGACAATCACTGCCTCAACACCCAATGCGGCGGCCATGTCTCTGCAGAATTCTACATCGTAGCCAATCGGATTGTTGTCATTGTCCCGCATACCCACTGGAGGGACGTCCAGCATGATGCCACATCTGACTTTGCCGTCCGATAGAATATCGTCCAGTCTGTCGGCACTTGCATTCGTTGCGAACAAGAATGCGCTAAGCGCCGCTAGTGATAGACATCGGATCATTGTTTTAGGGGTCATTTAAATCTCCTTGTTTATTTGATGAGTCAAAGTGATGATATTCTAATCATTTTATTTGTCGGCATTAAGGAATTTAACCAGGTAAGAGAGAAGAGGTTGCACACCATTGAAAATTACAAAGATATCAGTCCATCAGGTAGAATTGCCTATGAAGGAAGGGTCATACAGTTGGTCGACTCAAACTTTTTCGGCATTTGACAGTACGGTCGTCATTGTAGAAACGGACAGCGGAGTGACGGGAGTCGGGGAAACCTGTCCACTAGGACCTTCCTACCTGCCTGCATATGCCGAAGGTGCAAGAGCCGGACTGGCCAAACTTGCACCCAGCCTGATTGGAGCTAACCCTCTGGAACTTGGGAAAATCAATGACCTTATGGACATTTTGCTGAAAGGTCATCCCTACGTAAAGTCTGCGATCGATATGGCGTGCTGGGATATTCTCGGTAAAGCGACTGGTCAGCCAGTCTACACACTCCTCGGCGGCAAGCGTCAGGAAGACGTCAAACTGTTCAAAGTTGTCAGCCGACAGGATCCTGATGCGATGGCGGCAAAGCTTCGTGACTATCAAAATCAGGGATTTACCCAATTTCAAATGAAAGTGGGTGCCGATCCGGATGTGGATATCGAACGCATTTTCAAGGTGTCCGCCGAACTCAAAACTGGAAATGTCTTGAATGCGGACGCCAATACCGGCTGGCGTCAGCACGCCGCAATTCGAGTCGTCAAAGCCATTCGCGATGTCGATTTATATCTCGAGCAGCCTTGCCTGACTTATGAACAGTGCCTGGTCGTCCGGCGACACTGCGATCACCCGATGATACTGGACGAATGCATGGACAGCATTGAAATCCTGATTCGAGGGTGGCAGGAAAACGCAATGGACCTGATCAATTTGAAGATCAATCGAGTGGGTGGATTGATGAAAGCCTGTCAGTTTCGAGACCTGTGCATGAATATGGGAATTGTCATGACTGTCGAAGATTCCTGGGGCGGCGAAATCGCCACAGCGGCAATTGCGCATCTCGCGCATACATTGCCGAAAGAATTTCATTTTCAGTCATCTGCATTTCATGAGTATTCCCATACCGAGATCGCGAACGGTGCACCGCTCATGGAGAATGGTTACATGACAGCTTCCGATCGCCCTGGATTGGGCGTAGAACCGATTATGGAGGTTTTAGGAGAACCTGTATTTGTAACTTCGGGCTAGCTTAAAGCACTACTTGATGATTCTGTTGCCACATACCCGTGCATGGACAACTGAACTATGAAATGATGATTTCAAAAAACGACTGGCAACAAACAAACTAGCGTACCTATTTGAATTTGACACCTTCTGCGAACCAGTTCAGAACAAGCAAGTCTGCATCCGTCGGGACATGGTCTTTTTCAACAGTCAGATTCCCTAGGTTGTCGTAAATGGGTCCTGAAAATGGATGAATCTTTCCAGATTGGATGCCATCTTCTAGTGTCTGGATGAACGTGATGATCTCCGGGTCGACCCATTTTCTGTTGAAATTCGTCAATCGCACCGCCGGACCGCCCGTTCCACCCCAGGTGTCTGTTGATTGCCAGGTACCTTCAATCACTTCTTGTACCCGATTGATACAGAATTGATTCCAGTCATACGAAATTGCTGCAAGATGCGCATTCGGACCGAAATCACTCATATCTGACGCTTTCCCAAACGAGAATACGCCTCGCGCTTCGGCAACCTGTAAAATCTCCGTACCGCCGGTGTGGAATATGATGACATCTGTTCCACCGTCTATCAGGAAGTTTGCAGCGAGCGACTCCAGTGCCGGATTTCGCCATGCATCGATCCAGATTGCATGCACCTCTGCTTGCGGGTTGATCAGTCGCGCACCTAACGTTACCGCATTGATTCCACGCGTTACTTCGGGAATGTCAATAGACCCAACATACCCAATACGGCCGGTAGATGAAACTTGTCCAGCCAGAACACCGGCAGCGAAAAAGCCTTCATAGAAGCGAGCCGAATAAACTCCGACGTTTTTTGCCTGTCGGCGACCTGTTGCTACTTCGAATATCGCGTCCGGATACTCCTCGGCCAAACGATGTGTTACCTGCTCAAATTCTTGGCTAAGGACAAAGAACATTTTGAAGCCAGAATCCAGCATGAGACGCATGACGCTTTCAACTTCGGCTTCGTTAGCCCGAAACTTCGCAAAAACCGCTGTTTCTACCCGTTCGTCAAACTCGTCTCTGACCGCAATCCGACATTGCTCGTGGCTGTATCGCCAGCCATGGGGTCCAATAGTACTGTCGAATATGAACCCAACCTTAAGCGGTTCTCCAGATGCATGCGATGAATAGGCGAATAAGAAAACTGCTATTGCAGCGATCCAGCAAACGAATTTGGATGAGGCTCCAGAAATGCTCAAGACTGTTTTACCTGGATGGGTTTACCGATCGTTTTGGCAGCATTGCCAGCAACTTCCTGCCCGGACATATGCGCACCGGCAACCGATGCCCACATGCTGCGATGACAGGCTTCTCCGGCAAAAAATACTCTATCTGCAATCGACTCTCTTAAATATTCGCGCATGGTGGAAGCGCCAAGTTCGGCGCTTGCGTAAGCTCCTAGCGTATA
>JAKZRU010000037.1:0-5075 GCA_047517965.1 Gammaproteobacteria bacterium | reverse complement strand
GGTTTCCTCCATAGCCGCTTCCCGAGTGAGCAATCCTTCAGAATCGGGGAGCCCCATACAGAAGGAGATACCTGCGCTGGTGGTACCGACTGCGGGGAAACCCGCTTCCTCCAGCATGCAAGCGCTGCCAGCGTTCCACGCATTTGGCATCACAAAAATACCGTCGGCCGAATGCAGCTCTTTGAACACCTTCCCTTTTTTTGTCTGCGCTTCACTCATGATCTGATTCCCACGTGTAGGAAAGCCGGCCAAAGCGCAAGTTACGCCAGTCAAACAGATGAAATTCCGTCTTGTCGAAAAGCAGGCGCAAAAGGTCCATGCAGACTAGTTTGCGGAAACAGACACATAGAAAAAATTCATGAAAGTTGATGGTTGATTGTTGTTTTATTTTGGTGGACATCTGTTCAATACTCCGCAAAATAATTCTAATTGTTGAATGATGGAATTTGATGTAGCAACACAAATTTGAATGAATTCAAATATCTGAATGAATTACCCTGCGTGGATGGAAACCCACTGAACATGCATCGCTCAAGCGCGGGTCAGGTGATCAGACTAATCTCCGAATTGAAACCTGATTTCCACGAATTCAGCCGGTTGCATAATCTGCCGCTCAGAATATGCATTAAGGGGTGTCATTTTATCAGTAAATCGGTAACGACTAGTGCCAACAACGGATGCTACACAACTTTTTCAGTAACTCTAAAATCGAAAGCGGAATTGGAGATTTATATGGTTCAAAATTGTCGCTCTTTCCGTCATTATTTCTGCTTTGTCTATGTGTTCATACAGAGGCCGGTACGGCTCCCGGAATGAACTTGTCTGCCAGAAACTTTCCATTGTGATGTGCACCACGTAATAATTCGAAGAACTTTTCCACTTTTTGCACGAAACACTGTAAGATTCAGGCCATAAAATTCATTGTTTTCTATTTGCAGAAAGAAAAAAATACACTAGCTACTGTAATTTCTTCGAGTGGTGAATGTTGTCGCTATTCAGACGAACCTTATATGAATTGCCAATTGCCGTAAGGACAAACAACCCTGGCTCGTACTACAGCGATGCAACAAAAAATGCAAATTTATGTACCATCATGATCAAACTTTGACTAAAGGTCACTAAGAAATTGCGCGTCATACAATGGCCATGTTTGTACGCGTTGACTTCCTTTTTTACCTTGCTTTCCAGCAAGTATCACAGCGTGTGAGGGATCGTATCGTTCCAGATAAGAACGCAGACTTCGAGCCCGAGTGCGCGAGCCACTCTTCACTTCTACAGGAATAATTGTGCCATCGCGACATTGATGAATGAATTCAATTTCAGCTCTCGCCTGCTGCCAGGAATAAGTCGGGTAATTCGAATGCATTGAGAGTTCAATCTGTACGAAGTTCTCGGCGATGTAGCCCTTGTATTGATAGTTCTGCGATGTCTGAGAACGATAGGGAATTTCAAGCATGTGGCAGAGCAAGCCAATATCAAAAAGATACAACTTGAAAATATTAGTTCGAATCTTGGATTGCAGCGGAACTGTTGGGCTACCTTCAATGGGATAACACTTGCGAACTAATTTGGCTTTTTCCAGCCATTCAATAGGACCTCGAAAGTCTCGATATCGTTGCTTTTGCTCCACAACGCCTTTAAACTTGAACCGCTGAACAGAATCGTCCTGGCAAGCAGCTAACTGCCGTGGTACCGATGTAAACACTGAATCAATATGCAGTGCATGGAGCTTGCCTGTATACTTTCCGAAGTCCTGACGATAGCCCATAACGAGTTCACGATGAATTCGCGTTACATTACTCACCCGTTCCGATAAATTGTCTTGACCATTAAACCAGTGCATTGTGGCTTCCGGCATGCCTCCCACGAAGTAATAATCAAGCAGTGTCAACCACAGTTGGTCGAAAACCACTTTGCTATCACGGCGTTCCCGAAACGATTCCAAGAGTTTTGCATTTTGCTTGGCCATCAGAAATTCTTCAAAACAAAGAGGAAATAATTCCAAGTGATGAACGGACCCGACAGGAAAGGATTCCAATAATCCAATGTTTGAGCCTGACGCACTAACAAATGCATAGGGGAGATCCTCCGAAAAATATTTCAGCGAATCAACAGCTTTCTGGCAATCCCCAACTTCGTCGAAGAAAATTAAGTCCTGGTTTAGATTGATACTTACATTGAAGCGTAATTCAATGTTCTCGATTATTGTTTGAGGATTTAGAGTGTCGGCAAAGAGATCTGCCAAAGTCGGATCCAACCGAAAATCAAGCCGATGTACCTGTTGAAATTCCTTCTTTCCGAATAATTTAGTAACCAAATAGGTTTTACCAACCTGCCGAGCTCCATTTAGCAAAAGTGGCTTACGATGGCGCTTGTTTTTCCATTTGTGAAGATCGTTGGTTCTTAGCCTTTGTAACATAGTGATTTCAGTTTAAACGGTAGTTGTTAGTCAATTCAGTGTACGCAAAAACTAGTATTCTACACTTATATGCGCATATAAATGTCATATATCTACATTTATATGCGCATATAAGTGTGATTGAATGGAACTTACCGTGATCGAATTTAAATAGCTAGTGCAATATTTAGACCAGAATTACCGTGCGAAATACCACACACACAGGATAAGGTTGAGCAGGTCACAATTTGGATGGATTTATCAGTTGTGCAAGTTGTCGCACACGACGGTAGAATTTCTATTTTGTGCAGAATTCAAGCTCGGAGGCCTGTTGGTTACTGATACCGTGTATTGTTTACGCTTCTTCTGTAATGCGTCTCTGCGGTCGTGTTTTAAACTCTATTTTTTCCGCAATCTTTCTATTCCTAACCACCGTTAGCCCTAAGGTGACAATATCCGGCAGATTATTTTCATCGGGAAGACCCGTGGTTTCGATATCGAGAACAATGTAGTCATCTGGCAGTTGGGTGAATATCCATAGCAGCTCGTTATGCATCACCATCATATCTTGCTTCTGCTGTCCAGAGATTCAACCTCAACGATCGACCCCCGATCATAGCGGTAACGCAGATAACGCCAGTGAATGGCATCCGAGAGCGCCCTTGCCCGCATCACCCCGTAGCACTCACCATCCGCTCTGACGCTTTGGTAGCGAACACCGTAACTTTTGGAATCCCGCAACCCGTGCCCGAACTGCTGTGCTGTCACATATTCATCGGGATCGTAGATGGCGTGTCCGGCCAAGTGTCGCACATCGTGAAGGCTGACCGGACCCAGTTGCGCACGAATAACACGCATCTCTTGCGTGGTTTGTTCAATTCTGGATTCCTGCAGAAATCGCGCTCGGTGAAATGAAGACTCAGCGATGACCACCGCCTCGTCGGCCGCGCAGTAATAGATACCAAAATCCCGGTTGAACCGGCCGCCACGACCATCTACCGGCAGGTGGGTAAAGGCTGCCATGATCCAGGACGCGCCATCACCGTAAACTCGATCTTCCGGAGGCATCAAGTGAATGTCACCGACCTCATTCCGCAACCGGGGGTTGGTCAGGGACTCCACGGCGTAGAGTACGTCCCAATCCTTTGGGTTGGAGACGCGCTTGAACAAGCTAATCTGCGGATAGCGCGACAGAATGACCCGATAAACGAGCTCATCCACATCACTGCTGGGCAGGGTAGCGATATCGATCACCAGCCACCTAGCTCCGCATCGAGAAAATTCCTGATCACGGCCAGGTCCACCACCTGCCCGGCCAGTAACCGATCCAGCGGCGCCGTACCATTGAACAGCGGGTTGTAGTTGGGTGTGTACAGCCACTGATCGGCCAGCGCCTGGTCGGGTAACAGGATTTGCAGGGACTTATAGATACCCAGGATATAGCTGGCCCGTTCCAGTAGATCCCGCGTCAACATGGCCTTTTCCGGCTGGCTCTTCCAGTTGTAGAGGGTCCTCTCGTTGCTGAGCCCCAACAGGATCATCTGCTGGGCACCGGTCAGGCGCCACTGGCTGAAGATATTGAAAATTGCCGGCAGCAGTGAACTGGTGACACTGGAACCACGTTGCCGCAGTTGTTCGGCTTGAGCCCATCATGCTTACCTCCAATACTGTAATGTTCCAGTGCTTTAATACACACTAACAGACTGAATCATTACAGTGAATTGATCAGAAAAACTTTTTGAAGGTGTTGGTCGTGATGGTGACGGCAAAGGCGAAGGCCAGTGCAAATGCAGGATGATCCAGGACGGGTGCAAGCTGCATCTACATTCGGGTTCAGGGTGGCCTGGTTGACGGAGACGTCTCGCCCGCGCGTTCAGCCCGGCGAATCAGAACCCGCCCCCAGCGGTCGGGGGCGGAGTCGCCGATGGTACCGAACAGGGGTTTACCTGAAGGTGTGTGAAATGGCCCCGGGCCAACCGTCAGAGCCGGTTCCAGCGAGAAGCGATCTACATTCTCAATCCAGCCTGGATGATATTCGAACGTGGCACTCTGCCTACCTTTGCGCACGTGCGCCCACAGTCGCCCAGTCAGATGCGGATGTTCTCTTTTGCGCAATACGTAAGCCGGGTCTGATGTCGAATGTCTTTGACGACTTTCCCTGAATCGTATTGACTCATTTCCTGACTGCTGTTGCGTATCGTTAACTTAACAGAAGTCTCTCTTGATATTTAACCCAGTTTGGCTTTACATGCTTTGAGGGGCTACACTTCCACTTAAACCACGGATATAACAAAAGTGACAATGCACCAATTGATTAAAGCGATAGCTTTATAGCATCTATGTCAGTAGAAAATACGCCTATCAAAATTGCTAGACATGTTATAAAAGTTGCTCGCTTAGTATTTTTGTTCCAATGCGCATGGTCAAATGGTACTCGCCTGTACTTACCAAAAAGAAGAATAAAAATTATTGCAACTAAAATTAGAGCAATGATTTGCTTTGAAATCATTTCAAAAATATTGAATTAAGCAGAATTTCCGCTTTCGGCCAATAGCGGACATTCACTTTGTAGTCTAAAGACAGTCAGGGGTTCTTTATGAATGAAACGTAATTCCATCTCCTATTAATCATAGCTATCCTTGATTTGTGGTGTATGGTACTATTAGATTAGAAATTC
>JAKZRU010000036.1:0-3298 GCA_047517965.1 Gammaproteobacteria bacterium | reverse complement strand
CGGCCAAGGCAGTGCGGTGCGATGACAGCCCATTGGGCGTCGGTCAGAACTGTGCGGATCAAGGCTGCTCTCCTCTGTTTGCAACCTTGAATCAGTCATCAGCCGATTTGGGAATCCCTAAACGTCAACAAGCCCTAGCTGGAGATACTATATTTACGACACATTTTCCCATCACATTGAGGTACTCGAGCCGCAATGGAACTGTTCAACACCCGAATCACCGACATATGTTTCGGACAGAACGCGCAGATATTCTGGTGAATATACCGTTTAAGTACTTCACTGAGTGAGAAAACTTTAGGCGAAATGCTGAGCCCCTTGCGCAGTTAATAGCCCGGCGATCAGTGCAAAAGCGTTCATCTATAATTGGTAAAATGGTGGTGCCTCTACAGCATTCAACGCAAACGTGTCGAAAATTGACAGCCGTGCAAAACACCGAAAAGTATATATACAACAAGCGAGTAAGGAGAATTCAAGGTGCGGAATGTGCGACAACCCTGATCTAGTGTTGACCGCTGTCAGACCTATCCATTGTAGTAGGAAGGCCCGCCAACCCTACATTTTGATCCCAACCCAAACCCTATGGATGCCGGTGGTTGATTTTGTCAAATTCAAAACTTGTTGTGGATCGTCTCAACTCGCTGTAAATGACACTTAGATACTATAAATCGTACTAAAAGCGATATTAAGGCGGGCAAACAATGAAAAAATCGCCCTTTGAGGCAGACTTGGCAAGCATGCCATTTGACGAAATCATCCTCCAGCAAGGAGAGTTGATATCGGATAAACTCAATATGTTGCGTATGGAGCAGTATCCTCCAAATGCAGAAAAAGGCTTGCGCCAGTTTTCTCTGGCCGAAGTAGCATATTTTCTGGGCGTTACCCAATCGAATATCAAGAAGCTTCACTTGGAGGGCAAAGGCCCCGAACCGACAACTTCAAGCTCTGGTCGAAGAACGTATACTGCAGCTCAGATGCTCGAATTGCGAGAATACCTTGATAAGCACGGTCGAGCAGGCAAGTCACCTTATGTCCCACATCGCCGTGACGGCGAAGAGTTGCATGTTATCTCAGTGGTCAACTTCAAGGGCGGCAGTGGTAAGACAACGACGGCTTCGCATCTGGCGCAACATCTGGCTCTCAAAGGTCACAGGGTGCTGGCAATAGATCTCGACCCGCAAGCATCACTAACTGCTCTGCATGGGATCCAGCCAGAGTTGGACAATGTGCCGTCCCTCTACGAGGCGATACGATACGACAAGAACAGGGTCTCCATCAAAGAAGTAATCCGGCCCACCAATTTTCCTAACCTGGATATCGTTCCGGCCAGTTTGGAACTGCAGGAATATGAATATGATACGCCTGTGGCCCTGACTGGATCGAATGCCAAAGAAGGCAGGTTGTTCTTTACACGTATTTCCATTGCCCTGAAGGAAGTTGACGAGCGCTACGACATTGTTGTGATCGATTGCCCACCACTGCTTGGGTATTTGACCCTCACGTCTTTGACCGCGTCTTCTTCAGTCTTGATCACTGTTCACCCTCAAATGCTCGACGTCATGTCGATGAGCCAGTTTCTTTTGATGCTGGGTGGGATCATGAAAACTATCCGTGACGCCGGAGCTCAAATGAAGCTTAAATGGTTTCGCTATCTCGTGACGAGGTATGAGCCCACGGATGGTCCGCAAAAGCAGATGGTTGGTTTCATGCAAGCCATGTTCCCAAATCAAATGCTTGAGGCGCAAATGGTGAAGACAACAGCAATCTCTGACGCTGGTATCACAAAGCAAACCTTATACGAAGTCGAGCGGTCTCAGTTCGTTCGAGCAACTTATGATCGGGCAATTCAGTCTCTGAATGCAGTCAATGAGGAGATCATGGCTCAGGTACATCAAGCTTGGGGCCGCAAATGAGTAAAAAATTGACAGCCGTGCAGAATTGGAAAAAAGCAAAAGAAAACAGTATTCTGACAGAAAACGGGGAATATCAAATTGGCACGTAGAAACCTCCTCGACAGCGTAATGAACAAGGCCACCGAGAGCACCGCAAAAGACAATCGCGCTGACTACGCGATGCGTGGTGCGTCTAAATCCATGAAAGTTTCGATCGACGCGCTCGCCGAAGACGCAAAAAAGCTTACTAAAGGGGAAACAATTGTCGATATCGATCCTGCGTTGGTTGACGTTTCTTTCGTCAATGACCGGCTGACAGGAGATGATGAGGCTTTTGAGAAGCTCAAAGACGCCATTGGCCAGGGTGTCCAGGAAACGCCCGTTTTGCTTCGACCACATCCGGATCATCCCGACAGATATATGATCGTCTTTGGACACCGGCGTGTTCGCATAGCGGCGGCCCTTGGCCGTCCAGTTCGGGCGGTCATAAAGTCTATCGATGACGTGGCTCATATACTTGCTCAGGGCCAGGAGAATACAGCGCGGGAAGATCTTTCGTTTATTGAAAAAGCGCTGTTCGCCAAGCGGCTTCTTGATTTGGGTCATGCCAAAGACGTCATTCAGTCTGCCTTGACCATTGATGCGACGTTGCTTTCAAGGATGCTGTCGGTTTCGCAAAAGGTACCAAGCGAAGTTGTTGAAGCTATCGGAGCCGCTAAGTCCGTTGGTCGTGATCGGTGGGAAGGTTTAAAAAAGCTCGTGATAGTTCCGGTAAACGCGCGCACGGCGAAGGATGTTACTAACTCGCCCGAATTTTCCGAAGCGGATAGCGATACTCGGTTTGAGTTACTGCTGAGGACTTTGTCCAAGAAGGGCAGGGCCAGCAACAAAACGACATCTAAGTCACAAAAACGCACCTGGGCGGCTGGCGACGGTCGCATAAAGGGAACCTTTGGCCAGTCGGCCAAAGCGTTCAACCTTTCATTGGCATCACAGGATGCTGCTGAATTTGGGAATTATCTCTCCGAGCAGCTGGATGATCTCTACCGATCATTCAAGGAGACAAAACAGGAGAAATCAAAGTGATCTAGCGGCAAAAGAAAAGCCCCCAAACCTCGCGGTCAGAGAGCTTATCCAAAATAGTGTTGCAGCTACTGGATAGCACCCTCCGCGAATCGTTGTCAACTTTAACACCGATTTGGTGAGCGAATTTCTTTTGCCTTCATTCAACTGATGGAGGTGGAACAACACTCATGAAACACAATGGTTGGCGCAAGCCGACACCGGGTCTTGGCATTGCGGAACAGCATGCTCAAGCCGGTGAGGGGCTAAGTGTACCCAAAAACAAAGCGCTGTTGGCGGTGAAACGTGTGGCGGCTCATCTGGGCCTGAAGCCCAGTGACATG
>JAKZRU010000035.1:0-3645 GCA_047517965.1 Gammaproteobacteria bacterium | reverse complement strand
AATTTATGACGAATCGCTAGCTGCATGACGTACTGGGCACAGCCGAGTTGAATTCCATCGCCACTTTCCTGGCGTTTCCTGCGTAACTGATATTGATTCGCATGTCAGCGCTTGGAACAATGTCTCCTCCGCGCTGCGGCCATTCGATGAACCATGCATAGTCGCGTTTTTCAAGTTCATCTAACCCAATCAGCAGCAGTTCATCCGGATCTTCGATTCGATATAAATCCATGTGCAGTAATTCCAGACCGAGATCAGTCGTATAGGTTTCCATAATCGAAAAAGTGGGGCTTAGAACCGGCCCCGCAACATTCAATCCGTTAAAAATTTCCTGTATCAATGTTGTTTTTCCGGCACCCAAGTCGCCTTCAAAGTGCATGCAGCGCCCCCGCTGAACATATTGCGCCCAATTTCTGCCTAGTTTCGCCATCTCCTGAGGAGAATTGACCCAGTATTCAACAGATGGAGTTTCAATTGGCTCTTTCACTTGTCGCTCTATTGATCAAACGATTGAGGTTGGTACGAATTCCAGGCAATAAATCCGTTGCCATCATTCCAATTTCACCACACTCGGCTGCGCAGTCATCTCCAGCCGATGCGTGCAGCCAAACGCCGGTTCTGGCCGCCTGTTCGGCTGTCATTCCCTGTGCCCAGAGTGCACAGATTGTACCGGTGAGAATATCCCCCATTCCACCCGTCGCCATCCCTGGATTTCCTCGATCACACAGCCAGATTCCTGAAGCTGATGCAATTAACGTCCCTGCACCTTTCAAAACACACACACCACCAAACTGTTCAACAATTTCATTTGCTGCAGCGAATCGGTTGCTCTGCACTTCTTCTGTCGTTACTCCAAGCAGTCGGCCAGCTTCGCCTGGATGTGGCGTCAAAATCCAATTCTGTCCTTTGACAGGCTGTTTCGCCAGAAGGTTCAAGGCATCTGCATCAACAACCAATCGTGGAAATATTTCCTTGGCAGCACCCCACAGTTCGCCTGCCAATTGTCCCTGCCCGAGGCCCGGTCCGATGCCAACGACATCCGCATCGTGCAACAACTTCAATAATTGTTCAGCATGATTTAGATCAAACACTCGAATTTCCGGTGCACTGGACGCGAATATCGCAGTGCTCTCAGTTTGCATCGCAATTGAAACCAGACCCGCCCCGGTTCGATAGGCAGCTCGGCCTGCCATCAAAGCTGCACCCTGCATCGTCAGGCTGCCACCGACGATCAGTACCCTGCCTGCCGATCCTTTATGCGCATCTGCTTTACGCTGTGGAATGATTCCGGCAAGTTCTTGCTCATTTACTCTTGTTGCAGCAGCTTCCACAAGATCGTAAGCGGCAGGCGGTATTCCAAGCGTATCCAGTTCAAGTTTCCCTACATAGTCTTTGGCGTGGCCGATCAGCAAACCCAGCTTGACTGAAATAAACGTTACAGTCATGTCAGAGCGTACCGCGCAACCTCGAACTGAACCTGTTTCACTACAGAGTCCCGATGGTATATCCAAAGACATTACAGGTTTACCCGACATGTTTACAGACTCGATAATTTCTGCCAATTGCCCGTCAATATCTCGTGAAAGTCCAATACCAAACAATGCATCCACGAAAGCATCGTATTGGTCGAAATCAATGCCACCAGATACTGCGTTGAATTCACCGTCATGAGCACAGTATTCATCAAGTGCACGTTTGGATTCAGACGTCTTCGGTGCGGACGTCCGATACACATGCACCTTTATTCCGGATCTGACGGCAGCCGCCGCAAAGACGTAGCCATCTCCCCCGTTATTGCCTGAACCGCACAGCAGTGCGATTGTTTGGCACTGCGGCCAGTTATGGTGAAAAATACCAAATGCCCCTTCCCCTGCACGACGCATGAGTTCATAACCAGACAGTCCAAATTTCCGTATTACGATACGGTCGAGAGACTTCGATTGAGAACCAGTATGAATTGGCTGCGGAACCACGGATTCAGGCGTTAAAAACCATTAATCGATTGCTAATTTGCAATGCTGGAAAGCTTAATAAATTATATCACTACAGAATATACGTTCACTGATCAAAATTCACATCAGCACCAAACACCGGTTGGCAACAGTTTGAATATGCAGTTGTTTTGATCAGGTTAATTGGGCTTCTTCAACTAATCGGTACGTTCACAGAGTCGTAAACACCAACACATGTGCTTCGGGAAAGCTGGGATAACAGGCAGCGTTCGGATACGAACGCAGTGCACAGACCAAACTGCTACAGGTCCAACAGCAGCTCGGGTGAACGAGAACGGGCACAACAAATCAGTACGTATTCCTCATGATCTTCATCATCTAGAATTTCATCCCTGTGTTCGGGTTCCCCCTCCAGATATCGCGTCAAACAGGTACCGCAAAAACCATCTTCGCAGGAGGTATCTACAAAGATGCCGTTCTCCATCAGAACATCAACAATTGTCTTGTGGGCCGGCACTGTGTACACACTGCCGCTGCTGGCGAGTCTGATCTGGAATTCCGCGTCGGGTTCTCGAGCATCGGGGGTGGCCGCCTCCAATCCTTCGGCAGAAAAATATTCATAATGAACAGTTCCAGATGGCCAGTGTGCGGACGCCTCGCTGGCAGCGTTCATCATGGGAGCAGGACCGCAGTAATATAAATGTGTGCCATCCTGGTACTCTTGCAACGCCACCTTCAGGTCGAGTCCATTCTCCGGGTTGCCGCCGTCAAAATGCAACTGCAAGCTGCCGTGCTGGACCAGATTCTCAACTTCTTCTCTATAGGCGGTTTTCTCCGGTGCTCTGGTGCAGTAGTGAAATACGTAATCTGCTTTTTCCTGTTCAAGCGTATATGCCATTGACAACATAGGAGTAATTCCAATACCACCGGCGATCAGCAGGTGTCGCTGCGCATTCGAACTCAATTTGAACAAGTGTTTGGGTTCTGAAATTTCCAGCAAATCGCCTACTTGAACATTATCGAAGATATACTTCGATCCACCTGTTCCAGGATGTTCCAGCAGCACCCCGATCTGGTAGAAACGCCTTTCCCATGACGGATTACATAGCGAGTACTGGCGAATCAATCCATTTTCGAGATGCAGGTCGATATGCGCTCCCGCCTTGAATTCAGGCAACTGCACCCCATCAGGGTCCATCAGCACATAACTACGAATATCTTCCGCTTCATAGTGAATTGTCCTGATTCGAACCTTAAATTTTCTGAGTGCCGACATGTGTTCGCGTCCTGATTTTCTCAGTAGAACCTTTTTCAGGATTCAACTGCCATCATTATGGAAATTGCATCGTCTTCAGTCTCAATTCCCATGGCATCGTTAAAGCGATTGAAAAATCCACAAAGTGCAATCCGCAGTGTAAGTTCGACTATTTGTGCTTCGCTGAAATGTTCTCGCAACTTGACGTGCGTGGATTCGGTAACCCGATTGGCATTCTGCGTTACCTGAATCGAGTAGTCTCTTACCAATCGTTCAACTTGATTCAGACCTGGGCAGTCCGATTCGAGAATTCTGTCAGCGGTTTCTGAAGAAAAGCCTTCACTGATCAGTTTCGGTGCATGATGAGTAACACAGTAATCGCACTCATTCAGCTTGGATACAACAACCAACGCAATTTCAAGGTAACGTTTCGGCAAC
>JAKZRU010000034.1:0-2658 GCA_047517965.1 Gammaproteobacteria bacterium | reverse complement strand
GCACTTCAGAAAGCGGTAATATTGATGTGCTAGAATGAGGGGAGCAATCCCGTTGATTGTGCTCGATATGCAACAGTTATCCGAATTTACCGCTAGCCAAATTAATGACGCTGCTCGCTATGCCCGTTCAGCAGCAGGAATTGCGGCAGACCCGTACCAGAAAGAAGCGATCTATGAAGAGATCTCCGATCTCCTCATTCGCCGAGATGCAGTGCTGGTTGCACATTACTATGTTGATGGAGATATTCAGGACCTGGCTGAACAAACGGGTGGATGCGTCGCGGACTCGCTGGAAATGGCCAGGTTCGGATATGAACACCCGGCCTCGACTGTCATTGTTGCCGGAGTCCGTTTTATGGCAGAGACGGCGAAAATACTAAGCCCCGAAAAGACTGTATTCTCAGTAGACAACGATGCCAACTGTTCGCTTGACTTGGGTTGCCCAGCGGATGAGTTTAATCAGTATTGCGGCCAGCATCCTAACCGCACAGTCGTGGTGTATGCAAATACCAGTGCCGCAGTGAAAGCAAGAGCGGACTGGGTCGTTACATCCTCAATCGGATTGAAATTGATCCAGCATCTTCACGCCAAGGGTGAAAAGATTCTTTGGGCGCCAGACAAATACCTTGGTGACTACATCCAGCGTGAATCGGGTGCCGACATGGTTTTATGGAACGGGTCTTGCATCGTCCACGAAGAGTTCAAGGCGGTGGTGTTACAGGGAGTGAAGAATCAATTTCCGCAGGCGAAAGTACTGGTTCATCCAGAATCACCTGCAAGTGTCATAGCTAGAGCCGACGTAGTTGGATCGACGAGTCAAATCATTCAAGCCGCACTATCCATGCCCGAAGATACGTTCATCGTTGCGACAGAAGAGGGAATTCTGCATAAGATGAGGGCATTGGCGCCTCACAAGAAATTTATTACCGCTCCGACTGCCGGCGAAGGCGCAACTTGCGAGAGTTGTGCCCACTGTCCATGGATGAAAATGAACGATTTGCATCGTTTGAAACGAATTCTGATTGATTTGGATGGAGAAGTACTGCTCGACGAATCCATTCGAAAACAAGCCGAACGCTCAATTCATCGGATGGTAGAATTTGGCCGTTTGCATGCTGCACCAACGGCTATTGCCTGAATCTGCCATTAAAAAATTTCATGGCGAAGTACATCGATAACTTCGTCCCAAGTCCTGACCAGAATGCCTTTGGGGTGGTACTTGTCAATCTGGGCACTCCCGAATCACCCGAAAAATCTTCTGTTCGATCCTTTTTACGACAATTCCTGTCGGATTCTCGAGTCGTAGAGTTACCGAAGCCGATTTGGTGGCTTATACTCAACGGAATTATTTTAGTCATTCGCCCGGGTCGAAGTGCGTCTGCATATCGGGAAATTTGGACGAATGGAGGTTCACCTCTTATGGCGAACACACTGAATCAAGTTCGGGAATTGGAGAATTGCCTGAAGGGAAAAGGCGTTCACAACGCGCTGGTTCGCTGTGCCATGCGTTACGGCCAGCCATCTATAAGTAAAGTTATGAAAGAATTTGGTGCCGCAGGAATCAATCGAGTACTATTTTTGCCCTTGTATCCGCAATATTCTGGTTCAACGACGGGATCAGTGTTTGATGACATCGGAAACATCGCACGTAAATTGCGTTATGTTCCTTCGATACGATTCATTAATCAATATGCAGATCACGACAGCTATATCCACAGCCTTCAAGTTGCTGTCCGGGAGCACTGGGCAGTACACGGCAAGGCCGAGCGGCTGGTTATGTCGTTTCATGGAATACCACAGGCATTTTGTGAAAACGGCGACCCCTATTACGATCAGTGTGTTGCGACGGCAGCGGCACTAGCTACGAAGTTGGAGCTTGGAAATGAAGAATGGATATTGTGCTTTCAGTCTCGAGTTGGTCGCCAGCAGTGGCTCAATCCTTATACAGATGAAGTTCTTTCACAATTGCCGGAGCAGGGTGTACGGAGCATTGACGTGATTTGTCCTGGATTTACTGTGGATTGTCTGGAAACTCTGGAAGAAGTGAACATCCGTTACAGAAAGTTGTTCATGGATTCCGGAGGGGAATCATTTCACTATATAGCCTGTCTCAATGACCATCCAGAACATATCAGCATGCTTACTCAGTTTGTCATGGATTCAGCTTCTGACTGGGTTCGCAGCTGAGCAGGACGCCAAAATCCATGCCGAAAATTGAAACGATTCAAACACTGCTACCGAGTACAGTGGATGAAAGCGTTGCGCGTCTGCACTCAGGTGCGACGGTGGTTGTCGAAACTGAGCGTCTTAAGCATCTAATCGAAGACGGCTACAACCTGTCGATGCGCGACGCGGGGAATACGGCTTGGCCGACTCCTGATGTTTGTACCTGGAATGTCTGGCTTAAGAATACATGGCGTGACTATGAGGATCGATCGGGTGAAACGGTGCCGCAGCTTCTCAGTGCCGGGCAGGCTAAGCAGGTCTGGGAGCGAACAATTGCGAAAGATGTCAGCAGTCAGTACAGCGATCAATTCGAATATCTGCTTTGGAACATTACCGCGACTGCAAACCGGGCAAAGACGGCATACGGACTGATGTGCAGTTACATCATTCAGCCCTCTGATTTCGACGATCAGATCAGTCAGGATGCCGAAC
>JAKZRU010000033.1:0-21650 GCA_047517965.1 Gammaproteobacteria bacterium | reverse complement strand
TCCGTTGAATTCTCAAGGATGCTGAGAATCAACCGTCTGGGAAGAGTTGTGCGCAGACCTGCACTGACCAAACTGGACTGATTCACTAATTCACTCTCCAGCAATTCGTATCAACTACTATTGTAGACTATCGACTGCTGTTCGCATAAAAACTGCAAATGACTGCGTACAGAAGTTGAAACGACCGAGAATTTCAAGAACGTTTGGCAATATTCGGAATGTCTCCGGAAATACCGCAAGCAAGGCGAATGATTTTCCGCTTTGCTATGTTCAATCGATTTGTGAACGTGAGCCCCAAACCCAACATCATCCGCATGGCTTGTGATGAAGTTCGAAATCCTTTGTCAAAACCATCCATAAGATTGATTACAGGTATATTCGCTGATTTTCTCCATCTCTCGTACTTCCTCATACTCGAGTAATTCCACGGATCATCCTCCGGGCTCGAGGAACTAGACAGTACATCGTATAACGCCGCGGCATCCATCAAACCCAAATTTGCACCCATGCCAGCTAGTGGATGAATAACATGCGCCGCGTCGCCCAATAACACCGTTCGACCAGAGAAATATGATGTTACCTGCAGCTTTCTCAAATTGAAAGCGACCCTTCCACTCATCAACCGTACTTCGCCGAATCGGTAATCGAGGCACCTTTCAAGCTGCTCCTCAAACTCTCGAGCTTCACATTTTTCCAACTCTTCTACCCGGTCAAAAGAACAGCTCCAGACAATTGAGTAACTGTCATCGGTTAGAGGAAGCAAGGCTAGGGGGCCTGTTGGCAGAAATCGTTGGAAAGCCGTGCCGGGAATCGGCTCGGAGACTTCTATCTGCGCCACAATTGCTCTTTGATGATACGGCTCTTCAATACATTCTATGCCGGCCATTTTTCTGACCATCGAATTTCCACCGTCTGCACCGACAACGAGACAACTAGTCAACGGCTCGCGATTGTGAATTTTCACGCATACATGATTCGATTCAGCTTGCACGAATTCGAGTTGTGCGTCAAACATCTTTTCGATGTTTTCAGCACCATCAATCCGTTCCATCAGCGAAGTCGTCAACACATTGCTCTCCACGATGTGGCCCAAGTATTGTTCACCGATTTCATCAGCATGAAACTCGATTCCTCCTCCAATCGAATCCCACACCTTGATCGAATGGAATGGAGTAACTCGTTTTTCCGATGCCAATGACCAAACCCCCAAGGCATCAAGATATCCTTCAGAACTCAGATTGATGGAATTTACCCGTACGTCAAACTGACTACCATCGTACATCGGCGGGTTACCAGCTTCAACAATCAGAATTCGATAGCCGGAATCTTTCATCGAACACGCGAATGCAAGCCCCACCAGACCCGCACCAACTACGACAATGTCGAAATCTGGACTGCTCGCCATAATTCTCCAACCGTTACTCTCATCCTTCTACAACTAGTTTCGACTGTCTTCCATGTAGTCCCATCGTACGTGCAAGAAGCATTCGTCGCAGTGGGGGCAGGGTTTGCACTATATCCAGACCCATATTTCTGAAAACCGAGAAAAGCGGATAGTCGTTCGCAAACGTACGAATCAGACTGTCGGTAAACCAAGTAACTGTATTGCTTTCACGTAAGCGCCAACGTTCGTAGTGCGCGAGTACATCATAGCTGCCAATATCCCATCCGCGCCTGTCGTGAGTCTCAAGCACATCCGCCAGCGCAGCAACATCTCGCAGAGCCAGATTGAATCCTTGGCCAGCAACGGGGTGAACGGTGTGCGAGGCATTGCCAACGATCACAACGCGCGGTCGTACGAATTTTTTGAGCTTGCTCAACGCCAATGGATAGGATTTTCGTGCACCCGTGACTGCCACAAAGCGTCCTGCCCTATCGCCGAACTCGCTCTGAAGCGCTTCTAAAAATTTCTCCTCTGGATCTTCCAGCAAATGCTTGAGCCTGCCCTGCTCCAGTGTCCATACGACTGAGTAACCCGATTCATCGACAGGCAGTAACGCAAGCGGACCGGATTCAATAAAGTGCTCGTAGGCAGTGCACTGGTTCGATTTGTCAGTGTCCACTCTGCATACCAGTGCTGCCTGAGCGTAAGGGCTTTGTCGCACATCGAACTTCAACTGCTGCCGAATGCTTGAACCACCGCCATCAGCGACAACCAGAATTCTTGCGGCCATGTTGTGGTCTGTTTCATCTCTAACAGACTCAACGCTCGCTGTTACGCAATCGTCTCGAATTTCGTAATCCTTCAGAGTTGCAGGACAAAATATCGTAACGCTTTCCAGTTCTCGAAGCCGTCGATACAATTGCTCTCCTAATATACGAGCGTCAACATTCCAACCTAGCGATTCATAACCGACGTCGCTTGCTTGCAGTCGAGCACGCCCCCGTCGTCGATGGTTCGTCACTTCAATTTGACGAATTGGAGTAGTGGAACCCGGCATCAATCCCTGCCAGACATCCAAATTACGAAAAATTGCTCCAGCACTATAAGTTAAGGCAATAACACGAGAGTCAAAGCTAGACTGGTCCGAGTTGTTGAGCTCTTTTGCTTCAATGAGGGCAATCCGAAATCCTGATGACGCAAGGGCACAGGCAAGGCTTGCTCCCGCCAAACCTCCCCCATTGATGATCAAATCAAAGTCGAGTTCGGCATCCATAATTTGTTCTCAAGGCAATATCCAGGCACTAGCCTAGTCTGACATGAGTTGTTCAATCTCGGAAATGGATTTGGGCACGCCCGCAGTCATAACGAAATTTCCATCATCAGTCAGCAGCACATCATCTTCAATCCGAATTCCAATGTTGTGCCACTTCTCATCCAGGTCGTCGGAGGGAACAAGATAAATTCCAGGCTCGACCGTCATGTACATTCCAGCCTCAAGTTTGCGTGACCCTTCGCTATCGCGGTACTCTCCTACATCGTGAACATCCAGTCCCAGCCAGTGTCCAATTTTGTGCATATAGTACGGGCGGTAGGCCTTTTTCTCCAAGGCTTCCATCGCATTGCACTTCAGAATGCCGAGATCAATCAATCCGTCAATAATTACTGAAGTGGCTGTTTCATCAACATCACTATATCGATTCCCCGGAATCGCTTTTTCAATGGATTTTCGTTGCGCTTCAAGAACAATTTCGTAAACGGCTCTCTGGTGAGAACTGAACCTCCCATTAACTGGAAAAGTACGGGTTATGTCCGCAGCGTAACAGTCGAATTCCGCACCTGCATCAATCAGTAGCATATCAGCTTCATTCAGCTTACAAGCATTCTCAATGTAGTGCAGGACACAGGCATTCGGACCAGAAGCGACGATGCTCGGATAGGCAGTTCTACAATTGTGCTTCTGAAACTGGTACTCGATTGCGGCCTGCACCTCGTACTCCATCATCCCCGGCCGACAGATCTGCATGGCATCCTTGTGGGCATTGGCGGAGACATTCGCTGCAACTTTTAGAAGTTCGATTTCGTCCGGCTGCTTGAACAAACGATATTCATGAATGGTACGACTGATATCGACGATCTCATTCGGCGAACCGATGCCTGAGCGAGTTTTTCGTCGTGCCTGATTCAGCCACTTGACTACACTTTCGTCAAACTCCGGATAGCGCCCGATGCTGCAATGAATTTTCTCCCGATTTCCCAACAGCTCAGGAATCTTGTCATCGAGTTCAGAAATCGGATAAGCCGCGTCGGCGTGATATTTTTCAACTGCGCCTTCCAATCCAGCTCGATATCCTTCCCATCGCTCCATTTCAGGATTTCTCTCCCGACAAAAAAGAATGTAATCACCATAGTCGCTACCTGGCGCAAACACAGCAACGGAATCAGGCTCCGGAAAATGTGTGAGAAAATAAAAATCGCTGTCCGGACGATATGGATAAAAAACATCCGAGTTTCGCTGACGTTGTGGAGCATTCGGGATAATTGCGATTCCATTGCCAACTTGATCCATCAGCCGCTTGCGACGTAATTCGTGATTCATGCCGACAATACTCTTTCCGCTTCACTGTCCGGGCGCCTATGCGGATTTATATATTCGTAAATCAGTTGAACACCGACCCGTAAGTGTTCCTCAATCGTAAGATAGGAGATTTCCTGTTCATCCTCTGACTCCTCTTCATCGATTTCGAGATCAACTATCTGCTGCAAGTCGAAAACAAATTCCGAGCAGTCTTCAGACAAATCATTAACTTCGGTTCCACCATACTCAATAAAGGTTAGCAAAAATCCCTTGCACCACGAACTCATTGAGCGTACACGACGTTCAAGCGATTGACTCACGTCCGGCAACAGAATTTGAAATTCAAATCCATCGGCGTCCAAATTGCTTCGAATTTCAAAATAGGCTTCAAGAACATCAAACTCAATCGGTTTGTACTCTTCTTCAGTCAGATACCTTTCACCAATCAATACCGGCAACCAGTTATCTATGTCATCTTCCTCAATACCCGCGCAAATCAAGCCGGAGAGCATGCCATGAAATTTTGCAGCGTCAATAGGCCATGAATGCAGTTTGAGAGCTTTCTCTACTTCATCAAACATCAATTTCATGTCGAGACTCTCTGGTTCATGTAAACATCAATCATACTTTGTTTAATTTGCATGGTCATATTCATTTCCGGCTGCCAATGCATCATTTCACAATTGATCCAGAATTGATTCCCTGCGAGAATACCACTGCTCTATTTTGGTTGAAACATAGCCGACAATGATACCGATAACCGCACCGTCGAGCACAAACCAGAAAGGAGAGGACAATTCTCCGTTGCTGAAGTGAATCGCCATGGTGAAATCGCGCATCCCCTCATAAGCAAAAAGCACAACCATCAAATTTAACCATGCACCCAAAATCGGAGCGCGTTGCCACCAGTGGATACGCAGATTAAAAATTGGCTCCGTTTTCACAACGTTGGCGATCCCAACAATGCCTCCTAGCGAAGGATACCAGAACAGAATTGCCCAGCGACCGTACACGCTGAGATCTGTCACTAGATGTGGAAGAGACAAAAAGACGCCAACTCCCATTGCAAATGCAACGAGTTTTCCGGCGGCAGTACCCGCTAGCAATGGTGACATGTTGTGAATGGGATTCCGCATTGCTTAATTGTAATTCGCAAACAGGAGCAGTGCGGGATTGCCTGAATTTCCAGATAGGAACCGACAACCGGCAGAAACCGCTTTGTAATTGCATGAATAGCATTGCATGTACAATAATTGAACGATTCACTGAATAGCTTTAATAGATTCTTATCCTTTCAACTATGGCAGAAACAGCACAGCAGGGCACTCCTGCCGAACGAGGTCGAATTCGGCGTCGTTCTGCAGTAGACGCCAGTACCCCGATCATTATTGCCGGTCTCAAAAGAGAAATTCCGCCATATGAAATTATGAGCGAGGAAGGACTCGATCTGATTGAAGAAAAGACTGACCAGATTCTCCAGGAAGTAGGCGTGGATTTCAGAGGCGACGACGATGCACTGGCGATTTGGAAAGAAGCGGGGGCTGATGTAAAAGGCAATCGCGTTCGCTTTGATAAAGGACATGTACGCAGTCTGCTTGATACCACTCCAGAATCATTTGTCATGCATGGTCGAAATCCAGCGCGTTCCGCTCGAGTTGGAGGTGAAGACATCGTATTCGCTCCTGCTTATGGAGCACCATTCGTGTCAGATCTTGATCAGGGAAGGCGTTACGGAACTATTGAGGATTTCCAGAATCTGGTGAAATTGGCCTATGCATCACCCTGGCTTCATCATTCCGGCGGAACCGTCTGCGAGCCGGTGGACCAGCCAGTAAACAAGCGCCACCTGGATATGGTTTATGCGCATATGAGTTACTCTGACATGCCTTTCATGGGATCCGTGACAACTCGGGAGAGAGCACTGGATTCAATTGAGATGGCTCGAATTCTGTTCGGGGAGGACTTTGTCGATAAAAACTGTGTTATCAGCGGTAACATCAACATGAATTCTCCGCTGGTATACGATGGCGCAATGTCTGGTGCACTGCGCGCTTATGCGGAAGCCAATCAGTGTCCGGTAGTCGTGCCATTCGTTCTCAGTGGAGCAACGGGCCCGGTAACAATTGCCGGTGCTATTGCACAGTCACTGGCAGAAGTAATGGTCGGTGTAGCCTTGGGGCAATTGGTACGTCCCGGATCTCCAGCCATATTTGGAAACTTCATTACCACCGTAAACCTTCGTGCTGGATCACCGTCGTTCGGAACTCCGGAATCTGCGGCCGCATCATACGTGGTAGGACAACTCGCCCGAAGATTCAAAGTACCGCTTCGCTGCAGCGGCGGATTTACGAGTTCTCAGTGTGTAGACGCTCAATCCACCAATGAAAGTGTCAATTCATTGAACGCTGCCATCCTGTGCGGCGCTCATTTCATTCTTCATGCGGCGGGATGGCTGGAAAGTGCACTGACCGTGAGTTATGAAAAATTTGTCATTGATGCTGACTATCTCGGTTCACTGCACAAGTTTGTCCAAGGCATAGACGTTAACGATAGTCAGTTCGCTTCCAATGCGTTTGAAGAAGTAGGACCCGGCAACCACTTTTTCGGTAGCGCCCATACACTTGAGCACTATGAGAGTGCTTTCTATGAATCCGAACTGTTCAGTACCACTCCATGGGAGCAGTGGTTGGAGGAAGGCAGTCAGGATATCGCTCAAAGAGCCAACACCAAATGGAAACAATTGCTCGCGGACTACGAAAAACCGGATCTCGACCCTGGAATTGACGAAGCATTGAACGAGTTCATAAATCGCAGAAAGAACGAGATGCCTGACATCTGGCATTAGGAATCTAAAGCTAGAAGTTGTCAAACAATGAGATGACGAAACAATTTCAGTGATGCAACATACCTTTCAATTTAATAATCTCGAACTGATTTGACGTGCTAAACAGCCAATTCGATAGGAATTGTATATTGTATACAATAGTCGTCCGCCCATTTGCCCGCTTCGGTTACAATGGGTGATCATGCTAGACTCCACTCTGCTCTGTAAGGCAATGCAATCTCATGTTCGTACATGAATATCAAGCGAAGAAACTGCTAAGGCAGTACGGATTTTCTTTTCCTCCGGGAGGAGTTGCGTTCTCGTCCGAAGAAGCCGTATCTGTGGCGAAGTCGATTGACGCTGATAGGTGGGTGGTGAAAGCACAGATACTCGCAGGCGACCGAGGTAGATTCGGCGGCGTCAAAATTGCTGAATCCGTGTCAAAAGTAGACACGCTAGCTAAAAATCTTATTGGTAGTCGACTGGTTACGACTCAAACCGGTGCAGATGGTTTACAGGTAGACGCCATCTATGTTGAGCAAGGATGTGAAATCGAACGAGAATTGTATCTCGCAGTTTTGCTGGATCGCTACGAAAGACAACTGGTTTTGCTTGCAGCCAAAGCCGGAGGGTCAGGAATTGAGACAGTGGTACTTGAATCTTCACAGGCAATAGAAAGAATTACACTGTCCATAGACGAGCCACCGGATGAGAGCGAGTTGTCAGCAATGGCAGAGAAAATGGAACTTGAAGGAGATCTCGCATCTCATTACATAGAAATCTGTCGTAATCTGCACAGTGCAATCGTTAAGCTAGATGCCTTGATGATTGAACTGAATCCGCTTGCAGTAACAAGCGGCGGCCGCTTGATGAGTCTGGACGTCAAGATGGAAATCGACGATAACGCACTGTTCCGTCATGAGGAGTTCAGCGAAATTCGAGAGGCCAATCAGGAACCAGATCGAAAACTTCGTGCTCAAACTGGTTACAACTATGTGCGACTGGACGGAGATATCGGATTGCTGGTAAGCGGCGCAGGTCTGGCACTGGCAACCATGGATTTACTTAAACTCCATGGCTGCGAGCCGGCAAATTTTCTTGACCTGCCGCCAATTGCGTCCCGTTCTGACGTTGCCAACGCCTGTGAAACCGTTCTGCAGAACAGTTCACTAAAAGCATTGCTGGTAAATGTAGTCGGTGGCGGGCTGGCGCACTGTGATACTGCTGCGGAGGGCATCCTTACTGCACACAAAAAAACTCCAATCAAAATTCCAGTAATCGTGCGTTTTGCCGGAACGAAAAAAGAACTTGGCATCACTTTGCTACGTAATTCAAAAATGCCGTTCCAACTCGCCCAAACCATGAGCGAAGCGATCACACTCGTTCAGAAAATCCGATAAACGAACAGTCATGAGTATTTTGGTTGATTCGCGTACCCGAGTGCTTTGTCAGGGTATCACCGGTTATCGAGGGAGTTTCTTTTCCCATCGCGCAATTGAGTATGGAACACGAATCGTCGGTGGAGTTGTTCCAGGACGCGGCGGACAGAAACATCTGAATTTACCTGTGTTCGATACAGTTAGAGAGGCACGCGAAGCTACTGATGCAACCGCATCCGTATTGTTCGTCCCGCCACGCGCTGCACAAAGTGCCGTTATGGAGGCAATCGATGCCGACATCGAGTTGATTGTCTGCATTACCGAAGGAGTCCCAATTCTGGACATGCTGCGAATCAAGGAGAGATTGAAGAACTCAAACTCCCGAATGATCGGTCCGAATTGTCCGGGGATTATCGCGCCTGGTCAATGCAACATCGGAATCATGCCAACATCCATTTATCAGCCTGGGAGAATCGGCATTGTTTCTCGTTCAGGTACGCTATTTTATGAAGCGGTCAACCAACTTTGCAACGACGGACTTGGACAGTCGACTTGTATCGGAATCGGAGCTGATGTAGTTCAAGGGATGTCATTCATTGACTGTCTGAAACTATTCGAGAACGATCCAGATACCGATGCAGTGCTGCTGATCGGTGAAATTGGAGGTGCCGCAGAAGAACAGGCTGCACAATTTCTGAGTTCCAACGACTACTTGAAACCAGTCATTGCTTATGTCGCAGGGCAAAACGCTCCACCGGATCGTCGAATGGGGCATTCCGGTGCGATTATTTCAGCTGGATTGGGCGGAACCCAGAAGAAAATGGAAGCGCTGCGGGATGCAGGAGTCGTCATGATTGATTCTCCAGTCGAGATTGGACGTACGGTTCGCAATGCCGTTCGATAGCTGTTCTAGCGAAAGCCCATCATCGTTTTTCATTAACCATAAGTTAGAGAGGATTGTTGAAAGTACACGAGTATCAGGCTAAGGAAATTTTGCGACAGTATGACGTCATCACTCCGCGCGGCATCGTTTGTCGTGAGGTTGATGAGGTGTCTCAGGCATTGTCCCAACTTGGCGGCAGTATCTGGGTGGTAAAGGCGCAAATCCATGCGGGCGGTCGAGGCAAGGGAGGCGGTGTTCGTGTGGTTCAGTCCGAACAAGAAGCCTTGCAGGCATCACAAGAGATTTTGCACAAGCCGCTGATCACACCTCAGACTGGAGCGGACGGGCAAATTGTCCGCACGTTGCTGATTGAAGAGGGTATTCGAATTCAATCAGAAATTTACGCGGGGTTGGTCGTTGACAGAACCGAACAGAAAGTTGTCTTGATGGTAAGCCCGGAAGGCGGCATGGAAATCGAAGAAGTTGCAGCCGAAACCCCCGAAAGAATTCACAAAGTCCACATCAGCCCGGAAATTGGCCTGACTGAAGACAATGCAAATGCTGCAGCTCGTTTTGCTGGCGTGCCGGATGATCTAGTGAGCAAGGCAGCGGGTTTGTTAAAATCTCTCTACCAAGCTTATTGGGAAAGTGATGCTTCACTGGCAGAAATCAATCCTCTGGTCATCACCGAAGAAGGCGATGTAATCGCATTGGATGCAAAGATGACTTTTGATGACAGCGCACTTTATCGCCATTCCGACTTAGTGAAATGTCGCGATTATGATGAAGAATCGCCAGCTGAAATTGAAGCGACGAATGCAGGTTTGTCCTATATCTCGCTCGATGGGAATATCGGATGTCTCGTGAATGGAGCAGGTCTGGCCATGGCAACCATGGATATCATCAAGCTGTATGGCGAAGAACCAGCAAACTTCCTTGACGTAGGCGGAGGTGCCACGACAGAACAGGTGATCGCCGCGTTCAAAATTATGCTGGGCAACAAAAAAATTGAAGCCGTTCTCGTCAATATTTTCGGTGGCATCATGCGTTGTGATGTAATTGCGGAAGGCTTGGTGGCTGCATTCAACCAGATTGAGTTGAAAATTCCGGTTGTGGTTCGGCTTGAAGGAACCAATGTTGACCGAGGCAAACAAATTCTGAATGATTCGGGGCTTACACTAATCATTGCCGATGCTATGGATGACGCGGCGGAAAAAGTTGTTCAAGCAGTGAGAGGAATTTAGATGTCGATATTGATCAATCGAGATTCCCGCGTGATGACACAGGGAATGACCGGAAAGACTGGATTATTTCATACACGTAACTGTCTGGACTACGCCAATGGAAAAAATGCGTTCGTTGCCGGAGTCACGCCTGGCAAAGGAGGCCAGGAGTTCGAAGAAGTTCCAGTGTACGACACTGTTGCAGAAGCAAAAGAACAAACTGGAGCGAGCGTTTCAGTGATCTATGTTCCACCACCATTTGCAGCGGCGGCGATTGATGAGGCTGTCGAAGCAAAACTTGACTTGGTAATCTGCATCACCGAAGGAATTCCAGTTAAAGACATGATCAAGACTCGTCGGAAAATGATGAATTCCAAAACAATCTTAATTGGACCCAACTGTCCGGGAGTGATCACACCGGACGAAATCAAGATTGGCATCATGCCTGGCTATATCCACAAGAAAGGAACGATTGGTGTTGTTTCAAGATCTGGAACATTGACTTATGAGGTAGTCGATCAACTGAGCAAACTCGGAATTGGACAATCGACCTGCGTCGGCATTGGGGGTGACCCAGTGAATGGAACAAAACATATTGACGTAGTCAAATGGTTCAATGACGACCCTGAAACAGAAGCCATCGTGATGTGCGGTGAAATCGGCGGAACCGACGAAGAAGAATGCGGGCGATGGATTCGGAATCATTCAACCAAACCGGTCGCTGCTTTTATTGCGGGTGTAACCGCTCCTCCTGGTAAACGTATGGGGCATGCTGGAGCGATCATTGCCGGTGGTAAAGGCACAGCATCCGAAAAAATTTCCGTGTTGCGGGAAAGCGGAGTTCACGTAACAGAGAATCCGGCAGGTATCGGTCAACTCGTAAAGCAGATTATGGGCTGACAGCTGTTGGAGAACTACAGGTTCCCAAGACAGCTATACCCTTGCAGGTGGTGTTCGTACTCGGCAGCGTTGTCACAAGATGACAACTTTGTGAGAATGATAAACGGAGTCTGAACAACTACCTTGAAAATTTTTAAAGTCTTGGAAGTTTGTGATTGCTTCGCTTCGACGCCAGTCATAGATGCGACTGATTCTCTGATTTATAAAATTGTTGCCAATAAATCAATCGCGTAGGTATGACCTTTATGTAAAGGTTATAATTTCCACAGTATTCAATTTCCAAAGTGCGAGCGCATCATAGCGAATAACTCTGTGAAATTGCTTGTCGATGTAGTGTATTCCATCTTCAAGGACTTACAGTGACAGATCAACCTGAATTTACCGTTGGCATAGAGGAAGAATATCTGGTACTTGATATCGGGACGTTAAACCTGGTGTCGAAAATGCCACCCGCGCTTATGGAAGAGTGCGATCGTGAACTGGGAAGTCAGGTATCAAAAGAACTTCTGCAGTGTCAAATTGAAGTTGGCACGAAAGTTTGCGAGACCATGCAGGAGGCACGTGAAGAACTCGGTTATCTACGAGGAGTCGTTGCGCGAATCGCCAGAAAGCATGACTGCTTGATCATTGCTTCCTCTACACACCCATTCTCGTTCGGATTTACGCTGATTACCGACGACGCGCGTTATCAGGAACTTGCCGAACAGCTGCAACGCGTGGTCCAAAGGCTTTACATTAGTGGAATGCATGTCCATATCGGAATACCAGACGATGAACTGAGAATCGATTTGATGAACCAGGTATCCTACACTCTGCCTCACATGCTTGCACTGACCACTTCTTCCCCGTTTTGGAGAGGTGAAAATACCGGTTTGAAATCATACCGGGTTTCTGTATTTGAACAGATGCCGAGAACAGGGTTGCCTCCGTATTTCCAGAGCTACGCGGATTACATGAAGCACGTCAATACACTTGTGGATCTTGACATCATTGAAAATCCGACGAAGATTTGGTGGGACATTCGACCAAGTTGGCGCTTCCCTACTCTGGAGCTGCGCCTTTCTGACATCTGCACCCATGTAGATGATGCCATTGCAGTCGCTTCCATTTTCAGGTGCTGGCTGAGAATGCTGTATCGACTGAAGAAAAACAATCAGCGCTGGAGAGAATACTCGTCGTTTCTTATTCAGGAGAACAGATGGCGCGCCCAACGTTACGGAATCGACAAAGGCCTGATTGATTTTGGTCAAGGTACACTGGTCGAGTTTCCCGAGTTAATGGACGAACTGATTGAACTCATCACCGAAGATGCGGAATACTTCGGATGCATGGATGAAATCAATCACATTCGTACGATTTTGGAACGCGGTACAAGCGCTCACCAGCAGGTAGCTGTATTCAATCAGTCCATAGCAGACGGTAGGTCAAATGAACTGGCGCTTGTCGACGTAGTGAAATTTTTAGCCAAGCAAACCTTGAAAGGTGTGGACGTCGAATTAAACGAATGATGAAAGGCTAACAATGAAAATCGGTCGTGCCGTCTCGAATGGCCTGATCCATTAACTGAACTTCCCATTCGAGATAATTTTTCATTCTCTGCTCCTGCCCCAACTCATTATCGTACGGTCGTTCCCAGATATCGTCGACTTCGCACAGGAGATTATTCGTGCCTTCAATCATTGGGAAACCTAAGTCCTGCCAACCCCGATTCCCGCCATTTAGAACTCTAACAATCTGATTGGGATCGAGCTTGCTCATATCTTTTGCCGCCAGATGTGCAAGGGTGCCATCTTCAGAAGTCAGGACGAGCAATCCAATCGGTCGACGAAACACCAGTGCCGATTCGAGTCTTTGGCGAATGCACCAGTGCGCTTGCCCGATATGCCTCGCCCGATAGTTTCGGCTTGAACACAAATCTACTAGAAGCGTGGGCTCGCCCGACTGAATGACTGCCATTAACTCTCCGGGTTCTATGATCTCATGTTCCTCAAATCCAGCAATTGAGGCAGGCGATTGGCCGCTTTCCAATTCAGCATTCTGAAATGGATTTTGGACGACAGCGACATTTCGATGCCCCATCTGAATGAGCCACGATGCGGTCATCACTGCACGAACTTCTTTATCATCCACCAACGCGATGCGAGAATTCTTAACCACGATAAATTCATCTGTAGTCTGAACCAACTGACCACCCGGAGCATGTCTGGAACCAGGCAGATGCCCTTCAAGGTACTCTTCATGGGTACGAACATCAAAAATGTAAAGTGTTCGTTCTTTGTCGTCGCACCACTCCGAAAGCGTATCTGTGTCGATAATTGGAACATTGAACCTACTGGCTACTCGTTTCGTAGCTTCACAGGATTTTCTGAAATTATCTTCTGAAGGTGCACGCCCAACCTTAGTTTTACCGTAATCCAGTTCCAGTCCAGCCAATTGCCAACCCATGGTGCCGTCTCTCAAGAGCATCACACGATTTGGTATTTCAGCATTGATCAAGGACATCGCGCCAAGAATGCTGCGAGTTCTGCCTGCGCAATTGACAACGACATCTGTGGTTGGGTCAGGCGCGATTTCGAAAACCCTATAAACCAGTTCAGCACCAGGTACATCAACAGCATTCGGGATGCTCATCGCGTTGTATTCATCCATCGGACGGCTGTCAAGCACGACTAGATTGTCATTCGCAGCCAAGCGCTCGTTTAAACGAAGAGCATGTATTTCCGGAGGTTTTCTGCGTTGCAGGAGATATTCGCCGAACGTCTTGCTGGGAACATTCAGCCCAGAAAAGAGTTCAAACCCCGTCTGCTTCCAACCTTCCGTGCCACCGGTTAGCACTCGAACATTAGAATACCCAAGTTTTGTCAATCGCTGCCAAGCACGATTAGCCGCAGTATTCTTTCCTTCAGGACCGCTGTCATAGACGACAATCTGCACGGTCTTTCTAGGCAAGAGATCATCAACAAGCAATTCCAGACGACTGAGGGGAACATTGGATGCCCACAGCAGATGACTCTCAAAGTAAATTCCTTCCTCGCGAATATCGAGGACAGCTAATTCTTCGTGAGAAAGAATTAGCTCTTTAAGTTCAATAGCACTGATCTGTTGATTCACTGCGTCACGTATCTCGCATCGATGATGTTGTCATGAAACGGGAACACTCTCCACTGGTTCGATTTCTCGTCGTAGTACTGTCTTTTTGTCAGATATTCAAGTCCCAGTCCATACATATGAAAGTTGATGACGGCATTTTTGTCGGAAATGTGTATTGAGTGGAGGTCATCGGGCAAAAGGGTTACCCCAGAGCCCGGACAAACAACATGAGACCCAACAACTTCGACACCGCCGTTGCTTCGTTCATAAAAACGATTCAGCTCTTCGCCCTGTATTCCGACAATCACTGCCCATGTATCATGGTTGTGGGCAGGGGTGTTCGTTGGAGAACGGGCCGATTGAACATACAGTGCAAAGCGATTGTTCTGTGGGTCTTCGGACAGTCGATAGACAAAAGAAGTATCTTCGGATGTATTTTGTGGGGACGGAAATTCCGCTTCGCCAAACCAGTCGCTTTGAGATGCAAGTTTCTGCAATTCATCCCGAATCTGTTCCAAACCAGTCTTCGTCACGCCGTGTTCCGCTTCGATATTCCTTATGCGGTCGACGGTACTGCATATCGCTTTACTTCGTTCTGCACTTACCTGTTCCATTTTCATCCTCCATTTGAATCTCCGATTCGTTGATTAAACGCCCTGAAACCATCCAGGAAACGAGCGGTTGTATCTGGCATGGGAACTCTAGCACCTGAAATGTACGTGATCAATTTACGTCCCTGCTCAATAAATTCGCAAGCATCAATGACATCCTGATCGCCACTCTGTCTGGTGTTGTTGGATATTTCTCGTACCACTTCCTTGATCTGATCTGAGCAAGTCACAAATTTCGGCCAGATCATAAAATAGTCGTGGTCGGTCTTCATCGTTTCGCAGTTGCTCTTCGCCCAATTCGCAAAATTTTCGAAAATCGGCCAAACCTCTGAAAACACATCGAATTGTGCCAAAGTCTCATTCAATACGCAGTTGATTCGATCGATGTCTCTCATAGTCATACTGATCTTGACATATCGACTTGTATAGAACTCAAATCCAGTCATCGTAAAAGCTTTGAGCGGCTCACCCCACAGCTCGTCAATGCCTTCGTTGCCGCTGAAATGCCGGACTGATTTACCAAGTTCCATAGCGTCCTGAAGACATTCGCTGCATTCTTTCATGAGCTCATTATCAGCCCCGATGTGGACACCCTTGCTTTCCAACTCAACCACCGTTGTGAATATGTCGGTGGCACGGTTGAACAAAGCGCCGGCCAGCATCGCGGCATTGATTCGCCTTTCTTCCTCTGATCCAGCATTTTCGTATGCGGAACGTGCCAAATCAAGATTTTCCCCCGGGGTATTGATTCCAGGCTCGGTATGATGAAATGTTCTACGCGTTAGTCCGGCAATTAAGTTCTTCTTGGCTGTCAGCGTCTCTTCAGGTGGCTCATAGTAACGAATCCAGTATCTGTCAAAGTAAACTCTTTTGATACCGTTAATCTCGGACACCGTACCATTCTCAATGCTTTCATTTTCGGACTCAGGATCACTCACTTCATAACTCCTCTCGCACTGCCGAAGTGCAGGTTATTGTAACCCGAACAAATTTGGAGACCTTGAAGATTGTTAACTACAGATTCTCAATTCTCGCAATACTGAGAGAAAAGAAGTACAGGAGTTTCCACAACGTTCCAGTCATTGCTGACCCCATCGTGAGAGTCTTGTCAAGAGTTAGAACGCCAAGTTAACCATGGGATTGCAGGAATCTATCTGTGCGGCATTTTGAATATCAAGTATTCTATAAATTAACCTCAATATTCGAATTGTCCGTACAGTTTCGTAAAATAATTGAAATGTCGTTACGTGCACTTAAGGTAAATTTCACCTGTTGCAAGGTGACAATCTTGGAAAACCTCCCTGAAAATGGTAAGCACCAATCGAAACAACAACGATTCGAAGTACCTGAAAATCATTAGCGGACTTTCCGGCTCTGGCAAGAGTATTGCGTTGCGAGCTTTGGAGGATATAGGCTACTACTGCGTCGACAATTTGCCAGTCGTTCTGTTAAAACAGTTCGCTGATGAGGTACTTAAATCAGACGATAAATCCATCCAGCGAGCCGCAGTCAGCATTGATTCTCGCAATCAGAAATTCCTTGGTCTGTTTAACGAGAACGTGAAGTATCTTCGCAATCTTGGAATCAATTTCGAGATCATCTTTCTGGATGCTGAAGAAACAGCACTTGTCAAGCGCTTTAGCGAGACGCGTCGGAAACATCCGTTGATGGATGAATCAATTCCGCTGCTGGAAAGCATTCAATTGGAAAAACAACTGCTCGCACCGCTTTCTGAGAGGGCGACTAAACACTTCGACACGACCAACATATTGCCACATGAACTGCGTTACCTGATACAGGAAGATGCGGCAGGTCTAGGTGTAGGCGACCCATCCCTGCTGTTTAAATCTTTTGCCTACAAACGCGGGGCACCGCTGGATGCTGACTTTGTATTTGATGTTCGTTGTCTGCCGAACCCCTATTGGGTAGAGGGATTGAAGAACTACAATGGATTGGAAGCACCAATTGCAAAATACTTTGAGACAAAGCCGATTGTAAATACCATGATCGATCAGATTGACTTTTTCATCGATGAATGGCTGTCGGAATTTCATGCTGCGGGGCGCGTGTATCTTACAGTCGCAATTGGCTGTACCGGTGGTCGCCATCGGTCTGTATACGTGGTTGAAAGCCTTGCAGAACGTTTTGCCAACCGAGGCATCAGCGTCCAGAAGAGACACAGTGAAATCGGGCCGGATTGAAGTATTGAACAAACTCGGTTTGCATGCTCGAGCCGCCGCACAGGTGGTACGAATTGCATCCGGTTTTGAAAGTGAAATATCACTTCATAATGAAAATCAAACTGCCAATGCCAAGGGTATTATGGGCCTGATGATGCTGTCAGCAACACAGGGAGCATCACTGTTGCTTGAGGCCGAGGGGGCAGATGAAAATTCAGCCTTTGAAACGATTCAGCAAATATTCGAAACGCGTTTCGGGGAGGAAGAGTAGTGTTTACGCTACAAGGTTCCGGCGTGGGAAAAGGAATCGCCATAGGAACTGCCTATGTGATGGAACGCTCCGCAACTTATGTGCCAAGCAAACCGGTCAAGCGAGCCAAACTCGGCGCTGAGATCGCTCTTCTTGATCTCGCTCTGAAAAGAGCGTCTGACAGCCTGAATAAAGCAATGGAAGTGGTGCCAGAGGATGCACCCAAAGAAATCACAGCCTTTCTGGACGCACATATGCTGATGGTTGAGGACCCAACTCTGAGGGAGGCTACGGTTGAAATCATGCGGAAACAGTCCTACAGTGCGGAAACTGCATTGATGATTCATCGTAATCAACTGGTTGAAGTTTTCGATGCAATGGAGGACGAATACCTCAGAAGCAAGAAAAACGATGTTGACCAGGTCATTCAACAAATTCATCATCAGCTTCTCGCTCTAGACAGCGAAAGAGAGGTGCAGCGTAATGTAGAACTAGAGGGCCGCATTCTAGTCGCCCATGATCTTACTCCCGCTGACACAGTACTGTTCATGAAAATGAAAATGAGTGCGTTTGTGACTAACCTCGGCAGTCCAATATCCCATGTCGCAATTCTAGCTCGTAGTCTTCAGATTCCAGCGGTTGTTGGTCTGCATGGAGCGATTAAACATATCGAGCACGGCGCAACTATTGCAGTAGACAGTACTGACGGAACCGTCATCGTAGACCCCGATGAGAATTCACTTGCAGAATTAAAAGCGCGTCAGCAGGAGTATGAAGATCACTATCAAGAACTTTTGGCACTACGAAATTTGGAGCCCCGTACGCTGGATGGGCACCTCATTTCACTGCTCGCCAATGTAGAACTTCCAACCGAAATCGAACCAGCACTGGGTTCAGGCGCGACTGGAGTTGGTTTGTACAGAACCGAATACCTTTTCATGAATCGAAAAATTTTACCAACTGAAGAGGAACAGTTCGAGGCATATTCGAAGGTTGTCAAAGCGCTCGGAACTGTAACAATAAGAACACTTGATTTAGGAGCCGACAAACAGGTCGATGGCGGACGTGCACAAGGCAAGGTAGCGATCAATCCGGCACTTGGAATACGTGCGGTGAGATTCTGTCTGCGCGCCCCAGGAATGTTTCGCGCACAGTTACGCGCTATTTTCAGAGCTGCGGTATACGGTAATGTTCAGTGCATGATTCCAATGCTGTCGAATCTTGACGAGCTGAATCAAGTTATGGACATCATCAACGATGTCAAATACGAGCTAGACAGCGAAAAAGTGAAGTATGACCCTTCGGTACCGATTGGTGGAATGATTGAAGTGCCGGCCGCGGCAATCACGGCAGATCAGTTCGCGCAACGCCTGAATTTCTTGTCTATTGGGACCAATGACCTGATTCAGTACACTTTGGCGATCGACAGAGTTGATGATGAGGTCAATTACTTGTATGACCCGCTGCACCCATCCATTCTTCGGCTTGTCAAGCACACCATTGACGCGGGCGCGAAGTGCAATATACCCGTTTCACTGTGTGGAGAGATGGCCAGCGACGGCAATTACACCCGTCTACTTCTCGGAATGGGATTGAGAATATTCAGCATGGATCCTGTTGCCGTACCGGAAGTAAAGCAGATAATCAGGAACAGTTATGTAAATGATACTACCGGGTGTATAGACACAATTTTCAATAGTACGCAGTCAACAGATAGATTTAACCATCTGCAGCGTCTGAACGAAAATCACCTTCACCTGCCTTCCGCTCAGTTATCGGCTTGAATTTTCAGGAAACTGTTTGTTGCGGGAACAAGTGACAGGTATTGAAAATTAACAGCGAATTTGTGTCTTGATCGTTAAGCAGAAGTCCAGAGCGAAAATACAATAACTTCATTCATTCGTTAGATAATAGTTTGAGGCTTCCTTAAACCAAACATTGATAAATTCATATTCGATTTTAAGGATACTTGGACGCTGGGCGATGTGGACAAATATGAACACGGGGAATTGGCTGAAAAGAACCCGTCGATGGGAGTGGTGATCGAAGCTGCACGGGTGGCCCATGGCAAATCCATGACATGAACCGTCCGTGGTCCGATGCTCCGTTCCGGTATCTCCGGGAGTTCAGGAGTTAAGCCCGCCGATAGAAGATGGTAGAGTAGTAGTCATGAATGAAGCGCGGCACGCGAAGATGCCGAGAAGGGTTGCCATTATCGGTGCAGGAGTCTCGGGACTGGGGGTGGCCTGGGCGCTGCATCGGCATCCCGAACGATTCGATTTTCGATTGTTCGAAGCGCAGGCTCAAGTGGGCGGCAACGCCATCACGGTCGACATGCCGCAAAAAGACGGCACCTCAATCCCGTTCGACATTTCCGTCACCGCGTGCATTCCCTCGGTATACCATCATATTCTTCTGATCATGCAGCAACACGGTATCGATCTGAGGCATTTTTTGGAAACGTAAGTCATTGATTTTTTGCGCGAAATCAAGAGCTTGAACTTTCGTTTACCCCACAAAATCGCCTGAAAACAGGGTTTTTGGGCACTTTTCAGCCTTCAAGGCCAATTTTTACCCCACTTCAATACCCCTCGTGCAAGGGCTGAAAAAACCTGGGTCAAAGTTCTTTTTCGTTCATAATATATTGTTTTAATTGATAAATAATGCCATGAGCCCGCCTCTTTCAAGTATAATACTGTTAAATATTAATCGGCAGCACTCAATCCAAAGGAGGTCGAACTCATGGCACCGATTCATTATGATTTATTTTGGCAAGACTATTTCGACTATTGCGAACTGGATCGACTCCGAGGCATCTTCGCCCAGATTGACCTCACCGAGGTGAGCCGCGAAATTCGTCTTCACCGCAATGGCAAAGGCAGACAGGACTGGCCGATCGAAGCGATGCTGCAAGCGGTATTGGCCATGATCGTGCTGCAGCACCGAAGCGTCGCGTCATTTCGCCGCGAACTGATGCGCAATCCCACTTTGATGATTGCTTTGGGCTTTGAGTTCAAGGCGGCCGCCAACGGCGAGCGCAATCCTTGGGCTCGCTACCGGGTGCCATCCGATGGTGCCTTTAGTCGCTTTAAGCAAACGCTCATCGAGGTGGATGAAGCCACCGGTTGCGTTCAAGCGCTGTTTGAAGCCCAGCGTCACAAGCTGACTGACCTGTTGCCGGACTTCAGTCAGCGGGTCGGTTACGATGGTAAAGCGATCAAGTCTCATTCCACCGGCCGCAAGCTGGCTCACCGGATGGACCCGCTCAGCGGCGAGTGTCTGACCTCCGACCCGGATGCGACTTGGGGCTGCCACAAACAGTTCGGCACCGATTCGAATGGCAAAGAGGTTCAGACCAACAAGCGATGGTTCGGTTACGAGCTGCATCTATTGGGCGATGTGAATTACGAGTTGCCCATTGGGTTTGCGCTGGCACCGGCCAACGAATCCGAGCATCCGCACTGTGAAGCTTTGGTGTCGGAGTTTATCGGTTCAGAATGGTCCGAGCGCTGTGAAAGCTTTGTTGCCGACCGCGGTCTGGACAGCAATCGGCTAAGAAAGCGGTTGTTCGAGGCGGATATCCTGTCGGTCATTGCCAATCGCAACCTGTGGCAGGATGAAAACCTGGACCCGGACCAGCTTCGGGTTGCCACCCGTTCCTTGGATGAAAACAAGTTTGACACTCTGCTTCGAACCGAACATGGTGATCTTTACTGCAAGTGTCCGGAAAGCGAGAAAATCCGGCCGATGCATTATCAGGGCTACGAAAAAAAGCGCGGCACGCTCAAGTGGGCCTGTCCGGCGGCGGTCAATGATTTCCAGTGCCAGGGTCGAGACGAGTGTTATCGTCTGGGCAACGTCACAGCCGGTGCCAAGACCCGAGTGGTGCGCGTCAAAGTGGATCCGGATCATCTGCGAGATTTTGGTGAATTGCCGCATTCCACACTCAAATGGAAGCGCCTGTATAAACAAAGAAGTGCACTGGAGCGGATCAATTCCAGGATTGCCGACAGTTTTTTGATGCACAATCACTATCTGCGCGGACAACGGCGCATGGCGCTGAGAATCTCGATGTCGATGACGGTGATGCTGGCGGCGGCTTGTTTTGCCATCGAGGCCGGACAACCGCAAAACATGCGCTCGCTGGTCAATCCGCTGGCCGCCTGACCTCGCCCCTTGGCGGGGCCTTCCAACCGAGCGATACATGATCTGCGTTGGCAGGCGGTTCGGCGCGCCCGGATTTCGTCAAGTTCGATAATCTCAACCGTTTCTTGCTGTGCAAACACCCGAATCGAGGGAAAATGACGTTGTGATTTGAAAATTCTCTCCAAATTCCACTTTTCAAGCACAC
>JAKZRU010000032.1:0-23740 GCA_047517965.1 Gammaproteobacteria bacterium | reverse complement strand
CCCCTAAAAAGGGTGCATCTAGCAGGTCGAGTTGATTTGTGAAGATGTGATATTCAAACTGCTTCACATTTACACAATGTGAGGCTTGAAAGGAGATGTTGACAGTGGAGACGATTGCCAAGATTCGACGTGACTATCATGTCGAAAAGAAGGGTATTAAACAGATTGCTCGGGAGCGTTGCGTTTCACGCAATACGGTACGAAAGGTCATTCGTAAAGACGAAGTGGAGTTTCGATACGAGCGCAAGAAGCCACGCAACAGCAAGCTGGATGCGTATCGGCAGGACTTGGAGGAGCTTTTATCCAACAACGCTGAGCTGCCGGTTCGAAGCCGCGCTACGGTTCTGCAGATTTTTCAGGAGTTGTCAGCTCGGGGTTATGAGGGCAGTTATGAGAGTGTGTGTCGTCATGCGCGCAAGTGGTCCGATCAGCAAAGCAGCGGGCTTTCGAAAGCCCATGTGCCGCTGGAGTTTGATCCCGGTGAAGCGTATCAGTTTGACTGGAGCCAGGAGCGCGTCTCAATCGACGGTGAGGTATATCGTTTGAAAGTCGCTCAGATGTTGCTGTGTTACAGTCGCATGCCCTATGTGCGTGCCTATCGTCGTGAGAGCCAGGAGATGATGTTTGATGTGCACAATCGGGCCTTTGCGCATTTTGGGGGTTGCTGCGAGCGTGGCATATACGACAACCTTAAAACCGTAGTGGATCGCATTGGCAAGGGACGCGAACGCACGATCAATCGGCGCTTCTTACAGATGTGTTCTCATCATCTGGTTAAGCCGGTGGCGTGCACACTGGTGTCAAATGTCATTGAAAAATGACCCCCTATTGTCACTTGTTGATAATTGAACCATTCTGATTTGCAAGCATTTTCGGAAGAACAGCTTTAACCGTTTGGAACATGGAACGAACATTTAAATTGAATGAAAAGTCCCAGTCTTCCGCACTACAATCCAGAATTGTCCCGTTGTGCACATAACCTGCACAGTTGAAAAGTATGTCTATACGTTCCAGACCACCTACCAAATGCTCAATCTCGCTTTGATCGGTTACATCGAGTTTTTGCACCTCACATCCTTGCAGGTTTTCCAAGGCATTTTCGTTTACATCTATCGCGATGACTTGTGCGCCTTCTGATACGAACCTTTGAGTAGTGGCTCTTCCTATTCCCTGCCCAGCAGCTGTGATCAGCGCGACTTTGTCTGCAAGTTTCAAGTTGAATTCCTCCTAGTTGTTCCAAAATTTATCCAAGTACAGAAAACTGCTGTCTGCGTTTACTGCACGCAGTCGAGAGTGAAATTCATACTCACTTACCTTTCTTGATGCTACTAACTGAAATTGCACAGGGTCTTGATCGTGATCATGACCGTTTTAACATACAACAATCAATTCAGCCATCATCTCTTTGACAACCGTTCCATTCTTGAACTGATTACCGCTATTCCGACTGCCATATAGAAACCAGATAACGTTTATTTGCCATAAATTGGTATCCAGTCATCAGAGATATCATAAAGATCAACAATGCCTTTTATCTGTCTAGGTATTTTAATCTGAGGAATTCGCTGTGCGGCTTGCATAACCGGTAGTTGCCGCTGATCATTGATCTCGTCATTGTATTCATCAGGGTTAACAAAAATTCTTTGGTCACAAGGTGGGTCTTCCGAGCTAACGAATATCAGATTGCCTGACGACGGACGAATACGCCTCCGCATCAGAGCAAATTTGTCAACGCAATCAATGTAGAAATCAGAGCCGGTGTTTCCATAAGGATGGCAGGTTAAATTTTCTGAAATCTCGTTCTTAGATACTAGAGAAATCCGTGTCTTTTGAAATGAAAATCAGGTTAGTAGACGAACAATGGCTATTCGATACAATTCATGAATCGCTCACGACAATCTTCGAGTCGATCCGTAAATTCCATTACTTCTGGACGAATTCTATCGTAGTACCACGTTGTATCTCTCCAACCGCTCGTGTTTCTAGTCATTGCTTCTATCGCTTCATCAGTATCCGATGCGCTTTGACAGATTAATGCGATATCGCAACCACTGGACAATGCAGTAAGTACGCGAGTCTCCATATCGCCAGCGTGGTCTGCTCCGCTCATAGACAAATCGTCACTAAATACAACCCCATAGAATGCAATTACTTCGCGTAGTACGTGCTCCAACCAGAAAGATGAATAGGTAGGAATCGCGGATGTTATTTCCGGGTACAGCACATGCGCCGTCATCACTGCGGAGAGACGATCGCCAAGCCGTCTGTATGGCAATAAATCACTCGCCAAAACATCCTGAATTAGACGATTGTCTTCCGGCATTTCCAGGTGTGAATCCTGAAATACGCCACCGTGGCCAGGAAAGTGTTTGCCAACCGAATGCATTCCAGCATTTTGCATCCCTCTAATCCAGGCTTCTGCAAGTGTTGAAACAACGAGAGGATCACCATGAAATGAGCGATCTCCAATTACGTCTGAATCAACGGTTGCAATATCTAATACCGGAGAGAAACTGATATCGATTCCCATCTCCAACATTTCACGCGCCATCAGATATCCTCCAAGTTCGGATGCATCGCATCCGTTGTCAGAATTTTCATCAAATATCTCACCGTATCGAGCCTGTGGCGGAAGTTGAGTCACATCGCATTTAATCCTCTGAACTCTTCCACCTTCCTGGTCGATTGCAATCATAAGGGGTGGATTTCGCAACTGATGAATGTCAGTCGTTAGCTTTTGAATCTGCTGACGGGAATCACAGTTATCAGCGAACAGGACTACGCCACCTATCACCGGGCTGAGAAAGCGTTCTTTGTCTTCCTGATCGAGCTCCAAATCTGACACAGAAGTCATGATCGGACCAAGTGGAATATCCTGCGTACTGTTCATAATGTCTGGGTGGCGCTGATGCGTACAAGGGTTCCAACATCAACCAGTTCAAACAATTCGACAATTTCTTCATTTCGCATTTTGATGCACCCTGCTGATCCCTCAACGCCCATCGTGTTTTCTTCCGGACAACCATGAATATAAATGAAGCGTCGCATCGTATCCACATCTCCAAGTCTGTTGTAACCCGGTTCAAGGCCGCTCAGCCAGAGAATTCGAGTCAGTATCCAATCTCTGTCCAGGTACTGTCTGCGAAGCTCTGATGAATAAATTTCATTTGTCGGACGACGTCCTTGGAACACCGTATTTAACGGCATGCCTTTGCCGATTTTCGCTCGAATCTTGTGCCATCCCCGCGGCGTGCAATAACTGTTTAGAGCTTCGCCCGCTCCGTTTCTTGCAGTCGATACTTTGGTATCCATTAAAACCATCCCATTATTATTGAAGGCAGCCAGATTCTGGGTTGGCAAATCGACCTCAATGTACATGGTCCCGCTTTTGTTCAAGTTAATTTTTGTAAACGTCTAATTTCGTCCAGCAGACCAGCAGCTGCATCTTCAATCATATCCAGCACCCTTTCAAATCCGTTGTCACCGCCATAGTAGGGGTCTGGAACTTCTCGTTCCTGCCAGTTTGCAGCAAAGTCCATAAACAGACAAACCTTGCCTGGATAATTCGGTGGCACCATAGATAGAAGGTCCTGATAGTTGTGAATGTCCATGCCAATGATAAAATCAAATCTGTCGAAATCCTGTCGACTGACTCTCCTTGCTCTCAGATTCGTAATCGAAATTCCGCGGCGTGCTGCTGCCATGATGGCTCGGTGATCTGGAGGTTGCCCAATGTGATAGCTTGCAGTGCCTGCAGAGTCTACTCGAACATTCAGTTCTGGAACCTCTTGCTCAATCAACTGTCGAAATATTCCTTCGGAAGTAGGTGATCGACAAATGTTTCCAAGACACACGAAGAGTACTCCAGTACTGCTTGATTCCATTTGGTTCATCTCTTTTCCATTATCCTCTGGCTGCAATTAGCTGTTCAATACGCTCAAGGTCCTCAGGTGTGTCAACACCGAGGGATTCATAACTGTCATCTACGTAAACTGCGATACGATCGCCATTGAACAACACCCTCAATTGTTCCAGCTTTTCCGCAGCCTCAAGAGGACATACCTCCCGTTTGGCGTGCTTGATTAAATATGAAACTCGATAAGCATAAATTCCTACATGCTGTAAATTTATTGATTCAGGGGAAAAGTTCGATTGCTTCCACGGAATTGGCGATCGAGAGAAATAAAGTGCGTAACCGTTACGGTCTACAACACACTTGACAATATTGGAATTTTTCCAGTCTTGTGCGTTGGTAAGCGGTTTTGCAGCGGTTGCAATCTGCGCCTCATCGGTGCTGGAGAGTTTTGCCGCCACATTGTCTATCAGCTCTCCGCCTATAAGCGGTTCATCGCCCTGCACGTTCACCACAATTCGGTCCTGCGGCAAATTCAGCATTTGTACGGCTTCGGCAACCCGATCCGTTCCTGATGGGTGACTTTCAGATGTTCTACAAACAATGGCATCAGTCGTACGAGCCACTTCCGCTTCAATTCGTTCATCATCGACTGCGACGATCACACGTTTTGCTGAGCTGGCATAGGCACACTCTATAACTCTTTGGATCATGGATTTGCCGCAAACATCTGCGAGAAGTTTTCCAGGAAATCTGGAAGACTGATAGCGTGCAGGTATGACAATGTCAAAGTCGAGACTCATTGCGCGAAATCATCTCGGAGTTCTGTTTTGAATAGCGAGATTCTGGTTGATAAAGCAGATACAAAGCTCGGCGTCGGATTCGCATTGATTGTGACATACCACCAGTTGGAATCAGCAAATGCCTCACACTTCACAGCGTCCTTTTCCGTCATCAATATCTCGTCACTTTGATCTACATAGTCCGTGAAATCACTCTCTGTAAACGAATGGTGATCTGGAAACGGAATAAATGTGAAATTCAATCCCGTACCGCTCAGAAGGTCGGAAAATGATAGAGTATTTCTTATTCCGGCAATTGCTGTGATTTTGCTGTTTTTCAACGATTCCAGGCTACGAGTCTTGTTTCTGTCTTTGACGTTTACAACTTCAATTCCGTCGTAGGTCATCGAATACTCGTTTGATTTCGTGTCGCCCTTGACAATTTTAAAGTCGAAGGAGTCTAGGCGAGAAGCACGTTCTCTTAAGGGACCAGCCGGTAAGCAGAATGAATTTCCGAGCCTTTCTTGTCCATCGATCAACGCAATGGACAAATCAGATTCCAATGAATAGTGCTGAAGTCCATCATCACTAACAAATATGTCGCAATCCGACTCTCGTCGCAACAAGTTTATCGCATCAGTGCAGCGTCTGGATACCGCTACCGGAACACCGGTTCGTCGGGCGATCAATAGCGGCTCGTCTCCAACATCCTCAGGACTACAATGAGGCGTGACAATTCTCGTACTGGACGGATTCTTACGTCCATAGCCGCGGCTGACAACGCCTGGTGAAAATCCTTTCTTGCGTAGCTGTTCTACCAGCCAAATCGTAAAGGGTGTTTTTCCGGTTCCGCCAACGGTGATGTTGCCTACCACAATGACGGGCACATCATAGTGAGTGACAGGCATCAGTCCACAGGAATATGCCAATCTACGTAACTCTACGACTGCACAATAAACCAGACTGACGGGCCACAACAGTAATGCGATGGGATTGCGAGTTTTCCAGGTTGTTTGCAGAAAACTTTCGACTGTCACTACCGGTCAACCCGCCGCGAATTGCTTGTTCGTGGCAGCTCTGCGGCGTGGTGGAATCTGATCGAATTCAATAGTATTCGCACCGTTGTAAACCAGGAAATGGCGTCCCTTGGCTCTCGCAATCATTGTCACGCGTAAATCTTGAGCCAATTCCAGTCCCATGTAGGTGACTCCAGACCTTGAAAGAAGAATCGGAATCCCCATGTGCGCCACTTTCATGACGATCTCGGACGTCAGACGCCCTGTTGTATAGAAGATTTTCCCTTCGCCCGAAGTTCCATCCATCCACATTTGCCCGGCAATCGTGTCGGCTGCATTGTGTCGGCCGACATCTTCGACAAAAAGTTCTATGGAAGTTTCCTCACACAGCGCACAACCATGCACGGCGCCAGCCTGACGATAAATATCGTTGTACTCCGTGATGTTTTCCAGAAGACCATATATTGTCGATTGTCGAATTGACGCTTTAGGCAAAGGATTTTCGTAAATTTTATCCAGCGTGCAGCTAAACACAGTTCCTTGGCCGCATCCTGTGGTAACTATGCGTTTAGAGAGTTTGTTCTCCCAATCAATAATGCCTTGGCCCAGACGAGTTTTTACTTGCGCTGTCTCGCGCTCCCACTCGACTGTAATTGATTTGATATCCTCTACAGACTCTACAAGTCTTTGATTTCTTAAGTACCCCAAAGCAAGGAGTTCAGGATGAGTGCCAAGTGTCATGAGGGTTACCACTTCCCTATCGTCGACTTTGATCGTCAAGGGAAATTCCCCGGCAACGCGCTTATCGTGCATGTCGCCGAATTCATCAATCGCCTCTACTGGGTGGGTCGGACGCAGTCCCGCAGCTGATAGGACAGGTCTGCTGCCAAGAGTGCTGTTATTGGTCATACGATTGTCACAGAAGAATAAAACTGAATAATCAATATATTATATTGTGTACTGTTCAAGGTTGGTGAGAAATTCATGACACAAGAAAAATCAAGCTCTGAAACTGTAACCAGTTTCAAAATGTCCATAGTAATGGAATGCCAGGAAAAAATCGTGAATGGCTGGCATTCAACGCAATGGGAACTGGCGGCGGTACTCTCCGACCCGGACGGACCGAACTCTCTTGAAGGTCCGATCGAAATCCGAAAATCCGACACAGTGTCACAGTACCTGTGGAAGGGTTTGCGAATGAAGTTGTTTGTCGATGCGGCCGAAGGCTACTGGTACAATTTGCTGTCAGAAGTGCCTTATGCGTTTATTGTCTGTGCGCAGGATGTTGATGATGATGCGGTACCGGTGCCAATTTTGGTTACGGCTTCACAGGATGAAGCCGGAGCGCATCTCGAAACCGACAGTCTTGTCTTGTCAGCTCCGCTGCCCGCTGATATTCGTGACAAAACGGAAGAATTCGTCGTCAACAATTATGTCCCACAAATCAAGAAGAAGCGTAAACGACGAAACTGGCATCAAGAATCCATTCGTGTGACACCACAGTCACACGATTAACGAACACTGAGCTCAGTTTGAGTCTTTATGGCAGATTCACTATTACATCGTTGGTCGAAACAGAAAGCTCAGGCTCGAGAAGATCTCTCCAAACCTGAGGCGGAAGAACTGGTCGCCGAAACTGAGGTTTCCGAATCCGATGATGAGGAAGAAAATCAGCAGACTGAGGAGCCGAATGAGGTTGAGTTGCCTGATATAGAATCACTTGGGGATGACAGTGATTACTCCATGTTCATGTCGCCGGAAGTAGATGAAAAACTCAAGAAACTGGCATTGAGAAAGCTCTTCAAGGCGCCTTTCTTCAACGTTACGGACGGCCTTAATGATTATGACGATGATTTCACGACTTTTGAAGCGCTGGGTGACATCATCACCTCCGACATGAAATTTCATCAAGAACGCAAGAAAGCCGAGCAGGAAGCGCGAGAACGAGAAGCCGCTTCAAAAGAGATTGAAGATCAAGAAGAAATTGAAACACTGGCGAGTGAAGAGACGAAACCAGAAGACGAGCCGGTCGAATCTGCCAAACAGGACATTCACAAAGAAGAAATCGCCCAAGCGGAGCAGGAAGATTCCACTGAAGAAAATGAACCGACCGCGATTTGATTTGAACACAAACAACGGATATTTATGACAAGCCTTGCATTTGCTCAAGATCTGCCGTCTTCAACTGACAACGGCAAAGCACGCTCGGCTTCGCTAAATTCGCTAGCGATTGATCTGGCGACTACATCCGTAGTGCCATACAGCTCCGCCGGGCGATTATTGATCATCGGATCAAAATCTGTTGTGTCGCAGGCTTATGCGGAATTGCCAGAATCCAACATTCAGCCTTACCTGCTTGTGATTGATGATGAAATGGAGTCAGGCAGCTCAGTAGTGCAGGACGTCACACTTACCGATGCGTTTGGCGCTGACAGTTGCAGTGTGACGGGTTACTTTGGAGCTTTTAGCGTTTCCGTTAACAAGAGTGGCCGAGAATTGGACCTGGCTAAAACTGCAGGTGTTGAATCGGGATTGTTCGATCTGGTGCTTGACCTTTCAAGTTCTCCTTTAATCCCAGTGGAAGTTCCACCGCCAGGCTACTACTGGATTCAACCGGAAGATCGAAGCGAACAACGGTTCAGAGAGACGGCGACAGAAATTTCAGATATGATCGGGAATTTCGAAAAGCCGAAGTACTTCAACTATGATCCGGAAATCTGCGCACATAGCCGAAGCGGAATTGTTGCATGCACACGCTGTATAGATGCTTGCCCAACTGAAGCCATCATATCGCTGAACGAGCAGGTCGAAGTCAACCCTTACCTTTGCCAGGGCGGTGGTTCCTGTGCAACTGCCTGTCCTACTGGCGCGATCACCTATGCCTACCCCACGCCAGCAAATCAACTGGAAATTCTGAGGCAGGTGATCCTGAATTATCGTAATGCTGGTGGGAAAAATGCGGTCATTTTATTTTTTGATAAAGCAAATGGGAATGAAGTTGTACAGAACTGTCTTTCATCAATAGACGAGAATGTTCTGCCGATACAAGTTGAAGAAGTCGGCTCAATTGGTCTTGATGCTTATCTTTGTTTGTTGGCTTATGGCGCACACAGTGCAAAAATTCTTTGCACGAAAACGCCGGATTCTGTGCGTAGAGAATTGACTGAGCAAATTGCAATTTTGGATGCGCTGCTGGACGGGCTGGGTTATCAGAGCGGTGCAATCGAATTGTTGGAAGAAGATGAGTTAACGAATTCAAACGAGAATTACCGGATTCGAATGGATATCACTTCGGCAAAATTCATGCCGTCTGGTCTCAAGCGGACCGATATGCGAATTGCATTGGAACACCTGCATGAATTATCACCTTTAAAACCGGAATCAGTTGAATTGCCGAAACATGCACCATTTGGCGAAATCAAGGTTGATATGAATACATGTACATTGTGTATGGGATGCGTTTTAGTGTGTCCGGCATCGGCGCTTGAAGCAGGTGGTGATGTACCGAAACTGAGCTTTATAGAAAACAATTGCGTGCAGTGTGGGCTTTGTGAATCTGCTTGTCCGGAAAGTTCGATTTCTCGGGTTTCTCAGTACGTATTCGACACCGACAAACGAATGAGATCGCACACACTGAATGAAGATTCCCCCTTTCATTGCCGAATGTGCGGCAAGCCATTCGCAACGAATGTCATGATGAACAGGATGAAAGAAAAGCTTAAGAGTCACTGGATGTTCAAGGACCCCGAGGCAATTGCACGACTGGAGTTATGTGAAGATTGCAGAGTCAAAGATATGTTCGCTGCAGAAGGCGGATTCCCAAGAGACAAACTCTAACATCTGCAACATTGTCCTTGCAACGCGATATCGAATTCGGATGACAAGCATACAATTAATCTTGACTTTTGAGTCTATATTTAATAAATTACTGGAATACAGTCATATTTCAAAAATATATACTAATAAATTTGTAATGAAATGGGCTTGTAATCGAGGAGAGATAGTGAATTTGGATAGTGTTCAAACTGTTGCGGATGAATTCCGGTTCCGGGCGCATTACTACTATCTGCTCTCAAAACTCTTATCCCAACCGCCCACTCCTGACACCATTCAATCTGTCGCATTGTTCGGCGTTCCTGATGCCGAAGCAACCAACAAGTTCCTCATTACTTTAAATTCCCTTGCCGAGGTTGCGCGTGATGAGCCAGACCTGGAGCAACTGGATGATGAATATCATGACCTTTTTATCGGAGTCGGACGCGGTGAGCTGGTTCCTTACGGGTCCTGGTACATCACTGGCATGCTGATGGACAAACCCCTCAGCTTAGTGCGCCAAGATTTGAAGGCGCTGGGAATTGAAAGAATTGAGAACAATCGAGAGCCAGAAGATCACATCGCTGCTCTTTTTGACGTGATGGGAATACTTATTGAATCCGGCGACAAATATCCTTTCAAAGCGCAGCAGACTTTGTTCAACAAACATCTCACACCGTGGGCAAGAAGATTTTTCCGGGATTTGACATCAGCAAGGAAAGCAAGATTTTATAAAAAAGTTGGTGAATTTGGCGTTGAATTCGTCAACTTTGAAACCGAATACCTTGAGATGCCGGCATAACTGCCGGTGATTTTGGTATGTATGTGACGTCACTTATAAACATACAAGAGGAGAAGAAGCTATGAAACATGGCAACTTTGTTGACCGGGATTCCCGGCGTAACGCCCTTAAAGGTATGGCGGTGCTTAGCGGCGCTGCTGTGGTGTCGACCGTGACCTCTGCGTCTGCGGCCGACATTGCTGACCAAAAGGTTCAAAGCGAAGCGCCGCCGACTCTCGGCTACCGTAAAACCGATCATATTCGGGAATACTACCGAACATGTCGATTTTAACAACCTTGGAGGCTAATCTATGAAACTAGTAAGAAGCAGTGATAGTGGGACCGTGCCGGGCATCGCCTCGGTTGGTCAAGCTATCAATCGCCGAACGTTTTTGAAACGTTCAGGCGTTGCCCTCGGTGCGGGCGCTGCAGCCTCTATGTTTGCTCCGCAATTGATGAAGAAAGCGCAGGCAGCTGCCGGCTTTTCTCCAATGGAAGGAGTTCAAACTGAAATCCGCCGTAGTGTGTGTACGCACTGCTCAGTGGGTTGTGGGGTTGTAGCAGAGGTGCAGAATGGTGTTTGGACCGGTCAAGAGCCGGACTTTGAATCTCCATTCAATCTCGGTGCCCATTGCGCGAAAGGTGCAACCGTTCGTGAGCATGGGATGGGCGAGAAACGTATCCGTTATCCAATGAAACTGGTTAGTGGCAAGTGGAAGAGACTCAGCTGGGATGAAGCGATTGATGAAATCGGCAACCAGTTGCTCGAAATCCGCGAGCAGTCCGGACCAGATTCGGTGTACTGGCTGGGTTCAGCCAAACACAGTAACGAGCAGGCGTATTTATTCCGCAAGATAGCAGCGATGTGGGGAACCAACAACGTTGACCATCAGGCGCGTATCTGTCATTCAACCACAGTCGCTGGTGTAGCAAATACCTGGGGCTATGGTGCAATGACGAACTCTTACAACGATATGCACAAGTCTAAAGCCATGTTCTTCATCGGCAGTAATGCCGCAGAAGCACATCCGGTCGCGATGCAACATATCCTGAGAGCAAAAGAATTGGGATCCAAGATGATCGTCTGCGATCCTCGTTTCACCCGAACTGCGGCACATGCCGATCATTTCGTCCGACTCCGACCTGGATCTGACGTTGCATTGATCTGGGGTGTGTTGTGGCACATTTTTGAGAACGGCTGGGAAGATAAGGAATATATCCGCCAGCGTGTTTACGGGATGGACGAGATTCGCCAAGAGGTTGCCAAATGGACGCCCGATGAGGTTGAGCGAGTTACTGGAGCTCCACCGGATGTAGTCAAGAGAGCCGCACAGATCATGAATGAGAATCGCCCCGGAACCATCGTATGGTGTATGGGCGGAACTCAACACACGATCGGCAACAACAACACGCGGGCTTACTGTGTGTTGCAGCTTGCACTCGGCAATATCGGCAAATCCGGCGGTGGTGCCAATATCTTCCGTGGACATGACAATGTCCAAGGCGCAACCGATCTCGGTGTACTTTCTCACACGCTTCCAGGTTACTATGGACTATCTAATGGTGCATGGAAACACTGGTCACGCGTTTGGGGCCTGGATTTCGATTGGATTAAAGGCCAATTTGACCAGGGTGAAGTCGAAGGCGATAACGGCAAACCGACGCATCCCATGAACTATAAGGGTATTCCAGTATCACGCTGGATCGATGGAATTCTTGAGAACAAGGAAAACATCGGTCAGAGAGACAATGTTCGCGCCATGATCTATATGGGTCATGCCGTAAACAGTCAAACGCGTGGTCCAGAGATGAAAAAAGCAATGGAAATGCTAGACCTTATGGTGATTGTGGATCCGCATCCGACTCATGCTGCTGTCATGAACGATCGTACCGACGGAATCTATCTGCTGCCGGCGACGACTCAGTTCGAAACCTATGGTTCCGTAACCGCGTCAAACCGCTCGATTCAGTGGCGAGATAAAGTTATCGATCCGGTGTGGGAGTCATTGCCAGACCAAACGATTCTTTACAAACTCGCGAAGAAACTAGGTATTCATCGTGAGTTCACGAAGAATATCAAGGTCAACAATGATGAGCCGCTGGTTGAAGACGTTACTCGTGAAATTAACCGAGGCATGTGGACGATCGGATATACGGGTCAGAGTCCGGAACGGCTTAAGCTGCATATGGCGAACAAGAGCACCTTTAATACCACTACTCTGAAGGCCGAAGGCGGTCCTGCGGATGGTGAATATTATGGAATGCCTTGGCCATGTTGGGGCAATCCCGAAATGGGACACCCGGGAACACCCGTGTTGTACAACACGGAGTTGCCGGTAGCCGAAGGCGGTCTTTGCTTCCGTGCCAGATTCGGAGTGGAACGCGAAGGAGTTAACCTCCTTGCGGAAGATTCCTATCCGGCCGGTTCGGAAATCCAAGATGGGTATCCAGAGTTCTCCGACAAAGTGCTGAAGCAACTGGGTTGGTGGAATGACTTGACCGATGAGGAAAAAGCTGCAGCGGAAGGTAAAAACTGGAAAACTGACTTGTCTGGCGGAATCCAGCGGGTAGCCATTATGCATGGCTGCGCTCCGTTTGGAAATGCCAAGGCACGATCGGTTGTTTGGACCTTCCCAGATAGTGTTCCAATTCATCGGGAGCCTCTGTATACGCCTGATCGGGAACTCGCAGAGAGATATCCGACGTATGCGGACAGAAAACGGTTCTACCGACTGCCCACGCGATATGCCTCCATCCAAGCCGAAGATCATTCAAGAGAATATCCACTGATTTTAACCAGTGGACGACTCGTTGAATATGAAGGCGGCGGTGAGGAGCAACGCTCCAATCCATGGCTTGCTGAACTCCAGCAGGACATGTTTGTCGAAGTCAATCCGAAGGATGCCAACGACAATGGAGTTCGCGATGATCAAATGGTTTGGATTATGACACCGGAAGGAGCCAAAATTCGCGTCAAAGCGATGGTAACGAGGCGGGTCGCTCCAGGAGTGCTGTTCACGCCATTCCACTTCGGTGGAATGTTCCAGGGTAAAGACCTGGTGGACAAGTATCCGGAAGGCACAGCGCCCTACATCCGAGGTGAAGCATGTAATACTGCATTTACCTATGGATATGATTCAGTAACACAGATGCAGGAGACGAAAGTCACTCTCTGCAAACTCAGCACCTAGGAGGTATTGAAAAATGGCACGAATGAAATTTCTGTGTGATGCCGAGCGGTGTATTGAGTGCAACGGTTGTGTTACTGCTTGCAAGAACGAGAATGAGGTTCCTTGGGGAGTCAACCGCCGACGCGTTGTCGTGTTGGGTGATGGCGAGCCAGGTGAAAAATCAATCTCAGTAGCTTGCATGCATTGCACCGATGCACCTTGTGCAGCAGTCTGTCCCGTCGACTGTTTTTACACAACTGACGATGGAATCGTTCTGCACGACAAGGATCTTTGCATTGGTTGTGGTTACTGCTTTTATGCGTGTCCTTTCGGGGCTCCGCAGTATCCGCAACAGCAAGCATTCGGAGTGCGCGGCAAGATGGACAAATGTACTTTTTGTGCAGGTGGTCCGTTGGCAGATAACTCGGATGAGGAATACGTCAAGTATGGCCGTAATCGAGTTTCTGAAGGCAAACTTCCGCTTTGTGCTGAAATGTGTGCCACTAAGGCACTCATTGCAGGTGATGGCGATGTAATTGCTGATATCTATCGCGAGCGTGTTCTACAACGCGGCACCCGTCCCCAGACTTGGGGATGGGAAACAGCTTATCCGACAGGATAAACTGAAATTAGGATAGAGGGGGAAGCTCGCTTCCCCCTTTTTCCACTCTGTAATTGTTAACCAAGATAGTAGAGTACTGAACAATTTAACCTGGAGCAGTTTAAGTATGTACAAAAAACTAATTATTGTAATAGCCGTTCTTGCAAGCTCACTGGTACTTGGTGGTTGCTTGGAAGATTCCAAAGTTACACTTGCAGAAGCAGGAGTTTATAAAGGGCCTGTGGATCCTTTGCTTCAAATTTCGAATTCTGCTGAACTTGCTGCACGCTTCAGTACTATTCAGACGGATCGATAAAACCTGTCAGCAAGGAAGAATTTGCTGAGAATTTAAAAGACGGAATAATTCGCTTCATTATCAAAATCATTTACTGAACAAAATAACTAGCTTATTGAGCTGTTACTGTAGTAGATAAGGAGTTACATTCATGGCTACGCCACAAAAAACCTTAATAAATCAATCAACAAAGCGATTGCGCTGGATGATATGGAGCATCGCGTTTATTGTAATGAGCGCTATGTTATTGCCTATGACAGGTTATCTGTTCCCTGCGGCACAGACTACGGTTCATGCACAGCAATCGGATAGTGTTACTAATCAGAGATCTGAGTTCTGGCGCCTTGTGCGTGAAGGTGGTTCGGGATACAGTGCAGTACAAGGATCCGATGCCAATATTGAAACAGGAACACTCTACAACACTACCGGGCAGAATTGGCGACAAATTCGAAACGGACTGATTGCTAATTACGGCGGCTGGTTTCTGTTTTTCGTCGCGGTTGGAATACTTGCGTTTTTCTCAACGCGAGGGCGTGTAGAGTTGTCGGAACCGGCGACCGGCGAGAGAGTTCCTCGCTGGACACGACTGGAACGCACTTTGCACTGGTATACGGCGATTCTGTTTATATGCCTGGCAATATCCGGACTGAGCTTGCTATTCGGCAGAGCAATTCTGATACCGCTGCTGGGACCACCAGGGTTCTCATTGTGGGCTGATTTTTCCATTAACGCACATAACACTTTGGGGCCATTTTTCACAATAGGTCCAATACTCATGTTCTTTTGCTGGGTGCGCCACAATATTCCAACCGGTACCGATATCAAATGGTTCGTGCAAGGCGGTGGAATCATCGGCAGAAAACACCCCAGTGCAGGGAAAGCGAATGGCGGAGAAAAAGTGTGGTTCTGGATAGTTATCCTGTTGGGACTATGCGTAGTTTGCCTGACCGGATTTGCACTGATTGGATGGGCACAAGAATACTTGGGCTTTGAAAACACTCGCGCGATGTCACAGCAAATGCACGTGATTCATGCAGTTGCTTCGATTCTGTGGATTGCCGTATTCCTTGGACACGTCTATATTGGAACAGTTGGTTCCCAAGGTTCGCTTGATGCGATGAGTAAGGGACACGTCAGCGTCGAATGGGCAAAACAACATCATGATCTTTGGTATGACAAGGTCAAAAGCGAAGGCCAGATTGAAGCGGAGAAAACAGACAGCTCAGTGACGAGCAGTTAGCTTATTTAAATCAGTCTGATTGAACGTATAAATCACAAAGCGCATCTCCGGCCAAACGGGCTAGAGATGCGTTTTTGTTTAAAACTGATAACACATTCAAACGCATAAAAACGATATGAGTTTATCGGCTGTGTGAATCATGAAGAGATTTCCGGAGTTTATCAGAAACAACATGGATTACACCGGATCAAGCGTAACCTGCCTGCCAGTGAAATTTGACTCAGGAGATTGGGAGTCCGCCATATTCTTTCAACTTGGTGGAGCGGAAAGCAAGGAAGATCGAAGAGCGCTTTCGCGAACAGAGCGATCCGTACCGGTTGCAGTCGAATCAGATTTAATCAAGCACAACAACGCAGCAGTAATCATGATTCGCCTTGAGGTGTTTACAAGAGAAGCAGATCCATTAGTCGGTGAAGTTTTGTTAACACCAGGAGCAAAAGAGTCGCATTTTGAAACAATCAAGTTGCTCTCAACTCAACAGGTGTTACGCTGGTTTTTCGCCGATGCTGCATACTGGATTATTCACAGCCAGCAGAATCAATTGGGTGCTACTGAACATGCCGTGTTTCAGGAAGTCATGAATGATGCCACTCAGCACGACGCCTTGATACGAATGACCGGATCTTATGATTTTGAAACTGCATTGAACGAAATCTTCTCTCACTATGAGTTCAAATCATCAAATCCCCTTTCAATTCCGGGGAGTACACGCATACAATAATTTCGTGATGCATTTGACAAGAATCAAAATCAGCTGCCTCAATCTGATCATCGGGATTTTGATTGTTTGCATGTCGAGTAATTGGATTAATGCCGCCGCGGACTCACAAGCTTTTCTGAAGGCATTGCAGAACGAAGATTTTGATGCGGTCAACAGAATGATTGGTCAGGTAAACAACGTAGATACTCCTCTGGATGATGGTCGTACCGCCTTAATGCTCGCTTCCAAATACGGATTAAACGATGTCACACGTAATCTGCTGCAGGCTGGTGCTGACGTAAATGCAAGAAACAATAATGGTGGTACTGCACTGATGTATTCGGCTATTCGAGCCGATTTACCTACTGTGAAATTGTTGCTGGAAAGCGGTGCTGAGGTAAACATAACTGCAAAATTTGATTGGACCGCACTGATGGTCGCGGCTGCCAAAGGGCATGCCGAAGTCGTCAAACAACTGCTTGAACGGGATGCAGATGTGAATTGTCGAGACATCTATCAGTGGACTCCGCTAATGCGGGCTTCATTTGCGGGCTATACAGATGCAGTGAAAGAATTGCTTGAACATCCTGATACGCATATCAATGCACAAGATGAAAATGGCGCAACTGCCCTGCATCATGCAGCGACCAAAGGACACTATGATACGGTTGAACTGTTGCTCAAAAATGGAGCTTCGCTGGAAATTTCTGACACATTTGGATACACCGCTTTCGATCGCGCAAAAGCGGGTCAGCATGACGCCATACTTGACTTGCTAAATGGACGATCATGGGAACTGATTGCACATGAAGCCATTCAGCCGTAGGAATTTTTTCAAGTTTTGCGGTGCGTACGTGACTGCGTTAACTAGTTTTCGTCCCACTGCACCACAAGCAGCATTGTCATCAAAACGCTACAATTCAGTGAAGTTGATGCGTAATGGTCGACCTATGAAATCTGAAGATTTTGAGCCTGGACAAGTTTTCATATTCCACTATCCCTACGTCACTACTCCTTGCTTTATATTCAATCTCGGAGAGTCTCAAGAGCAAACTGAAGTGATGCATACAAAAAATGGGTCGCAGTACCTTTGGCATGGAGGAATCGGGCCATCTCGATCGATCGTCGCCTATTCCGCAATCTGCGCACATAGAATGACGTATCCAGCAAAGTCTGCGAGCTTTCTCAATTATCGCCATTCCAAAGTTGTCTACTTTGATGGAAATCGTAATCGGCAGGAAAGAGAAAAAATAATTTACTGCTGTTCAGAACGCAGTGTTTATGATCCAGCAAAAGGCGCTCAAGTCATCGGTGGCCCTGCCCCTCAGCCACTGGCAACCATTAACCTTGAATACAAGCAGGAGGACGATTCCTATTTTGCACTAGGTACTAGTGGCGGCGATTTATTTAATAAATTTCTGTCTGATTTTGAGTTTCGCTTGCAGCTGGATTTTCAAATCGTTGATGTAAAGAAATTGACTGTTAGCCAGGTGGATGTTCAAACCATTGAGGAATTTTCCCAGGTAATCGTTCACTGCTAGGTGCTAAACGGCTTCTTTCAGCATGCCGTCTTCCAGTTTTAGTACTCTATTCATGGACGAAGCAAGTTGCAGGTCATGCGTAGCGACAATCAAACTCACTTGCATGTCCCTGTCGAGATTCATCATAAGTTCCTGAACAGTTCTGGCATTGTGACGGTCGATATTTCCGGTAGGTTCATCCGCAAGCAGACACAAGGGCTTCACAATCAAGGCTCTCGCAATTGCCGCTCGCTGGCGCTCACCTCCAGACAGCTCACCAGGCTTGTGTTCCATTCGATGAGATAATCCGACTTTTTCCAACAAACTCATCGCCTCCTCTTTAATTTTTTTAGTCGGCAGACGCCTCACTATGAGTGGAATCATAACGTTTTCAAGCGTAGTGAATTCTGGCAACAGATGATGGAACTGGTAGACAAATCCGAGTGTTTCGTTGCGTAATGTTCCTCGTTGGGATTCATTCAGAGTAGACAGGTTTTTTCCATTCAAGTAAACCGCGCCACCGGTAGGAACATCAAGCCCGGCTAGCAAGTGAAGTAATGTGCTTTTTCCGGTTCCAGAGGAACCGACCACTGCAAGTTGCTCGCCTTTGTGCACTTGCAGATTGATTTCATCTAGTACAGGCACCTCAAGATTACCTTGTCGGTAGATTTTTGTCAACGACTCAGCTTTCAGGATGATTTCAGTCATAACGTAATGCATCCGCTGGTTGTACCTTGGACGCTCGCCAGGCTGGGTAAATCGTAGCCAGAAAACTAAGCAATAAAGACGCGGTGGCGATCTTGATTACATCATCCCAAACAAGTTGTGCTGGAAATTTTGTTATGATGTAAATTTCATCGGGGAAAAATTGGGTACCGAATAGCTGTTCTGCCCAAGGAATGAGTGTTTCCAGATTAAATCCGGTGATCACTCCAGTGATGGTACCAATGATGGTTCCGATTACCCCAATTACCGCACCATGCACGATGAAAATTGCCATTATGCTCTTCGGAGTAACGCCGATTGTGCGTAGCACCGCGATATCGGTATTCTTGTCTGAAACCAGCATCACCAGTGTTGACACAATATTGAAAGCCGCTACTGCAACAATTAGCAAAAGAATGATAAACATGACGCGGCGTTCAATCTTCAGTGCTTCAAAAAGGTTTGAATATTCGCTAGTCCAATCCATGACTGAATAATTTGTACCGAGAGTTTGACGCAATTCTCGTGAGATTAGAGGAGTATCGAATACTTCATTGGTTTTCAGGCGAAGACCAGAGACTGAATTCCCGACTCGCTGCAGTTTTGCAAGATCATTGAGATGGGTTAATGCCAGACCGTTGTCGTATTCATAGAAGTTCAAGTTGAAGATTCCGACTACGGTAAACCGTTTAAGCCGTGGCAATAGACCGGCAGGTGTCGATCGCCCTCTGGTACTAATTAATATGACTTTATCACCAACATTGACTCCACCGATTCTGGACGCCAGATCTTCACCGAGAATGATGCCAAACTTACCTGGTTCAAGAGCATCCAGCCTGCCGCTGATCATACTTTCTGCGAAAGAAGACACGGTTGATTCAAGTTCAGGTTCAATTCCACGAATGATCGCTGGGCTCACTAAATTTTCTTTCTTCAGCATCCCATGACTGAGAATATAAGGCGCCTGAGCTTCAACATTCGAGTTGCCACCAATCTGCGACATGACATCTTGCCAGTCATCGAGCCAGCCTTGATTGCCGCTGATTCGCACATGAGATGCTACTGTCAGAATTCTTTCCTTCAATTCTCTTTCAAATCCGTTCATTACGGATAGTACCGAAATCAGTGCCCAGACTCCGATGATAATGCCCAGTATAGATGTCCCAGTGATGAATGAAATGAAGCGATTTCTACGCTTCGCCCGAATATAGCGAAAACCGATAAACAGCTCGAATGGTCGGATCATTCACTATCTACCGGATGGTTTAAGGTAAGGGAACAGGATCACATCGCGAATTGAAGATCGATTCGATAACAGCATGACCAGACGATCAATTCCTACACCTTCACCCGCGCTAGGCGGCAATCCATACTCTAATGCTCGAATGTAATCCTCGTCGAAGTGCATCGCCTCCTCATCGCCAGATTCTCTTTGAACAATTTGATTTCGAAACCTCTGCGCTTGATCTTCAGGATCGTTCAATTCCGAAAATCCGTTGGCGATTTCCATACCGCCCACAAATAACTCAAATCTATCAGTAATGTCTGGCTGAGCTTCACTTACTCGAGAAAGTGGAGAAACCTCAACCGGATAGTGCGTGATGAAAGTCGGCTCTATCAGCTTGTGTTCAACAGTTCTCTCGAATACCTCAAAAAGCAGTTTACCGGTTCCCCAAGTCTGTTGTGGCTGTCCACCTATACTATGTAGATAGTTGTGGAGTTTTTGGCCATTATTCAGATCTTGTTCGACCAAAGTTGAATTGTGTTTCAGCACTGCATCAGATAGAGAGATGCGATGAAATGGAGGGCAAAGACTAATCTCCTGACCCGCAAATTGAATGGTCGACGATTTGCACACTCTGGAGGTCAGTTGCTCGAACATCCGTTCGGTGAACTCCATGAAATCCTGATAGTCGGCATAGGCTTGATAGAACTCAAGCATGGTAAATTCAGGGTTGTGTTGGGTACTCACCCCTTCATTACGAAAATTTCGGTTTATTTCATAAACTCGTTCAAACCCGCCGACAACCAAACGTTTCAGGAAAAGTTCCGGAGCGATTCTGAGATACATATCGAGAGACAGGGCGTTGTGATGGGTAACAAAAGGTCTCGCGATTGCGCCTCCAGGTATCGAATGCATCATGGGTGTTTCTACTTCAAGGAACCCGTGTTCATCCATAAATTTACGAATGCACTGGACAACACTAGAGCGTATTTGAAATGTTTCCTTTACGTCTTGGTTTATGATCAAGTCCAAGTAGCGTTGCCTATAGCGAAGTTCCTGATCCGCCAACCCATGGAATTTTTCTGGAAATGGCTTAAGCGATTTTACAAGGATACGAAATTTTTCAACTGCAATGCTCAATTCGCCAGTTCTAGTTCGAAATAAGTTTCCGCTAACGCCGATTATGTCGCCTATATCAAATCCTTGAAAAATCTCATATGGATCTTTTTCAACCGTATTCAGTCGAACAAATAGTTGAATCTTCCCCGATGAATCCTGTAAATCAGCGAACGTGACTTTACCCATCTTCCGGCGATTCATTAAACGGCCAGCAAGTACGGCTGCAAAATTCTCTTCTTTAATGGATTCGGCATCTTGATCGCTAAAGCGATCGTGCAGTTCTTTTGCCAGAGCAGTTGGCCGAAAATCATTCGGATAAGCCTGTCCTTGTGCCCGCAGAGATGCAAGCTTCTGTTTTCGTATGGCAGTTTGTTCGTTTTCGTTAGACATTTCTCTACAAGCCTGCTTTCAAGCTGGCTTCAATAAACATATCCAGATCGCCTAGCAGCACTGCATTAACATTGCCGGTTTCAACACCGGTGCGAATGTCCTTGATTCTAGACTGATCCAATACGTAGGATCTAATCTGATTGCCCCAGGAAATATCTGGCTTGGAATCTTCGATTTTTTTACGCTCATCATCGCTCTTCTGCTGCTCCAATTCATACAATCGAGCTCGTAACATAGACATCGCTTCAGCTTTGTTTCTATGTTGTGATCGTTCGTTCTGACATTGAACGACTACCCCAGATGGTTTGTGAGTAATACGAACCGCAGAATCTGTTCTATTGACATGTTGACCCCCTGCTCCACTGGCACGATAAGTATCAATGCGCAAATCCCCTGGGTCGATTTCTATTTCTATGCGTTTGTCAATTTCCGGGTAAGCAAATACAGATGCAAATGAAGTGTGGCGCCGCTGTCCTGAATCAAAAGGAGATTTTCGTACCAGTCTATGAATTCCATTCTCCGTGCGAATCCAGCCGAATGCATAATCCCCGATCAGCTTTAGTGTCGCGTTCTTGAGGCCAGCAACGTCTCCTGGCGAGTAATCGACAATTTCAACTTCAAATCCTTTTTTGACGGCCCAATGGTCGTACATTTTGAAAAGCATTTCGGCCCAATCCTGTGCTTCAGTTCCGCCAGAACCCGGTTTAATATCAACGAATGCATTGGCTGAATCCAATTTTCGACTGAAAATGCTCGTGAACTCAAGCTCTTCAACAACCTTCTGGAAGTCCATTAATTCTTCGGCAACCAACTCAAGTGTCTCGAGATCATTTTCCTGAACTGCAAGGTCAGCAAATTCAAGTGAATCAGATACGGTGACGGACAGAGAAAGGATTGGTTTCAACGACCGTTCAAGGGCGACTCTTTCGCGATTAAGATCCTGACTTCTTTCCAAATCATCCCAGATTTTGGGATCCTCTAATAATTGAATAATTTGCTGCAGACGTTGTTCCTTGCCTGGAACGTCAAAGAAACCTCCGTAACGAATTCACGCGATCTTTGATGTCTGTCAATTGTTCGACTGTTGAGCCTGTATCCATTTCGAGTTCCTATGTAGAAAGTTGATTCATTATTGTATCTGCAATATTTCTTGATATAGCCGTTTCAAAGATTAATCAGTTGCAAGCACTCGCAAATCGTCTATATATAATAGAAAAGCAATTCCGCTCACGATGTGCGGAGGTCCGCGAACGGATTACAATCTTTACAGCATCATGAAAATTGGTATACCAAAAGAAATTCACCTCAACGAGCGACGCGTAGCAATAACGCCTGAAATCGTTCCAGCCTTGTTAAAAAAGGGATTTGAAGTTCTGGTTGAATCCGGAGCTGGTGAATCTGCTAATTATAACGATTCTAGCTATCAAAATTCGGGCTCTCAAGTTTTGCCAAGTGGCAGTTCTGTATGGAATGATTCAGACCTTATAGTGAAAGTTCGAGCACCCGAGCAAAGTGAAAATTACAATGAATTGGCTTTACTCTCAGAGGGGCAATATCTGATTGCGTTCCTTTGGCCTGCACAAAATCCCGAACTTCTGGAAAGTCTTGCTGAAAAAGGCGTTAATGCCATTTCGATGGACGCAGTTCCACGCATCTCCAGAGCGCAGAAACTTGATGCACTATCGTCTATGGCGAACGTTGCCGGATATCGTGCAGTAGTAGAAGCCATGCATCAATTTGGGCGCTTTTTTGGAGGACAGATCACTGCAGCCGGCAGCATTCCTCCTGCCAAAATTATGATCATCGGAGCCGGTGTCGCAGGTCTTTCTGCAATTGGTACTGCAATGAGCCTGGGGGCGATTGTTCGTGCATTTGATACTCGCCCGGAAGTCAAGGAACAAGTCGAAAGCATGGGTGCCGAGTTTCTTGAGCTGGAATTTGAAGAAGAAGGTTCCGGTGCGGGTGGCTACGCCAAAGTAATGAGTAAAGAGTTCATTGATGCTGAAATGGCACTTTTTGCAGCACAGGCCAAAGAAGTTGACATCATCATTACAACTGCGCTGATACCGGGTCGCCCTGCCCCAAAATTGATTACCGCGGAGATGGTGAAATCAATGAAGCCAGGAAGTGTAGTGGTTGATCTTGCTGCTGAACAAGGAGGAAACTGCGAACTGACGCAACCTGACTCAGTGGTAGATGAGCAAGGGGTCAAGATTATCGGTTACACGGATTTGCCGAGCAGATTACCGACGCAATCCAGTCAGCTGTATGCTTCCAATGTTCGGAATTTCTTAGATGATTTGTGTCCAGATCAAGACGGAGAAATTCACCTAAACATGGAAGATGAGGTAATTCGCGGGGCGACCGTCGTGAAAGATGGCGAAGTTACCTGGCCACCTCCTCAAAAGGAGCCTCCACCTGCGAAGTTGAAGGAAGCATCGAAATCGGATGTGCAAATTGCGCAACAGATTGAAACGAAACCCAAGAAACCGAAATTTAAAATTGCTCCGTACGCATTTGGACTCGCACT
>JAKZRU010000031.1:0-19243 GCA_047517965.1 Gammaproteobacteria bacterium | reverse complement strand
CGTTTTCCAATGAGTCCAATCTGGTAATACAACTGAATTTCTTCCGCTGAAAGCAACGGGTCCAGTTCCAATAAATCCTTGATGTCATGTTCTTTGGCTTTCACCACAGATGGCGCGATCTTCAGCAGGGAAAGGTCATGCAGCTTGAGCAGCATCTCGTCTAACGCACTTTCAAAATTTACCGAACGCTCGCACATATTCTCAATGGTACTGAGGACTGTATCGGCCTGCTGATTTGCGAGTGCCGTGAGAAGTGACTGCAGATATTCCTGCGATATCATGCCTAGCATTTCGCGTACTGGCGCTTCGAGCAGATTGCCGTGGGTATAGGAGATGGCCTGGTCAAGAATGCTGAGACCGTCGCGCATGCTGCCTCTGGACTGTCTGGCAATTCCGCTGAGTGCGGCTGGCTCGAATTCGATGTTTTCCTGCTGAAGAATTTTTTCAAGCTGACTACTGATTTCATCGGTATCCATGGCTCTGAGATTGAACTGGATGCAGCGCGATAAAACAGTTACGGGCAGTTTTTGGGGATCAGTTGTCGCCATCAGAAACTTCACGTGTTCGGGCGGTTCCTCAAGTGTTTTCAGTAGTGCATTGAAACTGTGCCCTGAAAGCATGTGAATTTCGTCGATCAGATAGACCTTGTATCGACCAGAAGTCGCTCTGTAGGGGACACTCTCCAGAAGAGTGCGGGTATCTTCAACTTTGGTTTTGGATGCAGCATCGACTTCGATCAGATCAATGAACCTCCCCTCGTCTATCTCCATGCAGGTATTGCATTGATTGCAGGGTTTGGAACTGACGCCCCGTTGACAGTTCAGTGCTTTCGCCAGTATACGCGCCAGTGTCGTCTTGCCGACGCCGCGAGTTCCAGTGAACAGGTACGCGTGATGCAGCCTTTCATTGTCGAGTGCATGTGCGAGGGTACGAACGACGTGATCCTGACCGACTACTTCTTCAAAGCGCTTTGGGCGCCATTTTCTGGCTAGAACAAGGTAGCTCAATCTCGATTTTCTCCGAACTACGGAAATCCCCTTTGTATGCAGGTTTGAATGGAGGCGGTTTCGACCCGCTGAATCGCAGTGCCCGCATCAGCTGTTACGGCTGCTTCCTTCCGGACCTGACCGGGTTCACAACCTATCGTCACGGCAGTAGCGAATCGTCCCCGCCATTTTCAATTTCTGGAAAGCAATTTTCCATTCCCTTTTTGTTCCATTATAGGGAATATAACCAGTTCCGAATTGTTCTTGCCGATGAAATGTTAGAGGTAAGTGAGTTCTCAGTATCCGCAATCCGTTGTAATTCTGTACCTGCTATACTGTAATATGGGCAATGTGGGCGAATTTTCCTGATTGCTCAATTCTTTTCATATTCCATTCAAAATTTACTTAAAAAAATTGACGGTGCTGAATGAAATTAGTATCATCTGATGCTTCACATTTTTTACGTCTGAAAATCCTCTAAAGAATATTAAAGTTCGCTATGTACGCAATCATTGAAACCGGCGGGAAACAGGTTCGAGTCGAACCAGGAACAAAAATCCGCGTGGAAAAACTCAAGGCCGAAGTCGGGGAAAACTTCCAGTTCGACAACGTTTTACTTGTCGCAGGAGATAACGAAACGCTAGTCGGAACTCCGCATGTCGAAAGCATGCCGGTAATCGGAAAAGTTCTGGACCACGGTCGAGGCGACAAAATTCGCGTGATCAAAATGAAACGTCGAAAAAATTATCGCAGAACCCAGGGACACAGGCAGGGCTACACCGAACTTCAGATTGTAAGTATAGGCAACAATTTGGTAGAGGACACAACACCTGCTGCAGCCGAAGAAGAAGTGGCCACAGCAGTAGAAGATACTGATTCAGACGAAAGCTAAAACGAACATATCATCGGGTTTGAGGTAGATCAGTCATGGCACACAAGAAAGCGGGCGGCAGTTCCAGAAATGGACGCGATTCAGTCTCCAAGCGATTGGGAGTCAAACGTTACGGTGGTGAAGCAGTTCGATCCGGCAATATCATTGTTCGGCAGCGAGGCAGTACATTTCACCCGGGACCCAATGTCGGGATGGGCAAGGACTACACATTGTTTGCGACAGCGGACGGAAATGTGAAGTTTGAGGTGAAGGGCCCGATGCGCAAAAAAACCGTTACCGTCATATCTGTATAGCAATCCTCTAAAGACCGATTTAGTGTCGGTCGAATTCCAATTAAGAGCGGTCGTACGCGTCTTTCAATCAAAGGTGCGCGCAGTTGTTTGTTGACGAAGCACAAATCAACGTTGCTGCCGGACACGGCGGAGCTGGATGTCTGTCGTTCAGACGTGAAAAGAATGTCCCCCGCGGTGGCCCGGACGGTGGTGATGGCGGCAAGGGCGGCAGCATTTATCTGATTTCAGACTCTCATTTGAACACGCTGGTTGATTTTCAGTTTGAACGAGTCTATCAGGCGGAAAACGGTCGCCCCGGCAGCGGTCGCGACAGTACTGGGCGAGACGGAAAGGATTTGCCGATTCCGGTTCCGGTCGGTACCATGGTGTTTGATGCCGAAACACGGGAGTTGATTGAGGATATCAAGAAGCCGAACGAGAGTGTACTGGTTGCGAAAGGCGGTGCCAATGGATTGGGCAACGCCCGCTTCAAATCCAGTACCAATCGCACACCGCGTAAAACCATACCCGGCAAGCCGGGTGAAACGAGAATGTTGCGACTTGAACTTCGGCTACTAGCTGATGTCGGGCTGGTCGGTTTGCCAAACGCTGGCAAGTCTTCGTTTATCAGAAAAGTTACCAACGCGACGCCCAAAACTGCACCGTACCCATTTACCACGCTCAAGCCGTCTCTCGGCGTTGCATCGCTAGATCGTGGCCGAAGTTATACGATCGCGGATATTCCTGGATTGATTGAAGGGGCATCCTCCGGCAGTGGTTTGGGAATTCGGTTTCTGAAACATCTTCGACACACGAGATTGCTGTTTCACTTTGTAGACATCGCCGAATCGGACGACCTCGAAGCACTCGTGAATTCCATTACGACAATCGAAAATGAGTTGGGTGAATTCGATGAGGCATTGCGATCGAGACCGCGCTGGCTAGTTCTGAACAAGATTGATTTATTGTCCGTACAAGATGTTGAACAAAGAATGAAGAAAATCGTGGAACAAACTGGCTGGAGCGGAGAGTGTTTTGCCGTATCCGCAATTACCGGGGAGGGGTGCAAGAGGTTGGCTGGCATGGCAATGACCTGGCTGGAGAACAATCCGGCTGAGGCGCAAGAATTCGAAACTGAGGAAATGCTACTGACATGACCCAGCAATTTGACTGTAGTAAAGCAAGACGCTGGGTTGTAAAAGTCGGCAGCTCACTGATCACCAATGTCGAGTCTGGAATTAATGTAGATCGAATTCGCTCGTGGGCGAGTCAGATTGCATCGCTGAAAGACCAGGGCTTGGAAATTGTGCTGGTATCCTCTGGATCTATTGTGGAGGGTATGAAACGGCTTGGCTGGAAAGAGCGCCCTCATGAAGTTCATCTGCTTCAGGTAGCGGCTGCAGTTGGACAGATGGGTCTGGTTCGTACCTACGAAACTGCATTTGAACAATTTAACTACCAGACGGCGCAAGTGCTGCTAACCAATGCAGATCTTTCCAATCGCACCCGCTATCTCAATGCTCGCAACACGTTGCGGACGTTGTTGGAGATGAATATCGTTCCAGTCGTGAATGAAAATGATACGGTGACTACAGACGAAATCAAGTTTGGAGACAACGACAATCTTGCGGGATTGGTGACTAATATCGTAGATGCTGATCTTCTGGTGATTTTGACGGATCAGGCGGGTCTGTATGACGAAGATCCGCGTATAAATCCTGCCGCCAACTTGATTCGCGAGGCACAGACTCACGACGAATCTCTAGATGCTGTAGCCGGACCCGGCAGTCAATATGGAAGAGGTGGCATGCTGACAAAACTCGAAGCGGCGCGCAAAGCAGCGCGATCAGGTGCGGCAACGGTGATAGCTTCGGGACTGGAACGCAACCAACTTCAAAAAATTCATTCGGGTGAATTCGATGGTACGCTTTTGTTATCGCAGAGCGGGCGCATCACCTCACACAAGCAATGGCTTGCCGGTCGGTTACGCATTGCAGGCAAGCTGCATCTTGATCAGGGAGCAGTAAGTGCTTTGCTGGAACAGGGAGGAAGTCTTCTGCCAGTCGGTGTTCGACAGGTCGATGGAAATTTCAAGAGAGGCGATCTGGTGGTGTGCCTGAATTCGGAGTCAAGAGAGATTGCCAGGGGATTGATCAACTACGACTCCGACGAGGCGAATAGTATCAAAGGGCGCCGCACCGATCGCATTGAAAACATACTAGGCTATGTCCGTGATCACGAACTGATTCACCGGGACAATATGGTGATCATGTGATGACTGGTCGCGGTGAATTTACAGACTGCCTGGTTATCGCCGCCGGTTGCATTGTCGGCTTATTTTCTCAAGGGCGTGGCCCCGGAATGGGACCTGAAAGACATTTATCTCGGCATGATGCAGTTAATGGGGCTGCAACTGATTGGCCTCACCTTGATCATTTCATTCCCACAAATTGCGTTGTGGCTGCCTACCTACATCTACGGCGGAGGAAACTAGTTCTCCGTAGTTTTGTGAGAACTTCGGGAATGTTCCCTATCCTGCTGCGGTTGATGCAGCGGCAGTTGCGAGTTCTTTCAATCTTGCGTTCATTCGGCTTTTCAGCCGCGCTGCTTTGTTTTGATGTTGCAAGCCTTTTTGGGCGCTACGATCAATCTTTGAACAGGCTACTCGAAATGATTCCTGAGATGTATCGAGGTCTTTCGATTCGAGAGCTTTGTAAAATTTCTTGATATAGGTACGAACAGATGCGCGTTCACTCATGTTTCGAGCGCGTCGTTTTATATTTTGTCTGGCTCTTTTTCGAGCTTGGGGTGAGTTAGCCAACGGTCTTTATTCCTTCAATGGTTGTGTGATTACAAATAAAGCGGCAAATATGCTATTTTATGCGCTCGTTGTCAATAGTGTACGGCAAATCTGTGAAATTATTTTCTAATTTGCAGAAAAATTTGGGAGTTAGGAGTTTCCAACAGTCGAACAAGCCATCAATCCTCCTCATTTTCTGTTAGAAGTGCGTGATAGACAAAGATTGCACAGCTGTTGTGGTCAGCACAAGATGAAGACGACGCCCAGCAAGTTTGTGAGAGAATTACAACACCTCAAATTCCCTAACAGCTTCAATCCTTACTCGGATCGCTGCGCAGTACACGATCGTGATAATGCGCCGGCCCGCCGGAGTGATTTGCTGTACAAAATACTGGAAGCTGCGGTTGAGTCGGAGGTGGATTCCCTGTGGATTGGACGCGATCTAGGATACCGAGGCGGAAGACGAACCGGACTTGCATTTACAGACGATGAACGACTGCCAGTTCATGCTAAACGCTGGAACATCGCTGCTGAAAGATCGACTGTAGGAGAGGCTGTTTCTGAAAGAACCGCAACAATCATCTGGAACAATTTGGATCAAATCAACACTAGAATCTTTCTCTGGAATGTTTTTCCGTTGCATCCACACATCGTTGGCAGACCTTTCACCAATCGACCACACAACTCACACGAACGAACAACAGGCAGACAACTGCTTGTCCAACTTATTGATTTGTTGAAACCGCAAAGACTTATTCCAATCGGTAAAGATGCGGCTTCAGTTGCTGGAGATATTTGCGGAAATTTGGAATTATGTCCGGTTCGACATCCTAGCTACGGAGGAGAGAAAGAGTTTTCCACCCAAATGCGTAAACTATACGGACTCAACTGAAACCCCGGAAATTTGTGAACAGGCCAACCAACGCAAGTTCAGCTTTCTGCTGAATTTGATTATGACCCGAAGTCGGGGAACATTCGCGACAAGGTTTTCATCGTGGATTGGCTGGCTTCAATGTTATGGTAATGTTTAATCAATATGATTTTCATTTCCTCAAATATTGCTAAATTTATTGACTGGACATCTTTTGGCGTGGATTCTCGAACTTGATGAATACCAAACTTGAGTCGCAGCAACCAACTGAGGCAAAAGGCACAAAAGCACTGCTGAAATCGACAGTGGCTTTCGGTTCAGTCACCGTTGTATCTCGGATTACGGGACTGATTCGAGATATCATTTTTGCGCAGATTATCGGCAGTACTATTGTTGCTGATGCATTTTTTGTTGCCTTTCGAATTCCGAATTTTTTTCGACGAATATTTGGTGAAGGCGCATTCTCGGCTGCTTTTATTCCAGTCTACACGCAGAAGAAAATGTCGGTGCCCGCAGCCGAAGTTCGTGGTTTCATTGACTTGGTGAGTGGTCGACTTGCACTGGCATTGCTGACGCTGACGCTTATTGGCGTCATTTTTGCGCCAATTCTGGTTTCAGTGCTTGCACCAGGGTTTCGAACCGACCCTATCAAATTCCAGACAACAGTAGACAGTTTGCGAATCACCTTTCCGTACGTGTTCTTTATCTGTCTGGTCGCGTTATGCGGCGCAATTTTGAATACCCATGAACGGTTTGCCGCACCCGCTGCGACGCCAATTCTGCTCAATGTGGCTTTAATTGCTGCTGCACTGTGGATTACAGGTTTGACCGAAAATGCGGCAGTTGCCCTGTCTATCGGCGTCTTTGTCGCTGGAGTTATACAACTGCTTTTTCAGATTCCATTTCTAGCAAGAATCAATACGGTTCCTAGGCCGCGATTGAAACGAAAACAAAAAGGAGAAGCGGAAGAAGGTGCCAAAGAAGTCTACCGCCTCATGCTTCCGTCGATATTTGGAGCCTCCGTGGCACAGATCAATCTAATTATTAACACTTTTATCGCTTCCTTTCTTGTTACCGGCAGTGTGTCCTGGCTCTACTACTCGGACCGACTCATGGAATTTCCTCTTGGAGTTTTCGGTGTTGCACTCGGTTCAGTTATTCTGCCGCGACTATCCAAGGAGCATGCTCAGGTCGCGAGTGCCGAGTTTTCAAGGTTGCTGGATTGGGGATTACGGTTGAGCCTATTGATATCAATCCCCGCAACCGTAGGGTTGATTGCACTTTCAGACATAATCATGGCTACGCTCTTTTTTCACGGAGCTTTCACGGAGAACGACGTAGTCATGTCTTCACGAGCGTTGATTGCATTTTCCGTCGGGTTAGTGGCTTTAGTAGCAATCCGTGTGCTCTCACCTGGATTTTTTGCCCGAAACGACACAAAAACTCCGGTTCGTGCAGGAGTGATTGCAATGTTTGTCAATATCGGACTCGCAATCGTGCTTGTTTTCCCGCTTAAGCATGTTGGCCTGGCACTGGCCATTTCTGTATCAGCCTTTGTGAATGCCGGTCTATTGCTGTATTGGTTGATCAGAGAAAAGACTTTCTCACCTCAGCTCGGCTGGCTTGCGTTTCTTGCCCGCACCATCGGTGCCTCGCTTATAATGGGAGGCACTCTTGGATGGATAACTCCGACATTGACAGAGTGGTTTGCAATTGGTATTCAGGGGAGAATATTTTGGTTATTTTTGTATATTTTCACGGGTGCGGTGATTTATAGTGTGTTGTTAGTGATTTTTGGAATCAAAATCAGGCAATTTGTAAATAAATGAGTATTGCAGCATCCAATGTCGTTCAGATCGGCTCCCCCGATTCCCCTCGATTTTTCACCTTGGCAGAAGCCAAAGAAACCTTGCCTTTGGTTAAGAAGATTACCGCTGAAGCTCACATTGAATTGCAGGTGATGAAGAAAAAATTGCAAAACCTGCTGCCCAGCGATCCGCGAGTGGTTTCGGTTGAACAGAAATATGAAGCAATCGTGAGAAAGTGGATATCCAAGATGGAACGACTGGGGCTGGTTGTCAAAGGGTTGTGGCTGGTCGATTTCGATACCGGAGACGGTTATCTGTGCTGGAAATACCCCGAGCTTGAAATAGCCTACTTCCACTGCTACACCGGTGGCTTCGCCGCCCGTCAACCAATTACCGAAGTTATCGAAGAAACAAGTCCAGACTGGGCTTGACTCACTTTCATTTTCGTTGCGTCGTTATCAAACTCAAGGTTTGAATTGATGGAATTCATTCGTGGAGAACACAATATCGCTCTGCGTCATCACGGATGCGTTGCTTCCGTCGGCAATTACGATGGCGTGCATCCCGGCCATCGTCAAGTCATTCAGTCCTTGGCGAAGAAAGGCAGAGAGTTGAAGCTCCCCGTTACAATTGTCAGCTTCGAACCTCACCCGCTGGAATTTTTCGTTCCCGATGTTGCACCGCCGCGGCTCATGTCAGTACGAGAGAAACTGGAGGCACTGAGCAAACTGCATGTTGATCGATTCTGCTGTCTTCGCTTTAATCACACTCTGGCCAATACCGAGCCGGAAGATTTCGTTGAAAATCTATTAGTTCAGAAACTTGGAGTTCGTCATATAGTCGTCGGAGATGATTTTCGATTCGGTAGAAATCGACGGGGAAATTTCGAGATGCTGTGCAAAATTGGTAAGCGCCATGGTTTGGAAGTGGAGAGAACAAAATCTTTTACAGTTGGCGATGAGCGAGTCAGCAGTACTCGAATTCGGGAGTGTCTTGCTGCCGGCAATCTCATTCAGGCAAGTCGATTGCTCGGGCGGGATTACTCGATTTCAGGTCGCGTGGTTCGCGGTGACGGAAACGGATCAAAGTGGGGGTTTGCAACAGCAAATGTTCAAATGAAAATTCATAAACCCGCCCTAACCGGAATTCTTGTAGTTGAAGTCAATCTGAGTGACGACAGCACTTGGCCTGCCGTCGCCAGTCTTGGTACGCGGCCGACGATTGGTGGAACGACAAACGTCCTTGAAGTGCATTTACTGGATTTCAGCTCGGATCTTTACGGTCAGCGGATTCAGGTTCGCTTTCTAAAGAAACTTCGTGACGAGGTGAAGTTTTCTTCGATCGAAACCATGTGCGAACAGGTACATCAGGATATTATCAGAACCCGGGAGTATTTCCGACACAAGCACTCTCGCTGTGCTTCGTGACTCTGCCCCACCGCAAATAGATCATTCAATCAATTACAATACATGGGATTGGACACGTAATTCCGTGAATTCAGGCAATTTGGCTGAACTACTGTCTGAATCTGGCATTTCCATTCGTTTTTATTAAAGGTACACGTACCAATTTCGGCAAAGTATGACCAACTATAAAGACACCATAAATCTCCCTAAAACAGACTTCCCCATGCGCGCGAACCTGGCACAGCGGGAACCTGACATTCTAGATTTCTGGAATGAAATTGATATTTATCAAAAATTGCGAAAAGCAGGGCAGGGCAAAGAGAAGTGGGTACTGCACGACGGGCCCCCTTATGCAAACGGTGCTTTACATATTGGCCATGCAGTCAACAAGATTTTGAAGGATGTCATCGTCAAATCCAAGACTTTGTCGGGTTACGATTCGCCATATGTTCCGGGCTGGGATTGTCATGGGCTTCCGATTGAGCACGAGATTGAAAAGAAGTTAGGTCGAGACGTGTATCGTCAAAACCCCGGTGAATTCCGCAAGGCGTGTCGTAAATTTGCTTCCGAACAAATCGATGTACAGAGAACCGGCTTCATTCGTATGGGTGTAATTGGAGATTGGTTCAACCCGTATCTGACAATGAATTTCGAGACCGAGGCAAACGGCATTCGAGCTCTAGCACAAATCATGAAGAATGGGCATATGATGCACGACCTGATGACTGTTTACTGGTGTGCTGACTGTGCATCGGCACTTGCTGAAGCGGAGGTTGAGTATTTTGACAAGAAGTCCAAGTCGATTGACGTTCGCATGGCAGCAAAAAATCCGGATGCTGTGCTGGATGTCTTTGATCTGAATCCAGCTGTTGGAGATTGCGCTGTGAATGCCGTAATCTGGACTACAACCCCTTGGACACTACCAGCCAATCGAGCGATCGCAGTACACTCGGAATTTACCTACAGCCTTGTTAAGCATTCAATCAATGGCAAACAAGAAGAGTATCTAATCATTGCTGAAGAACTTGTTAAATCGTGCATGCTGCGTTACGGAATCGGAGATTACGAAGTAGTCGGAAAAGCCAGTGGGCGAGAAATGCTTGGACTGTTATTTGGTCACCCGCTTCAAAAAGAAGACCTTGTGGTTCCGATGATTCCTAGCGAGCACGTTACACTAGATGCAGGAACGGGTCTGGTGCATACCGCACCCGGTCATGGACAGGAAGACTTTGAGTTAGGCAAAGAGTACGGGTTGGAAATTGTCAATCCAGTCGGTCCGAATGGTGCGTTTGTGCAGGATACCCCTCATGTTGGTGGACTTTTTGTCGATGAAGCGGGGGATGTGCTGATCGATTTGCTTCGTTCACGCGGAGACCTGCTCGGCAACGATGAAATTGAACACAGTTACGCGCACTGCTGGCGTCATAAATCGCCAATCATTTTTCGTGCAACTCCACAATGGTTTGTGAGCATGGATCGAACTGGACTGCGAAACACCGCGTTGGAAGCAGTCAAGAAAGTTCAGTGGGTACCGGAGTGGGGCGAAGCAAGAATGGATGGAATGGTTAGAAACCGTCCTGACTGGTGCCTGTCGCGACAGCGAGTCTGGGGGACTCCACTTACACTCTACACACACAAAGAAACAGGAGAGCTGCACCCAGACACCCTGCCAATATTTGAACGGGTTGCAAAGAAAGTTGAACAAGGCGGGGTAGATGCATGGTTTGAACTGGATGACTCTGAGATTATAGGTGACGACAGTACTAGCTACGACAAGGTCACGGATGTGCTGGACGTCTGGTTTGACTCTGGGGCAACGCACTACAGCGTATTGAATCATCACTCCGAAATGATCAATCCGGCCAGTATGTATCTCGAAGGGTCAGACCAGCACAGAGGCTGGTTTCAATCAAGTTTGCTCGTAAGCGCAGCGATCACGGGAACCGCTCCCTACAAATCCGTGCTGACACATGGATTTACAGTTGATGGGGAGGGTCGAAAGATGTCAAAATCGGTAGGTAATATCATCGGCCCGCAGGAAATAATTGAAAAACTGGGTGCTGATGTTTTACGGCTTTGGGTTGCATCAACAGAATATGAAGCCGAGATGAGTATTTCTCAGGAAATTCTGACACGAACGACAGATTTGTATCGACGCATTCGAAATACAACTCGGTTTCTTGTCGGAAACCTGCATGATTTTGAAGTTGAAGCTAGCGTTACCTGGGACCAGATGCTTGATTTGGATCAATGGGCGGTTCGTACTGCAATGCGACTTCAGCATGACATCAAAGAGGCTTACAACAACTACAGATTTCATCTGATCTGCCAGAAAATACATCGATTTTGCATCGTGGAAATGGGGGGATTTTACTTGGATATTCTGAAGGATCGCCTCTATACCATGCCCCGAAATAGTCTTGGTCGGTTGTCGGCACAGACCGCAATGTATTACATTTTGGAAGCTTTCGTTCGTTGGTTGACTCCAATTTTGAGCTTTACTGCTGAGGAAATCTGGAGACATGTTCCCGGCGAAAGAGAAAAATCTGTCCTGTTAGCGACTTGGTTTGAAAGCTGGCCGGAATCTGCTGACGATGAAGGATCAGTGGACTTGGATTTTTGGCAACGGGTTATCGCAGTTCGTGAGGAGGTGAATCGACATCTTGAAATCAGTCGCAATCAGAACGTGATTGGGTCATCCCTCGCGGCGGAAGTCACGTTGTACTGTTCGGACGAATTGCTTTCAATGTTGAACCGGCTGGGTGACGAATTGAGATTTATCACAATCACTTCCAGTGCGTCGGTTCTGCCAGTAGACGAGATGAACGATGAGATTAGCCAATCTGAAATCAAGGGATTGTTCATCCAGGTCCGAAAATCGGCAAGTGACAAGTGCATTCGATGCTGGCATCAAACCCCTGATGTTGGAAACGACCCCGAACATCCTGAAATCTGTTTGCGTTGCGTAACGAATATTGCGGGTGACGGCGAACAAAGGTTGTATGCCTAATTTAGATTCGTGGCGGAAAAGGTTTGGCAATTCGCGGTAGTCAAACTATGACCAATTCTGGAAATCGGTGGAGTGACTTTCAGATTCTAATGGTTCATATTATGATCGCGCTGCTGGTTCTGGCATTGGACCAGATTTGCAAGTGGATCGTTCTGACAACAATGGAGCCCCTCGATCCAGTAGCCATCACTGGCTTTTTCAATCTGATTCTCGCCTTCAACAAGGGCGCTGCATTCGGGTTCCTTGCTGATTCCGAGCTGGATGCGAACAAAATATTCCTGTATTCCAATATTGCTATTCTGTTTCTATTGTTCTATACCCTGTGGTTGTTGAGGCCCGGTCGTAGTCAATCAGCAACTGGGATCTGGTTGATCTTGGGTGGCGCACTAGGTAACATTGCTGATCGCATCGTGCATGGGCATGTTGTGGATTTTCTCGACTTTCACTATGGAGGGTGGCATTACAGTACCTTCAATATAGCTGATGCATGTATTAGCGTAGGGGCGGCACTAATCGTGTTGGAGTTTTTAAATATCAAGTTATTTTTTCGACCAGGCAAAAATCAAGTGTAATTGCCGACCAACCGCGATGCTGTCTCTCAAAATATATTTGGTTAAACTTTATTCGTTCAATAATTGGGAAACGGTGTGAATCTCGCAAGTGTGGAATTCCATTAACAACTGTAGTCCTTGATGGATGGCTGGAAATTACTGTCTTTGCTGACTAGACTCATCTCGCATTCTCCTCATTGAATTCCTGAAACGGAAAAAAACGCTTATGACTGTAGACATCAATTGCGACATGGGTGAAGGCTTCGGACTCTACAAAATGGGAGACGATGAAGGACTTATGCCCTTTATCACTGAAGCGAACATTGCCTGCGGATTTCATGCTTCTGACCCAAATCACATGCGAAGAACGGTGGAACTTGCAAAACAGTACGGCGTAAAAATCGGTGCGCATTTTTCCTTACCTGACAGGACCGGATTCGGGCGTAGGGAAATGCGCATTGACCGAGACGAGTTGGCAAATATCGTAATCTACCAAATTGGCGCCTTAAGTGGTTTCCTAGCAGTGGCTGGGGTGTCGTTAAATCATCTGAAACCCCATGGTGCGCTGTATAGTATGGCAGCTCGCGAGGAGCATGTCGCACATGCAATTGCCGACGTTGGGGAGCATTTCCGTGTTCCCATCTTCGGATTGGCCGGAACCCTTCATGAAGAAATTTATACTGCGCGTGGGTTGGAGTTTCGCGCTGAATTCTTCACCGACCTCGACTATGACGAATCAGGCAATTTACTGATTACGCGCGAACATGACGTGGTACCGCCGAGTGTAGCGGCTGACAGAGCGATTCGAGCCGTCACCGAAGGACTGGCGCGCAGTATCACCGGGGTGGAAATTTCGGTACGCGCAGAGACCATATGTGTTCATTCTGATACGCCAAATGCTGTTGCTATTGTTCGAGCCGTTCGAGAAGCACTGTCGCCATATATTTAAACTCATTCAATTCCGCGATCCGAATGAACTTTATGCGATTTCAAAGAAACTCTATGCTCTGATGGGGATTGGGAAATAAATAACTCCGTATGCACTTGACATTCGTCTGTTAGTGCTGTGGTTGTGGCGAAATGTAGTGCCTAGATGGGAAATGGATTTTGATGAAATCAACGACTTAACAAAATTAACCGTCGAACTCAGGAAAGCTTCAAATCGAACCCGTACTGTCTCTGAATAGTGATCCAGTTTTGCGGTTAAATCAACTGCTACCCAACAATTCCACTCCAGTTTCTGAGAAAATTTTTCCAATTCTTCTTGGTAGGCGAACAGACTCGGAGTACCCCCAGTGTGTAGAAACATTAAGCTGGCGCTTGAAGGTGCACTCTTTGCAGATTCAAGAAACGCCGACATCGTCTTGCCTGTATAGGTTGGATCCAGAACGAGTCCTTCTTTCTGCGCACTGAAATTTATGCTCTCCCAAACCTCCTGACTTGCTTTGCCGTAACCTGGTGCCAGAAAATCATCTGTTAGAACGATATCTTCATCATCTACTTTCAAATCAATTTTCAAAAGCTCGCTGATCTCCCTGCAACGATTGCGAATACGACTGAACTGCAATTCTTTTGGGCGTCGAACGCATACCCCAACAACTCTGATGGTGCTATTGAGTGCTTGGAGTCCAAATAAAAGGCCAGCATGTGTGTTGCCACTGCCCGATGCAACAAAGATCTCGTCAATAGAAATCTGCCGGTCCTGAAGTTGTTTCACAATCTCGATTGCAGCCCGTACGTAACCCAGTGCCCCAAGAGGCTTGTGTCCAGGAGCCAATGGGATTACATAAGGTTTGCGACCGGTTGACTTCAGTTCTTCTGCAATGGATCTAATCTTCGCGTCTGCTCCTTGCTCGTCCTCTCCTTCTGGAAAGTAGTGCAATTTCGCACCGAAAATTCGATTCAACAGAACATTACCTGATGAAGTGTAGTTATCCGAAGGATTGCGAACTCTTGATTCGAGTTGGACGTGACATTCCATGCCGAGTTTGGCGGCGAGCGCAGCAGTAATTCTGGCGAAATTTGATTGAACCGCTCCTGTAATCAGAACCGTATCCGCTCCTGCACGAACTGCATCACCAAAATAATACTCAACCTGACGGACCTTATTACCACCAAAAGCGAGACCATTGCAGTCGTCTCGTTTGATGAAAAGGCGAGTGCCTCCGCACGCATTCGACAAATTGTGGAGGGATTCAATCGGGGTATACTCGTCAAATTCAGAAACGCGCGGGAATTCCGACAATCGTTTTTCCAGAGCGAATTTGTCATATACATTGTTCATAGTTGCATACGACCCCAATTGCGTACAGGTCTGTACTCAACCCTGAAAACAGAATTTCAGGCAGCAACAGCCGCGTGTTTTCTGCGTCTCGACTGGACCAAAATAATGCCAGCCAGTACGATGAGTGCCGGAATGTAGAACAACTCCTTCGGCATCCGTTCGCTTGGCTGCTTGATGTGATCAATGATCACCGGTGCGTCTGCATAGTAGTCAAACAGATCGCCAATCTTGATAAACAGGTCCGTTCCCACGAACGGCTCTTCAATTCGTATCTGGCCATCTTCGTCAATAACCGTAAGTCCCGCACCAGTTAGTCGTTTCTCCGCTTCGGCCAAATCTCCAAGCGGTATCAGTATGGTGGTACTGGTAATCTCCCCGGAATCGAAATCGGGACCGCTCACGACCATCGTCATCACGCCGTTCTGAGGAACATCCTTAACAATCTCATACACTTTAGTTGGCTCGACATTCTCAAATGGCGGTTGAATTTGATCTAACCAGAATCCAGGTCTGAAGAGAGTGAAAGCGATCAGCAGCATAACAGCGGATTCCCAAATTTTGTTCTTTACTAACAAAAATCCTTGAGTAGCTGAGGCAAACAACATCATTGCAATGACCGCGATGATGAATACGAAGATTGCTTTGGTAGGTGAAACATTGATCAACAGTAAATCTGTATTGAAGATAAACAGGAATGGCAATAATGCAGTACGAATGTCGTACGCAAATCCTTGAATGCCCGTTTTTATTGGATCACCTTTAGATATGGCTGCCGCCGCAAATGCTGCCAATCCAACTGGCGGCGTATCGTCGGCAAGAATTCCGAAGTAGAAAACAAACAAATGTACTGCGATCACTGGAACGACTAGCCCGTTCTGGGCGCCAAGCAACAATATCACAGGTGCCATCAATGATGAGACAACGATGTAATTTGCTGTAGTTGGTAGTCCCATTCCAAGAATCAGGCTCATGAGTGCGACTAGCAGCAACATCGCGATCAGACTCCCGCCGGACAGGAACTCCACAAATTCACCGACAATCTGATGTGCACCGGTCAGGGAAATCGTGCCGACAATAATTCCGGCAGCTCCCGTCGCTACCGCAATGGCGACCATGTTGGAGGAGCCGGCAATCATGCCATTCTTCCACTCAACTAGCCCTTTCCTGAATGCTGCATCAAAATTTCCTGTATTCCTGAAGAACGCCTTTATCGGATGCTGAGTCAGTGCAACGATCGTAATCGCGATCATTGCCCAGAATGCTGAAAATGCAGGTGAAAGCCTTTCAATGACAATGCACCAGATCAGAATGACGATCGGTAAAACATAATAGAGTCCAATGATTGCGGTTTCTCCGGCTCTTGGAAGCTCTGTTATCGGTGCATCCGGATGATCAACTACAAGATCCGGCCGTTTTGAAGATACCCAGACCAACCCCAGATAAAATCCAGCACATAGAACTACAACGATTGAAAATGCAGCCGAAGGGAAGGCAGTTTTGATCCAGCCAAGTCCAAAGTACACAATCAGGCCTAGAACAGCGATACCGATGAAACCGCCTAAAAATCCGATGATTTTCATCATAAATGTTAGGGATGAAGGTGGTTTCGGCAACCCTTTAAGGTCCAGTTTCAGGGCTTCAAGATGTACGATATAGACTAGTGCAATATACGAGACGAGTGCTGGAACCAAAGCGTGCTTGATTATTTCTGTATAACTGATTCCCGTGAATTCCGCGATCAGAAATGCAGCTGCCCCCATTACTGGCGGCATCAGTTGCCCATTGGTAGAAGATGCAACTTCAATCGCACCGGCTTTCTCAGCCGATAGCCCAGTACGTTTCATCAATGGAATTGTAAAGGTGCCTGTTGTAACCGTATTTGCAATGGAAGAACCTGAGTACAGTCCACTCATTGCCGATGCCAAGACTGCCGCTTTCGCTGGTCCACCGCGAAAATGTCCTAAAAGTGCAAACGCCACTTTAATGAAATAATTTCCTGCGCCGGATTTTTCCAAAATCGACCCGAACAATACGAACAGGAATATCAACGACGCCGATACTCCCAAAGCAACACCGAAAACCCCTTCATTCTGCATCCAATAGTGCCACATTGCTTTTCCGTATGAAGCACCTCTCCACTGCACTGTCTCCGGCAGAAATTGGGCGTCTCCGAAGAATACATAAAGCACGAAAACAGTTGCGACAATCAGTAGCGGCAATCCAAGTGCACGAAAGACTGTAATTGCAAGCACGATCATCCCGATTGAGGAAATGACCAGATCTCCTGTAGTGGGCAGACCCGCTCTCACCGCAATTTCATTGCGCAATACTACGATGTAGAGGCAGGACAGAACACCAAGTGCCAACAAAATCCAGTCATACCAGGGTATGTATCCTTTCGGACTCGACTTGAACAGTGGGAATGACATCGTTGCCAACACGAAAGCGAATGCCAAATGAATCAATCTTGCATTCGCGCTGGTTACAACAAGCGGAATACCAGTGACTTCAGTAAGAAAATACGGAACATTGGACGAAATATAAATCTGGAAAAGCGCCCATATGAACGCTATGACAGGAATTGTAGTTCCCTGCCAGCCAGCTGCTGTCCGGGAACCTGTGTCGACAGCAGCCAGTAGTTCTTCAGCCGACTGTTCGGGGTGTTTATCGCTCGTCATTCCCGGCATCGAATCGAGTAGTAAATGGATTGCAGGAAAGGCGATCGAGGGAGAATCAACCTCCCTCGATTACTTGGACTTGGAGATTACATCCAACCTCTTTCCTTGTAGTACTTAGCGGCACCGTCATGGAGAGGTGCGGACAAAGAATCGGAGATCATCTCTTCCGGATTCAGATTGCCAAATGCCGGATGCAGTTTCTTGAAGTTGTCGAAGTTTTCGAACACTGCTTTGACCACAATATAAACGAATTCTTCCGGCACATCAGCACGTGTAACGAATGTTGCGCCGACACCAAATGTTGAGACGTCGCTTTCATTGTTGTACATGCCAGCTGGAATAGTAGCCGTTCGGTAGAATGAATTGTCGGCGACCAGTTTGTCGATTGCATCACCTGTAGCATCGACTAGGTGGGCATCACAGGTAGACAAAGATTCTTGAGTCAGTGCGGACGGGTGTCCAACGAGCCAAAAATAAGCATCAATCTTGCGGTCACACACTGCTTGGCCAGTTTCTGCTGATTTCATTTCGGCTGCAAGTTTCAGGTCACTACGCTCCCAACCCAACGCGGCTTCGATGACTTCCCAAGTTCCACGGGTGCCAGAGCCAGGATTACCGATGTTTACACGTTTACCTTTGAAGTCAGTGATGTTCGAGATTCCAGAATCATCATGAGCGATGATCGTAACCGGTTCAGGGTGTACTGAAAACACGGCACGCAGGCCTTCGAACTTACCTTGATCCTCAAATTTGGATGTTCCATGGTATGCGTGATACTGCCAGTCGGACTGTGCGACACCAAACTCGAGTTCACCAGCACGAATTGTGTTGATGTTGTAAATTGAGCCTCCGGTAGACTCGGCAGAACAACGGATTCCGTGTTCTTTACGGTCTTTATTGACCAGTCTGCAGATGGCTCCGCCGGTCGGATAATATACTCCTGTCACCCCGCCAGTTCCAATGCTGATGAACTGTTGCTGGCTTTGCGCAGGTACGATGCCTACGGCCAGCGTAGCCAACAGCACCGAAGTCAATGTAATAAAAAATTTCCTCATGGTAACTCCTTTATAAGTTTATGAAATTAGATTGTTTGTGTGATAGGAGTGAATATAACTGAAATTGAGAGACGATGCTAGATTTGACATTCGAGTGTGCGGCTTTCCCACGCTGGCATAACCTAGAGAATTTATCGAAAATTATCGACAACGATAAACAGCAATGGATTTTTACACCGTTTACATTTATATCGACATTAGCGAGCGATGACCATTTTTCACAGCGAAAGGATTGGAAGGAATTTCCCCTGCGGGAAGTGTGGTACGTCCTGCGGGAGCCAATAAGCTTTACCGGTGAGACACACTGATGCGTAAATTTCACTATCTGGGTTCAAAGAAGTCCACTAGATCCCACAATCATGAATCTGCACACTGCGTGCATTGACACGTTGCGATAAAACTGAGTAGTCATATTGCTAGGTAGCAGAAAAACCTTCCGCTACAATTCGCCTTGTATCCTGAACCACCTAAAGTTCGTATGAAAAACGATTTTCATACCAATTTCTGATTCACAATCACATGCAAGGGTGTTCTACTGGCAAATTTTCATGGGATACGTCGGATTGAGTGTATCTACGGCGCGACCGACCAGTTTTCAACCCACAACGTGGTTGTGGAAGTGTTACCTGT
>JAKZRU010000030.1:0-18810 GCA_047517965.1 Gammaproteobacteria bacterium | reverse complement strand
TGCAAGTGCATCTCTACTCGCAGTGCGCGCGGGTGTTCCGTTGGTACCGGTAGCGCACAATGCGGGTGATTTTTGGCGCCGAAGAGAGTTCAGCAAACGCCCCGGAGTGATACGCGTACGAATTGGGGAACCGATTCTTCCAGACAAGAAGAAGCCGAGGGAACTCAATCGAATTGCCGAGCAATGGATCCGTAAGACGATGCCGGAAATCAGTGCGTCTTATGCGAAAGACTCGGCTGCTGAAGACGGCGATTGAGTCGAAACCAGCGTTGCGAGCTATTGCGTAGCGCTATCTCCCGCGCTGAATTTTTGACACATGGATTCAGTCGGGAAGAAAATTTCAGCAGGTTCAATAGCTCGGATAGAGTACTTGCCACCTTCGAATTCATATAGTAAATCCGCGCTTTCGTCTTCGGTTTCCACGACTTCGGCGTTATCCAGGTCTACGCCAAAACCCGGCGTAAGGTAAATTGATTTGTGTCGAACCGGTGCGTATCCATCTATAACGCGCCCGAAACTGATCAGTTCGTCTATGACAAGAGGGGTGCGCTCTTCCCATGCGTTGTCCTGCCAGATGAAAAGCATTTTTCCGCTGAGGTTCTGATTCGTTCGAAATATGCCAATCCCCGCATTCTGGCGCCCACCTCGTAGTTTGAACAGGCCGAGCTGATGTTGCAGATGCCCATCCCTGGTGATGGTGTTGTTCAAAGTGGAAACGTAGCGATCCGGTTCGATCAGAAAATTAGACATCATCAACTGGTCGAACTCGTCATACACGACACTACAGTCAAAATAGTTGGACTGTAGCGGTGATACTGCGATAGACGCAAGCAGTGTTGAAGCGATGAGCAGAGATCGGATCATGTATTCATCGAATGTCGTTGAAGAATTTCCCGGGTTCTTGGATTGTGCAAGACTGAATTATGGGCAAGTCGCATATAGTTTTCGGGGCTTAAGTTTTGAGCTCTTAAATTTGCGTCAATACCGGTTTCGAGAAAATTCGCTTCATCAACCACTCCGGCGAGCGAATTTTTCAAAGTCTTCCTTCGGTTCCCGAACGCTAGGCGAACCAGTTCCGAAAAAGCGAAGGCAGTAACTGTATCCGGTTCCTCCAGTTGTTTTGGCTGCATATAAATCATGCTAGATTGTACTTCGGGAGGAGGGGAAAATGCAGTGGGTGGAACGTCGAACACCGCTTCAACTTGCATCGTCAAGGCAACGTTTACCGTCAGTCGGCCATATTTCCGCGTTCCGCACTCAGCGATCAGGCGATCAGCGACTTCACGCTGCACCATGAAACACATATCCTGTATGCAACTCGCGTATTCCAGTAGTTTGAAAAGCAATGGCGTAGAAATGGAATACGGCAAGTTCCCGACGATGCGAAATTTTATATTCTCTGCACATAGTGAAGAATAGGAAAATTTAAGTGCATCGGCGTGATGGATTTCAATGGAATCGGGATGCAGTTTCTTGCGCAGTGCGTATACAAGCTGCTCATCGATTTCTATCGCATGCAGATGTGCGACTCGGTTGACGAGTTTTTCAGTAATTGCGCCTCGGCCAGGACCGATTTCGACCATAAAATCTTGCGGTGCAGGATTGATCAAGGCCACGATGTCGCCAATGACCTGCGGGTCAATCAAAAAGTGCTGCCCCAGTCGCTTTCTTCTTGAGTGGGAAGCCACAGGATTCATACTCGCGCTAATTCTCGTGCCATTTCAACAGCGCTTAACAGGCTATCGATTTCGGCGCTGCCAGTACCGGCAATTCCGTAAGCAGTTCCGTGGTCGACTGAGGTGCGAATAATGGGCAGTCCGAGTGTGACATTCACTACTTCTCCGAATCCTGCATATTTGATCACCGGCAATCCTTGATCGTGATACATAGCTAGAATAACATCGAATTTTTCTTGTTGATTCTGGACGAATATCGTATCTGCAGGAAGAGGTCCGACGGCATTTATTCCTTCCCTTTGAAGTATCTCGATAGCCGGAATGATTTTCTCAATTTCTTCATCTCCAAGCACTCCTCCTTCACCGGCATGCGGATTTAACCCACAAACTCCTATGCGTGGAGACGCGATATCCAATCGGCTGCGAAGATCATTGTGCAATACTGTGGCGACTGCAGTGATCCTATCGCGGGTAATGGTTTCAGCTACTTGGTTTAAAGGGATATGAGTCGTGACCAATGCGACTCGAAGCTCTCCATCAGTCAAAAGCATGACCGGACATTTTGAGCCGGTCAGTTCAGCAAGGTATTCGGTATGTCCCATGAAAGGGATTCCGGAGCGTGCGATGATTTCCTTGTTCACGGGTCCAGTGACCATGGCATCGAATTCCCCACTCAAGCATCCTTGCACTGCTCTGTCAAGCGTATTGAGAACATATCTGGCATTGCTGAGGTCGCCTTTGCCGGCAACGACTGGCGATTCGCAGTCGAAATGAAGGACTTCCATTTTGTCGGCCGGTTGGGATCCAGAATCGTAATCGCAAAACGAGATCTCGCGCTGTAACGTTCTCGATCGCTCCTCCAGCATGTTTCGGTCCGCGATGACAACTATTCTGTTGGTGGTCGACCGTTTGGACAGCAAGACCACAAGGTCCGGTCCAATTCCTGCCGGATCACCCGGTGTCAAGGCGAGCGTGCACTGCTTATCCTTGGATAACATTAGTGCAGCACAAGCAGTTTACGCAAGGCTATTGTGCGTCCCGTCGCAGAACGGCTGTTTGGCAGTATGTTTGCAGCCACAAAGATAATACTTGCCTTCCCTTGAAATTTTTACTTGTTTGGGCTCAAATTCTGTATCTTTGTGAGACCCGTCACAAAAGGGTTGGTTCTTGGACTGGCCGCATCTGCACCACCAGTATTCTCCAGCTTTCAGGGTTACTTCGTAAGGTTCTTTTTGTGCGATGTTTGGTTCTGCCATTTTCTAATTCCCCTTGTAGCTTGTATCGGATAATTCAGTTTCAGGCTCGATTCGAGTGATTCTAGGCTATCGGCAATCCGCCTTCTACTATTGTATAGTTTGGAATTGAATGATGTGACTGCTAGATTCAACCCGCAATTGAGTGCGTGGTTAGCAATACAATAGTGTTGAGGAAATCTCGCATAACGCTTTCAATTGGGACTGCGATGACAAAGAAAGACCATTCTCGAAAATTTATTCCCGTATCCGTTGCAGTATTGACAATATCGGATTCCCGTACCGAAGAAAACGACAAATCAGGGGCGCTGCTGGCTGAGCGTGTCCGCAACGCCGGGCACCAATGTGTGGATAAGCAGATTGTTGCCGATGATATTCATCAGGTCCGGGCCCAGGTTTGCCAGTGGATCGTTGCCCCAAAGATTCAGGTCATTCTGACAACCGGAGGTACTGGTGTAACAGGGCGAGACGGAACGCCGGAGGCGATTCGTCCTTTGCTGGACAAAGAAATCAGCGGATTTGGTGAGATGTTTCGGGTGCTATCCTATGAAAAGATTTCGACATCGACATTGCAGTCAAGAGCATTTGCAGGAGTGGCGAACGCTACCTATATATTTTGTCTACCGGGGTCGGCAGGTGCTTGTGCAGATGCATGGGACATGTTGATCGAACACCAGTTGGATTTTCGAAGTCGTCCCTGCAATCTGGTCGAACTAATGCCCAGGCTGTTGGAACACTTGGTAAAGAAATAAACGATAGGAAGAAGTCCAGTTGGATATGACTGGCGGCAGGCTGTCGAAAGCATCAGTGTCTGATAGACATGAATTATTCTAAAATATCCGCTTCCCGAGCTTTCGATATAATTTGCTTTTTGATAGCAACTCACATCATGATGAAAGCTAGGATTTATCTATGAATTTTGAAGAATTTGGGTCGGAAATCAAGAGCTTTCCAGCGCACTCGGTGGATTCCACTCAGTTAGGAAACAATGCATCTTCGAGTTCCAAACTTCGCGGTATCTGGGCACCCTGTCTCACTCCAATCAAAGACAACTACACAATTGATCAATTGAGGCTGCAAGATCATATTGACTGGCTGTTGTCGAATGGATGCAGCGGGGTTGTGCTTTTTGGTACTACAGGAGAAGCCGCTTCTTTCTCGGCAACGGAAAGAATGACAGCACTGGAGAAACTCATCGCTTCTGGTGTTTCTCCCCGAAATTTGATAATTGGCAACGGGTTTTCAGCGATTGCCGATACAGTTGCTGTGACTAGACATGCCATGGAGCTGGGTTGTGAATCAGTACTGATGGTTCCGCCGTTTTATTTCAAGGATATTTCCTTGGAAGGTATCAGTACAAGCTTTCGCTATGTATTCGATGAGGTGAACTCCTCCAGGCTGAGGGTAGTTTTGTACCACTACCCCAAAATGAGCGCTGTTCCGATTACGCATGCACTTATCGATAAGTTGATTGAATCTCACGGCGAACTGATTGCCGGATTGAAGGATTCTTCGGGTGATTGGCAAAGTGTTGAAGGATTTATCCGGGCATATCCAAATTTATCCATCTTCCCTGGATCGGATATGTTGTTGCTCAAGGGACTGAAAATTGGCGCAGTCGGCACAATAACTGCAACGGCTGATATCAACCCTGCGGGAATTCGTAAGGTGTACGATTTGTGGTCAGTTGCGAAAAACGCAGAAGATGCGCAGAGTAAGGCAGAGCAAATTCGACAAATCGTATTTCGGTATCCGCTAGCTGCAGCCCTCAAATCAGTACATTCAGCTTTTCGATCAGACCCAGACTGGAATAGGGTTCGCCCGCCTCTGGTTGTGCTATCGGATCATCAACGTTTAGAACTCATCGAGGCTTTGACACAAATTGACTTTCAATTGAACGTTTAAGCGCTCGCCGTCAAATTCGAGAATTCATCCAACCGAATAAATAATCTGCATGTTCGTCTCAATAGAGAGCGGCAGCAATGAAGGCTCTGATTCAGGTGATCTGAGCTGAATCATCCGCCTACATAAGACATTTCAACTTTCGGCAGCGCCACCGTGCTTTGCGATCGAAGCTCGGAATAACGATCAGTTCGAGACTTCCATATGTTCTGAATAATCGTCGTAAGCTGCTCTACATCAGCACCCTCTCGGATAGGTTTGCGAAGATCAAATCCACTGGTTGCAAACAGGCAGGTAAAGATTTTTCCTTCCGCTGTCAGACGGGCGCGGTTGCAGGTACCGCAGAAAGGTTCGGTAACGGATGAAATAATTCCAATCTCACCTTTGCCGTCTTTATATCTCCAACGTTTGGCGACTTCGCCCCGGTAGGTAGGCGATACCGGGTAAATCGGAAATTCGCGGCGGATCGTTTCTAGAATCTCAGTCGCTGGAATAACCTTGTCCATTTGCCAGTCATTTGTATTGCCGACATCCATGAATTCAATAAATCGCAGAATGACATCGGAATTGTGAAATTGCCGAACCATGGGCAGGATTTCGTCTTCGTTCATACCTCTGGCGACTACCATGTTGACCTTGATGGGTGATATTCCGGCAGACTGCGCGTTTTCAATTCCGTCAAGCACTCGCTTGACCGGAAATTTCACATCATTGATCGAACTGAACACTTTGTTGTCTATCGCATCAAGACTGATCGTGATACGCTGCAGTCCGGCTGAGTGCAACGTACGAGCCGTTGACGCGGTGAGCAACGACGCGTTTGTCGTCATACTCAAGTCCTCGACTCCAGGAATTTCGGAAAGAAGCGAAATCAGCTCTGGCAGATTTCGACGAATCATGGGTTCACCGCCGGTAATCCGCACTTTTTTTACGCCATTGGCTACAAATGCCCGGATCGAGCGATCGATTTCCTCAAAGGTGAGCAGTTCATCGCGATGCATGAAAGCATGGTTCGAGCCAAAGAATTCCTTCGGCATGCAATACACGCAACGGAAGTTGCACCGATCGGTAATCGAAACTCGAATATCCCTGATCGGGCGGGCAAACTTGTCTTGGACAGGTTGAAGTTGTTTAGTATTCACGGTCGGCTACTGAAAAGTTTCGAACTCTTTATTTTACTGCTTTCCGATTTTCTATGCCTTTGATTTGCCCTGTCGGAGTTTCAACAGAATTGCTGCTGCAATATCCAGACGGTTTGTCTGGCGAGTAGCTGACTACATATATCAAACATGATTTTTCAGGTTGTATGATGCTGTGCACCTTTTGGTTCTATTGCATTAAAAAATCGGCATAGAAAGCGATAAGTTAGTCCCCAGATTACTCGTAGATCGTCGCTGGAAACTCGAATTCCGGGAAAAGTTCCATTGTAACCGTTAGGGCGGTAGTCAGACGTGAAATTCTCAGGATCAACCAGTGCTGATACTGGAGTCCATACTGTATCGTGAACTTCCGAATTCGTTGAAATCGTCCCGCCACTGAGTAGTTCAAAAACATAACAGGAAACGACCAAACCATGTGCCGGACTTTCTTTTGGTGAAACAATGTCGTCGAGTCGCCCAACCAAACTGCTAGAGTAGAGTCTCAGTCCTACTTCTTCAAGTGTCTCTCGCTGAGCCGTCGCGAGCAGTGTATCATCTCCCTGTTCTCGTCTGCCTCCCGGAAACGCCATCTGTCCAGACCATGGATCTTCGACGCGTCGTGCCCGTTCAATGAACAGCACTTCTGCTCCCTGGGCGCCCTCTGTCAGTATCAGGCTGACAGCAGCACGGCGACGCCTGGAATCGTCGACAACCTCAGGCTGGTACGAATTCAACCCTTGTCTGATTTCAGACAACACCGTCATAATCGAAGATCAATCACTGTTAAGATTGTTTCCTGCTATATCGTAATAATAGTTCTAAGTATGTGCCAGTTCGGCCAATTAGGATTGAAATTAGAGTTCTATCGTCAAGTTAAAGTGACTACATATTGTTCGAATTTAATACGAATTGGGTTCAGTCTGATATATTGAATCTGAAATAGTCAGCAAAGTTCAGTAATTTCACTTGCAAACATCGATGTAATGTAAGAAATTTCAGAACTATTGTGACTATTTAAACAAATATCCCCTTGCATTCTTCGCAATGGGAATAATGTCTTATGGAGGTAAGAAGTAAGATGAAATCACGCAAATTGATGGCGGTAATTGTTGCCGCATTTATTGCATTCGCTGGACTCGCTTCAGCTCCCGTTTCTGCGGATAAGCTCCGATGGAAAATGGCGAGCTGGTTTCCGAAGAGCCTGACGCAACTGGGTACTTTGGGATTGCATGTAACGGAAACTCTTGATCGTGTTTCAGGCGGGGAGATTGAACTCAAGTACTATAATCCAGGTGACCTGGTTCCGCCACGGGAATGTTTTGATTCAGTAGCCATCGGCGCGGTGGATGCATGCTGGTCAACTCCCGGATATTGGTATGGCAAGAACTCCGCACTGGCGATGTTTGCTGCTGTTCCCTTTGGCCCTCAAGCGGCTGAGTACGGTGCCTGGATTTATTTCGGGGGCGGCCAAGACTTGATGAACGAAATATATGCAGAACATGGGTTATATTCGCTCATCTGCGGTGTCATCGCGCCTGAGGCTTCAGGATGGTTTCGAGAGGAAATCAAATCAGTTGAAGACTTGAAAGGGCTGAAGATGCGTTTCTTTGGTTTGGGTGCTAAAGTGATGGAAAAAGTCGGAGTTTCAACCCAGTTAATTCCCGGCGGTGATATTTTCCCAGCGCTTGAACTCGGATCCATCGATGCAACTGAGTACTCAATGCCTGCAATCGATTTGAATCTCGGATTCTATCAGATTGCAAAACATTACTATTTCCCAGGCTGGCATCAGCAGTCGACATTATTTGAAATTCTCATGAACAAGGAAAAATGGGAAGGTCTGACCGATGTTCAGCAGGCATTGTTTGAGTTGTCCTGTGGTGACAATTTCCGCTACGGTCTGCTGGAAGGAGAAGCCATTCAGGCACCTGCGCTGAAAGAGCTTCAGGATAAGGGTGTAACGATTCACCGCTGGTCGCAAGAAACTCTGGATGTGCTTGAAAGTGCATGGAACGAGGTAGTAGCCGAAGAAAGTGCAGCCAATCCCGACTTCAAGAGAGTATGGGATCATTACACTGCATTCCGTGAAGAGTACTCAATCTGGCGGGAACTTGGATATCTGTAATATCTGAATTCTCACTTTAGACTAAATCAAACACTAGTATTTTTGTAGTCGGGGGCACGAGGCGATGCGCTTGTGCCTTCGACTACATTTTTTTACGAATTTCATACGGCCTTTCCATTTTTAGACAGAATTTGCCATGAGAACACTTCTTCGTATTGACGAGATGGCAGAATCCGTAATCGTCTGGATAGGACGCGTTGCCTCATGGCTGTCTATCGCATTGATCATCGTAATTGTTTTCGATGTCATCACTCGTCGATTCTTGGTGTTGGGATCAACCAAACTGCAAGACCTGGAATGGCACATTCATGCGGTCCTGTTTTTGTTTTGTCTTGGCTTTGCCTACCTGAAAGATGCCCACGTGAGAATTGAACTTGTAAGTGAAAGGCTTCATCGAAGGAAGAGGTTGTGGATTGAACTGATCGGATGTCTTCTGTTCCTGATTCCCTATACATTTATTATCATTTACTACGGAATCGATTGGTGGCATCGTTCATTCATGCAGAACGAGATGGCAGAGTCTGCTACGGGTCTGCCTTATCGGTGGATTATCAAGATTGCACTGCCGATTGGTTTTGTGATTCTTCTTGTCAGCGGAGTAGGAATGGCTTTTCGAAAGACTGTACAGCTGTTTGCGCCGCCTGAGTTGAGAGCACTGGTTGATGCGCGTGAGAAACAAGAAACAGTGCGTCTAGACAAGGTGGACATCACGGAGTTCAGTAGTGTAGAGGTTGACGAGGAAAGCTAATGCTGGATTTTTTTATCGACTATATGCCGCTGTTCATGTTCCTGGTACTGGCGATTCTGCTATTTTCCGGGTATCCCGTTGCAGCAGTGCTAGGTGGAACAGGACTTGGTTTTGGCTATCTCGGTGTCTATCTGGGCGTATTTGTACCGATTGAGTTCTTCAATCTTGTCGGTCGCATCTGGAGCGGAATCGCGGATAACCTGGTGCTGGTCGCAATTCCGATGTTCATATTTATGGGCACTATGCTGGAAAAAAGCGGTGTTGCCCGCGACCTTCTTTATTGCCTGCAAGTATTGCTACGCCGCGTGCCCGGCGGATTGGCGCTGTCGGTTACGGTTATGGGAACCATCATGGCGGCAACCACTGGAATTATCGGAGCATCGGTCGTGATGATGACGCTTATGGCCTTGCCGGTCATGATAAATCGCCAGTACAACGTTCCACTTGCCACCGGAACGATTGCCGCTTCAGGTACGCTTGGTATTCTGATCCCACCAAGCATCATGCTCGTGATCATGGCTGATTTGCTCGGCAGGTCGGTCGGTAATCTTTTCGTTGCAGCGGTATTTCCAGGATTGCTGCTCGCCTCAATGTACGCTATTTACATACTAACGATTACCTCTATCAAGCCTTCACTTGCGCCGCCATTACCGGCAGAACTCGGGCCAAAGAATCGGCGAGACTTTTGGGTGATGATATTTCGTGGACTGATTCCACCTGTATTTCTGATTTTTTTGGTACTCGGTTCAATTGTCGGTGGATGGGCGACTCCCACTGAAGCCTCTGGTGTGGGAGCTGCTGGTGCGATTCTGCTTGCCGCAATGAATCGAAGACTGAACTTCGAAACTCTGCGAGCGGTCGTTGAGAGATCGGCTTTGACCGGAGCAATGCTGTTCTTTATTTTCATTGGTGCAACGGCTTTTTCATATGTGTTCCGGTCACTTGGGGGTGACGATTTAGTTATTGAGTTTGTTGAAAACACTGGATTCGGTCCTTGGGGAATTTTATTCGTAATCATGGGAATTGTATTTCTGCTTGGATTCTTTTTTGACTGGATCGAGATTACTCTGATTGTGTTGCCTGTGTTTGCGCCAATTATCGCCTTACTTGATTTTGGCGACCATGTTGCAAAAATTGATCTTGTGTACTGGTTTGCGATTCTGATTGCTGTGAATCTACAAACGAGTTTTTTGACGCCGCCGTTCGGGTTTGCGCTTTTTTACATGAAAGGGGTAGCTCCGCCTGAAGTCAAGATCCAGCAGATTTATATAGGAATTATTCCTTACGTTTTACTGCAGTTGATCGGTTTGTCCTTGGTTATGGCTTTTCCCGAAATCGCACTGTGGCTGCCGAACAAAGTTCTTAACTGACAACAGAAAATCTGGGTTGATCTACCGTGTCGCAAAAGAGCAAAGCAGTCGGAAAATCTGTCGGATTATTTGCCACCTGTCTGGTTGATCTTGTAAGGCCTGAGATCGGATTCTCAGCGGCTTCACTGATCGAAGATTCAGGCTTCAAGGTGCAGGTTCCAAAATCCCAGACTTGCTGCGGGCAACCGCAGTTCAACAATGGCGACCTGGCCGGCACTAGAAAAATCGCCCGCCATTTTCTGAATACATTCGAGAGCTTTGACTATGTTGTTGTGCCTTCCGGTTCCTGTGCAGCAACCGCAAAAATCCATTATCCCGAAGTATTCGCAGGCGATTTCACACACGAATCTCGGGCGGCTGAGATGGCGGCGAAAACCTATGAGCTAACCGAGTTTTTGACAGAAGTTGCAGATTGTCAGATAGTCGCTGAATATTCCGCTACCTGCACCTATCATGACTCTTGTTCGGGATATCGAGAATTAGGTATCCGTACGCAACCTCGCATGTTGCTCGATCAAGTAGAAGGTTTGAAGATGACGGAGTGCAACGAATCGTCTGCGTGTTGTGGATTCGGCGGCACGTTCTGTGTGAAATACCCGCAGATTTCCGCTCGAATCGCAGCGGAAAAAGCCGAGAATGTCGAGCGTAGTGGAGCCGATACACTACTCGGAGGCGATCTAGGCTGTCTGATGAATATTGCTGGAACTTTGCGGCGCCGCGGAAGCCAAATTCAAGTCCGGCACGTCGCTGAAGTGTTGGCGGGGCTTGGAAATGCACCCGCCATCGGACAGCCTCAAAAGTAGGCGTTGGCTTTACTTATGGAAGTTACCTCTCCGCAATTCAAAAGTCGCGCCAGAACAGCGCTGCTAGACCGGGAACTGCAGGCTGCGCTGCAGAAATCGCGAGGCGGTTTTGTAGACAAGCGTCAATTTGCAGTCAATGAACTGCCAGAGTTTGAACAACTGCGCGAGCGCGCAGTTGCAATCAAGAATCATGTGTTGGTTCATTTGGATGAGTATTTGGAACAGTTTGAACAAAACGTATCCGCAGCGGGCGGCCAGGTTCACTGGGCCAGCACTCCCGAACAAGGCGTGGAAATCATCACTGAGATATGCGGTCGAGTAAACGCCAAGTGCGTTACCAAAGGCAAGTCTATGATCGGTGAGGAAATGAGCTTGAATGATGCGCTGGAAAGCGAAGGTATTGAAGTCGTTGAAACTGATCTCGGTGAATATATCATTCAACTCGCCAAAGAATATCCAAGCCACATCATTGCTCCTGCGATTCATAAAACCCGAGCTCAGATTACTGAACTGTTTCACGAACATCATGCAAAATACGGGTTGACCGAGCGTGTTGAAGAAGTGGCGACAATCGTGAATGAAGCGAGAACAGTGCTGCGCGAACAGTTCGTCAAGGCTGATGTCGGAATTACGGGCGCGAATTTTCTACTTGCAGAGTCCGGCTCCTCAGTGTTGGTGACCAATGAAGGCAACGGCGATTTGACGAGTTCTCTGCCTCGAGTGCATATCGTTACAGCTTCGATAGAAAAACTCCTGCCTTCATACGACGATTTGTCTGTGTTTCTTCGCATTCTCGCAAGAAGTGCCACCGGTCAGGAAATGTCATCCTATACCAGCATCTACAGTGGGCCCGCACATTCAAGTGATATGGATGGGCCGAGTGAATATCACGTTGTACTGCTAGATAATGGCCGCTCGAAAATGCTGCAGGGAGAATTTTGGGAAATGCTACGCTGCATTCGTTGTGGAGCATGCATGAATCACTGTCCGGTGTATCAGTCCATTGGTGGACATGCTTACGGTTGGGTTTATCCGGGTCCGATGGGGTCGGTCTGGACGCCTTTGCTGGTCGGATTGGAGAATGCTGCAAATCTGCCGAATGCGTGTACATTGAACGGCCGTTGTGAAGAAGTATGTCCGATGAAGATTCCTCTGCCAAAATTGTTGCGTACACTGAGGGCACAGATATTCGAGCGTGGAATGATCGACTGGAAATCTCGTATCGGGCTTGCGATGTGGGGATGGATGGCGCGAAATCCACTGCTGTTTCGGTGTGGGATGAACTTGGGGTCGATCTTCTTGAACAAACTGGGGAGAAAGAAAGGCTCCTTCCATCATCTTCCTCTTGCTGGCGGCTGGACCGAGGAAAGGGATTTTCCTGCACCATCAGGCCGAAGCTTCGTCTCTCAATGGCATTCACGCAAAAATCGCTAGCGTCATGTAGATTCACGAGCACTGTCAGACTTTGTCTTTAGGTCTTGCAGCAATACTGCATGGTCACGATTTGTGTGTTATCGCCACATGCTAAAAATTAGTTAAGTTCTGTTAATTCAGTCTGATTTCGTAGATTTACAATGTATGAATAAATTGGCAATTGTCGCGAATGTAATGGTAGAAAGAAATGGACTACAAATTCAACACTGTTTATGGACTCAAATTAGTGCGACGCAGCATATTGATTGGGATTTGTGCAAGCGTTATTGCCTTTGGTAGCAATTTAACTACTGCCGCGGAATCCATCAACCCCGTACATGCGATCGCAATGCATGGCGAACCGAAGTACGGTCCCGATTTCCAGCACTTTGATTACGTAAATCCGCATGCTCCAAAAGGTGGAGTGTTGCGCTCGGCAGCAAGAGGAACATTCGACAGCTTCAACGTCTATATCCCAATCGGAAATCCAACCGGGACCGGTTCCACTGAGACTTTGCTTACTTCCAGCGACGATGAACCTTTCACAGAATATGGATTGATTGCAGAGTCTATTGAAGTTCCAGAAGATCGTTCCTGGGTGATATTCAATTTGCGACCGGAGGCGCGCTGGCATGATGGAATGCCAATTACCGCGGAGGATGTAGCATGGTCTTTCACTACACTTACAACAAAAGGTCACCCTCGGTACAGGTACTACTATTCCAGCGTTGAAGGAGTTCAAGTTGTCGGCGAGCGACGCGTAAAATTCACATTTTCAGAAATTGAAAATAGAGAACTGCCTCTGATTGTCGGGCAATTGCCAATTCTGCCGAAGCACTATTGGGAAGAGCGAGATTTTGAGAAAACGACTCTGGAACCGCCCCTGGGCAGCGGTCCTTATCGAATCAAGAACTTTGACCCGGGGCGCTATATCGTTCTGGAACGAGTTGAAAACTATTGGGGAGCGGATTTTCCAGTCAAGCGCGGCCTACATAATTTCGATATTCTGCGTACCGACTTCTATCGTGATGACACTGCGATTCGGCTGGCTTTGAAATCAGGTGATATCAATATAAGAGAGGAAAATCAGGCAAAAGCGTGGGCAGCCGATTACGATGTTCCAGCTGTCGAGAACGGATGGCTGAAAAAAGAACTAATCAAGACTCAGCTTTCGACTGGCATGCAGGGTTTCGTTATGAATACCAGGAGGGTGCTATTTTCCGATCCCAAAGTGCGCAAAGCGCTCAGCTATGCATTCGACTTTGAGTGGACAAACAAGCAGCTCTTCTATGGACAGTATGAGCGTACAGAAAGTTATTTTTCGAATTCAGAGTTGGCTTCAACGGGGCGGCCCGAAGGTGAGGAATTGGAAATTCTGAACCGATACCGTGACCGGTTGCCACCTGAAGTGTTCACTGAACCTTACCGAGCTCCGAAAACCGACGGTAGCGGCAGGTCGCGCCAAAATTTGAAGTTTGCGCGGGAGTTGCTTGCACAAGCCGGTTGGAAGGTTCAGGATCTCAAGCTGATTCATGAAAAGACTGGTGAGCGCATGAGTTTCGAGATACTGCTGGTAAGCCAGGCATTTGAGAGAATTGTGATTCCATTTACAGAAAATCTCAAGCGGCTCGGAATTGAGGCTCGAGTGCGACTGGTCGATCAAAGCCAGTACCTGAACCGAATTCGCGCTCAGGATTTTGACATGATTGTCAGTGGATGGGGGCAATCGGAATCTCCGGGCAACGAACAGAGAGGCTATTGGGGGTCATACGCTGCCGATCAGCTCGGTTCCAGCAACTATGCGGGAATTAAAGATCCAGTGATCGACGAGTTGATCGAACTTGTCATCCAAGCACCTGACCGGGAGTCTCTGGTATTTCGAACGCGGGCACTGGATCGTGTTTTGCTGTCAGGCTACTATGTAATACCAAATTGGCATATCCAAGGAGATCGAATTCTGTACTGGGATAAATTTTCCCGGCCCAAGGTTCCTACCAGAAGGGGCGTACTGTTCGACCGATGGTGGTATGACGAAGCTAAAGCACAAAGACTTGCAGAAGCATTGGGCGATGATCAGTCTGCAATAAAGACTGAATAATTGTCCATTTGAGGGAACTGGCATTGAAAGTTGACAATGGCGCTTTCAGGATGTCCATGATGAAGACCTTGATGCAACTCGGTACACAAGATCAGTCATGACCGCTTACATCATTCGGCGAATACTGCTCATGATTCCGACTCTCTTTGCGATCATGCTCATCAATTTCGTGGTGATCCATATCGCTCCTGGAGGTCCGGTTGAGCAGGTAATCGCTGAACTCAGCGGTATAGGCGGGGACATCACAGAACGTGTTTCTAGATCGGGATCCGGTGAAACACTCGAACAGGTACGTTCACAGAGCGGTGTGCTTGGAACGCAGAGTGGTTCTAGCAAATACCGCGGTGCACAGGGCCTTGATCCCGAGTTCATTGCTGAACTCGAACAACGTTTCGGATTTGACAAGCCGTTGCATGTTCGTTTTTTTCAGACAATCAAGAACTATATTTTCTTCGATTTCGGGGAGAGTTTTTTCAAAGACCAGTTGGTTACGGATCTGGTTCTCGACAAAATGCCAGTGTCGATTTCGCTTGGCCTATGGACTACGCTGTTTGTTTATTTGATCTCCATTCCGCTTGGCATTGTAAAGGCAGCGAGAGACGGAACCCGGTTCGATGGCTGGACTACAGTTGCATTGATTGTAGGTACGGCGATTCCAGGATTTCTATTTGCAGTGTTCTTGTTGGTGGTGTTTGCCGGAGGAAGTTATCTGGACTGGTTTCCTCTCAGCGGTCTTACTTCTGACAACTGGGATGAGCTGTCCTGGACGCAACAGATTGCAGACTATTTCTGGCATATTACTTTACCGGTCATTGCCATGGTGATCGGCGGATTTGCCGGTCTCGCAATGTTGACGAAAAATTCATTTCTGGATCAGGTCAGCCAGCAGTACGTACTGACTGCGCGTGCCAAGGGGTTGGCGGAACGTCGCGTACTCTACGGTCATGTTTTTCGCAACGCAATGCTAATCGTAATTGCAGGATTTCCAAGCGCTTTCATCAGTATCCTGTTTACCGGCTCTTTACTGATAGAAATTATTTTCTCGCTAGATGGGTTAGGTTTGCTTGGATTCGAAGCCGCATTCAATCGCGACTATCCGGTGATGTTCGCCACCCTGTATTTTTTCTCTCTACTGGGACTTGTGATGAATCTAGTGGGTGATCTGGCGTATACGATAATCGATCCGCGCATTGACTTCGAATCGAGAGAGACTTCGTGACATGTCCATAGAATTCAATTCGCACATTCAGCCGAGATTTCTAGGCATGGAGATCAGCCCTCTTGCAAAACGGCGACTCGACAGCTTTCGCGCTCACCGGCGCGGATATTGGTCGATGTGGATTTTCATAGTGCTGTTCGGGATGTCGCTTTTTTCAGAATTAATCGCTAACGACAAACCCTTTTTGGCAATGTACAAGGGAGAATTCTACTATCCGATCTTTCAGTCGTATCCTGAAACTGCTTTTGGCGGCGAATTTGAAACAGAGGCAGACTACAAGGATCCTTATGTCCAGGAACTGATAGAGAATGAAGGCTGGATGGTATGGCCGCCGATTCGCTACAACCATAGAACTGTCGCGTGGGAGCTTAGTTCACCAGCACCCTCTTCACCAGACCGAGAGCACTGGCTAGGTACCGATGATCAGGCCAGAGACGTGGTTGCGCGATCCTTGTATGGTTTTCGAATATCTGTTCTTTTCGGGTTTACATTGACAATTATCAGCGCAATCGTCGGCGTTGCTGCCGGTGCAGTGCAAGGCTATTTCGGAGGTTGGCCCGATCTTCTGTTTCAGCGCTTCATTGAAGTTTGGGCAGGGTTGCCGACGCTGTACCTGCTCATTATTCTGGCGAGTGTCGTCGAACCCAACTTTTGGTGGCTGTTAGGTCTATTGCTGCTATTTTCCTGGATGGGATTTGTCGGCGTGGTAAGGGCAGAGTTTCTACGGGCGCGAAATTTCGATTATGTACGAGCGGCTCACGCACTGGGAGTAAAGCATTCCAGGATTATTTTTCAGCATGTTCTTCCGAATGCGATGGTGGCGACAATGACCTTCATGCCATTTACTCTGGCGGGGTCTGTTACGGTACTGACTTCACTGGATTTTCTTGGCATCGGGCTACCGCCGGGGTCGGCTTCACTCGGTGAATTGCTGGCACAGGGAAAGGCGAACCTGCAGGCGCCTTGGCTCGGTCTGACGGGATTTTTCGTTATTCTAATCATGCTCAGCTTGCTCATGTTTGTAGGTGAGGCGGTTCGAGCTGCTTTTGATCCCCGAAAAACTGTTCAATGAATCAAAATCAGACTCTACCACCTCTACTTGAAGTGCAGGATTTGTCAGTCTCTTTCAAGACTGTAGCCGAGCGCACCGATGTGGTTCGGAACGTATCCTTCGATGTTTATTCCGGCGAAACCGTTGCGATCGTTGGCGAGAGCGGTTCCGGTAAATCTGTTACCGCATTGTCAATTATGCAGCTTCTTCCCTACCCGTCAGCATTTCACCCGAGCGGGAGTATCCGCTACAACGGCCAGGAACTAGTCTACGCCTCAAAGCAGGTACTGCAGGAATATCGCGGTGACCGAATCGGCATGATTTTTCAGGAACCGCAAACCTCCTTGAATCCGTTGCATACGATTTCCAGACAAATCAGCGAAACGCTCATTATTCACAAAGGGATGAGCAAGTCTGATGCAATAGGCAGATCGCTTGAACTTCTTGAAATGGTGCGCATTCGAAACGCTCGCGAGCGTCTTCATGACTATCCTCATCAACTGTCCGGAGGACAGCGACAGAGAGTTATGATCGCCATGGCACTTGCCAATGAACCCGGTTTGCTGATTGCCGATGAGCCGACGACTGCTTTGGATGTGACAATTCAGGCAGATATTTTGAAACTGCTGCGCGACCTGCAGCAAGAACTGAGCATGTCTCTGTTACTGATCAGTCACGATTTGAATGTGGTTCGAAAACTGGCGAATCGAATCTGTGTCATGCGCCAGGGTGAGTTTGTAGAAACCGGAAGCAGGTCGGAGATATTCGAAAATCCGCAACATCCCTATACCAAGATGCTGCTCGAAGCCGAACCGTCAGGACGTTCCGGCGAACCTCTGCCTGAGGCTCCGGTGGTAGTTGATTCGGAGTCTGTACGAGTGTGGTTTCCAGTGCGGCGAGGAGTGCTGCGAAGAACCATCGGTCATATAAAGGCGGTAAATGATGTTAGCGTAACGGTGCAAGAAGGTGAAACGATTGGAATCGTCGGTGAATCCGGGTCAGGAAAAACTACTTTTGCACTAGCGTTGCTAAGGTTGATCAGCAGTGAAGGTAGGATTCGATTTGAAGGCAGGGAAATCCAGGGTAGGCAATCTAAAGAATTGCGCGAGTTACGTCGCAAAATGCAGATTGTGTTTCAAGACCCGTACAGCAGTCTAAGTCCTAGAATGACGGTGTCTGAAATTATTGCCGAAGGGCTGCGGGTGCATGAGAAAGACATGAGCAAGCTGGAACGAGAACAAAAGGTCATCGAAGTGCTGAAAGAAGTTGAACTTGACCCGCAAACTCGACACCGCTATCCGCACGAATTTTCTGGTGGTCAGCGACAACGAATTGCAATTGCACGGGCAGTCATTCTGAAACCGAAGTTCATTATTCTAGATGAACCCACCTCTGCTCTAGATCGCTCGGTTCAAGCACAAATAATTGAACTTCTCAGAAATCTCCAACGAAGTCATGCACTAGCCTACCTGTTCATCAGTCATGATCTGGCGGTGGTACGAGCGATGGCGAGTACGGTTGTAGTTCTGCGTGAAGGACGCGTAGTTGAGCAAGGTAAAACTGAGCAGATTTACAACAATCCCCAAGACGCTTACACGAAAGCCTTAATTGCAGCGGCGGTAGATTTGGAACTCAGTGAGGAACAATCCGACTGGGTGGCAGAATAAGTTTCTGAAATATATGACAATCATGGTATGGCTTGATTTAGTCACAACAATTTGGCAAATCATTTGGTGATTTAAATGGTCCAGTGCATCTGAACACCTTCAAAGACTTGTTATATCCGACATGATTTTGACGTGTGATCTGCATTCCATTTCCTTTTTTCGGACAACTTCTTGCAACCATTCATCCATCATCATCCAATTCAATTCCCAAATCCGAAATTAGAGAATGAATTCGCTTAACATTAGCAAGATTTTAGCGAATTTACTGAATTTTACAGCTCCGATTATCGAAGACAGGAGCAACACGAAGAATTTGTCTGGATTTGCAGGAGATTGCCAACCTGAT
>JAKZRU010000029.1:0-16041 GCA_047517965.1 Gammaproteobacteria bacterium | reverse complement strand
AGCCTTGTACCTCTGAGATATTTTTGGGCCTCACCCATTGGGTGAAATCCGATTGTTTATGAAAGCCTTATTGTACAAGGCTTTTCTATTATTCTCAGATTTCTAATTGCGGATTAGGGCACCTGAACAGCAGTGAACCTAGCTGCTCAATAGGATACAATATAGGGTCAAAGAAAAACGCTGACTTAAAAGTGTTTTTCCAATCCTTAACCTACCAATCTATTAGGTAACCAATGAACAGAATTTCGCCATCCATATTTAAATATTTTGCGTTCTTCTCCATTGCTATTGTCCTGGCTTGTATAACATTTGCAAATAGTCAAGCACAGACTGGACCGGACAATAAAGGTCGAAGCGCAATCCAGATGCTTTCAGACACCGAAGCCACTTTCACTATCAGTAACAAACTCAATAAAAACGGGGGACTGGGTCAACACGCATTCATCAATGTGACGACAGTAAATGGAATTGTGCTTCTGGTTGGGTCAGTTGGTAATGCCAGTGAAAAGAAATGGGTTGAAAGTGTAGCGAAAGGTCACCAAAATGTTCGAAAAGTCGTCAATGAACTGAAAGTAGAAAAAGCTCGCAATATTTTGGACATAGGTAAAGACAAATTTATACAGGTTTCCGTCAAACTCAGAATTTCAAGTGAACTGAAAGATTATTCACCGCATATACATATCATCATTCACCGTAAATTCATTTACCTGATGGGAGTTGTCACGCAAGAAATTGCGGATAAGGCTTCCGAACTCGCAAGAACTACCCGTAATGTGGAACGCGTAGTCTCAATTTTTGAAATCAAGGATTCGGAATCGTAAATCCCGAAATCCAACTGTGGTTTCTCAGGCAATAGAAACTGGAGCGGACGATGGGAATCGAACCCACGTATTCAGCTTGGGAAGCTGAAGTTCTACCATTGAACTACGCCCGCTTGCTATAGCGTTTCGAGTTGACAACTGTCAGTCGTCGAAACACGGGTCGTCATTTGGCTGGCTATACCCTGTATTTAACTAATTTGGTTAACGAAGGGTTCAAGTTCTTTAAGCGCTTCTCTATAAACCGCTTTCTTGAAACTAATTACGCAGTCAGCTGGAGTCCAGTAATCGACCCATTTCCAGGCATCGAATTCGGGATGGGAAGTACAGTCCAGACAGAAATCCGATTCATTGCCGACAAACTCAAAAAGAAACCACTTTTGTTTTTGTCCCCGAAAAACGTACTGATTGCGATACCGTGCATAACGGTTCGGGATGTCATATTTGAACCAGGTTTTTGTCGAACAAATCAAACGAACATGGGCCGGTTTCAGACCAAGTTCTTCTTCTAACTCCCGATAGGCGGCTTCGTCTGACGTTTCATCGGAGTCGACGCCACCCTGCGGAAACTGCCAACCATCATGCCTTATACGACGAGCCCATAGTACCTGACTCCTGCGATTGCAAAGCACAAGTGCCACATTGGCTCTGTATTCTCCCTGGTCTGCCGTTGTTTGCATAAAATCCAACTACCAACATTCATTCAAACGTTAATATATCTACCGTATATTATATTAACAGGATTGTATACAAAATTCAATTGTGTTATCACAACTACGGATGAGATTCGCAATGTGCATTCGCCAATAATGCAAAGGTACATCTACGAAGTCAGATGTCCATCAACTCAAATTGGACAATTTACCAAACAAAACAATCATCTTGGATGTAGATTGCACGACCAGTCAAGTTGATGTTCACTTGACCGGTAAACTACGATTGGCTAATTGTAGTCAGTGAATTGGAGTCTAGTGTTTTGATCTCTGGCGAGTACAAACCAAGTTCCTACAGAATTGATCTAGTGGTGTAAAAGCTTGAAAACGGAAATATTCGGAATCCAAAAACGAACGCAGTATTCACTACAAATTAACCAAGTGCCTGGTTCTATTCTGAATCAGGCTCGGCTTGCGGTCGGGAGTGTCAAAAGCCCAATATGCCTTCGTTATCCCTCGGCATAGAAATTGGAAATGAAACTGAACAGAATTAGAATGAATCGCAGAATGTCACAGACATCTATCAGCTGCAGTAGCCAAGCAGTTTTTGGTGAAGGTCTTGCGAAAGCCAGACTCCCTCTTTGCCCGCTTGGATACGATGCTGGTGTCGACGATCACCTGGTAGCCGGACATTGTCCTGCGCGCACATTGCCGTAAACATATTCTCTGATCTATCACTGAATCCTTCTCCGTAGGAATCCGGATTGATTCCTATAAAGAATTGTCCTACTCCTGGAGGTCCTCCGATGTTGTCTCCGAAAGACCCAGCACGGTACGACATATTAGGGCCTCCTATACCGCCAGCCATCAAATCAACAATCATAGCCATGGCAACACCTTTGTAGCCCCCGGCAGGTGCCATTGAACCTTCAAGTCCAGCCCTGGCATCGTCAGTTGGTTTCCCCTCTTTGTCGAACGCCCAGGTGTCAGGTACTGGCTCACCCGCTTTAGCAGCTTCAACTAAATTCACTTTTGCAGTCACGCTAGACGACTGATCAATGATGATAGGAGGATTGTTTCGGCGCGGAACCGAAAACGCAAGTGGGTTAGTACCGAAGAATGCCGTCACACCTCCCCAAGGCGCGATTGCCGGCGGAGAATTTGCAAATGCCAGGGCGATCAGTCCTCGATTCGCCAGTTTTTCTACATACCAGCCAATGACGCCTGCCGCATAGGAATTTCTCATCGAAAGCGAGCCGATGCCGTTTTGCATGGCTAGATCAACAAACGTATCAAATACTTCAACAAATGCAGAGTGTGCAAATCCGTTCTTGGCATCTAGCGCAATTGCAGCCGCTGCCGTTCGCTCCCATACTGGCACAGCGGTTCCATCAACCTTGCTGCATCGCAAATGCTCGCAATAATGGGAAAGATAATTTAGTCCAACGTTTCGAATGCCGTCAGCTTCAGCATCCCGAATGGATTCCCCGACAGGCACCGCATTGGCTCGAGTTGCCCCACAGCCGACAAGCGCACTCAGACTGAGTTCAAAAACATCTTCAAGAGTAAGATTTACGTTCACTGCTGTGCCCTACCCATTCAGCCGATTCAAACTGTCACTTGTTCCTCCTTGGGAACATAGCACACGCCAGTGCCGCCAAGACCGCAATAACCGTACGGATTTTTAGCTAGATACTGCTGATGTTCTGCTTCCGCGAAGTAGAACTCAGATACTTTCACAATCTCAGTGGTCGCAGGACCGAAGCCTTTCTGGCGAAGTGCAGACTGATATGCGGAATAGGACATTTTCGCCATCTCCGCCTGCCGGTCCCCATAGGTATAGATGCCGGAACGATATTGCGTGCCAACATCGTTACCCTGCCGCATTCCTTGTGTTGGATCGTGACACTCCCAAAACACCTGCAGAAGCTTTTCGTATGAAATCTCATCTGGAAAAAATACGACTCTCACAACTTCGTTATGTCCAGTCATTCCCGTGCAAACTTCGCGATAAGTTGGATTCGGTGTAGTTCCACCGGAGTATCCGGCAGCAGTAACGTACACTCCAGACTGTAGCCAGAATCTTTTTTCCACGCCCCAGAAGCATCCTCCTCCGAACATGGCCAATTCGGAATTCTCCGGATACGGTACAAACAACGATCTGTTAGAAACGTAGTGAGTATTCGATGTTCGAATAGGCGTGCTCCGTCCAGCCAGAGCCTCTTCCGACGATGGCATTGCAATTTTACGATTGAAATTAAAAAACATGAAAATTACTCTCTTAAATATCTGATTTCGTTTTAAATTCTGTTCGGAACTACGCTTCCTTCATAGTTCAATACACTCAGTGAAGAGTGATTCCGTTATTCTCAAAGCTGTCATAGACCAAGGTGTTGAATTGGATTCTGGCCGATGAGGTTAAAAAATGCTCCTGAACGGTTCCACGATCCTGAATGTGGAACACCTTGTACCCTTCCATGATATAGAGATAATCTGCCAGTAGTTTGCGATGGCATTCCTCAAAATTTGTCGGCTTTTCAACTAGAACAACATTGCGACCTGCTGCTAGGTCAATCAGCTGTTTGATGCCTTGTTTGAATGTTGCAGTGGACATGTACTCCGCAAATCCTCTGAGGGATGCCCCTAACGCAACGTGTGGTGAATCTTCAGACACATCGCGCATTGCGCCAAAATGATGTCCTGCACAATGAAAATCTATGCCTTCACTGTTCAACTGTCCTCGCAATGAATCTCGTTGGAAATGCCCATGGGTTGAACTTGCTGGAAACATTCGGATATCCACAACTGTGTCAATGGAATGTGATTTCAGCAATTCAGTAAACCTGTTGATGGTTCTATCGCCGTAGCCTGTAGTCCAAATTATCCTTTCGAATTCACTCATAACAATGCTCAGGTGCGGGAAATTCTTGGTTCTGAACAGCAGTTACGTAATCCCTGATGGCAGCTTGAATACCAGAACTGCCAGCCAAAAAATTCTTTACAAATTTTGCAGGCTTACCTGGATACAGTCCCAGCAAATCGTGCAGCACCATAATCTGGCCGTCGACATGTGGCCCGGCGCCAATTCCGATAACTGGAACATCCAGTTTTTCGGTGATAATTTTGCCCAGAGACGTCGGAACGCACTCAAGCAGAATGAAACTGGCACCGGCATCTTGAAGAACTTGCGCTTCATCGATCATAGTCTGCGCTTTGACGGGGTCTCGACCTTGAACTCGATATCCGCCTAGATGATTGACTGATTGGGGTGTCAAACCCATGTGGGCACAAACTGGCACTCCGCGCTCCACCAGCAATCTAGTAGATTCAGCAAGCCAGGCGCCACCTTCAAGTTTAACGACCTGAGCGCCTTCTCGCATCAGGAGAGCGGAGTTTTGCAGGGTAGCGTTTTTACTGTAATAACTCATAAAAGGCAAGTCAGCCATCAGCAGTGCGCCGTGATTGCCGCGGCGAACACAACGAACGTGATAAGCAACGTCTTCAATCGTCACAGGAAGACTGCTGTCATGCCCCTGTACGACCATCCCCAAAGAGTCACCCACCAGCAGCAATTCGACGCCGGATTGACTTGCAGCCACCGCCTCGCAGTACCCATACGAGGTAAGACAAGCAAATTTCTTACCTTCCTGCTTATATCGAATGAATGTGTTTACCGTAGTTTTCATGCCTTTGACCGGCGTTCTTGATGTAGTTCAGCGTCGATGGTCGCCAACCCAGTGCTCGATTTCCCGCCAATTCCCGCCTTCTGGGTGTTCCATGAAAATTTTGTTCAGGTGATGATGTTCATCTGAAGATCGTTTTACCATTTCCTCCAAATTCAAACCTCGCACTCTCAGCCACATCCAGAGCACAATGACAATCATGACTGGGTACAGCAACGCCCCAAAATTTTCCATCAAGACACTCCCAAATCGATATCAGGATGCTCAGCAGACCTTGTTTCCCTGATTGGGCGATTGTCTGCCGCATGGTACGTAAATACAACCGAAAGTTTGACTGCATCGGTGCGATTGCTGCCAGCACTGTGGAGCAATCGACTATGAAAGAATAGAACATCTCCTGCATTCAGCCCAATATTTTGAGCAGATTTCGTCAGAACTGAGTTACGTTCCACATCGGTCCTGAAAAACAAGGCAGCATCAAACTGACCCCTGTCAAAGCGCATTTGATGAGATCCCGGAATGACATAAAGACTGCCGTTTACATAGTTTTCACTCCCAAGCGCAAGCCAAGCAGTTACAAGTTCCTGTCGATCAAAACTCCAGTAACGTATATCCTGATGCCATCCTGTCTCGCTTCCATACCCAGGGAATTTAGTCATTATGCAGTTGTGGTGGTTCTGACTGGCCTGAATATGAGATGTTTGAAGAAGATTTCGTACATGATCAGCTACAACTTCGGCTACCGCCCACTGTCGAAACACCTCGTCTCTTGAAATAGCATTCAGTAGCCTGCGGGGGGTATCGCCACCAGGTGAATCACGCGATTCAGGGGATCCAGGGTAGTGTACGTCCGCCTCGTATTCGACCGGTGCCAGTGCTGGGTAAAGCGAAGAATTAATTACTTTTGTCATGGCCTGGCAAATCTTCTCGCTACAAATGTTCCTCGCAATCAAGTATCCATCTCGAGAAAATCTAGCAAAACTTGTCTCGTCAAACCAGGGTTGACAATCATTCAACTTGTTAGGATTCGTCGTGTTTGTTCTACTCATCATGTTTTACCTTTTCGTTGGTTAGACCTGCTGAACCAAAATAAGTTTTCTGATTCAAGACAATATACTTCAAAATAAGCGAATCCTTTGATTACCGAGAAATTTGGCTGAAGCACCTAAGAATCTGCATAAAATAACAACTTTCAGATGGCGTCTATTGGTAGGCGTAGTAGCACTAAAGCAAATTTTGAACAACCACAAGAATACATAAATGACGAATTCTTGCATGGATAAGGAACCATTCGTTCTTCGGGTCATTGGTGGCAATATGGAACCGGAGTTTCCAGAAGGTTCAATAATTGTTGTAGATCCAAGCCAACCAGTCACTGATGGTGACTTCGTAGTTACTAAACTTAACGATCAAGTTGAACTGCGTCAACTATCTAAAAACAATGGAAATTGGAGGTTGACTGCTACCGCCGCACCTGAAGAAAGCTCCGATATCACAAGCTTGACAGACATTATTGGGCGAGTAGTAAAGCGTACCGATGCAAGACAGGAATTCATTAAAGAATACTGATCCAATGCCAGTCACCGCATGCCCGGATGTCTGAATATGAATACCGAACTGGTCGCCACATCAATCTGCCGGGTCTGGTTGTGCGACTGGCTTGAGTCGCACTGAGAACCTCGCCATTCCTGATGAACTGTTGAATCCAGGCTTGTCATTAGTGGAAATTTGGAAAGTAAGTCAACGAACTTGTTTAACCAAATTGTTGGAGCCTTTCAGGCGGTAGTCAATTGGGGTGACATTTTGCAGCTCTCTCTAGGGTGGAGTTGTTCTGTTTGGCCTGCGAAATTGTGTTGCGGTTCCTTACTGGAATCCATATAATCCCCACCTTTTCGCCCCCAATCTATTGATAGAATAATATACTTTGCAACTTGGTCGGTAAAGAGATGGCACTACGCTGTGTGACTGAAGGCTGGACTAAATTTATTGGCCGACCTTATGTGATAGCGCATACGCACTATTCGCCGGTGGCTGCACGAATTGTCAGTAGCAACTGTCCGGTGACCAACCGTATTCCCCGCAGGCGAGCCTTTGGATGTTGCGCTTTCACGACCAGCTACGATGTCGTTACTATCCCAGTCGGAATGATTGCGCAGGTCGATACAGTGCATTTCAAAAGAGAGAAATAATCAATGGAATACAGAACGCTAGGCCACACCGGAGTGCAGGTATCAAGTCTGTGTCTTGGCGCAGACAATTTTGCTGATCCAACCCCGGAGAAAGAGGCCACGCTTTTTCTGGACATGGCGTTGGATGCCGACATTAATCTAATTGATACTGGAGATGTCTATGCAGACGGTGAAGGTGAAAAATCTATTGGACGATCCAGCATTTTTCGGACCCAACGATTATGGTCATTCACGGTTGAATATCATTCGCGCCTGTGAAAATTCCTGTACAAGACATGAATTTGGACAATAAAACACGAGCAGCCTGCGATGCGCTTGTACCACCGGGCAGTGTCGTTGCCAACTTTCACAACACCGCGAGTTGGATGAAAATGCGACTATCTTGGGATACACCGCAATGAATTTTTCAAACGTCATTCATGCTATTGATCTTCATGCTTGCGGGGAACCCGGCAGAGTTATCGTTGGCGGTATCACGGATGTGCCCGGCGAAACGATGTATGACAAAATGTGTTATCTTGAGCAGGAAGCCGATGATCTTCGTAAACGGATGTTGCGCGAGCCGCGAGGTTATCCTGCTGCAAACTGCAATATTGTATTGCCGTCACGAAACCCGAAAGCAGACGCAGGGTTTGTGATTCTAGAACAGGTCGAGTACCCTTTGATGTCCGGCTCAAACACGATCTGCGTTGCCACTGCGCTGATCGAAACCGGTATGGTTGAAGTCACGGAGCCAGAAACCGTATTGACACTGGAGGCCCCTGCCGGGTTGGTTACAGTTACGGCCGAAGTGACGAATGGAAAAGTCAAAGGTGTAACGTTTGAAAATGTACCTGCATTTGCTGTTCATCTTGATGAAGTAATTGACGTCCCAGAGCTTGGAAAAGTTACGGTTGATGTCGCTTGGGGTGGTATGTTCTATGTCGTTGCGGATGCCGAGCGATTGGGGATTGAGCTTCTCCCAGATCGGGCCGGAGAAATTACCCGTGCCGGCGAGATGATCAAAGCCGCTGCCCGGGAACAGTTGCCGAGTGTACACCCGGAGAATCCAAATGTGTCAGGGGTGACGATCTGTGTAATGACAGGGACTCCTACAGTGGCGGGCGCCACTGCAAAGAATGCTGTGGTTGTTTCCTCTGGTCAGCTGGATTGGGGGCGACCAACAACCTGGACCGGCGTTCTTGACCGCTCACCGTGCGGTACTGGGACTTGCGCCCGCATGGCCGCACTTTATGCAAAAGGCGAGCTCGGACTGAATGAAGACTTCCACCATGAGGGAATTCTAGGTACGATATTCACTGGACGGCTAGTTCGGGAAACCCGAATTGCTAACCTTACGGCGGTTGTACCAACCATCCGTGGGCAGGCATGGGTAACTGGAATCGCTCAATACGTGGTGGATACTGACGACCCATTTCCGAATGGGTTTACGGTTGGAGACATTTGGGGTGGTTCGATTGATCGACCGCTCGCTCACTGACATATTGTGAATGGCAGAGTGACGGTGTTAACGACTCGCACATAAACAAAACAAATCATTCGATTAACAATTTGCTTAGAAGGAAGGAACCTACTATGACTGTAAAAAAGCCCTTTTGGGGGTTATAACTTCAATCATCATGGCCGTCACAGGTGTGGCTGGCGCTGCTGATTACACATTGAAACTTGCGCACAACGGTCCTGAACAACATCCTATTCAAGATGGGGCAGTTGCTTTCAAAGAGAAGCTTGAAACGAGCTCAAATGGTGCAATTGAGGTGTGGGAGCACGACTGAGGGGTGTTCGAAACCAATCTCTGCATGATTTCGCACAGTTTGCCAGCGATGCAAATTCACTCAGTTGAGGATTCCTAATTATGCTTCGTGGCAGATGAAGCATAAACCGATGTAAAACAGAATTTTATCGAGGAGTGCTGACCCAATATAGTCAGCCCGCGCCTGGTTGTCAGAATATCAACGCAAAACAACTGCATCCCCCACAATCTGGTGCAAGCTGACGATCATGTCGATTCCGAGACCGTAGTGCGGCAGCACTGTACGAAACTGGCTTTTGCAAATCGCGCAGATTGCGGCCATGTGAGTTACATTGTGTGTCGAAATTGCATTTTCCAGTGCCTGCACTCTTGGTGACGCACCACTGACTCTCACTTTCATCAATTCATCAGTCAGCAATCCACCACCGCCGCCACAACAGAATGTGTACTCGCAGATAGTATCCCGCGCCATATCCACAAAATTATCGCAGGCAGCTCGTAACAGATTGCGTGGAATTTTATAGATGTCCCGCGGTTCTTGACCCATTCTCGAGCCGCGAGCCACATTACATGAGTCGTGAAACGTGATCACTTTGTCAGCATGCACGGATTTGTCTAGTCGCAATTGGCCATTTTCAATCAGACTGTGAGTGAACTCGCATATATGCAGTGGTTCGATCAGTGGCTGTATCGGTGAATCCGCATCTTTGAATAATTCCGGCCAATAGCTGCTGGCAACTCTCCAAGCGTGCCCACATTCTCCAATCAGGATTTGTCGAACTCCGAGCTCCAGAGCAGAGTTTTGAATTCGTTCCGCGATTTTTTTCATATGTGAAGAATCGCCAACAAACAGCCCAAAATTCGCAGCTTCAGAAGCTTCAGTTGCAAGGGTCCAGCGAATGCCGGTCTGGTGAAAAATCTTCGCACAGCCAATCAATCCATCTACGTGCGGTTCCGAATAAAAGTCAGCAGATGGAACGACTAGTAAAATGTCGGCATCGGGATCATCCAATGGAAATCGCACGTCCACGCCAGTATCTTCTTTGACTTCCTCTTCCAGACTCTCGAGAGTATCCGCGATAGCGGGGCCTATCATACCAAGATTGTTTCCGACTCTGTGAACGTTGTCGATTACCGTATGAATGTAGGTCTGTTTGAACCCGACAGACTCCAGGATAGCCCGTCCAGCCATGGTAATCTCAGCTGTATCGATGCCAAATGGACAGTACACCGAACAACGGCGGCACTGGGAACACTGATAGTAATAGGTACTCCAGTCATCAAGAAGTTCTTCCGTAAAATCGAGAGCACCGACGAATTTGGGAAATAACCGACCCGCGAGCGTGAAGTGACGCCGATATACCCCACGAATCAAGTCTTGTCGTGCCACTGGCATGTTGAGAGGATCACCGTTTCCGAGGAAATAATGGCACTTGTCGGTGCATGCACCGCATTTCACACAACTGTCCAGAAATACCTTTAGAGCCCTATTCGATTCGACCAGTTGTCCGAGCTTCTCTACCGCGATTTCCTGCCAGTTATCAACAGGCGCGTGGGACGGTCCGCCATCCGATTGAAAGAAAGGCTTGGCGTCTGCCATCGCACCTTTGTTTATTTTCGGAGTTGTTATCTGCTTCATCGTCCGTTCACTCGTCAACCACATGTTTTCTTGGAGGGTAGTGCTGGTTATGGCTTGGACTAAAGAAATAGGCTGGGAAGTGAATCAATTTGCTGAATGGAAAAATCAGCACCAGAATGGCTACGCCAGTCAAGTGCAAGTATAGAACAACGTTCTGGGGCAAGATTGTCGGAGACAGATTAATCAAACCCAGCATGAATTCTCGAACACCGAATATGTCCACATGAATGTTGTATCGAAGAAGGAGGCCGGTGACAGCGATCAGAATCAGCAGAATCAACATTGCGTAGTCCGAGGGGCTGGAAATGTGACGTACACGATCAACGAATATTCTTCTCCCGAAGAGTCCGGCCAAGCCGATCAACATTCCCCAAGCGGCAAAATCACCCGGTACGAATGTCCAGACTACCCAAGGCCACACAGGATCCGTCACAAAATACAGATGGCGAAGCAGAACCAGCGCCAAAGCATAGTGAAATATCCATCCAAACAGCCATGTCCATTTGCTGGCATGGAACAGGCTCTCAAAAAACAGTGTTTCCCGTGTAATTCGAACAACTACCCCAAATCGAGTACGAGGTACCGGAGCAATGGGTAGCAAATATCTTGAAGGAATTCTCGCATAACTGATGACTTTCCACAACAACCCGACCAACAATACGATTGCAGCGAAGTAGTATGTAATCGAAAATGCAATGCTTAAGAGCAAATTTCACGCACCGAGCGGAGTGTCGTCAACAACCCGTTAACCTCTATATGCAACCGGTCGGTTTCGGCAATCCCGCATAGCGACAGGCTTGTTTTGCTGGTCCGAATGGAAACAATTCGTACAGATAGGGACTATTCGCTTTTTCCTTGCCGAGCCGTTTGCCCATGTGACGAACCAGTACCCGAATCGGCGGCGCGATGGCGTATTCGGCATAATACTCTCTCAGAATATTGATCGCTTCCCAATGCTCTGGAGTTAGCTCACAGTTGTCATTCTGTGCCATTTTCTCAGCCAGCGCTTGCGACCACTCCTCTGGATTCGCCAAGAACCCTTCTGCATCAGTTTCATAAATCTTTCCGTCCAATTCAACTGGAATATTCACTCAATCTCTCTCACAACCAAGAATGTACTGCGTCATTGTCAGCTGCAAGTTGAACAAAACCGACGTAGTCAACCGTCTCGATTCCAGGAATCAATCGGGACTTTTGCAATCCTCGACATTGGAGGTCCGGTTCAAGAACGTAAATTCGATGTTTGTCCAATGCATTTCGGATCACTAATTCACTATCAGTTCCACTCATTGCTGCGTACACTCCATCTTCAATCAAGAGAATGTCGCTCCCGCTTTGCGCTAGACGCAGGCAGCTCAGCAAACTTGATTTTTCAGTTGGAGACTTATTGACGGTATGCAACATCGGAATCACCGATTTTAAAATTAGCCGTTTGACGAATTATCTATAAATGATGCTGGATAATTCACTGATTACACACCACCTGTACGTTGGAGTCAATTATGATTCAACTCGCGATCATTGAAATCATAGCCATTTTTCTGATTGACAATTGACCAGTTTCAGCACCTCAATTACGATCGGCAAAGACAATGTGCTGGAACTCGTTGGAAAATCGAAAATGAAACCTTTATTGTGCCGCAAAAAACGGTTTTCGCATAACTCGGAATCCCTAGAATTGTAAAATAACATCCTGTTGATTCATGAGGTCGGACAGAGTATGAGAGGATACAACCGTCACGCAGTTGCTGTCATCCTCTCGCGGCACCTCCATCAAGTCTTCGGCAGTCATGCCGCGCTGTTTCAGAGACTCTTCCTCGACGAACAGATTCGTAATATCAAAGTCTCGTAACGCTCTGAAGGTTCTGGTGAAATGCTTCATTCCAAGTACTGATGGATCTTGGTTTCGCATCAACTGATAAACACCGTCATCCAAGAAAACGACACTAATATCCTGCTCAAAGGCAGAGCCCGCTAACATTGCGTCTAGTGCCTCCAATCCATAGATGGTGCCATAAGGCGCACGACGATTGATGAACATGAAACGTTTTGTAACTGCAGCCAATTTCTGTACCTAAATTCAGTCAGTCACCGAATATGATTGTTCGGTCGGCGATGATGCTTCCTTCAATAAAGTAGCCAATGCCAGCGACCTGAAATTGGCTGTCAATATTGGTGGCATCCTTTCCGTATTGCTCGGCAGATTCGGAACCCAATATGCCTCTTCTAAGCGATGCTGCGATGCAGACTGCCAGATCAATGTCGTGGTCACGAGATAGTTTGATCCACTGATTGACTATATCCCGGTCATCACTAGGAGGCGCGCTCAGTCTTGTGCTGTTGTATACACCGTCGTGATAGAAGAACACACGAACGATTTCATGTCCGATGCTCAATGCAGCATTCACAAACTGATATGCAGAATCGGAGGCCTGATGGGTATAGGGACCCTCACAAACTAGAATATTGAATTTCATGAGCTGATGAATTCAGGCATCGTACAAATTGTTTTGTAGACAATAGAAAGGTTTGATAACTCGAAATGATTTCTGAGATTTTACTGAATTTACACATCTGAAAGTGGTCGATGAGAATACAAATAACGTTCAGTAGTCTGATTAGAGGCATTAGTAATACAAATAATCGTCAGAAATGCACAAACTAGAATGTACCGTTACCTGCATCACCGAGACATCTATTGGGGTGTATAGCATCAGATACAAACTTGAAATCAAAGCGTCCGCCGTAGTTTGGTGGAATAGAAGATCGTGCCGCCAATCACTGGGCTGTGGTGACAGCAGTTGCATCAGTATTCGGATATCGAACGAACAGTCCTGGAAAAAATCAACAATAACCGACGCAGAGATGCACAGGTCAACAGCCAGCTTCTGGGAAAAGGATGGCGAATATTGATGGTATTGGAGTGCAGTTTGAAAGGCAAAGGGAGATTATATTTGGACAGTTTGATATCGGCGATTGAAGACTGGCTGAGCAGTGAAAGCAGCTTTCTGGAAATTCGGGAAGGATATGATACGGCTGACATGTGATAAGTGGGCCGCCGTATTTAACATAGCTCAATAACGTTCGGAGTATTCACACTCCATTTTTCCATCTACAATGAGAGTCTATTGAACAAAGATGTTACATTGTGGTGGCGGGCACAGTCGCAACGAATCCGAACCCTGACTGAATGATTTTCAAGGGTAAATATCGTTCAGTTCATGAGAAAGACCTACTTCCAAGGAAAAGCCCTAAACAAATTAAAATAGATCGCACGCTTTTTTAGCCGATAAAAGGTCCTAATTCCCTTACGCGCAATAATCGGATTCTATCCGCAATTTATTATTGCGCATATGCTTGAATATTGCGTATAGATAATTGCGCGAAAATTAGTAAGATTAATATGTCAAGACGTATTGACGAAGAGTGAGTGGTTTCGTGAATTCGATAAAACGGAACTGTTGATTCAACACACCTACTTACAAATCAACTGCTCTACCAACTGAGCCATGCGGGCTCAAGGTCCGCTCAGTTTGAACGGGCAATGAGAACGATTATGTGGAAGTAATCGTTCGTCGGCTGTAAAGGGTACAGTTACCGAAATTAACGGTACCCGCGGCGAGAGGGCGCTAACAGCATCCACAAGCGATGACAAATCGCTAGGATTTAACTCTTGAAAAAGATGTGGTAACCAGTCGACCCCCAAACACTTTCTTTCATTGCATTTATGTTTGTGGAGACCCCCAAAATAAGCAGGTGTTGGCGTATGCGGAGTACTTTGGTTATCAAAGGATAGTGATATGTTTATCGAGTAATTATGTTGGAGAAATATTTTCGCACCTGTATGCGATCGACCCGGTTACAGGAAAGGAATTAGATATTGAGATCAATCTTGAGATAGACCCAGAAGAACTTCCAGACATATATGAAAATAATAAGGAGGACAGAAATGAGACATTTCGAGCTTTGGGGGCGCTGTTGGTAGTTTGGAAGGAGAAAGACGAAATACGGGCAATTTCTGAAGCTATCAAGGAAGCCTTAGAGTTCGCGTTTTCAAGGTGCGGTGTAATGCTTGGGGATCGCCTTACAGATAAAAAATCTGCGGAAGTGTGTCGAGTTGTTTCAGATAGACTTAAGCCGTTTATACGTCACCTCATTTCGAGCCGTACATTTAGCGAAGAGGATGTGCAGATGATCGTAAGGAAGTCACAAGTACATGGTTGAATTCAGGGGGCATAGTGTGGGAAAATTAGCAGCGACGCAATCATGACAACCCCCACAATAAATCAAGGAATTGGTTTGAGTACAAGGTGTTTTTTGCGGTTGTTAGTCGTCAATCGACATAGTTCAAACTGTTTCACCATGTGTTAGGGAGCAAATTTCGATTGAAATGTTTTAACATACTGTATGAAAAAAATTCGGTGTCGTGTATCGCAAATTCTGAAAGTTATGTGACGAAAATAACCTAGTTTTACCCCGCAAGGTTCAAAATGGGCCGAAAGTTGTTTAATGCCCCTTCCATATTACACCGTCATCTGATAATGACATAAATTTGACATTTAGTACGTTATAGCGTACGATATCTACCATGGAGAACTAAGATGACTATAGTTAGCGTAACAAAAGCACGTACGAAGTTGTATAGCTTGGTCGATGAAGTATTGCAATCACATAATCCAGTTGTGATCGCCGGGAAAAGAGGTAATGCGGTGCTCCTCGCTGAGAAGGACTGGAATTCCGTCAATGAAACACTATTTTTACTATCCATTCCAGGTATGCGAGAATCTATAGTTGATGGAATGAATACCGATCTTGAAAAATGTGACCAGGAACTTGATTGGTAGTGTGGAAACTGTATTTTACCCGGCAAGCAAAAAAAGACGCAAAAAAACTAGCTGCTGCAGGTTTTAAGAGAAGAGCGGAGGAACTAATTGCAGTAATTCAGAATGACCCATATCAATCTCCACCCCCTTTTGAAAAACTCGTGGGAGATTTGGCGGGTGCGCACTCTCGACGGATCAATATACAACACCGACTGGTTTATCAGGTACTGGAAGAAAAAAAAGCAGTTAAAATGCTACGTCTATGGGCTCACTACGAATAGACGCAAAGGAACTGACATTTAATCAATTGGTCTGGGGTTAGAATCACTGACTGCCCACCAATTTTCAAATCAGCAAGTCTGAATCGACCGATCTATCCGAATCTGCGCCGATTCCCAAATTTCCCTTGCGGGTCCAAACATAAACGATAACTCTTGCTCAATACCAGTGTCTATCAATTCATGATTTATCGGACACCTGAAA
>JAKZRU010000028.1:0-27215 GCA_047517965.1 Gammaproteobacteria bacterium | reverse complement strand
CTCCACACACCCCTCTTTCGGTTCCTTCCAACACTTCGCCTCCCTGACCTCCTATGTGCAATCCAACCCCATTAAAAATTACTGCAATATACTATCAACCCATACAAATTAGAGAAGAGCGCCAAATTGTTTTATGAAACTTCTTCGTAACCATTTTAATTCCGCTTGTTATAAAGTGGAGTTTCACGGGCCAATCACTCTTGCACTAATTGCATTGCAATTGGCTGTCCATGCATCACTTGCAATCGTACCCCTTCGATTCATTCCAAGCTAATTCTCCTGTTGCTCCATGCAAAGTCTCAGCCTAACCCCAGAAGAAAGCATACGCAGCAAACACTTAACTCAGAAAATATTAAACGCTATTCAAAACACCAATAGACAGGCACTGACGTTTGGCCAGTTCATGGATCTCGCCTTGTATGATAGGGAGTTTGGCTACTACACAACAGGCACTAGAACCGTCGGGCCTGGAGGGGATTTTGTTACTGCACCAGAAATGGGCAATTTATTTGGCCGAACCCTGGCATTAAAACTGGCTGAGTCTCTTTCAGGGTTTCACAGCCCCTTGAACTTGTACGAATTTGGGGCAGGAAGTGGCAGGCTCGCCGTTCAAATATTGCATGAATTAGACAAATTGGAATGCAGAATATCTGAATATGCAATTATTGAATTGAGTCCGGTTTTAAGAAACGTCCAACAAAAAACCGTTCACCAAACCGCAAAACATCTTGGTCAGAAAGTTAAGTGGTATGACCACTTGCCAACGCAGGGAATGAAAGGAATCGTGATTGCAAATGAAGTTTTGGACGCGATGCCTGTTGAGTTATTCTGCATGGCAAATAATGAACTCTTGCAAGGATATGTGGTGGATTCGGATACAGGTTTTGCGCTTGAATTTCACAATGAATGTGAAGCGGATTTTGAAGCTTCTTTCGCTACCTTGGATTTGCCAGAAATTACACAACCTTATATTTCCGAACTGCATTGTCGCGCTGAAGCATGGTTGAGAACCATTGCCAATCATTTGGACTGCGGATCAATTCTGATCACGGACTATGGTTTTCCAGCGCATGAGTATTACCACAGTGAGAGGAGTCAAGGCACTCTTATGTGTCATCGTCGTCATCACGTGCTTTACGACCCATTGGTCTACATCGGATGTCAAGACATAACCGCTCATATCAATTTTTCGAATCTGGCTCGAATTGCTGTTGAATCAGGAATGGAAGTGAATGGATTTACAAGTTTTGCCGCATTTCTTGTTGATGCAGGAATTGAATGTGGGGAATTGAAAAACCAATCAGAAATAGAGAAAGGGCAAATGCTAAATGAGTTTATTGCTTTAGTCTCACCCTCTGAAATGGGAGAGATTTTCAAGGTGATAGAATTCACGAAGAACTTTGATTCGACTATAACTGGATTCGCAACAGCTGATCGGTCGCATGCCCTTTTCAGCAAAAAATTTCCCCCCGAACATTCGGTCTGATACAGTCTGCTGATTTATCGGTGACGAAATGGCAGAATATTTGAATTCAGGAATTCTTGCCCTCATTCAGGGAGCTACCGAGTTTCTGCCAATCTCAAGTTCTGCACATCTGATAATCATCCCTCACTTATTCAGTTGGCGCGATCAAGGGCTTGCATTTGATATAGCCGTGCACTTAGGTACATTAATCGCTTCCGTTTCGTATTTTCGGCTTGAAATATTCAGCATTTTGCGAGGATGGGTCCAATCGTTTACAGGAGAAGGACCCACGGATGAGTCGAAATTGTGTTGGTTCATTATCGTCGCAAGCATTCCGGTCGCAATTACTGGTGCCCTCGCTCACGAACTTGTAGAAAAGGAACTTCGTAGCGTTGAGGTAATTGCAATAGCAACATTGGCTTTTGGAGTGTTGCTTTGGTATGCAGACTGGTTTAGACGTGGAGAGCGTCAACTGAACACGTTGCGATTCAGGGATGCGATTCTGATAGGGTTGGGTCAGGCTGTCGCGATCATTCCGGGAACTTCGAGATCTGGGATTACAATCACCGTCGCCCTCATGCTCGGGTTAACAAGACAAGACGCAGCAAAATTTGCTTTCTTGCTCGCAATTCCTGTCATTGCAATGGCCGGTGGCTGGCAATTTCTGAATTTAACTGCATCCAGCCAGGAAACCAACTGGCTGTTATTTGGATATGCTACGGCAATATCTGCAGTAGTAGCTTATCTGTGTATCCACTACTTTCTGAGATTCATCGAAAAGATTGGAATGCTGCCGTTCGTCATCTATCGTGTTGTTCTAGCGCTCGCAATCTTCACATTGATGTAGTTTGCCGGATTCGATAGTCGAATCAGCATTGTCAGCTTGCAATAAGCTGACCAACCAATTCCAATGCATCAATTGGCCAATAGTGCACTGGACGAGGATGCAATACACCTGGTTTGTTGGATTCAGGTCGACAGTTCAAGACAGTAGAAATCCATGATTTCGGTATAGCCTCTCGACCGTACACAGCACCCAGCAGTGCGCCACAAATCGCTGCGTTGGTGTCTGTGTCACCGCCTCTGTCGATAGTTTCGACAATTGCTTCTTCAAAATTGGTTGCATGCAGTAGTTGCCACAATGAATTTTTGAAGGCAAGGAGAACCCAACCATGATGCTCTGACCACCAAGCTTCCCAAGCAAGGTCTTCAGCGCTTCTCATAGCCGTCATCAACTCACCGTCGATATTGAGATCATCAGCCCAATCCATGATCTTTGCATACAGAGTATCGGCTTCTACGCCCGTTCGGATTGAGTAAGCAATAGCTTTGGTAAATAAAACATTCGCGTCTATGCAATTGATATTGGGGTGCGTTATGCCAGCATCCTGCTCGGCCCACTTTGCGACATTTCCCAAGTCATACTTTGAGCCGAATATCCCGACTGGACTGATGCGCATCATTGCACCATTCGCTTGTGATACATAATCAGGTTCACCGTTGAGTGCGCTGGCGATCGTGTTGCCGCAGTCAAACGGACCTGAGTGATACCAGTCAACATACGATTCTGTGACGTTTTCGACATCATATTTATTATGTCGAACCAGAGATCTGGCCAGTGCGAGTGTCATTTCAGAATCATCTGTAGGCTGGCCAGCAATTGTATTGTGTGTGCCTCCATCCGCCATTTCCCGGACTCCGTTCGGATACAGCCCACGAATTGTTTCAGTACGTTCGAATTCAACTAGACTACCGAGTGCGTCACCGATCAACTGACCAAGAAAGCAGCCCTGTGCACGAGATTTCTGTTCGGGGCTCACAATGCTGTACTTAATGTCTGCCACTCTGCCTGACTCTTCTTTAGCTTTATATTGTTACAGAGGACGTCAATTATGCTTCTTGATGCACCATTTCACAGGCATGAATCATTTGAACGATGCAAATCTGAGTGGCTTTTGGGTGGTGGATTACAGAAACCACTCACATCAAAGCAAACGTGGTTCTGTTTCTGTCTATATGTTTATTTTTGCCTCTGCTACGAGGGATATCTGAGCTTTTCGGACTTTCTTTCCTAATTTTTTTCCAGAGTACTTCGTAGACATTTTATGAGCATCGACTTTTACCATGCTACCTCGGCACTGCTGCAATAAATCGACTGCCTTGTCTGCATAATTTGAGTCTTCGCAGGCAACTTTCAGTAAAACCCAACAGGCTTGCAGAAAATTCTTAAACTGTTCGGGGTTGCGAACGCCGTTCAACACTCGAATCATGTCTACTACTTCTGTAGGCGACATTCGGTTTAGCAGCCGGATATTTTCTGCAAAACGGGCTATTCGTATTGATTGATCTCTAAAACTCGCAGGTGTCTTGAGGCGTCGACACAATCGCCGAACTTCGATTGATCCATCAACTAGTGTGTTTAAGTCATTTGCGGTTGATAGTTCGTGTGCCATGCTGACAGTGTGTCGGCTGATCGCATAAGCAATTACGGAAAATCGATACTCTACATTGTTGGTAAGTTCTACCGTTCGGTCAAGTTGTTCCATGGCAGAAGATTTACACTCGTTGCCCTCACCATCGAAAAGTCTGTCGATTTCAGGAAATAATCTACACAGCGCATCGCAGCATCGCAGCGTAGTGAAAAAGACGGCTGGGTTACTTTCTCGAATGGCATTTTGAAATTCCTGCCAGATGCGCTCCGCTGCAAGATCATCAAGTTCCCCGCTATTTGAAAGCTGCTTCATCAAATCCAGAGTTGAATCCTCCACAACAAAACCTCTGGAATAAAATCTCGCTGCAAATCGTGCCACCCTCAATACTCGTAATGGGTCTTCCGCAAAGTGATTGGATACATGACGCAAATGTCCGTTTTCCAGATCCTGCTTACCGCCAAAAGGATCAACCAGATTCCCGTCAGTCGCAAGCGCCATGGCGTTTATCGTAAGATCCCGTCGATACAGGTCCTGTTCCAGAGTGATTTCCTCAGAAACGTCAACTACAAAACCCTTGTATCCCTTGCCTGTCTTGCGTTCTGTACGCGCGAGAGCATATTCTTCATGAGTTTCAGGATGCAAATAGACTGGAAAGTCTTTGCCGATGGCTTTGAAATCGAGTGATAGCATGATTTCGGGATTGGCCCCGACAACAACCCAGTCTTGGTCGGTTCGCTCAATTCCCAACAACTTGTCGCGAACCGCTCCGCCGACGAGATAGCATTCGAGATCTTCGATTCTTGTAATTGGGCGAACTGAGGCCATCGGATTGCGGCTAGTTTGTAATCTCAGCGTCCGGCTTGGGTTCGATATGCGTCAAGTCGATCGACTTGTGGAACAAGCCATGTTTTTGCGGCATCTTCAAATCTTGTTGACTGAATCCCGAATGGCTTTGGATATTCGCCGAGAATGACGTTCGGAACCTGCAGAGTTAGAAGATTGTCAGGCGTAAGCGGTTTGCCTGGGAGGAACTGAGCAAGGTTCGCGACCGCTAGTGACAGCGTACGGTTCAAGCCGACAATTTTGTGCCGCCCGCCGCACATTCTGTCGATTAGACTGACAAGTTCGAAAAGGGTGAAAACCTCCGGACCGGCGATATCACAGGTATTGCAAACTAGTTTTTGCTGACTGGCCGCATGAACGATGCAATTTACTACGTCGCCGACGTATACAGGCTGCATTTGTGAATCGGGGGAGATCAGCATGAAGAATCCTTTCGCCATTTTCAGAAGTTTCTCGAACTGGCGCGTAAACGAGTCACCAGCTCCAAAAATCACTGATGGGCGTATGACTATGCCGTCCAGTCCTTGCTCGAATGCGGCAGATACTGCCTGCTCACCACGACCTTTGGATTGTAGATATTCGCTAGGAGCGTCAACATGAGCGCCAAGAGAGCTGATGTGTATCAATCGTCTGACTTTCTTTGCAAGACAAGCCTCTGTTATGTCTTTTGGCAGGCGAGCATGGACTGCATCAAAGGAATTCATTCGGGATTCATTCAGAATTCCAACTAGATTCACGACAGTGTCAGCTTCGTGCAACTGACTTGCAATTAATTCGCTCGACAGGTTGTCTGCCTCAACCAGTTTTACAGTTGGGATGACCAACAGATCCCGATGGCGATGCAGGCGTCTTGTAATTATGGTGATTTTCCAATTCAGCCCGACTAGCGCCGAGACCAGACTGCGCCCAACGAACCCGGTACCGCCGAAAATCACTGCATGTTTTGGGTGTGTTGTTCGCATACTTGAAATTGTACGATTTTAATAAGTTGCACTTCAATTCGAGACGTATGTGTCCATATAGCTCATCATTGACGCTGCATGGTGTTGCAGACTGTCTGTGCTCTTTACGTACTCCAGTAAATCACAAACCGTAGCAATCGCAAACACGTCAATTCCGTGCGTTTGTCGCACCAGTTCTACGGCTGACACGTTTGAATCAACTGCTCGCTCCATCCTGTCGAGACAAATAACGACGGCAACGGGCTCGGCTCCTTGGTTACGTATGATATCGACGGCCGTGTTAATTGAAATTCCAGACGTAACTACATCTTCAACGATGACGACTTGCCCGCGCAACGGTGATCCGACAATCCAGCCTTGATCGCCGTGATCCTTGGCTTCTTTTCTGTTGAAAGCGTAGGGTACGGAAAGCTCATGCTCCCGATGCAGCGCGACTGCAGTTGATGCAGCCAGCGGAATGCCCTTGTATGCCGGCCCGTACAGCATGAAGTCGACGGAAATGTTCTGCGTGATCGTTTGAGCATAGAAACTGGCTAGCGTCGACAAGTCTGCGCCACGTGAGAATGAACCCGTATTGATGAAATACGGACTAGTGCGACCCGAGTTGAGAACGAATTCTCCGAATTGAAGAGCACCTTGCTCAAATGCGAATGATATAAATTTCTGTTGGTGTAAGGTCATACTCCTCCAGGTAAGAATCACGAACAGTAAGAGCACTCAAAGCAGTAACCGCAACTTGAGTACTTATAACATTGGGAACACTTTATAATGGAAATTAACTCGATAAACCACGTCTGCACCAAAGTGGACAGGAAATGCTTTCACATCAATCAAATATGCAATGTCCCCTGTTGAAATAAGTCATGGAAAATTGCCCATCGTGCTTGCGATGCCGCATACAAGCTGCTACGTTCCGGATGAAATTCATGAAACTTTTACAGATTCTGCAAAGCAACTGGTCGACACGGATTGGAATATTCACCAGTTGTATGACGAATTACTGCCTGATGCAACTATAGTAAGAGCCATGTTTCATCGATATGTCATCGATGCGAACCGCAGCCCTGAAGATTCCCCACTGAATGCCGAAAACTCCTCCACCGCACTCTGTTCGTTGACTACATTTGAAGGTGATGCGCTGTACCTTCCGGACCGTGAGCCCGATAAGAATGAAATCGATCGTCGTTTGGAGCGGTATTATGCTCCGTACCACAATGCACTGAAAGAAGCCCTGTACCATGTGCGGACAAAGCATGGAATCGTGATGCTTTTAGACTGTCATTCAGTCCGTTCGACATTGCCGTATATTGATTCTTCAAATTTTGCAGAGTTGAATATTGGTACCAATCATGGAACATCCTGTGCACTGATTGTTCAGAATACTGTGCTAGGAATATGTCGGCGCAATCACGATTACACAGTCATTTTGAACGGAAGATTCAAAGGCGGATTTACAACTCAACAATATGGCAATCCGTCCGAAGGAATTCACGCAATTCAAATGGAACTGGCACAATCCACCTATATGCAGGAAATGTCACCTTGGACCTTTCATGTAGAAAAAGCCGAAAGACTAAGGATAGTTCTCGCACGTGTTCTGAATGCCCTTAGAGTCTTGGCAAAAAAATTGTAAACACGATGTAAGATGCTGCTCTGTCTGAGCTCAAGCATTATCATCCTGAAATTCGATGCTATAGTCTTAAATCGAAATTCAATTGAGAATCCATCGCATGCTGCTGATTATCGACAACTATGACTCTTTTACTTACAACCTAGTTCAGTACTTAGGTGAGTTAGGACAGTACTCTGACGTTGTTCGGAATGATCAAATTTCCACAAATGGAATTGAGAAGAAGAATCCTGCTGCCATAGTCATTTCCCCCGGTCCGTGCACTCCCAAGGAAGCCGGCATTTCGGTTGAAAGCGTAACGGAATTTGCGGGCAAGATACCCATTCTAGGAGTCTGTCTCGGCCATCAGAGCATTTGCCATGCCTTCGGCGGCAGTATTGTCAGGGCAAAGGAAGTTATGCATGGCAAGGTTTCCGAGATTTATCACAATGGCAGCAATCTTTTTGAAGGGATTGAAAATCCTTTCACGGCAACTCGTTACCATTCACTGATCGCAGAGCAAAGCAGTTTGCCGGGTTGCCTGGAAGTCACCGCATGGACGAATGACGGTATCATAATGGGAGTCAGACATCGCGAGCAAGACGTGTATGGTGTTCAATTTCATCCAGAATCGTTTCTGACATCCAGTGGACATACCTTGCTGCAAAATTTTCTAACAGCAGGCGGAATTACGACTTGATTCGAACACAACCAATTCAATGAAAATTCAGGCAGCGTTAAAGAAAATAACCGATGGTCAGCATTTGACCGGTGATGAGATGCTGGATGTCATGCGTCAGATCATGACCGGTCAGCTCACAGCCTCTCAAATTGGCGGTTTCCTGATCGGACTTCAGATGAAAGGCGAGACCATCGAAGAAATTACAGCAGCCGCTACTGTGATGAGGGAACTCGTAATGAGTGTAAAGGTTTCAGCACCACATCTACTGGATGTAGTGGGAACCGGAGGCGACGGCACTTCATCATTCAATGTTTCTACAGCTGCGGCTTTTGTCGCAGTCGCTGCCGGTGCTCATGTAGCCAAGCATGGCAATCGCGCTGCCTCTGGAAAATGCGGCAGTGCTGATTTGCTGGAAATAGCCGGGGCGCGGATTGATCTTGATCCGGAACAGATCGCGCAGTGCGTGCTCAACACAGGGTTCGGTTTCATGTTGGCTCCAGCACATCACACTGCGATGAAGCACGCGATTGGCGCAAGAAAGGAGTTAGGCGTTCGCACAATTTTCAATGTCCTTGGACCGCTCACGAATCCCGCCCATGTTTCCAGGGAAATGATGGGCGTGTTCAGTACCGAGTTGGTCGAACCTCTTGCACATGTTCTTGGAAAATTGGGGTCCGAGCATGTCATGGTCGTTCATTCCGAAGACGGTATGGATGAAATCAGCACCGGCGCGCCGACCAGAGTGGCTGAATTGAAAAATGGGGAAGTCAAAACATATTCGATTGAACCCGCAGAATTCGGTATCAAGTTAGCCGCTCGCGAAAATTTCGTAGTCTCTGACCCGAATGAGAGTCTGGCAGTCGTTCGTTCAGTATTTTCAGGCAAGCATTCGGCCGCTTCAGACATTACGGCGATGAATGCTGGAGCCGCCATCTATGTTGCTGAACTTGCCAACAGCCTCTCGGAAGGTGTCGCGCGAGCTCAGAGCCTCATTCAATCCGGAGCAGTTGAGGATAAGTTTGACTTCTATGTGGAATTCACAAACAGTTTTTAAAATGTCAAGTCAGCCGGATATCCTGAGAGCCATCATTCAGAATAAACGAATCGAAATTAACGCTGCAAAGTCGGCAATTGCCATTGCAGAACTGAGAGATCGAGTCGCGGATTCTGCCGCAGCCAGAGGCTTTGAAAGACACATACGCGAACGTTTGGCAGTCAGCCAGACGGCGGTTGTTGCAGAGTGCAAGAAAGCCTCTCCCAGCAAGGGCGTGATTCGCGAGGATTATGACGTTCAGAATCTCGCAAAAAGTTATGAAAAGGGCGGTGCAACTTGTCTGTCAATCCTGACGGATGAGAAATTCTTTCGGGGGTCACTGCGCGATCTGGAAACAGCAGCCAGATCATGTTCGCTGCCGCTGCTCCGCAAGGACTTCATTGTCGATGCATATCAGATTTATCAGTCTCGGGCCAGCCGTGCGGACTGTATCTTGTTGATCGTGTCGGCACTCGACTTAGCCGAACTGATTGATCTCAGCGAATTGGCGAAAGAACTCGGCATGGATGTGCTTGTTGAAGTGCACTCGCACGCAGAGCTTGAGAAGGCACTTGAATTGGCACATGGCATGATCGGCATCAATAATAGAAATCTGCGCACATTCGAGACCAGCCTCGAAACATCCATACAACTTTGTCAGCACGTACCTGATGACCGAATTATTGTTTCCGAAAGCGGAATTCATACCGCTGACGACGTGAACAGGCTCAGAAATGCGGGAATTGAAACCTACCTCATCGGCGAATCCTTGATGAAAGCATGTGATCCAGGAACTCAATTGGCTGAACTGTTTCATCGCAATCAGAAGGAATTGACTGAGCTCTGATGAACGGTTTAGTTCAGCTTGTGGATGGTGTCCGTTTCCAGGTGACATCTGGAAGTGGACACAGTACCTTTACTGATGGTCCACCTGATCACGGCGGGCAAAATTCTGGTATGCGACCGATGGAGATGATGCTTCTCGGTATGGGTGGGTGCACTGCTTACGATGTTGCGCAAATTTTACGCAAACGAAAACATGAACCGCAGATGCTTGAGGTTGAACTTGAGGCGGAACGCGCTGATGAAATTCCTCAGGTATTTACGCACATCCATCTGAAATATCGCGTGCGAGGAATCGACATCACCGAACGAGAAGTGCAACGTGCCATTGATCTCTCTATTGAAAAGTACTGTTCTGCAACACGCATGCTTTCTGCCACCGCCGCCGTGACTTACGAGTTTCAAATCCTGGATTGAGCATGGTAAATTAGATACAGTTCTCAACAGCCAATTAGGTCAACACCGTGGAAAATTTAGTCAACTGGTTCAAACGCCAGATCAACAATCCCCAGATTATCATTCTGGGGGTAATTCTGATCATCGTTTTTGCCTTGATTGGCTACGCGGGCGAGATGATGGCTCCAGTGATCGCTGGTATAGTGATTGCCTATATTCTGGAAGGTGGTGTCAAGATTTTTCAGGCGATCAAATTTCCTCGAGTCGGCGCGGTAACAATCGTACTTCTGTTATTCCTGATTCTGGTACTGGCATTGGTGTTCGGCATTCTACCGCTAGTCAGTCAGCAGGCGCTTCAACTCGTTGCGCAGATTCCGTCGTGGGTTGCTGATGCCCAAGCAGCATTGCTCCAGTTGCCTGATAAATATCCGGATATTTTGTCGGAACAACAGATACGAGACTTCATCAAAGCCATAACCGGATTCTTGGCGGAACTAGGGCAGCAGATTGTTGTCACTCTGTCAGCTTCTTCCGTGTTGGGAATCATTACGCTTGTAATTTACCTTATTCTGGTGCCGATTCTGGTATTCTTCTTCTTGAAAGATAAGTACAAGCTTACCCTTTGGTTTCAAGGGTTTTTCCCGAATAAGGATCACGGATTGACGGCAGCGGTTTGGGAGGAAGTCAACCGTCAGATGTCGAATTACATCCGCGGCAAATTCTGGGAAATTCTGATTGTTGGCGGAGTGACTTTCATCACATTCTCCATTTTCGGATTGCAGTATGCCGCACTGCTCAGTGTCATCGTCGGTCTTTCCGTACTGATTCCGTTTGTCGGTGCAGCCGTAGTTACGATTCCAGTTGTTGTAGTTGCTGCTGTGCAGTGGGGTTTAGAGCCCGAGTTTTTTTATGTGGTGGGCGCTTACTTGATCATTCAGATGTTGGATGGAAATGTGCTGGTACCGCTGATTTTTTCCGAAGTGGTTGATCTTCATCCAATTGCCATTGTTGTTGCAGTTTTGGTTTTTGGGGGGCTATGGGGAGTCTGGGGCGTATTCTTTGCAATTCCTCTCGCCACATTAGTGCAGGCGATCCTAATTTCCTGGCCACGCAGTGCGGAAAATTTGCAGGAGTAAGACAAAGAGGTTATGCAACCGAAAGCCAAAGGGCGCGGAACAAGTTCAAACGAGACTGGTCGATTTGAAGACTGGACCAGGATTCCGGTGGAAGATGGATGGTACAACGAACCGTTGCCGCTTCTCAAAACATCGGTGGAATTTGACAGTTCCAAGACGGCGATCGCATACAATCAGTCTCCTGATTTGCCATTTGATCGTTCGATCAACATGTATCGAGGTTGCGAACACGGCTGCACCTACTGCTACGCTCGCCCGAGTCACACTTATCTTGGCTATTCAGCAGGGCTGGATTTCGAGACCAGACTCTTTGCCAAACCAGATGTAGCTGAAAGACTTCGTAAAGAAATAAGCGCGCACAAGTACCAGTGTCGAATGATTGCACTGGGTGCCAACACTGATCCCTATCAGCCCATTGAGCGAAAATTTGGGTTAACCCGACAAATTCTCGAAGTTCTACTGGAACATCGTCATCCCGTCCAGATCACTACAAAGTCAGCTTCTGTCGTGAGTGATATTGACATCTTGTCGGAGATGGCAGGTCTGAATTTAGCAAGTGTCAACTTTTCAGTTACAACCCTTGATTCCAAGCTTTCTCGAACGATGGAACCTCGTGCAAGTGCTCCGCATAGTCGAATAAAAGCAATCTCTCAACTCGCGCAGAGCGGTATTCCAGTTACAATATTCTTTGCGCCTGTAATTCCAGGGTTGAACGAACATGAAATGGAGTCGATTCTAAAAACCTGTGCTGATGCAGGTGCGCGCCGTGCAGAGTGGACGATGATTCGTCTGCCTCAGGAAGTTCGAGAATTGTTTCAAGAGTGGCTGGCGACCAGTTATCCAGACAAGGCATCGCACGTAATGAGTCTGATTCGTCAGGTTAGAGGAGGTAAGGACAACAGTTCTCACTTCTTTGAGAGAATGCGAGGCACCGGTCCGGTTGCCGACTTGATCGCAAAACGATTTTTGATTGCCATCAAGAAGTATGGGTTGGATAATCCTCCAACCGAGTATGACAGTACGCAGTTTCGTAAGGGTGTGACAGAAAGCGTCCAGGCAACACTGTTTTGACTGAAGCAGGAGCACGAAAAATCCATGAGACCTGGATGCAAATTTATTAACTTTCAATTTCAAGCAGAGATGTTGATATATGGATAGTGAACGACAAAGTACGCCGTTAGCAATGGATGTAGTTAAGTCCAGAAAAACGCCGCCGTCTTCGGTGCCGTCCGCGATGGACCGTATTCTCGCCAATACACTACTCAAGATCAGCGGTATCCCGCGTGTTGAAATTCAACTTTGGGATGGCTCAGTATTTTCATCTGGCGAAGAGCCACCCATCGCGGTGTTGCGATTCAAAAATCGTGCGGCTTTCATGAAAACCCTAGTGAGCAGAGAAATTGGATTTGGTGATGGGTATTCCGAAGGGCATATCGAAGTTGAAGGCGATCTGCTGGATTGTCTATGTGAAATTTACCTGGCGACCGATCATGCAGTATCCGAAAAGCGATGGCTCGCAAAGCCGGTGGCGCTGCTTGGCCAAAAGAAAGCCAAAGACAATACTCTGAGGGGTTCAAAGTCCAATATCTATCACCACTACGATTTAGGTAATGATTTCTATTCGTTGTGGCTGGACAAGGAAGCAATGCAATATACATGTGCATATTTCCCGAGAATTGATTTATCAATCGAGCAGGCGCAGATCGCAAAAATGGAACACATCTGCCGAAAGCTGATGTTGCGGCCGGGACAGACGGTCGTGGAGGCTGGTTGTGGCTGGGGTGGACTCGCACTCTACATGGCGAAGAATTACGGAGTGAAAGTCAAGTCGTACAATATTTCCCACCAACAGATCGTCTATGCGACTGAGCGTGCTAAATCCAACGGAGTGCAGGATCAGGTAGAGTACGTCGAAGATGACTATAGGAACATCAAAGGCACATATGATGTGTTTCTCTCAGTCGGAATGCTGGAGCATGTCGGGAAACAAAATTATTCCGAGTTGGGTTCAGTGGTCGACCGATGCCTGACTGCCAATGGTCGTGCGCTAATACATTCAATAGGTCGAAATGTTCCGGATCTGATGAGTGCATGGATTGAAAAACGCATTTTCCCGGGAGCGTATGCTCCAACCATTCGTGAAATAATGGACATTGTCGAACCGTATGACTTCTCAGTTATTGATATCGAAAATCTACGCCTACACTATGCGGAGACGCTAAGACACTGGCTGGAACGGTTCAATGAAAACGAAGAAGTTGTAGCAAAGATGTTCGACGAACGCTTCGTGCGCGCCTGGCGGCTGTACCTTACGGGTTCGATTGCTGCATTTCTAGTGGGTTCGCTGCAGCTGTTTCAGTTGGTATTTGCGCGCGGTGTGGACAACAGTGTTGCCATGACACGGGAGCACCTGTATCCCACTCTGGATCGATAATGCAAGATTCTGAAAATTCTTGCCGTCCAGAACTAGATGAATTAATTCGAAAAATTCGAAACTTCGTGGAAGAAAGAGATTGGGATCAGTTTCATTCTCCGAAGAATTTGGCGATGGCGCTGGCGGTCGAAGCATCAGAACTGGTTGAAATTTTTCAGTGGATGACGGAAGAAGAAAGCCAGCAGCTAGATCCGAAGCAGAAACAATATGCCGAAGAAGAGATTGCTGACGTGATGACTTATTTGATTCGAATATCTGACCGACTGGATATTGACCTGCTGGCGGCTGTTGAAAGAAAGCTCGCCATCAATCAGAAAAAATATCCTGCAAATCTGGTACGCGGAAACTCAAAAAAGTACACTGAATATAAATTTTGATTCGAGTCTATATCGCTGAACATCTGGCTGACGCCCATCTTGTTTGCAATCGCATGCGAGACAATGGCATTCACGCCCAGGTGTTCAATGAATTCTCGCACGGCGCGGTTGGTGAATTGCCATTTACCCACACTTATCCAGAGGTATGGGTGGAATATGATCGTGATGAGGCGAACGCAAGATTAATTGTCGAGAACTTTGAATCCAGAGTTGCGGTTAGTGGGGAATTAATCTGCCCGAGTTGCAGTCAACCTAATCCCGCCAATTTTGAAATCTGCTGGAACTGTTCAACAATTTTGTCTGCCGATTGAAAGTAACTGACTCTTACAACTATGGCACGGCGCACAGGGACTCGATCTAAAGGAGCCAAGCGCCGCCGTAAATCAGGCATATTTCGGAGCCTGTTGATCCGATTTGTGGTCTGGAGCGTTGTTTTGGTGTCGTTTGGAGTTGTAGTCGGATTTTTTTGGATAGACAATATTGTTCGCGACCGTTTTGATCGACAGCTATGGGAAATTCCGGTACATATCTACAGTCGATCGTTTGAACTCTATCCGGGGCTAACGATAACGCGAGATCGACTGGAAAGCCGGTTACGGGGATTGGGATATCGTCATGCCTCGGCGGTTGAAGGCGCGGGTGAATTCAGATTGAACAGTGAATCCATCGATCTTGTTACAAGGGAATTCACTTTTTGGGATGGACCTCAAAAATCCCGTTCCGTGCGAGTGAAGCTCAATGGCAGCACAATCGGCTCAATTACCGATCGTCGTTCAAGTCAGTCGATTCCAGTGTTGCGGCTGAAGCCGCATCTGATCGGCAGCCTGTCCCAAATTCAGCACGAAGACCGTTATCTGGTTCGATTAAGCGACACGCCGAAACTGTTGCTGGCCACCTTGATTGCGGTGGAAGATCGACGTTTTATGAAGCATCACGGGGTGGATCTGCGCGCAATTCTTAGAGCCAGCTGGGCAAATCTAACGGCGGGACGAATCGTTGAAGGGGGCAGTACCCTTACTCAGCAGTTAATCAAGAATGTCTATGGTCGAGATGAACGGACGTATCGCCGCAAACTTCTGGAAGTTGCTATGGCGCTGGTAGTGGAATATAGACTCCATAAGCATGAAATTTTGGAAGCATACAGCAATGAAGTATTTTTGGGACAAGATGGAAAACGCGCGATCCATGGATTCGGACTTGGAAGCCAGTACCTATTCGGGCGGCCGGTTTCCGAGTTGAATGTCGCAGAAGTTGCCCAGTTGGTTGGCATGATAAAAGCACCTTCCAGCTATGATCCGATACGTAATCCAGAACGAGCGAAACAAAGGCGCACGGTTGTACTGAACATCATGAGGAGCGATGGACTGATAAGCAATCAGGAATATCAAAAATTCGTGAATTTTTCGCTTGATGTCATTCCCGAACACAAGCGGAAAAAACGGGATTTCGCATCTTTCGTTGATGTCGTGCTTGACCGATTGTCTGAAAAAGTGAACTCATCCGACTTGACTCGTGGCGACTTTTCCGTATTTACGACAATGGACATTGAAGTACAGCGAGCGGCGGAACGTGCATTGTCAACTGAGCTGTCTGCAATCGAAAAAAGTCACGGCATACCGGATGGCACGCTGCAGGGAGGAATTGTAGTTGTGCGACCGGATGATGGTGAATTGCTGGCGGTAGCGGGCGGCAGGAATTCTTATGTCGGCGCATTCAACCGCGCCATCGACATCCGTCGTCCGATTGGGTCGCTAGTCAAGCCGTTTATTTATATGACTGCGTTCATGCAGGGTAAGAAATGGACACTAAGTACGCTGGTATCTGACAAACCCGTCACATTCAAGTTGAAAGATGGTCAGAAATGGTCTCCGAAAAATTTCGACGAAGAGTTTCAGGGTGAAATCACGGTCCTTGACGCTCTGGCGAAATCCCGTAATGTGCCTGCTGTTCGGGTAGGCATGAAGGTCGGCGTAGAGTCCGTTGCAGACAATTTGAACAGACTCGGAGCTAATCTTAAAGGCCCGATCTACCCCTCCATGCTGTTGGGTGCTGTGGAACTCTCGCCGCTGCAAGTCGCTCAGATCTACCAGACACTGGCGAACTATGGTTATAAGATTGGGTTGAAGGCCATATCGACCATGTCCGTCAATTCTCGTGAATTAACCAGTACTTCGAGCCTTCGAGCAACACCCGCGGTGCCTGCTGATCCGACCTACCTGACCATGTTTGCGATGCAGGAGGCAGTTGTCCGCGGCACCGGACGACGGTTATTGAATTCTTTCAGTGCTGATTTGAAGATCGCCGGCAAGACTGGAACAACGAACGATTTTCGCGACAGCTGGTTTGTGGGAATTTCCGGAAATTTGCTTGCGGTAGTTTGGGTAGGACGGGATGACAACAAATCCACAGGTCTGACTGGGTCGTCGGGTGCGCTCCACGTTTGGGCCTCCACGATGAAACAGTTGAATCTTCAAGCACTGAATTTGAGTTCGGTGCGCGAAATTGATTATGTCGACATTGATCTGAATTCAGGATTGATCGCTGCGACGGGATGTACGAATGTTCGGAGTATTCCCTTCTTGCGCGGGACCGCTCCTCGAAGACGCGCCAGCTGCGAAGCCGAATCCAGATAATGAATCCGATCAATGGCACGGTTGCTAGGCCCCGGCACAATTCGACCAACACAACTAGTATGATCAACGGCTTGCTAGGGTTAATACTGTAAAATAATCATCCGTTATGACTGACGAATACAAACCCTCAGAAGTGGAAGCTTCGGCCCAGGCTTATTGGGATCAAAATCAAAGTTTTAAGGTCATTGAAGACCTTGACAGAGAGAAATTCTACTGCTTGTCGATGTTTCCTTACCCGTCCGGTGCGCTGCATATGGGGCATGTGCGCAACTATTCTATCGGCGATGCGATGAGTCGCTATCAGAGAATGCTGGGCAAGAACGTACTGCAGCCCATGGGTTGGGATGCATTCGGATTGCCAGCAGAAAACGCCGCCATTGCAAAAGGTGTTCCTGCAGCGAAGTGGACTTACGAGAATATCGCTTACATGAAACGCCAGTTGAAGCGACTCGGATTCGCATATGACTGGTCGCGTGAACTGGCAACTTGTACTCCCGAATACTACAAGTGGGAGCAGTGGTTTTTCACGCGTCTGATTGAAAAGAATCTGGCTTATCGCAAAATGGGGACCGTCAACTGGGATCCAGTAGAACAGACGGTGCTTGCAAATGAACAGGTGGATAGCAACGGAAGAGGGTGGCGCTCTGGAGCTGTAGTTGAAAGACGGGAAATTCCACAGTGGTTCATTAGTACTACCGCTTACGCGGACGAACTGCTGGACGAATTAGACAACCTTCCGGGTTGGCCGGAATCTGTCAAAACCATGCAGAGGAACTGGATTGGAAGATCTGAAGGGGTGAGCTTTGATATTCCAGTCGAACAAGGTCATCCACCTTTGCGAGTTTTTACAACGCGCCCTGATACTGTCATGGGAATCACCTATGCCGCGGTTGCACCCGAATACCCCTTGGTCCAACACTATGTAGAATCCCTTCCCGAAATTGCCGACTTCGTAGAATCGTGCAGAAAAATCAACACTTCGGAAGCTGCCATGGAAACCGTGGAAAAACTAGGCGTTCAGTTGCCTGTTCGTGCAATACATCCGATTAGCGGAGAGAAAATTCCGATTTTCGTGGCGAATTTTGTGCTGATTTCTTATGGAACTGGAGCCATCATGGCAGTTCCGGGGCATGATCAGCGGGATTGGGAGTTCGCTCGAAAGTATGGCATTGAGATTCGTAAAGTCGTTCGTCCTGTTGATGGAGATGTAGATCTCGATCTGGGAGCTTATGTCGATAAGACAAATACACAGTCGTGCAATTCTGGAGAGTTCAACGGTCTCAACTTCCAGAAGTGTTTCGACGCTACCACGGAGTATCTCGTTCGTAACGCAAATGGAGAAAGAACGACAAATTATCGACTACGTGACTGGGGTGTTTCTCGACAGCGTTATTGGGGGTGCCCGGTTCCAGTCATCTATGATGAAGATGATCAGGCTCATCCTGTGCCCGATGAATCACTGCCAGTTATTCTTCCCGAGGATGTTGAATTTCAAGGTGTACAGTCACCCATTCGAGATGACCCCGATTTCCTGAACGTAGAGGTTCCAGGAACGCAACAACCTGGAAGGAGAGAATCCGACACCTTTGACACTTTCGTCGAATCTGCCTGGTATTTTGCACGATTCTGCTGTCCGGATGCCGATGCAAAAGTGGATGGACGTGCCAATTACTGGCTGCCTGTAGATCACTATATTGGCGGGATTGAGCATGCGGTATTGCACCTCTTGTATGCGAGGCTATATCACAAGCTAATGCGTGACCTGGGACTGGTTGATTCCGACGAACCTTTTACAAATCTACTCACGCAGGGAATGGTTTTAAAAGATGGAACGAAAATGTCTAAATCGGTAGGAAATGTTGTCGACCCTCAGGAGATGATCGATCAATATGGTGCGGATACCGTTCGGCTGTTCATTCTGTTTGCTTCACCGCCACAACAGACTCTAGAGTGGAAAGACGAAGCACTGGCAGGTGCTCATCGTTTTCTTAATCGGCTTTGGAATCTCGTTCATCGTTACAGAGACTCGATTCGCCAGCGGTGCACCGCGAATGGGGAGTTTACACTCGACAATTTTAATGGTCATTTTGAAGATTCAGATAGCGATGTAAAGGAATTCAGACTGCTTACACACACTTTGTTGCAGAGAACTTCCAAAGACTTCGAGCGCAATCAGTTCAATACAGCCATAGCTGCATGTATGGAACTGGTGAACGGCGTATCAGCGTTCGAGGCGAATTCCAGTGTCATTGATTCCCCCGACAGATTGAATGCAGTGGCAGAAGCAGTTTTCATACTGGTTAGAGTGCTTGCTCCGATCGTACCTCACATTTGTCATGAATTGTGGATTCGGCTCGGCATGCACGAGCAGGCGATTGACGCACCTTGGCCGACTGTTGACGAATCTGCGCTGGTGCAGGAAAAGAAAGTGATGCCGGTACAGGTAAACGGGCGTCTTCGAGGACAGATCGAGGTAGCTATTGATGCGGACCGCGACGAGATTGCCAATGCTGCGCTGAAAAACCCGGGAGTTCTACGCCATGTAGAAGGAAAGACGGTCAAAAAAACGATAATCGTGCAAGAAAAACTAGTCAACATTGTCACATGAAACGAGTACTGACAGTACAGCGCCTTACGCTGGTTTTGGCGTTGATGTTTATGCTCAGCGGATGTGGATTCAAGTTACGCAGCACTGATCCTTACTTATCGGAGTCCGGTAAGTATGGGTACACCGTACAGGTCAAGAGCTCGGAGCCGAGTCTGCGGTTCAAGCTTGCGGCAAGTTTGCGCGCACAGGGATATGGAGTTGTGCCAAGTGATGCCGATATTGTGATCCAAATCTTCAAGGAAAGTATTAATGATGACGAACTTGAACTCCACTCCGATTACGGGCTGTTGCCCAAAACACTGAACTATGAACTTCAATACGCCATTTTCCTCGGCGACAGCACCAGTGAATATGCTCCGGAGACACTCGAAGTGTCGATGACCTACACTGAAATCGGCAGCAGTGAAGTTGCACGTACTACTGTAAATTTAGCAGCAAAGGAAAGAATCAGACAGGAGGCAGCAAATCAGCTGGTCGAGCGTCTGGCCCTCGTCATTTCGAAGGAGACGGTAACTCCCCCGTCTGAGTAGATGATCCTCACTAGAAAAGCGTTATCTGAGCGGTTGACAAGGGAATTGGATTATCGATACCTAGTCTACGGAAAAGAACTGTTTTTGGTTGAGCGCTGTTGTGATGTTATTCGAGAACGGGGGCGAAGCCTGGAATATCTTGAACGAGTTTCGCTATCTGTCTCACCCGATTTCAATTGGAGTTCTCTCCATGAAGAGATCAGTGCACAATCCCTTTTTTCCGCAAAAAAAATCATTGAGCTCCGATTGCCGCCGAGCGGACGCCCCGGAACTCAGGGTGCGGAAGCATTGATGGACTGTCTGCTGTCGCAAGACGAGAATTCCATAGTAGTGGTTATTGCTGGAGCGTTGGAGGCGGGTGTGCGCAAATCTAAGTGGTTCAAGACTTGGGAAGATAGCAAAAATGCACTCGTAATCGACAATCCTGAATTAAATTCCAGGCAGTTTCAAGCATGGATTAAGAATTCCCTTGATCGCCATCTAATTCTGCATGAACCGGAAGTAGTCGATCGACTGGCGTATTATTTTGAAGGAAACATGCTCGCTGCGGCAAATGAGATTCGTAAACTGATGATGAGTTATGACGGTAATACCCTGACCGTTGAGGAAATAGAGCGAATCGTAGTCGACCAAGCGCGATTTAATGTATACGCGCTGACAGATGCCTGCCTAGCTGGCAATTCGAGTCGTGCAGCACGTCTTTTAAAGGTACTGAGAAACGAAGGGACCGACCCGATTTTGATTTTGTGGGCATTGGCCAGAGAGATCAGAATTGTCTACAAAGTGGCATTTGCTGCTGCCAACGGCAAATCGGCCAATCAAGTCTATAGGCAGTTGGGAGTATGGCAGGCGCGTCAGGACTTGATTACGCGGGCATCGCGCAGACTTGGCTTCAATGGCAGTCAAAAACTGCTGCGCTGGATCGCAAAGGCGGATCGAATTCTGAAAGGGAGAGACGAAGTTTCAGCCGGAGGTTCAATCTGGAATGAGTATGAACGTATTGTGCTTGGAATCTGTTCAGTTAAATAGATTCTTTCACGGTCATCGTCGTAATTTCATTGAATTTTGTAATGATCACATCTTTTCCAGAGATTATTCCCACCCTCGCATCGCTCCAACAGCAAAATTCGTTTGAACGCCATCTCCTTAATCGGGTTTCAGTCACTGTCATGCCGCCGCCTTTGTTCCTCAAACATCAGCGATGCCCCGTAAAGAACCAAGCTCTGTCACGGACTTGAAGCGTAGCGTCGATTCGTGCACATTGGTTCTCTCGCCAGTTCTCTCCTAGCAGTAGCAATCATTTCGGAGTCAATTCCAATTATGTCTGCAACTGCGTCGTCCAACCGTACACGCACCGGATCATCCGCATCAGCCCACTTCCCCAGAATGACATCAGCGTTCAAATCATACGCTTCAGCCATTGACTCCAGTTGTTTTTTCGACATATCGGGCACGAGAATCTGATTTTGACCCTGAATTGAGAAGTCTGGATAACACAGTGTCTTTGGAGTTCTGATGCCGAGCATGGAGATGATTCCAAATGTAGAATTCAACCACAGGCATACAGCTTTTTCGGAAATTTCTTTTTTCTCGCGGAAATGAACTGTTACCCAATACGATCCCAGACTCGGCTCATTGAGCCGGACTGCGATTACTCTTGCCAGATTTGTTCGCACTTTTACTGGAATCAGGAATCTGCTTCTTCGCTCCCATACGCGGTCAGCATCAATCTGGCTGTTCTTCGCTATAATTGCAGTGTCAGTGAACGGTCGCATAGTATTAGTCATATCAGTCTTGAAATGCCACAGGGCTCTTCTGCCGTGTTGGTCGGGGTTGGATGCGAGACTGAACGCGGAACGGGCAGACCGATAGGTTGAATCAAGTTTTGCAATTATTCCAAGGTTCGTAACGTCAAACAACTCACCGGTTCGAATTCTGGAGAACGTACTAGTCAAATATGGCGAAAAGAATTGAACCGCGCCCCAATCCCCTTTTATCATTTTTTTGTATGACCAATTCTGCAAGGTTCCGGCGATGCTATCAAAGTTACCTTCTCTAATGTTCTCAGCCAAACGAAAAGCTTCATGAACAGTTTCGGGGTTACGAGACAAATTGACGAATCTGGTCGGGTTATTCTCTTTGCTACGGCGCATTACTACCAGCATCTCGGATATTGAAGTATTCTCGGAGAACCAAAATCTTCTGGGATCATGTGATGTAACGACTATTTCTATTTGAAACTCATTCGCAAGAAACTGTCTGATGCTTTGAGTTGACGGATTCATTGCCGCTGATAGGGGTAACACTACCGCCAAAGTGGATTTTTTCGAATTCGCAAGGTATTCAGCCAAAACGAGAAATGCCGGCCCGCTGCTTGTGAACGATACCTTTACAGGTGCTTTGGAAAATATTTCACGTTCACGTTTCTTAACATCGTTCTTCACCTTCTCCCCCAATTGATTGTGCCGCAGGCTATTTCGCGTGAACGGTGGGTTCATGATCACGATGTCGGCTTTTTCTACCTCTCGACGATTGACTCCAGTTTCAAATTGCTGCATCGAACCTGGCCAATCGAAGAAAGGCAAGCTGTCACCTTCATCGTAAATCTCCAAGGAGCCTGTTTTAACTGAATGAGCGTGGTTTTCGGTTGCACCAAATGCAGCGAGGAAAATATTCATTTTGTGGAATTTAGTAGTTGGAGACAGCAAACCCAAAGTGGTTGCCGCCATATGCGTTGCGGTCAAATTAATGTCATATCCAGAAAGTACATTTTCTATCAATACCGAATCATTCACATCTCCGACAACATCTTTGATTCTTTCCGCAGTAGCCATCAACAATGTTCCCGTACCACATGATGGGTCGATGACTCTCATGTCAGCTAGGTTTTCTGTCAAGTCAGTTGAACCGCGAATTGAAAGTCCTGCCAATAACGTTGCAGCAGCGGTGGTTGTATAGAAAGAACCGTCATATCGAGCGTTGTCGAGTACGGCATGGAAAATTCGGCCTAGAAGGTCATGCCGTAGTCCTTCTACCACGCGTACTATGGATAGAGATGCTGAAACGACGCGACGGAATGCGGCGGTCAAATTCGGGTCATGCGTCACGCCATCAATTGCCGCAATCCCAGTTTCAAAAATTGGCCTGTAGTCTATACTGAGTATTAGATTCCATGCATCACGCAATGCTCCAATCAAATCATCGCTCTGCAGGCACTGCTGTAGTCGAAGTGGAGGCCAGTCCTCTTGGAACGATTCTCCCGTGCGAGCATCCGTTTGGGGCTTCATATCAACAAGGTAGCTGTTCAATCTTCCGTGAAACATGGCAGCTGATGCAACAACAAGCATTGCTCTCTTCGCCGCCGCTCGGAATTCCGGGTCCGTCTCATCCTCAGGCAAATTTAAAGATTGCGCGATTTGTTTTCTCTGGTATATGGACAATTGCTCAACGGCGTACTCCAGCGAATTGTTGAGTTTTTGTGCAAAAACATCAGGATTTCCGATATCGTCGTTCAACCGCCTAACCGTTGCGGCCAAGCCGTTGACTGAAGACAGCGTCCACTGCGATTGATCGGAGATCTCATATGATGTCAAGTCGTGAACATCCGCTGGATGGACTATTGCAAATTCAAGGTCGGTACAATCTGCAAGGCTGGCTGGACTGCAATTGGGAGGATAAATCAATGCAATAGCGATATCGGCATCAGCGCTCCCTAAATCATCTTTCGGAATAATTCGTTTAATGGCATCATGAACTGCCGCTGCTTGTTTGCCAATTCCATAATTTTCGCACTCAATCGCAACGATGTGAGTATCAAATCTAACCTTGATGTCCATTCTGCCGCTTGAAACAGCTTGTTCTGCGCTGGCATTCAGATTTTCCTCGGCCAGCAGTTCTGCCAGTTGTCCATTTAACAGCGGTTCATAACTACTATCTGACTTCTCTATGCTCATACGACAATACCTATGTGTCGAATTGAATTAGTTTTCTGCTGAAGCGGCGAATTGAGTTAACCTGTTCCTGACTACTTACTTTGCACATCCAGAATCAACTCTGTGTCATTGCGTGTAATAATAACCCACAAATGGTTGAGGAACCGGCTGAGTGGTCTAGCAAATTTCAGTTTTGACTTTACTAATCTATGCTGGCAAAATAAGTGGAAGAATTCTGGTTTATTGCGTTGGCAGTTCTTCGGAATTTCTTGAAATCTACGCATTGAGCGTCCGACATTAAATGAATATTCAGACACAACCGAAATTTGATATTGAATCGCACGTGAGAGAGATTGCTCTAGCCGCACGTGAAGCTTCTCGCGCAGTCGCGCGTTCCTCCACTAAAAAGAGAAACAAAGCTTTGCTATCGGCAGCCGAATCGATTGAATCTTCAGCACAAGCCATTCAGAACAGCAATCGGATTGATCTCGAGGCTGGTCACCGCTCTGGTCTTTCTGCAGCCATGCTGGATCGTCTTGAGTTGACGGATGCACGCATCCGATTGATGGCGGACGGTTTGAGGCAGACTGCGCAGTTGCCTGATCCCGTTGGTGAAATTTCCGGCATTACCAGTCGTCCTTCTGGAATTCGTGTTGGGCGCATGCGTGTGCCCCTCGGTGTGATCGGCATTATTTATGAATCAAGACCCAATGTGACGTCTGAAGCTGGTGGTCTGTGCCTGAAGTCCGGTAATGCGGTCATTCTTAGAGGAGGGTCCGAGGCTTTCTATTCAAATCAGGCTATCGTCAATTGTCTGCATGCTGGCCTGGAGTCGGTTGGATTGCCAAGGCAAGTGATACAGATTATTGAAACTACGGATCGTTCGGCAATTGATGTGCTGATTTCAATGGAAGAGCATATTGATGTCATTGTTCCCCGCGGTGGCAAAGGATTAATTGAAAGAATTTCTTCACAATCCAGAATTCCTGTAATCAAACATCTGGATGGCGTATGTCATGTTTATGTCGACGACAATTCCGATATCGATAAGGCGGTTCCTATCGTAATGAATTCCAAGACACACCGTTATGGTGTTTGCAATGCAGCAGAAACCCTGCTGGTTGCCCGCAGCGTTGCACGGAAAGTACTGTCCCGCGTAGTTCCGATGCTTATTGACAAAGGCGTTGAGCTAAGAGGATGTGAAGAAAGTTGTAGTATGTTTTCGAATATGTCATCCGCAACCGAGGACGATTGGCATGAGGAATATCTTGCGCCGATTCTGTCTATACGAATCGTTGACGGGCTTGATCAGGCGATGGATCATATCCGCCAATATGGTTCGGAACACACGGACTGTATTGTTACGGACAGTATCGATCATGCCAACAGATTTCTGAGAGAGGTAGATTCGAGTTCGGTCATGGTTAACGCTTCTACACGATTTGCGGACGGATTTGAATACGGTCTTGGTGCCGAAATAGGTATCAGTACCAACAAACTGCACGCTCGAGGTCCTGTTGGATTAGAGGGTTTGACAATGCAGAAGTTTGTCGTATATGGAGATGGCAACATCAGAGAATAGAATTTGGCTGAAGACAGAATCTTTATTTACCACTCAGGTTTTCTCATGCTGCCGTTTGCCGCAGCCAGTCGCAAGACTGCCATTGCTTGGGTTGCATGAATCCGATTGGAGTATTCGGTGGAACTTTTGATCCGATTCATTTTGGACACATCGATCCAGTGCTGGATGTCTGTAGGCAGACCGGTATTTCTGAAGTTCGTTACATTCCCAACTCACGTCCCGGTCATCGCGGGTTGCCGAAGACTGATGCATTGCACCGCTGGAACATGACGCAATTGGCACTCGAAGAATATTCGGAGCTGATAGCAGATGATCGGGAGATCAGGCGTCCTGGCACCTCCTACATGGTGCCGACTCTTCGTTCGATGCGCAGCGAATACGCATTGCGCCCCCTGAGTTTGATTTTGGGAATTGATGCATTTCTGCAGATTCATCGGTGGTATTGGTGGGCATGTGTATTGCAGCTTGCAAATATCGTCGTGATGAGTCGTCCGGGTTTTCATTTCCCACATCAGATCCCCGGCTGGTGGTCACGGGCTGTGCAGGATAAACCTCGCACGCTATTCGAGAAAATGTCAGGCAGCATCTTTCATGTTGTCGTAACACCGATTGATGTATCGGCATCAGATTTGAGGAGAAAGCTTTTTCGTGGAGAGAATGTAGCAGGCTTTCTGCCTGAAGCCGTGGCTCGATACGCCGAAGAACACCACATTTATACTGACTCAGGAGGTAACAACTAGTTGGAATCCAACCATATACTTGAGCCGATCATGGAAGCGATCGGAAATGCAAAAGGCATGAACATCAACGTTCTGGATGTTAGGGACATGACAGACGTTACAGATTACATGGTAATTGTTACTGGCTCTTCGAATCGTCATGTGAAATCCATCATGAAAACTGTCATTCAGGAGTTGAGAGTCGTAGGCCGAAAACCCATTGGCGTTGAAGGCGAGCAGTATGCACAGTGGATTCTGCTAGACTACAGTGATGTCATACTGCACATCATGATCACTGAGGCGCGTGAATTTTACGACCTGGAGCGACTCTGGCAGGAAACTCTCAAAATCCCCACGACAGCAACAGGCAATTTATCGTCTGACTGATTCCCTTTCGGCCATAATCCCTTCGACCAAGTAGTAAAGCAGATTTCGTGTGTCTGAGTCTTTATCTGGCATCTGGTTCGCCGCAGAGATTTCGACTGCTGCGGGCTTTAGGGCTCGAATTCGAGGTCATCCATTCGCAGATCAATGAGTCTGCTATCGACAATGAAGCAGCCGCTGAATACGTATCGAGACTCGCTGTGCAGAAATCGATTGCAGGTTCTTCCCGTGTAAAAAACATGATTGATGATTTCGTGGTTGTGGGTGCAGATACCTGCGTGGTAATCGATGACGTCAAACTGGGTAAGCCGTCAAATAGATCTGATGCCTTTCGTATGCTAAGAACATTGTCAGGCCGAGTGCATGAGGTGTATTCGGCGATAGCGGTGACGGACAGGCAGACTACTCATTGTGCGACGGTAGTGACTCGGGTTGAATTTTCCGCGCTCACGCAGACGCAAATTGACGCGTTTCTGGATAGTGGAGAAGCCGAGAAAAGAGCAGGTGCTTACGGTATCCAGGGTAAGGCAGCGGAATTTGTGACACGACTTGAAGGTTCTTGGAGTTCGGTGATTGGATTGCCGATACGGGAGACAGTCAGTCTTCTGCGGGATG
>JAKZRU010000027.1:0-48733 GCA_047517965.1 Gammaproteobacteria bacterium | reverse complement strand
AAAAGCGGAAATGTCAGAAAACAATTCCGCTATAACAAAGCACTGGAATGAAGTATTGAGGTTAAATCAAGATGAAGTTCGGGTTAAACCTCACCCCTCTTTCTTCTGCTTTGGCAATAACTTCCTCAGGACGCACAATGTTTCCGACATGATCTAACTCAAACACCATCCGTGAACTAGGTTCAATCCAGTCATCCACATCAACGGTGAGTAACTTACGTGATTTGCCAGGTGGCTTTGGAGGTTTGATTGTGACGAAACCACCTTCTCCTCCTTCACCATCATCATCTCCCTCTGTTACACCTACGTAGTCAAACATCCAAAAACATTGCTTGTTCATCCAGCTAGCCAAACGCGAGCCTCTTCCACGCATTTTCTGATACAAGATAGATGAGTGCGTGTAGCGCGCCATTACTATGTTTTCTAATTCCGGCGCATCGAACCCTGTATCCAACATTCCAACCGAACACAGAATTTTTGGAAATTCTTCATCCTTGAATTGCTTGATGAGTGTCGAGGCGTCGTTGTCACCCATAAACGTCATATCACTAACAACATAGTCTGCAATTCTTGTCGCAACAGTAGGCTTTAAGTCTGCGAATGCATCATCAAACAATCGTGCTAGCGTCTCTGCGTGCCGTTTCGTAACGGCAAAGACAATGGTTTTACCCAAACGCGGTTGTGGCACATTAGGTGCCTTGTCTATCACACCCTTATCTATTGTCTTACGAAAGTCATTTACGATTTCTCGATTGCGCTGTGGAATCGTAAATCGCCTTTCTAGGGCGTTTGGTTCAATAGTGATGGTGTTTTTACTGCCAAACACTTTCTCTAATTCATCTCTCTCGTCTTGTGGTAATGCATCCCAATCAAGATCAGTCCGATAGACTTCAAAGCCTTCCTCATCCATGATGCTGAAAGTTTTGGCTCTGTAAATGTAATAAGGCACTAGCCAGCCATCTGTTATAGCTTCTTTGATAGGGTCTCGGAATGTAGGTTCTGCTACCTCAGAGAATCGCAAGTTGTGTCTCGCACAAAGGCGCTATCATCTTTGACTAACTTCGCTAATGTCTCTTCATTTGCTATGCACGGTGTCGCCGTCAACCCGATCTTGATATCATCAATGTAGTCCAGCGTTCTTCTGTATTCACCCTAAATCGATCGATGGCATTCATCAATAACAATCAAATCAAAATATCCAGCGGATAAGGCATCATAGCTACCAATAATAGTTTGAAGGGTAGCTATCGTTATTTGCCTTTCGATTTTATAGTTGTTTCTTTTTAGGATGTAGCACGACAAATCAGTTAGATGTTCTGTAAAAGCATCTTCTGCCTGCTTGGCAAGAGTAATCCTATCTACAACAAACAACACTCGACTAATTTGTTGTGCCTCAAACATTCGTTTAATAAGTGCAGCCGCCATTCGAGTCTTACCGGTTCCGGTTGCCATCTCAACCAACAACTTACGCTTACCCTGCTTAATCTTTTCACAAAGCGTATTGATGCAATCAAGTTGGTAGTCACGCTCTACAATTCGTGTATCAATCTCGACATCATCGAGTTCTTTTCTGAATTGACGTAATGCGATACGTCGTTCTATATCTTCTTGGGTGAAAATAGATGCGATAGGGCGAGGGTGTGTTTGGTACTCAATGTCCCCAAAGCGAATCTCCTCACCGTTCGACATAAACGCAAATGGTACGCCAGCTTGCTCAGCGTAGTGTTTGCCTTGTACTTGTCCCTTCTGCTGGTTTTTTTGAACTCTTCTTCGCTTCTAGCGCTGCGATAGGGCGTCCATTCCTATCTTCGAGCATGTAGTCAGAAAAACTTCCATCTGGTAGAGGAAACTCCATTTGAACTGAGCTGTAGTTCGCGGGCTTCCAACCTTGTTCTTTTAAGCGCTCGTCAATAATGACACGCGCTTGTGCCTCTGATGTATCAGCTGTTACTCAATTTTTCTAAAGCCGTCTCAAGTGGTTGGGATTACCTAGAATTCCGATCAGTTGTTGCGCAGCCAGCTAACCAACACTCATTTCCGCCTTGTGTGCGGCAACCATGTCAACCAGAGACTCGAAGCGGTAGTCAGTTACAACGTTTACTTTGACGGAAGGTGTCGCTCCGGCACCCTCCTGGCCTGCTCGTCGATCGATCCAGCAGGTCGCCAGTCCAATCTCTGTTGCTGGAACCATGTCGTGATAGAGACTTTGCGCTGTATGTAGAATCTCGTCCTTGGATATGCCGAGGGACTCGAGTTGCTCCAACATGTAGATGAAATTTTTCGAGGAAGGTTTGTACGAGCCAATGTCCTGAGCGGTATAGACGGCATCGAAATCGACCACTAGATGTCGATTGCTATATGAAAAGCCGGTTCGGTCTACATTGGACAGGATGACCAATTTGAAGTATTTCTTGAGATACTGCAATGATTCTGCAGAATCTGGAAATGCCGGCCAATTGGCGACAGATTGACCAAAAGTTTCGTGAGATTCAGGTGTAGCGGAAATATCGAATCGTTTTGCAAGCTGCACATGAACTTTGACTAGAATTTTGGGGTAGGGCAAGTCTGGAAATTCGGACTGCACACCGGACTCGACTTCGGCAAATGTCTGCAGAACTTGATTGCGGTCAGGCAGCGGGCTCAACTGCCGGGTCAGCGGGAGCAATGCATCGTAGATGCCGGATTCCCAATCGATCAGTGTGCCGTAGCAGTCAAAAGTGAGTGTTGAATATTGATTTATTGTCACTATATTGTTTGTTCTCAGGGGGTTTGTCGTGCTGTGGTTGCTACTAGGATGTGTATAATTTTACATTCGTGTTAAACGTTTGACGTGAAGTGTTTTATTTTTGAATCTGCCGTATTTATTCCATAGTTCCCTGAAGTGAATTGTAAATTGTCGAATCAGATTGCCGACGCGAAAGTGGCGGAATTGGAAGACGCGCTGGTTTTAGGTGCCAGTGGGGCAACCCGTGGGAGTTCGAGTCTCCCCTTTCGCACCAAAGTTGGTTGGATGTGAATGGAAGTTACTGTTGAAGAAGTTAATTCTGTAACTCGCAGAATTAAGTTTATTCTTGCAGCCTCCAAAGTCGGCGCTGAATTCGATAGGCGCGTTCGTGAACTGTCGAAGTCAGTTTCCGTGGCAGGATTCCGCAAAGGCAAAGTTCCGCGCAAGATTGTCGAAAAACGATTCGGCGAAGATATTCGTAACGAATCAATTATGGAACTGGCAAGCGAGCAAGTCAAATCTGCATTGTCCGACAATGCGTCACAGGTAGTAGGAAGGCCTGTACTTGAGAACTACTCGGTTGATGAAGAAACGAAAGACTATGAAGTATTAATTCAATATGAAGTCTTTCCTGAATTCACCGTAAAGGACATTTCAGACTGTCACACCATTTGGCCGGTGGTGACCGTCACCGAAGAAGACATAGATCGTGAAATTGAAGACTGGAAAGACCGGTATAAGCTATGGGAACCAGTAGAAAGGCCGGCTCAGCTAAATGACAGGTTACTGGTCGACCTTGAGATTGTTGAACATCTCACGAAGCAGAATAAATCGTATAAAAACGCTTATATTCAGTTAGGCGCAGAAGGCCTTGCGGACGTAGTCAATGAGAAGTGTCTGGGGAAATCTGCGGGTGATCGAGTCACTGCGGTGCACATAAGGAAGACTGAATCAAAAACAGCTGAATCGGAAGGTGATGAGCAATCTACAGATGAGATACAGTTACCGGAACAAAAAATTACCTACTACATCGCGGTTCATTCCGTGGAAGAGTCTGTACCAGATGGGTTAGCTCCAGAATTTTTTGATACCCTCAAATTAGAAAGCATTGAAGACGAGAATATTCGCGACAAAGCGAGAAGCGCTGTGGAAGAACGAATCGAGCAGATGCTGAAAGAATCGAAAGACCAACAGACTACACGGCTGCTATTGCATCGCAATCAGTTTGAACCGCCACAAACCCTCGTTTTGGATGGTGTATTCCAACAGCTTGTAAGCGGGGGACTTAGTGAAGAACAAGCCAGAGAAACAATGTCGAATGATATAAGAACTCCTGAGATGCAGACTAAAATATTGTTGGCACTGGTAAATGTTCAGCTCAGAATCATCGTGGGCAAGCTCAGAAAAGAGCGAGAGTTGGAGATAGACGAGCGAGGAGTGCACGAATTCGCTGAGAATTACCTGAAAGAGAATCCAGTAGGGGATCAGAATCAATACAAGAGCATGTATAACTATTTGATTGAGTACTCGACTTCAATGCGTGAACAAGAACTATACGATGGTCTGGTTTATGACTTGTTCAACGAGACGCAGTGCGAAGAGGTAGCCATGAGTTACCAGGAATTCGTCGGATGGCGCAAGGATTTTGACATCCTGGAGCACCATTTGAAAACAGGCGGTGAAGCCGATGATCTGGCAAAAGAATCGGAATCTAGTCGGATTCTGGATGCATCCGGAAATCTCATAGAATAGTCCGCTTGAATCTGAAAGAGGAACGTACAAATATGGCAGCAAATTACCAATCGCCCTTGAGGGTAGAGACCTCAACCTTGGTACCGATGGTTGTGGAAACTACCGGTCGTGGCGAGCGCGCCTATGACATCTACTCCAGAATGCTGAAAGAGCGAGTGATATTCATCGTTGGCCCAATTGAAGACCACATGGCCAATCTGGTTGTTGCGCAGTTGTTGTATCTTGAGTCAGAGAGTGCTGATAAAGACATTCATTTGTATGTAAATAGCCCTGGTGGAGTCGTGAACGCAGGTCTGGCAATTTATGACACAATTCAGTTCGTGAAACCGGACGTTAGTACGGTTTGTGTCGGACAGGCTGCCAGCATGGGAGCGTTAGTGCTTGCTGGGGGTGCAAAAGGCAAACGCTACGCTCTTCCGCATGCTCGAATCATGATCCATCAACCGATGGGAGGTTTTCAGGGACAAGCATCGGATATTGATATTCAAGCAAGGGAAATATTGCGCTTGCGAGAACGACTGAACGAAATTATGGTTGAGCATACAGGGAAGACCTTAAAAACGATCAATCGAGATACGGACCGGGATAACTTCATGGAAAGTGAAGAAGCGTTGCGTTACGGAATTATTGATTCAATAATTGAAAATCGTAAGTGAATTTGCAGGAGAACACCATGATTCCAAGAGGAATGACAGATTGGAGGAGACCTACTTATGTCTAACAGAAGAGGTGGAAAGCAAGAGCGCGGACTGCATTGCTCATTTTGTGGAAAGAGTCAGCACCAAGTCAAGAAACTAATCGCTGGCCCTTCGGTATTTGTATGCGATGAGTGTGTGGAACTGTGTAACGACATCATTCGCAGCGAAACAGCATCTGAAGAAGCACAAAAGGAAAACGGCAAGAACAGGTTTCCTACGCCCAGTGAAATCTGTGCAATACTGGATGAATATGTCATTGGACAAACCGTTGCTAAAAAGGTTTTTTCCGTTGCAGTCTACAATCACTACAAGCGTATTGAAAACGATGACATGGTCAATGATGTTGATATTGCGAAGAGCAACATCCTATTGGTTGGGCCAACGGGTTCAGGAAAAACCCTGCTTGCTGAAACTCTCGCTCGCGAATTGAACGTACCGTTCACACTAGCGGACGCTACCACTTTGACAGAAGCGGGTTATGTTGGAGAGGATGTTGAAAACATCATTCAAAAGCTACTGCAAAAGTGCGACTATGACATTGAGAAGGCACAGGTCGGCATTGTCTACATTGACGAGATTGATAAAATTTCTCGCAAATCCGACAATCCCTCCATAACCCGGGATGTATCAGGAGAAGGTGTTCAGCAGGCGCTTTTGAAGTTGATCGAAGGCACTGTTGCCTCTGTCCCTCCGCAGGGCGGGCGTAAGCATCCGCAGCAGGAATTTCTGCAGGTAGACACGCGCAATGTGCTCTTCATCTGTGGCGGGGCCTTTACCGGCCTTGAAAGAGTGATTCGGTTGAGAACCGAGCAAAGCGGTATCGGATTCGGTGCCAACATCGTCGGAGCAAACGAAGAAAACCTGGCGGATACCTTGCGACAGGTCGAACCCGAAGATCTGATAAAGTTCGGTTTGATTCCCGAGTTCGTAGGACGTTTGCCGGTGATAGCTACCCTTGAAGAACTTGATGAAGAAGCACTGATCAAGATTTTGGTAGAGCCTCGTAACGCTTTGCTGAAACAGTATAAGAAGCTTTTCAGTCTGGAAGATGCCGATTTGGAGATTCGTACAGATGCTCTCAAGGCTGTGGCACGCAAGGCGATGGAAAGAAAAACGGGTGCACGTGGATTGCGATCCATTCTTGAAATCGCACTGCTTGAGACCATGTACGAACTGCCGTCGCTGCCAGGAGTGAAGAAAGTTGTGGTGGATGCAGAAGTGATTAACGAAGGAAAACTTCCCTATTACATTTACGAAGAGGACGAAACTCGACAAGTTTCCTAAATCGGTTCTAACAACTTCGAAAAATTGAATTTCCTGTTGTAGAACGATGGTATTAATAATAGATTGAATATAAGAATTAAAAATCGAGAGTTATATGGCCAAAGATAAAGATAGCATCGTCCCGGAATCTCTGACTCTACCGCTGCTCCCGTTGAGGGATGTCGTAGTGTTTCCTCATTTTGTCGTCCCGTTGTTTGTCGGACGTGAAAATTCAAAAAGAGCGTTGCAGTTAATCGATGAAAATTCGTCGCTGGTCGTATTGGTAGCACAAAGAGATCCGTCAATCGAGGATCCTAAAGATCAAGATTTATATAAGGTAGGTACCGTCGCTGAAGTCGTACAGACTGTTGTATTAGGCGATGACACAAAGAAGGTGGTCGCCGAGGGATTGTGGAGAGCCGAACTGGAAATTTTTGAAACTGGGGATGGATCCTTACAGGCACATACTACACCGCTTACCAGCACACCGCTGAATCAGGTACTGGCAGATTCATTGATGGATTCTTTGCTGGCGCAGTTTGAACAGTATGTAAAGACAAGTCAAAAGATTCCTGCGGACATCGTGACAAAATTGAGAGAGATTGAATCTGCAGGACAGTTGGTTGATATCGTAGCAGCACATCTGGTGAGCCAGAGTGTTGCCGAAAGACAGGCGATACTGGAGATTTCCGATGAACAGGAACGCCTAGAGCAGGTGATGTCCGTCATGGCGTCGGATGTGGAGTTGTTTCAGATCGAACGTAATATTCGAGGGCGTGTAAAGAAACAGATGGAGAAGAGCCAGCGAGAGTACTACCTCAATGAACAGCTGAAAGCTATTCATCGAGAATTGGGGAACCCCGAAGAATCCAAGAGTGAAGTAGACGAACTGGCCGAAAAAATTGCCGAGTCAGGTATGACAGTAGAAGCCCGGGACAAGGCAACATCAGAACTCAAAAAACTCAAAATGATGTCCCCTATGTCTGCAGAAGCAACTGTGGTGAGAAATTACATTGAATGGCTTGTTGCAGTACCGTGGAAGAAAAGGACGAGAATTCACAAGAATCTCAATACTGCAGAAAAAATTCTTGATGAGGATCACTATGGTTTGGAGAAGGTCAAAGAACGTATTCTTGAATACTTGGCAGTACAGCAGAGAGTTCGTAAAAACAAGGGTCCAATTCTGTGTCTAGTCGGACCGCCGGGAGTGGGTAAAACCTCGCTTGGCAAATCGGTTGCGCGAGCAACTAACAGAAAATTTTTAAGGATGTCGCTCGGCGGTGTTCGCGATGAGGCGGAAATTCGTGGGCATCGAAGAACCTACATCGGTTCTTTGCCTGGTAAATTCATTCAGAATATTGCGAAAGTCAAGCGCAAAAATCCTCTATTCATGCTGGATGAAGTTGATAAGATGTCAATGGACTTCAGAGGCGATCCGTCGTCTGCATTGCTGGAAGTTCTTGATCCAGAACAGAATCACACATTTGGCGACCATTATCTGGAAGTGGAATACGATCTTTCGGAAGTGATGTTCATCGCAACAGCAAACACGCTGAACATCCCTCCGCCTTTGTTAGATCGAATGGAGGTGATACGGATCTCTGGCTATACAGAAGAGGAAAAGGTTCGAATTGCGCAACAGTATCTGATTCCAAAGCAGGTGAAAAACAATGGTCTTAAGCCCAACGAGATATCAATTTCAGAAAATGTATTGCTGGATATCATTCGATATTACACTCGCGAGGCAGGTGTGCGTGGGCTGGAGCGAGAGCTGTCGAAAATCTGTCGTAAAGTTACCCGGCAATTTGTACAGAATATAAGGAAGACGAAATCGGTGCGAATTACGCCAAGAAATCTGGAGAAGTTTCTGGGGGTTCGTCAATTTCGATTTGGTCGTGCTGACAAGGTGAATCAAATTGGACAAGTGACTGGTCTGGCCTGGACTCAGACCGGGGGAGATTTGCTGAGTATTGAAGCCATTATTGTTCCCGGCAAGGGCAGACACGTCTATACGGGTAAACTTGGTGATGTAATGCAGGAATCGATTAAGGCGGCTGTAAGTGTTGTTCGTTCCCGATCAATCCATTACGGCATTAACCCCAACTTTTACCAGCGATCGGATATACACGTTCATGTCCCGGAAGGCGCCACTCCGAAGGATGGTCCCAGTGCCGGTGTTGCAATGTGCGTTGCTATAATTTCTGCCCTCACACGAATTCCAGTACGAGCGGATGTTGCAATGACGGGTGAAATTACGCTTCGTGGAGAGATACTGCCAATTGGTGGACTAAAAGAAAAGCTGCTAGCTGCTCATCGAGGCGGGCTTTCGACAGTTCTGATTCCATATGAAAATGAGAAAGATATTGCTGAATTATCAACCAAGATTAAGGACGACTTGAATATAGTACCGGTACGTTGGATAGACGAGATTGTGAATCTTGCTCTAGAATCACCACCGGAATCAGACGTTGTGATGGATTCACCTAATCTCGGCCTTGGTCTAGATGCGGATGATCCACCCGAAGACGGTGTTAGTGTTGTAAAACACTAGGCCCGACTAACAGTTGAATTTGAGAATATCTGGAATTTTCGACTGTTACTTTATTGACTCTGATATAGCTAATGCTATAAATTAGTCTTTACCCTATTTCTAGGTGCGAAAAGCATAAGAACTGCCATTACTAAGCACTATGGCACAATTTTTAAAGGAGAATAATAGTGAATAAAGCCGAACTAATCAGTAGCGTAGCTGAGCAAGCGAATTTGTCTAAGGCAGATGCAGGGCGAGCGATAGATTCTGTATTTGACCAAATTAAAACAAGTTTACAAGGACAGGATTCAGTCACAATCATAGGATTTGGTACCTTTTCAACCTCAATGAGAAAAGCTAGAACAGGTAGAAACCCGAGAGATGGGTCTGAGGTTGCCATACCTGCTGCGACAGTTGTCAGGTTTAAACCTGGCAAAGCTCTGAAGGAGGCTGTAAACTAGCATTTCTCTAGGGTGCTTAGCTCAGTTGGGAGAGCATCGCCCTTACAAGGCGAAGGTCGCAGGTTCGAGCCCCGCAGCACCCACCAACCGCCGTGGAGCGGTAGTTCAGTTGGTTTAGAATTCCGGCCTGTCAAGCCGGGGGTCGCGGGTTCGAGTCCCGTCCGCTCCGCCAGTTCTCACTACTTAGCAGTTCACGCGTGGCACTAGGCACACAGCGAGAACTGCAGTACGTGAAACAATTGCTACTTTCTAAAAAATTATGTTAATAAGTATTCGAGAACGTGCCACAGGCTGGATAGCTTGGGCAATTGTCATTCTGATCACCATTCCATTTGCACTATGGGGTGTGAATTCCTATTTCAGCGGCGGCACAAATGTGAATGTCGCTGAATTTGATGGGGAGGAGATAGACTATCAGACCTATCAGCGAGCTTTGTACAACGAAAGGGAAAGAGTGCGCCAGCAATATGGTCAAAATGTCAGCGCCGATTTTCTATCCGGCAATATATTAGGCCGACAGGTAGTGAATCGACTCGCCAATGAAATCCTGCTTTACCGGAATGCTCAGGATCAAGGATTTCGCATTAGTGATGAGCAGCTCGCCGCGGCGATTCTTTCCAGTCCTGGTTTCCAGACTGAAGATGGAAAATTCAGTCGAGATCGATATGAACGAGTTTTACAGCTCTCTGGCTACTCTCCATCTCAGTTCGAAGAAATTCAGCGAAACAGTGCTGCTGTACAGCAGATACAGACTGGTTTTATCGAGTCCGTGCTGCCCATGGATGATGCAGTCGATAACATTTTAAATGTGTTGAAGCAAAAGAGAATTGGCGAGTATTCTGTGATTGAGCCCTCCAGATTCTTGTCCGAATCAGAATTGAGTGAGGAAGAAATTCGGGCATCGTACGATCGAGACAAAGATCAGTACAAAGAAGAAGGGAGAGTGAAAGTTCAGTACATTGAATTACTGCTCTCGGATTTTGCCAAAAATTTGACCCCAGATGAAGAGACGCTTCGAGACCTGTACAACGCTGAAACTGGGCGATATCTTCAGACGGAACAAAGGAGGGTCAGCCACATACTATTGCAAACAGAAGGCGATGAAGATGCAGGATCAAATGAATTGGCATCGCAATTGATAGAGCGTTTGAGAGCTGGAGAAGATTTTGGAGCGTTGGCCATAGAGTATTCTACTGATGTTGGTTCAGCTGAAAGTGAAGGTAGTATTGGTTGGATCGGAAGAGGAACGACATTACCGGAATTCGAAGCGGTTGCTTTTTCACTGAAGGCAGGGGAGATAAGTGAACCGTTTAGAACGAATTTCGGCATTCACATCATTCAGGTCAACGAAATAGAGACTGAGAAAGTCAAAGACTTCGAAGAAGTACGCGATGAACTTGTTGAACAGGTTAATAGAGAACGGGCAGAACTTGAGATGTTCGAGACTTCCGAAGAGTTGCGCAGTATCGCTTATGAGCAGCCCGACAGCCTCGATTCTGTTGCAGATACACTGGGACTGAATCTGGAGGTCTCAGAATGGTTTACAAGAACAGAAGGAACAGGGATTGCTGAAATTCCAGCGGTTCGTGCAACTGCCTTCAGTGATGAGGTACTGCAACAAGAGTTCAACAGTGACGTGATCCAAATTGACGATGGTCATCTGGTTGTATTGCGCAAAAACAAATTTCAAGCGGCGGAGCAACTTGAACTTGCCGAGGTAAAAGCGGAAATTACCGAGAAACTATTGACTTTGAAGAGCGTTGCAAAAGCACAGGGTTTCGCAGAGGAATTGATCAAAGAACTGAAGGACGGCGGTGATTGGAACCAAATCTTATCGGAAAACGGGCTTTCTGTGACAGAAATTCCATCGAGTGACAATGAATCTACTGGACCTTTGTCATTTGAAATTGCGAAATTTGTCTATTCGGCGGAGAAACCAAGTCCAGAAAAAGTAGTGTATGGAGGGAGTCCGGTTGGTGATGGCCAGTATATGATTTTTCGCTTAACAGGTGTGGTCAGTGGTGATACTGCTTCGGCTAGTGAAGACGAACGCCGGGGGATTGAAAATGCTGTCCGTCAGCGGTTTAGCCTAGGTCTATTTGAAACTTATGTTACCCAGCTGAGAGATGGAATAGAAATAGACATAAATGACGAGTTGCTGTAGTGGCTAAAGCATAGCTTGGCTGAATCCAACAGAATTGAATCCTCCATCTACATAAAGTATTTCACCGGTAATTCCCGAGGCAAGGTCAGAACAAAGAAAGGCTGCTGCATTGCCAACTTCCTCGATCGTAACGCCGCGACCGAGCGGGGAAATCTTTTCGTAGTAATCCATCATGGTTTTCATACCGCGAATTCCTGAGGCTGCCAAGGTTCGGATGGGGCCGGCTGAAATTGCATTGACTCGGATTCCATCGGCTCCCAATGATTGTGCACAGTAGCGAACATTGGCTTCAAGACTGGCTTTGGCCAGACCCATAACGTTGTAACCCGGCATGGAGCGAATGGCACCGATATAGGTTAGTGTCAGCAGTGCTCCATTTCGTTCTTTCAGGAGAGGAGCAAAGCCACGAGCAAGGGCTGAGAAGCTATATGAGCTTATGTCATGAGCCATAAGAAACCCTTCGCGACTCACTGCGTCTAGATACAATCCCTCCAACTGCTCACGTGGTGCGAAAGCTATGGAGTGTACAACGATGTCCATAGAGTTCCAATTATTTTGAACGGTATCTAGGAGAACTTCAATTTCGGAGTCTGTTGAAACATCACAGGGTGCGACGAAACTGGCATTGAGTTTTTGGGCAAATTTCTCTACTCGAGGTCGAAGCTTTTCATTCTGATATGTCAATGCCAACTCTGCTCCTTGTCCCGCCATTGCACGCGCGATTCCCCATGCAATCGAACGATCGCTGGCTATTCCTGTAATTAGCGCTCTTTTACCTGCAAGAAATCCCATAATATTGACCTACCGTCCTGTAATTTTCACTGTCGAAAAATATTCGTTTGTTGTGCTTCATTATAAGAACATGATAGTTGGATGTGAATGTGCTGTAACCTGGCAATTAGACTTACATGCTTAAAGCGAAAACTCAAGAAATCAAAATGTAGATTATCTCGTTATGTTGACTCGTAAGAATTTCTGTGGACAGTCGTCGTCGAGTCAGGTAGACTCGCTTGTGTGTTTGCGCGTTTCCCGACAGTTTGAGACTCAGTGTCAAAAAATTGCTGGCCGGTACTGCTTTCCAACAGTTTCTGAATTTGGAGAATGTCAATCAAAATATGGCTTGGAGTACCAAAAAGATGGCTTAAAGTTGTTGGATTTGCAAAATCGAAAATTCCGTCCTATTTCAGTGACCATCAGTCAGGTAAACTGGCTAACCAAGAGAAACCTGCTTGGGCGTGCAATCGGACGCAAAGCAAAGTCTGTGGTTGATGCTACTGGCGGATTGGGTAATGATGCGATCTTGCTAGCGAGAATGGGTTTCAAAGTGCTGATGATTGAGCGTTCGCCGGTGATGTCTGCTTTACTCGAAGATGGGTTATCAAGACTTGCATCGAATGCTGACCACTTGAGCATTCACCATCGTTATGGAGATGCAAAATCTATACTTCCCCTACTTGATTATTCGCCCGACACGATCTATTTGGATCCAATGTATCCATCGGGCCGCAAGCAATCTGTTAAAGTGGCCAGATCGCTTGAAGTCTTGCGAGAGATAGCGGGAGATGATCTGGATACGGAAGAGTTGCTGGAGATTGCACTCCAATCTTGTGGGCGTAGAGTTGTCATCAAACGTCCCATCTACTCCGAAAGGATGTTCCCTGACAGATTGTCTATGAGTCTGCCGGGTAGATTGGTTCGCTACGACATTTACTTGGCTGAATCCAGACAAGGGAAAACAACATGAGGATGTAGGAGCTGCAAAAATTTAAAAAACTAACTGAAATCAGAATTTCAAATCATTTTTCTATTGAGAAGCGAACTCTGTAGTTATCAGTTTAGAAATTGACAGAGTGTACCGACACTAATGGTTGATTGGGCTGGTTACAGTAATTGAAATTCTGTTAAATACTAATTTTCGTTATGCCGCATATGTCTTCAAATTACTGCGTCTCATATCAAGTTCTACCAGTGTTTTCTGACAGTCTAAAAGCCGCTCGCGCTCTTTTTTGACTATTTCAGCAGGCGCGTTGGCAAGGAACTTTTCGTTATTCAACTTGGCAGTTGAACGCTGAATTTGTTGAGTCTGCTCCGCAATTAGCTTTTCAATTCGACCAATCTGCTTCTCGATCTCTCCATGCTCGCCAACTGAAAGCATAATTCTGAAGTCGCCAATCAGAGCAGAAACAAACCTGAAAGAATCAGACTCACTAGATTCAGGATCGGAACCGCTAAACAATTCAAAAGACTGCAACCTTGCAAGTTCCTGAATTACATGTGAGTACTTTGATAGATATTTCAATTCTAGGGCTTCTGCATTTTGGTGAAACGCTCTGATTCGATCACCAGGATTGAAATTCATTTCACTGCGTAAATTACGAATGCTTGAAACTACTGCTTTCACCCAGTCTATTTCTTTCACTGCATCCTCGCTCGCCCACGCACTGAAGTCATCTGAATAGGGTTCAAACATGATTGACTCGGTGCTACCTTTAGTGCGAATTTTTTGCCAGATTTCTTCAGTAATAAATGGCATGAATGGATGGAGAAGGCGAAGAGACGAATCCAGGATCAGTAACAGCGTTCTGCGCAATGATTTTTTTTGGCGTTCTTCTATGAATTCTGATCGAATCATGATTTTCGTGATCTCAATGAACCATGCGCAATATTCATCCCAAATAAACTCATATAAACTCTTGGATGCAATATCGAATCGATAAATCTCAATGGCTTTTTCAATTTCAGAAGTTGTGTAATGAAGTCTTGAAATAATCCATTTTTCGGCAGTCGTCAATGGCTGTAAGTCGTTTACGTTATAGGGTGATTCATCGGCTGCATTCATCAGTACGAACCGTGCTGCATTCCACAATTTGTTACAAAAATTTCGATACCCCTCAATTCGTCCGAGATCAAAGCGTATGTCCCGTCCTTGTGTAGCCAAGCGGGCAAGAGTAAATCTTAGGGCATCTGTACCATAAGTAGGAATTCCGTCTGGATACTGTCTACGGGTAGAACTTTCGATCCTAGATGCCAGATTAGGCTGCATCAATCCTGTAGTACGTTTTTTAATTAGATTTTCAAGATCAATTCCGTCAATCAAATCCAGGGGATCAAGAATGTTGCCTTTTGATTTGGACATTTTCTGTCCTTCAGAATCTCTGACTAGGCCGTGGATATACACTTCCTGAAAGGGAATGTCGCCAGCGAACTTCAAACCAAACATGATCATTCTGGCAACCCAGAAAAAGATGATATCGAATCCTGTTACCAGCACATTGGTCGGGTAAAAGGTCTGTAGTTCGTCAGTGTTTTTCGGCCATCCGAGTGTCGAGAAGGGCCACAGTGCGGATGAGAACCAAGTATCGAGTACATCATCTTCCTGTCGGAGCTCAAAATCTGAATTACCGTGGACTTCTCTGGCTTGCTCATATGCATCTTGTTCATTTCGAGCAACAAAAAAATTGCCGTCACTATCGTACCATGCAGGTATTCTGTGTCCCCACCAAATCTGCCTGGATATGCACCAATCCTCTATGTTTTCCATCCAGTCATAGTAGGTTCTTTCCCAGTTTTTGGGCACGAATCGAATAGTTCCGTTACGGACTGCATCAATGGCGGGTTCGGCAAGCGGCTTGGTTCGGACAAACCATTGGTCCGTCAAATAAGGCTCGATGATCTCTCCGGTTCTGTCGCCACGCGGCACTTTGTATCGATGATTTTCTACCTTTTCGACTAGCCCAAGCTTTTCCAGGTCTTCCACAATCTTTTCTCGTGCCTTTGTTCTAGACATACCGTGATAGTCGCTGTCCGGGAGATTGATATCAGCTTGAGGAGTCATGACATTGATTACCTCAAGGTTGTGTCTCTCGCCGACATGAAAATCGTTGAAGTCGTGTGCTGGTGTGATTTTGACACATCCTGTGCCAAAGTCAGGGTCTACATAATGATCTGAAACAATAGGAATACTTCGGTTGACGAGAGGCAGTGTGACAGTTTGCCCTACCAAGTTTGAGTATCGGTCGTCATCCGGGTGAACCGCAACTGCTGTATCTCCCAACATGGTTTCGGGCCGCGTTGTAGCGATTATCACAAATTCGGAACTGTCTTCAATCGGATAGCGAAAATGCCACAGAAACCCGTTTTCCTCTTCAGAAATAACTTCAAGATCAGATATTGCAGTGAGCAGAACTGGATCCCAATTTACCAGGCGTTTACCTCTGTAGATCAAGCCTTCGTCGTAGAGAGAAACGAAAACTTCGCGAACTGCCTCAGATAGATTTTCATCCATAGTGAACCGTTCTCTTGACCAATCGAGCGATGCACCAAGTCTGCGAAGTTGATTGGTGATTGTGCCGCCTGAACTGGCCTTCCAGTTCCAAACTCTGTCAATGAATTTCTCTCGTCCCAGATCGGCTCTGGAAATTCCTTCAACGTGAAGCAGGCGTTCCACCACCATTTGAGTTGCAATTCCGGCGTGGTCCGTACCGGCTTGCCACAAGGTTTTGCATCCTTTCATTCTGTGATACCGAATCAAGGCATCCATGAGTGTGTTCTGAAATGCATGCCCCATGTGCAGGCTGCCCGTTACATTGGGAGGTGGAATCACAATGCAGTAAGAAGAGCCTTCGCCATGCGGAGAGAAATTCCCGTTTTCTTCCCAGCGTTCGTAGACTCTCTTCTCAAGCGAATGTGGATCGTAAACGCTGGAAAGTTGGATTTTATTCATTGAAATCTATTTGAGCAGTAATAAAATTTCGCTTACACTGCTATGAAACTCGGAAGGGTATCAAATTACGTGAGAAGTCGGTTCAGTTCCAAACAGCGAAGTATATTTTGCAAATCGGATCTTCGCCTGTTCAATGTCGCGAGTATCGGCATCAATCGGCTCCATAATTCTCTGAAATTGCGCTGCGTATTCCGACACGTCTTCTTTGAGCGAAATCAGTACATCGTTGAATTGTTCCGGTGGTGGAATGTGTCCGATTGTAACCGGAAATTTTTCAAGATTTGTAGTGCGTGGTTTCAAAATCTGTACATGAGGGATAAAGCTGTTCTGAGTAAATGTCCACAGAAAATCATTCAGAAAATTACATTGCTGTTCATCTGCTCCGTTTACGTAAACTTTGTGCCCTTTCTTGAAAGCTGCATTCGCTAAATTACAAGTCAGACGCAACTTTCCTCTGGCCTCAGGCAATTTCAGGTAGTAAAAGACAACGGCTACAGTCATTGGGTTTCCTTTAATTTCAGCTAGCCAGTTTTCCGCAACGATCAAGGATAAACTGCACCAGCAGACTAACTGGTCTTCCAGTTGAACCTTTTTGTTTGCCAGAATTCCATGCAGTGCCCGCTATGTCAAGATGTGCCCACCTGAATTTTTCTGTAAATCTGGACAAAAAACAAGCAGCAGTGACGGCTCCAGCGTCACGTCCACCGATATTTGCTAAGTCGGCAAAATTGCTGTCCAGTTGAGATTGATAGTCATCCCACACCGGCATCGGCCAAACTCTGTCTCCACTGGTTTCACCTGCGGCAACCAGTTGATCAGTCAGGTCCGCGTCTTTACTGAACAGCCCGCTCGGATGTTTTCCCAAAGCAATTACGCATGCACCAGTCAGCGTAGCCGCATCTATGACAATTTCGGGATTGAATCGTTCGACATAGGTCAGCGCATCACAGAGAATCAGCCTGCCTTCAGCGTCGGTATTCAGTATCTCAATTGTGGTTCCAGACATGCTTTTGACAATATCACCCGGTTTGTTTGCAGCGCCATCCGGAAGATTTTCGCTGCTCGCAACTACACCGACTACATTGATCGGAAGTTTCAAGCTGGCGATGGAGTGCAAAGATCCGATTACGCCGGCTCCTCCGCACATGTCGAATTTCATTTCATCCATGGCACTTGCAGGTTTGATTGAAATTCCTCCAGCGTCAAACGTTAGCCCTTTGCCAACCAGTACGACGGGTCGCTGGTTTTCGGTTCCACCCTGGTAGTTCATCACAATCAACTTCGCTGGTTCACGACTTCCTCTGGACACAGATAACAGCGAACCCATGCCGAGTTCTTCCATTGTCGGCTCGTCCAGGATTTCTACACTTAGATGATCATAGCTTTCCAGGCTTTTCGCAGATTCAGCAAGATAGCTGGGTGTACATATATTGCCCGGCAGATTTCCGAGATCACGTGCTAAATTGACGCCATCGCTGATCGCTTTTCCGATTCGTATCCCTTGGCGAACCAGTTTTAAATCGGATGTTGATTCAACCGCAATCTGGACTCTCCACTTCTTACTTCTTTGCTTTGACGGTTTTTTCAATTGTTCGAATTTGTAGAGGTTGTGACAAATCGTTTCAACTACACGCCTCGCAATCCACGAAGTATCCCGATCTTCGATTTCCAAGTCACTTATGAAAAATGTCACACTATCTGCAGTCAGCGTTGCAAGCAGGGAGGCGACTCCTTGTACTGACTTATTGAATTGAGATGAGTTGAACTCTCTTCGCGGTCCGAATTGCACTACGATAACGCGCTTTGACTTGATTCCCTGAACGAATGGTAGCATCACGCAGCTTCCTGGATTTGCTTGCAGGTCCTTGTTGGATATTACTGACTGGATCGCGCCCTTCGTTTTGTTGTTCAATTCTTGTGCCGACGAAGTAAAATCATTTTTAGCATATACGCCGACAATGACATAGCCGGTGGTACAGTTGGCTGCACTAGCGCGATTGGATGTAAATTGTACGGACATGACTTTCTCCAACTTTGGGTTGTATTAACTTGGCTTGAATGTGTAGATTTGACAGACTAGAGAATTGTACCACTACAAATGTACAGGAATTATCGTCAGGTTTATCTAAGAGGGGCAATTAATCTAATGGTTCTGGCTAAAACGGATCTCTGACTATGCGAATTTTTCGCAGAAAAATGATCGCGGAGACTGCAAATTTGTGCGGCGTTGTTATGATTATGACGATCGGCATTTTTTCGGTGGTGAAGTTTTTGGGACTGTTGCGAAGAGTTTTGCAAGGACATCTTCCCACGGAAGGTTTCGAATTGATTCTTCTGCTAAAACTTGCCACATTTCTAGATGTCATTTTCACGCCAGCGATTTACATTGCGATTCTGTTGGTTTTGAGTCGATGGAGCAGAGATAACGAAATTACGATTTTTGCAACTAGTGGGATCGGTCCGGCTGGATACCTGCTTCCTGCGACATTTGTCGCAATGGCAGGAGCGGTAATCGTTGGATTTTTTTCTTTCATTTTATCGCCCTACGCCGAACGAGCTTACGCTAACAAACTTGAGGGCTACCAGCAGAGCATAAAATCCATTCCGTTCGAGGCAGGCCAATTTCGAGAAATCCGCCCGGGGCAGAATGTCATCTATTTCAGCAAACACGATGATGATACCCATGATCCGGTACGCCTTTTCTACATCGTTTCCAACTCAAATGGGACAGAAATTACTGTAGCCAAGAATGGTTCGTATAACTTCGGTCCTGACAAGAAAGTCGAATCACTGGAAATTCTAAACGGAATTCGATATTGGTTGCCAGCCTCATCGTTCGGTTATGAAGTAACTGAATTCGAATCTTTCAACGAGTCTATTCCTGTTGTGGAAAATGAGTTGACCACAATATCCATAAAGGCGAAACGCACGCTTGAGTTGATTGGTTCTAGTAACTTGAACGACATTGCAGAACTTGAATGGAGAGTCTCTAAAGTCGTGGCCGTGTTTCTAGTTGTGCTGCTGGCTTTCGTACTTGGAAGTTGTAAGCTGAGTTCAAAAAACAGCGTCAATTTGGTTAGCGCTGTTTTCATTTACTTCATTTACAGCAGTTTCCTGGGATTTATTGCAGATGCCAATCGAAGTGAATCATTTGGTTCTGATCTTTTTCTGTGGCTGCCTCACTTGGTGATTATTGGACTAATCATCTGGGTTGTTTTTCGAACACACCGCAATCGGCCAGTCCTGCCGGCGATATTCTTCTCATCGCGCAGTTAAGTCATGTTCTTGATGCGACTTATTGATCGGCATATTGGACGTGAAATCGTCAGCAAGTCATTTACTACAGCTATTTGGCTATTGGCTGTCTATCTATTTATCGCGCTTTTGGATCTGCTAGAAGACATAGATTTAGAAAATCAGTTGACTTTCGCCATTCAAATTCTTGGTCTTTCCATACCGAGAATGATTTATGAACTCGCTCCTATGATTTACCTTATCGGAACGATTATGGCTTTGGCGACTCTGGCAAGACAGCTGGAGTTGACTGGTATGCAGGCTGGCGGGATTTCCAAGTATCGTATTGCGGGATCTGTCGTCGGATTTTCTCTGATTTTCGCTGTGCTGATGTTTGTTTGGGGCGAAGTTGTCGTACCTGCGAGTGAGTCAAAGAGGGCGCATATTAAGGATTCTCAAGAAAATGTGCTATCTCCCAAACAGAAAAGATCAGGAGTGTGGATCAGAGATCGAAACCAGTTTATTTATGTGGACGAGATTGAACAAGAAAATGAACTGGCCGGAATCTACATTTACCACTTCTCGGACCATGGGCGTTTGGTCAAGCAGACTCATGCAGAGCATGGCAATATCCTGGAAAACTCCGAGGTTTTGGAGATGTGGGACGTGGAAGAAAAATTGTTCAACCGAGGCGGGATTGAGGTACGCAACAGCGAGAAGTTAACTCATCAAATCAAAGTAAACGTGAGTTTAATTGAAGTACAGCGACGCGACCCGTCAATGCTGACGGTCAAAGAATTGTACAAATCGATTCAATTTCTGAAAGCGAATGGTCTGAAGTCCGATTTTTTCGATCTTGCGTTCTGGAATCGATTCATCATTCCAATGTCTATGCTTGTTATGGCAATATTTGCGATTCTGTTCACATTCAGAAGACACCGCAGTTTCAGAACCGGACCGCTTGTTTTCATCGGGCTTATATTTGGGCTAATCTATTTTGCGGTCCAACAGTCAGTTGGCTATATTGCGATGCTGAACGGCTTGTCGCCAGTGGTTGGAACGATCGCTGCATTTCTACTCTTTTCAATTTTTACGGCAGTGGCACTGACGCGAATTTGACTAAAACCAAATTGATTTGCAGAAATAGTTCACTGGTAAAATATTTGCCAAAATTTGATATTTTCTGCTAGTAGGATGAGCTTAAAAATCACACAAATATCAGATTGTATTGTTTACACAACGACTTACAGTTGATTGAAAAATTTAGATTGAATCGTAAAATAGAGAAAAAGTTATACACAATTTTGACCAATCTCGCTATTTCCAATTTACAAAGACTTTCTATAATTTATGTTAAACTACATCCTTTAACCAATTGATAATAAACATAAATTCTAAATATATTTGGTCATTGGAAGTTCATCATCTGAAATTAATAAATATTCAAAGTGTGAAATAAAATTTTGCTCACAGAGTTATTAACAGTTATAAAACGGGATTTTTCCATAGACCACTATGTTTTTCGACTATGTATTGTCAGATATACAGAAATTTCCTGTTACGGATTTAAAATCGGATGATTGGTATAACCCCCAAGCCCTTAAAAGTAGTCTTCTTCGCAGAATTGAATCGAATTTCAATTTGATCAATAAGTTGATGTGGCGCCCCGAAGACGACTCGAACGTCTGACCTGCCGCTTAGGAGGCGGCTGCTCTATCCAACTGAGCTACCGGGGCACAGGCTGTAACATGGATAACCACATTAGTAGAAATCGAACTTTGCAGTAGATTTATATTTATATGATATTGAACTTGCATTTTATAACTACTCATAGGCTAGCTGGCGAAACTGAACTACTGAATGATGGACCAATTCCCGAACAAACTTTTCGAAACTGTAGTTCGAATTAGAAGAACAATTCACGCACACCCGGAGCTCTCGAATCAGGAGCATCGAACTTCCGCATTCATAAAAGAAGAATTGTTGAGTCATGGAATATCAAAAATCACTACGCTTGGTTCCACTAGTTTCGCAGTAGAGATTCAAGGACAAAAATCCGGCCCATCACGCAAGATCGCGGTTCGGGCAGATTTAGATGCGTTACCAATCGAAGAAAAAACTGGCCACGAATTTTCATCAAAATCACCGGGAGTGATGCATGCTTGCGGGCATGATGGACATTCGGCTATGGTGGCTGGGCTTGCGATCTGGGTGAATGATATTCGGGAGAGCTTTTCCGGCTCCATTCGATGCATTTTTCAACAAGCCGAAGAGGCTGAACCACTTGGTGGTCCTGTTGTCGTCAAATCGGGAATCCTGGATGACGTTGACGGTGTTTTAGGTATTCATGTAGATCCAGGAATTTCCGTAGGTCAAATGACGGTTCGTGAAGGTGCGTTTGCCGCGTCCGGGGACGAGTTCAAAGTTACAGTCAAAGGACGCTCCAGTCATGCAGCGAAACCACACGAAGGCGTAGATGCGATTGCCATTGCTGCGAGCCTGATTCAGGAAATTCAAAAAATTTGTTCTCGATTCAAAGATCCACAGACACCACTGGTGGTTACGGTGTCGAAAATTTCGGGCGGTGTCGTCACCAACATTATTTGTGATCGGGTGGAGATTGAGGGAACAATTCGCTCTTTTTCCGAACAAGCGAGACAGTCTGCGCACTCACAGCTGGAAAATATATGTACCAGTCTGGCAAAAATGTACGGTGGAGATGCAATTGTCGAAATATTCAGCGGCGAACCCGTACTGATGAACGACGAGCGGATGGTTGAACTGATACGGTCAGCCGCGCGCAGAGTAGTGGGGACGGAAAATGTTCTGAATCTGCCGCCATGGGCGGCCAGCGATGACTTCGCTTACTACGGGCAAGTCAAGCCGAGTGCATATTTTCGGCTAGGCGTAGGGAATCAACAGAAGAACTGCATTCACGGCCTGCATCATCCAGAATTCAAACTCGATGAAGATGCTCTCCCGGTCGGCATTCGAATTCTGAAAGAAGCGGCATTCGAATTTTTAGACTCCACCCATCGAATGTGCGGATGACTGCGGTTCTGGCACTGCATCGTTTGAACTGAAAGGGAAGGGCGGTACTCTTCTTTTGAATACAATGCTATTTTATCCAAGTTTCATTTGTTTCAGTTCTAGGCGGATATGCCTCTACTTCTTTGTGCAACTAGGCTTTGGGTAAGGTATATCCCATCGCATACGTATTCACAATTGCACTTAAAATTTCGTCTCTTGTCAAATCATTCCTGAATCGATTGGGCTGAACAGCTGGCAAGTCATACGGTGCTCTTTCATTGACAATCCAACTGCTGAGATAGGCACCAGAACCTCCACCGGTGCCGATTCCTATGCAAAATCCGGTTGCCAGCCACAATCCTGGATATCCATCTAGCGGACCTAACAAGGGACACCCGTCTGGTGTGTAACAGATCGGTCCATTGATGACTGACTTGACACCTGCTGAGAAAAAAGCGGGGATTCTATCAATAACACGCACCAGATGAGATTCAAGCCGGTCCATATCATTTGGCAGGAGTCGTCCTTCGAAATCTTTTGGAATACCGTCTATTGCCCAAGGTTTGGGATTCGATTCATAGACTCCACAGAGCAATCCATTAATTTCCTGCCGAATGTTCGCTGGTGCAACTGGATCGCGAATTACAGGCAGCTCGAATTCAAGACATTCGATTTCAGGCAGGGTTTCGGTGACCAGATCATGGTGCTCCAGCGCATACAGCGGTAAATTCAATCCTATCGTTTCCGCCAGTTCTCTAGCCCAGAAACTGTTCGCTATCACGACGTGCCTGGCTATGAAGGATTGATTGTTTCCTATGAGCAGCCAGTTTCCATCCGATCTTCTTTCCAGTCGTTCAATTTCACAATCGGTTATGACTTTAGCACCGCGGTAGAGTGCAGCTCTGGCAAGTGCATATGTTGTTGAATATGCGTCAAAATGCCCATCATCAGGCGTGTAAGCGGCACCTAGTAAATCGTGTGTACTGAGACGGATGAATCCGTTCAATTTCATCTGTGTCAATCACCCGGTAGTCTATATTCATCTCCTTGAATAACGGTCCAAGTGCGCGGAAAGCGTCGAGTTCCATTTGATTCGTTGCCAGCCGTAAGCTTCCGGATTTATGAAAACCAACGGAGTGGTTGGTTTCTTTCTCCGCTTCGAGATAGGTTGTGACTGAATCGACGTAGAGTCGAGTAATGCTTGGATAGTGTCCGAAGTAGGTTACATTGCCTGCTGCATGCCACGTCGACCCAGACGTGAGAATTCTTTTTTCGATCAAAGTCGTGTCGGTCCATCCTAATCGCGCTAGATGATAGAGCACACTGCAACCGATAATGCCCCCTCCAATTATTGCTACCTGGACATCACTGCTCATGGTTGTCGGTCCTCGTTGGCAATTTGAGTCGAATCGGAAATTTGCTTTGGATCAATTTGTCTATTGCACTTTCGATCTGTTCGGGAAAGTATACGGAAAGAATCTGTTTTGCTTATTGTGAGGCTCACTGCCAAACATCGGTTGCCCCTAGATCTTGCCAGTCGTCGGGCAAGCTGCGATCCGCACTTCGAGGATAGACGTACTCGCTTTCCATCAAATCCAAAGTCGCTTGATGAATTCTTTCGTTTCGAATACCTGTAAGCGGTCTGAACAGTGTGGTGACTTCCGTACCTGAAACCATGGCAGTGGTTGAAGCATTCACACTGAGTCGGTTTCTTCGCTCTAGTCTGGCAGTAGGTTATTATGAGCAGAGCCGATATGTACAAGAATCCGTCAAACACTCAACACATCTTCATTTAGAAACATCATCACAACTCCAATGACAATCAGTATTGCACCGAATAATTTCATCCAGGTCATCGGTTCGCGTAGCAATATCCACGATACAGCGATTGTCACGAGAATCGTGCCTCCGACGATCACTGGTATAGCGAGATTGGCGTTCACGGGAGTGCTGCCTAACGATCCCCGGAACAGATAAAAGTAGCCGATTTCTGCAGTACCGATGCACAGCCCGGCAGCAGCTGCCCACAAAAAGGCGGGAGTCGTCAGCGTGAGAGTACTGGCACCGCGGATCAACAGACCGGCTGCAAAAATACAAGATATGGTGAGTGCGGTAATTTGAAGGGTTATGGTCGCTAGAATTGTAGAAGTAGTTTCAGCGGGTACATAGTTGCTCGAAACCTTGATCAGTAAATTGTAGCCAGCGTACAGGAATGTTACTGTCAGAAGCAAAAGGAGTGGGGCATACATTGTTTTACTCGGTCAGTTAGGATTTTCAAACGGTACCTGCGGTTAATTGTAGATTGTGAACTAATTCAATGGGGGTTAATGTGCAGAAATGACTGCGGTTCATCATTGAGCCGTCTTCAATTAACAAATTCTGAAAATACTCTTACTGGAAATTCTGCCAATGAATCGAACTTACGGCATAAATTGTGATATATAAATATCTTAATGATTCCATTATTATTTTCAATTTTGTAGATTTCTACAAGAAGTTGATGAAATGTATGAGGTAAATCAGCCGTTCAGGTATTGCTGACTTCCTGGAGATTAGTAAAGAATTTCAATTATGGGGATATTGAGTCGATTGATGGGGAAAAGGGAGCCCAAACCCGAGCCCCAAGTGGAACAGGTTCAGTATGATGGATTCAACATCAGACCTGCTCCCCAGAAACAGAGAGGCACTTTTGTCACCGCTGGTTATATCTATATGACCGATGAAGCTGGTGAAACTCGGGAGCATTTCTTTATTCGAGCAGATACTCACGCTGACTTCGATTCGGCTTGTCAACATGCGATTTTCAAGGCTAAGCAGATCATTAACGAGTCTGGTGAACGAATATTTGACAAGAGCTGAATCTTCGAATTAATCCAAGATTCATACTATTGGACCATCAAGCAAAGTGGCGGTGTAACTTTGTTATACAATTTGTCCTTTCGCTCAATTCAACCGTTAATCTAGCACTACGATTCTGAGGATTTTTAATTGCAGTTTGAAGGAATATACACACCGATCGTCACGCCGTATCACGCTGATTCCGACTATTCGATCAACAGGCAGGCTCTGGCGGATACCATTGAGTTTCTGATCGAAGCAGGTGTGCACGGCATAGTACTTGCCGGCACGACGGGCGAATACTACGCTCAAACGTTTGAAGAGCGTACACAGATGATGACCTTTGCAAAGGATGTTATCAAACAGCGAGTGCCGCTCATAGTAGGTACCGGGGCTATACGAACTGAAGATAGCGTATATTTCGCTCAGCAGGCAAAATCAGCCGGTGCCGATGGACTGTTGGTCGCCACTCCACCTTATGCCTGTCCGACCGGCCGTGAAATTGCCTTGCATTGTCTAGCGATCGACAAGGCAGTCAATCTTCCTATCATTCTGTACAATTATCCCGGCCGAATGAGTGTAAATATGGACGAAGATACGCTGGACCTGCTTGGCCAAAGCTCTAATTTTTGCGCAATCAAGGAAAGTTCAGGCGACCCGAACCGCTTGCATATGCTTGCTCGAGACTATCCACACATCCAGCTTTCTTGCGGTATGGATGATCAGGCATTGGAATTCTTCGCCTGGGGCGCACGTTCCTGGGTGTGCGCAGGTTCAAATTTTGCGCCTGAAGAGCACATCGCTCTGTATAAGGCTTGCGTAGTTGATGGCGACTTCAACAAGGGGCGCCGAATCATGTCTGCCATGATGCCGCTTATGCGCGTGCTGGAGCAAGGAGGCAAGTTTGTTCAATGTATCAAACACGGCCTGACTCTTCGAGGAATCGATGCGGGACCACCTAGAAAGCCACTGCAACCACTGAACAAAGACGAAGAGAGCGAATTGGCACAGGTCATTCGAACTATGAATGCAGAAGTTGAAAAGGAGGCTTGAATTCGGCGATCTTCTGACTCGTAATCATTATTCCAAGATCTGCCTTTATTTGATGGTAAGTTTCGCGCCGGCAATGGTGGGTTCATCATCGGCGTTTCTCAGTTCTCCCAATGGTAGACAATCAAGTCTACGTCCCTTGCATTTCGCCTTTTAAATCGAAAACTAGTAGAGTCTGCTTTTGGTTGCAGATTTAATGAATTTTTCGGTAATTTCACGTGCGAGACTGTCAGATTCAATCTCTCCTGACTGAATAAATTTCAAAATATTCTCGATTGCCGAATCCTCTGATTTCAGAAATGCTTTTTCGACGTTTTCGCCCAGAATTCGTGCTGTCAGTTTGCGGGTACGTTCAAGTGCTGATTTGGAACGGTCATGTTTCATTACCTCGTCTGCGTGACTGCAGATTTCGTTTACCAGTTCAGGTATGCCTTCTCCAGTTGTTGCAGTTGATTTCAAGACTTTCGGAGTTTTAAGGGAGTGGCGAAGTGAAATCGAAAGCGACAACTCACTTTGTGTCAGATCAGCTTGCGGAAGATCCGCTTTGTTGACAACGATGATGTCGGCAATTTCGAGGAGCCCGGCTTTGATTGCCTGAACTTCATCGCCGAGCCCGGGTGATTCAACAACGACAGTTGTGTCAGCCAACCCTGAAATCTCTATTTCCGATTGTCCAGTACCGACTGTCTCAACAACAATCGTATCCCACTGAGCTGCATCAAACAGATTGATAATGTGCATTGTTGTTGCTGAAAGTCCGCCAAGATGCCCGCGGGCCGCTACAGACCTGATGAATACGTCCTCGTCCTCGCTGTGACCCACCATTCGTACTCTGTCTCCCAGAATCGCACCGCCACTTATGTGACTGCTGGGATCAATGGCAAGAACGGCAACTGACTTGCCCAATCCTCGAAAAGCAGGAATACAAGCGTCAATCAGAGTGGATTTCCCGACGCCCGGTGGTCCGGTTATGCCGACTACATGTGCATTCCCCACGTGATTTGCAATCGCCTGAAGAATATCTTTTCTACCGGCTAGATTGTTTTCGACGATGGTAATCGCCCGAGCAAGCGAATTTCTGCTTCCCTGAACCAGATTCGTCAGTATCGGATTTTCACTGGCTTTGTTGCCAATGTTTCCGGATCGATTCATATTGTGGTTTGAGGTCGCCCGAAACCTAATTCCTGTCGAACGTGATGTACGACTTCTCCGTGTGTTGCTCCATTGCAAATGGCGTCAACAATCGCGCCGTAAACATTTTGGCTTTCATCCTGCGCAGCATTTTGAAGATTGGAAATGGCAGCGTTGTAGTCGGATTGGTTTCGATTGGATTTGAACTCCTTGAGTTTATTCAACTGTCTTTCAATGGTTGCATCAGAGGGTCGTTCCAATGGTTTGGCTGAAACTGAGTCCCCTTCCAGTTTGTACTTGTTTACACCGACGATGGTCTGCTCTCCGGAATCGATTTGATCTTGAATTTTCATTGCTGACTGCCCGATCCAGTACTGCACCATGCCTTTTTCCACAGCTTTGAACATTCCGCCTGCATCATCGATTTTTTGTAGAATCTGCAAGATTTTTTCTTCCATCTGATCGGTAAGCGATTCGATGTAATACGATCCCGCAAGAGGGTCAATGACATCAGCACAGTGTGCTTCTTCCCGAATAATATTTTGTGTGGCAACTGCAATTCGCGCAGCTTCTTCAGTGGGTGCACTCAGAACTTCGTCGAAAGAGTCGGTATGCAATGACTGCAGCCCAGTGAACACTCCAGCCATTGCTTGTATGGTCACTCGAGCAATATTGTTGAGCGGTTCCTGTCGAGTCAGGTCGACACCGGAGGTCTGCCCATGAAATTTGAATCGCCAAGTTTTCGGATTTTGTGCGCCGAATCGTTCTCGAACGATTCTCTGCCAAATTCTTCGTCCAGCACGACACTTGGCAATTTCTTCAAAGAAACTGATTGAGATATCGAAGAAAAAGGTGAATTTCTCCAGAAACTGATCGGGATTCATGCCGCGGGCGATGCAGTCTTCTGCATACTGAATTCCGGTTGCCAGTGTAAACGCCATTGCTTCCGCTGGCGTCGCGCCAGCCTGTTGCATATGCTGACCCACGATCGACAATGGATTCCAATGCGGCACATGTTCCTGGCAAAATGCGATGTGGTCTACAAGTACTCTTCGAGAGCCGTTCAAGGCCAGTCGGAAAAACATGTGGTTGGCAACGTAATGAGAAATGTAGTCACTTTGATTGGATGTGCCGGATACGTATTTCCAGTCAGTGCCTCTTTTTTTGGCAACCGCTAGCAGAAGTGCCAACAACGTGAACGGCAGAGGGTCGTTCATGGCTGTCGATAGTGATTTCAAGTCGACGTTCTTGAAACAGCGATCCATGTCGTCAACTGTATTGACGGTGACACCGCACGTTCCAAGCAATTTGGGATCGACTTCATCAATGTCGTAGCCGCGATAAACAGAGTTGCACGGGATAAGACTGATTGCCGTATTGCCTGCATCAAGCAGTTTCTGCAATCGTTTGTTGTAGTCCTCAGGGGTACCGAACCCGATCAGCTGTCGCTGACTCCAGACTCTCCCGCGATGCATTGACGGGTAAATTCCGCGTGTCATTGGAATCTGCCCTGGATAGCCGAGTTTTTCGGAATACTCTTCTCCGTCCCAGTCGTCCGGTGTATACAAAGGCTTAATGGAAATCCCAGAGCGATTCGTTATCTCTTTTTCCTGCGGCAATTGTTCTCGATATTCGCGTCGCCAGATTGAACTGGATGTTTCAGGTTTTGATGCTGCAAAATCTACAACGTTACTTTTTTTCATCACTTTGCCTCTCTCATTGCTCAAGGATGCTCATTCGTACGTCTTTCACCAACGTGTGAACGAATTCGGAAATATTCGTCAAGGAATTTCTTGGGTGAAAAACCCGGGCTGACGCCGAGGTTGAATAATTCATTTTAATTATCAGTCGAGAATTGTGATGAGCCGTGTGGTAGCGCCGAAGCGTGTTCACGAGCGGCCTATTGCGGACAATCCAGTTTTCATCCATGTGACAGCAGAAATGCATGAACTCGTATATCAGGTGAATTGCGGTAGATCAACTGATTAACAGCTCCCCTCCAAGATCGCACTTGCATAATCAGTTTGAATCCTGAACCCTAAGTTCGTGAAATGCCATGCAAATTTTCAAAATTACCACTCTGCGTATCCATTGTACAACCAATGGAATTCAAGTCGGTAATCTATCGACAGTAGTTAAATCGACAATTCACAAAGCATTCGGATTTGCTGCTACACTGACAATTGTGAAGCGAATGCTAGTAACGCAAGGCTACGCAGCGGGTTGCTTCATCTGTGAGTTTGAAATTCAGACAAACGTTGTTTTTGCCGCCCATAGGAATCGAAATTTTCTTTTTTCAACCAGCATTGAAACGCATTTTTCAATGCTGGCCATTCGGTGTCAACGACTGAATACCAAGCAGTATCCCGATTTCGTTCTTTATAAATTGTTGCTTGCCGGAAGACTCCTTCAAAAGTAAATCCCAGCCGATCCGCTGCTTTACGTGAACCAGCGTTCAGCGCATCACATTTCCATTCATATCGACGATAACCAAGTTCGTCAAACACGCGTTGCATCATCAGAAACATGGCTTCGGTGCTAGCGCGTTTCCTTTGCAAAGCCGGAGAATAGTTGATATGACCAACTTCGATTACGCCGAATTCCGGCTGGATGCGCATGTAGCTGGCTACGCCGAGTGCCATGCTTGAGTAATTTTCAATTATGGCGTGAAAAAGCGGATCGCTGCCAAGGCAGTAATGCTTCATCCACGCTTTGAAATCCTCAAGAGTGTCAAACGGTCCGTAACCTAGGTATGTCCAGATTCGATGCTCCAGATTCTTTACATATGCTTGATGAAGTTCGGCGGCATGAAGTTGCACGTCGATAGGAACCACTCGACAATACCGGCCTGACATCCCGCTTTTCGGCGGACGAGGGCGTGCGCGCCAGTTGTCCACAGGAAATCCAACAGGCTGCCCCAAATGATTGAGGTTCTCAGTCATATTCTTTAGCAGTTATTCAACGTCTTCAGGCCAGAAGAAGCCTCGCTGGCTATGTTGGTGTAATTGTACAGGCAATGATATGCTCTGGGGAAGTCTCGCCAGTTCCGTGATAGCATCGCTGGTTCCAGACCCTCGCGTTATGAATTGACGGGTAAATTCCGCGTGTCATTGGAATCTGCCGTGGATAGCCGAGTTTTTCGGAATACTCCTCCCCGTCCCAATTGTCCGGTGTATTCAAAGGCTTTATGGGAATTCCGGGCGATTCGTAATCTCTTTTTCCTGCGACAGTCACTCTTGATATTTGCGTTACCAGATTAAACTGATTGTTTCAGGGCTAGGTGTCGCTAAATCAACAACGTTACTTATTTTCATGACTTTGCTTCTCCCACTGCTGGAGGATACCCGTTCGCACGTCTTTAGCCAACGTGTGAATGAACTCGGAAATTTCCGTCAAGGAACTTCCAGGGTGAAACACCCGGCTGACTCCGAGATTGAGTAATTCATTTTCATCATCATCTGGAATGATGCCGCCTACCACAATGCCAATATGATCCATATCTGCATCGCGTAGTGCATTGACAAGATCCGGAATCAACAGGTGGTCTGTAGCCAGGCTGCTGATTCCAATTACATCTGCATCTTCTTCTTCCGCCAGACGAACCAATTCCCGGACAGTTTGCCACGGTGGTGTGTACACAACTTCCATGCCGCTGTCTCTCAATTTTGCGGCAACAACACGACTACCACGATCATGACCATCCAGTCCAATTTTCGTGACAATCACTTTGGGTTTGTAAGAGTCAGGAAGTGCAGTCAATTGGTATCGGTCAGCTTCAGTTTACGGCATATGGGTTCTGACTGAAAAATTCATCTAATTCAAACCATGGTTTACTCGTCAATCAGATTCTGGATGATCGCCCGAATATTATCGGAATTGAAATTTCGCCCACCCAAGGAACGATAGCGAAATCGTCCATTTCGATCAATCAGAAAACTGGTAGGCAAAGGATTAACTTTCCACTGTTTGTAGACATCAAGGTTCTTGTCCAGAACAATTGGAATCTCTAGCGTCATACCTGTTTCAGTCAGAAATTTTTCGATATCATCCTTTTTCTCGCCCACGTTAACGGCAACGACCTCAAACTCTTCGCGACTATGAGATTTCCATACTTTTTGTATCGAGGGAAGTTCTTCCACGCAGGGCGGACACCAGGTGGCCCAGAAATTGACAAGAACTACTTTGCCGCTAAGAAATTTGCTGTCAGCGGACGAATTGTTGACCCACTGGACATTTTGAAATTTCGGTGCCTGTCGGTTGTCGATTTCCTTGAGGCTGTCTTCCAAACCGGCATAACCAGCGGTTGACAGTAACCCGAACAGACACAGAAAATATGGCAGCATTCGGAGGTAGTGAAATTGGTTGTCGATTTTCTTCATGTTAAGCTACCAATCAATTGGGCGTTATTTTGCAGTGAATTCAGTGCTGCACAATACCGATGGAAACGCGACAAATTATTTCGATTTGTAAAGACTAGGTGATTTCGCCTGCTCCTGAGAGCAGACTTTCAAGACTGCCAATCTGCATCTCGCGACTTCGTATCACTTCTGCAAGAAGGTCGTTCGCAGAGATGACTCCAACAAGTTCATCATCCTCGACAACCGGCAAGTGACGAAAGCCTTTGTTGACTACAATTTTCATGCAATCTTCAATGTTGTCATCGGGATTTACAGTTACGACATTTTTAGTCATCACTTGAGAGATTTGTGTATCTTTTGACGCGCGTCCCAGAAGAATCACCCTTCGAGCGTAATCTCTCTCACTAAATATTCCAACCAGTTTGCCGTCCTCAACAACGGGCAAAACACCAATGTTTCGTTCCGCTAGAATGTGAAGCGCGTCGAGCACGGTGGTGTCCGGTGCGACTGTCCAGATCGAACCCCTGGATTTTAACAAGGATGAAATCGTTAACATAATTTGCCTCTGATTTTTTGTACTTTCAATTTCTCAAACTCAGTGACAAAGCAATAGTGTATGAGTGGCTTTTGCTCAAATTGACAGGAAGATTCCTTTTCCAATTTTGAATTTTCTCCAAACACCCGAAAGGTGCAGTATCAACTCATGAGGGCTTTTAATTTGCTCCGCAGAATTGAGTTTAATTTCTATTCGTCTAGCGATTATTTATTGGATGGCAAATTTCAAGTTGTCTTATGCAAGCTTGCGTTGCCTGCTAAATCTGTTCAAGTGCAACACTGGTGTCTCAATTGAACAGATTTTAGCCTCTATATTCTAAACTATAATGCCGAACAGACGATTAGGTCAAATTTAGATGTAGTTCATTTGGTATTACGGCACTATTTTTTTGTTATCGCCTCATGCCCATTTGACAGATAGAGACAAGCTTTCGGGCCGTTAGCTCAGTTGGCAGAGCAGTTGACTCTTAATCAATTGGTCCGGGGTTCGAATCCCTGACGGCCCACCAGTTTTCAAATCAACAAGTCTGAATCGCTAGTGTCATACAATCTCAGTAGTTTCTCGAATAGCCGCAAATTTACTGTGAATCATTCTGAATAATTCAGCCAGAACAATTAGCATAAATGCCGTTAATTCCTGAAGACAATAAGATTATTCAGGCCTGCAAAAAGATTGAAATTAAACTGATGCGACGAAAAATTATCGTTGGCAACTGGAAAATGAACGGAACGCTGGAGATGGCGCGTTCGCTGGTTGAGGAGATTGTCACTGGTGTTGAAAACCTTAATTCAGTGGACGTCGTACTCTGTCCACCGTATGTCTACTTGCCGCTGGTAGCTGAAACAGTCAAGAATCCCCCTTCAATTTCTTTGGGAGCGCAAAATTCCTGCGAACATTCATCCGGTGCCTACACAGGTGAAGTATCATCTACCATGCTGAAAGAGATTGGTTGCGAATATGTGATTACCGGGCACTCGGAAAGGCGGCAGTACTACGGCGAATCTGATGAAGATGTTGCGCGTAAGACGAACGCAGTGATTGCTGCAAACATGACGCCGATCGCTTGTGTCGGAGAGACTTTGGAACAGAGAGACTCAGGCCAAACTCGATTTGTCGTTGAACGGCAGGTAGACGCACTCCTTCGGATTGTCGGAGATGATGAAATTAAACATGTACTGATTGCCTACGAACCGGTTTGGGCAATCGGAACGGGTAAAACAGCATCACCAGAACAAGCACAGGAAGTCCATAGTTGGATACGCCAATCTCTGCACAGTGCGAACGAAAATGCCGCCCGAAGTTGCAGAATACTGTACGGTGGCAGTGTGAACGGAGAAAATGCTCAAAGCGTATTGATTCAGCCTGACATCGACGGGTGTCTCGTAGGTGGGGCTTCCTTGAAATCAACAGAATTTTTGAGAATATGCAATGCTGCAGGATAGGAAAAGATAACGAACGATGGAATTGATTACAAAAGTATTACTTGGGTTGTATTTCGTCATAGCGATTGCCATGGTGATTTTGATCCTGCTCCAGAGAGGACGCGGATCCGATTTAGGTGCGGTATTCGGAGGCGGATCTCAATCGGTTTTTGGCAGTCGCGGTTCCGCCAACTTTCTGACCCGAATCACAGCCGTGCTGGCTACATTGTTTTTCGGAATCGCCTTAAGTTTGGCATATATTTATACCGGTGCGGGAACGCCAACCAGCGTGACCGATACTGTCATTGAGGAGGTGATTGGCGGGTTACCGCAGGCTCTGGTAGAAACAGAAGCTTATAACAGTGAAATTCCGAAAATACCTGAATAAATCTATACCCCGAAATTGCCGAAGTGGTGGAATTGGTAGACACGCCGTCTTGAGGGGGCGGTGGCGAGAGCCGTGCCGGTTCAAGTCCGGCCTTCGGCACCAGGCCAGGGATGATTTGATAACATAAAATTCGAACACCAACCTGATCGAAGTAATGCTCAGTAACTACGTCCCGATTCTGATTTTTCTGCTGGTCTCAATGGGACTTGGGCTTGCCATGCTTACAGCAGGAAGACTGATGGGACCTCACAAGCCGGACAAAGAGAAACTGTCACCCTACGAGTGCGGCTTCGAAGCTTTTGAAGACAGCCGGATGAAATTCGACGTGCGATACTATCTGGTCGCTATCCTGTTCATTATTTTTGATCTTGAAATTGCTTTCCTGTTTCCTTGGGCGATTGCACTGGACAGTATCGGATTATTCGGATTTTTTGCCATGATGATATTTCTGGGTGTGCTGGTGATTGGGTTCATCTATGAGTGGAAAAAAGGAGCGCTAGAATGGGAGTGAATTATGTCGATTGAAGGAATCATGAATCAGGGACTGGTTACAACATCCATGGATAAATTGATAAATTGGGCTCGAACTGGAGCCATGTGGCCGATGACATTCGGACTGGCTTGCTGCGGGGTAGAAATGATGCACGCTGGTGCATCTCGCTACGACCTTGACCGCTTCGGAATTATTTTTCGTCCAAGCCCAAGACAGTCGGACGTAATGATTGTGGCAGGAACGCTGGTGAACAAGATGGCGCCAGCACTGCGCAAGGTATACGATCAGATGGCCGAACCCCGATGGGTGATTTCTATGGGCTCTTGTGCCAATGGGGGCGGCTACTACTACTATTCCTACTCTGTTGTACGCGGTTGCGACCGAATCGTTCCAGTTGATGTCTATGTGCCCGGATGTCCTCCGACCGCAGAAGCACTGATCTACGGCATTTTGCAACTACAGCGTAAAATTCGACGCACTAATACGATCGCCAAGTAACTGCCGACATGGTATCGGTTCCACTACTTTCTCAGTCAGTTCAGGATCTGCTGGGTTCCAGCATTCTTAATTCGACGCAATCTGTCGGCGAATTGTCCGTTGAAATCGATCGCAAGGAAATTGTCGACGCGTGTGCTGCTCTGCGGGATTCCGAGACAACAAGCTTTGAACAACTGATTGATCTTTGTGGAGTGGATTACTCGACTTATGGCGTAGAAGATCCATCTAAATCGTGGTCCGGTCCAAGATTTGCGGTTGTCTATCATCTGCTGTCCGTCAAGCATAATCACCGACTGCGTATCAAGACATTTCTTGATGATGAATTTCCGGTCATTCAATCTATCACGAATGTCTGGCCCTGTGCCGACTGGTTCGAGCGAGAGGCATTCGATCTTTTTGGAATCGTGTTTGAAGGCCATCCGGACCTACGCAGAATTCTTACCGATTACGGATTTATTGGTCATCCATTTCGCAAAGATTTTCCCATAAGCGGCTACGTCGAAATGCGGTATGACCCTGAAAAAGGTCGGGTTGTGTACGAGCCGGTTACCATAGAACCCCGTACGCTTGTACCTCGCATCATCAGAGAGGATAGCTTTGGCGACCGAGATTCGTAACTACACCATGAATTTCGGACCGCAGCATCCAGCCGCTCACGGCGTGCTGCGTTTGGTAATGGAGATGGACGGCGAAGTGGTCGAGCGAATCGACCCGCACATCGGGCTGTTGCATCGGGCTACCGAAAAGCTGGCAGAAACAAAACCGTACAACCAGAGTATCGGCTATATGGACCGCCTTGACTATGTCTCAATGATGTGTAGCGAGCACGCCTATGTCTTAGCTATCGAAAAGCTTCTAAATGTTGAGGTGCCCATTCGTGCGCAGTACATCAGAGTGATGTTCGATGAAATTACCCGGATTCTGAATCATCTGCTTTGGCTTGGCGCACACGGTCTGGATATTGGTGCAATGTCGATGTTCCTGTATTGCTTTCGGGAACGTGAAGATTTACTGGACTGCTATGAAGCGGCCTCCGGTGCGAGAATGCATGCGACGTATTACAGACCCGGTGGCGTATATCGGGATTTGCCTGATTCCATGCCCCAGTATGAACCATCGAAGCATCGCAGCAAACGAAAACTCGAAGCCTTGAACAAGCACCGCCAAGGCTCGCTGCTTGACTTCATCTGGGCTTTCACGAACAGATTTCCCAAGTGTGTGGATGATTACGAAACACTCCTGACGGAAAATCGAATTTGGAAACAGCGTACCGTGGACATTGGAATTGTCTCCCCCGAGGCCTGTTTGCGACGGGGGTTTACCGGACCCATGTTGCGCGGATCTGGCATCGAGTGGGATCTGCGTAAGAAACAGCCTTACGAAATCTATCACAAGGTAGATTTCGATATTCCGGTTGGCACCAACGGGGATTGTTACGATCGTTATCTGGTGCGGGTGGAGGAGATGCGTCAATCGAATCGCATCATCCGTCAATGTGTCGAATGGCTGAATCAACATCCAGGACCAGTAATGATCGATGATGCGAAGTTGATCGCGCCGCGCAGGGAGACGATGAAACGGGACATGGAATCGCTGATTCACCATTTCAAGTTATTTACGGAAGGATACTGCGTTCGTGAAGGGGAAGCCTACGCTGCGGTTGAATCGCCCAAGGGAGAGTTCGGAATCTATATCATTTCCGATGGTGCAAACAAACCCTATCGATTGAAGGTTCGAGCACCCGGGTTTGTTCATTTGTCTGCGCTCGACGAGATGTGTCGTGGGCATATGCTCGCAGATGTGGTAGCTATCATTGGTACGCAGGATATCGTCTTCGGGGAGGTTGATCGTTGATGCTGTCTGCTGACGCACTTGCGCAAATAAACGCCGAAATCGCCAAGTACCCGGAAGGCCATGCCCGTGCAGCCGTTATGGCAGCACTTAGGATTGCTCAAGAAGAGTGCGGCTGGGTGAGTGCGAATGTAATGGAGTTTATTGCAGACTATCTGAATATCGAGCCGATCAAGGTGGCTGAAGTGGCTACTTTCTATTCAATGTATGATCGCGAACCGATAGGTCGCCACAAAATCAGTCTCTGCACAAATATTTCGTGTGCTCTGAGAGGTTCCGCGTCGATTGCCAGTCATTTGATTGAAAAACTGAACATCGGTTTTGGGGAAACGACAAAAGACGGACGATTTACACTCAAGGAGGTCGAATGCCTGGCTGCCTGCGGCGGTGCTCCCGCAGCACTGATCGGAACCGAATATCATGAAAATCTTACTCCTCAACGAGTAGATGAGATTCTGGAGTCGCTGAAATGACGGTTGGCGAAGTCCGAGTCTGCTTGCCCGAGCCCGGACTGGAGCGTCCGTGGACGCTGGCGGCCTATGAAAGCACCGGAGGGTATGCAGCGTGGCGCAAAATATTGGCTGAGAAGATTCCGCCGGGAGAGATTGTCAACGAGATTAAGGCATCCGGTCTCAGAGGGCGTGGAGGTGCCGGATTCCCTACAGGATTGAAGTGGAGTTTCATGCCTAGAAACACTCCCGATCAAAAATACATCGTTTGTAATTCTGACGAAGGCGAACCCGGCACGTTCAAGGATCGCGATATTCTTCGTTTTAATCCTCACTCACTCATTGAGGGCATGGCAATCAGTGGCTATGCAATGGGCGCTACCATTGGGTACAACTACATACGCGGCGAATTTTACGAGCCTTATGAACGATTTGAGTTAGCATTGCAGGAAGCTCGCGATGCGGGACTGCTTGGCAGCAACATTTTGAGCAGTGGTGTCGACTTTGAACTTCATTCGCATTTGGGGGCGGGTGCCTACATATGTGGCGAGGAAACCGGGCTGCTCGAATCATTGGAGGGCAAGAGCGGTCAGCCCCGATTCAAGCCGCCATTTCCGGCGCAGTATGGGGCATTTGGCCGTCCAACCACTGTCAATAACACTGAAACCCTGGCTTCGGTTCCGCGAATCATGCGCGAAGGTGCCGATTGGTTCGTCAATCTCGGCCCCAAGAACAATGCTGGAACGAAAATCTTTTCGGTATCCGGACATGTCAGCAAACCCGGCAACTATGAAGTTCCCTTGGGGATTCCGTTCCGTGAACTTCTTGAGATGTCTGGCGGCATGCTGAATGGCAAAAAACTAAAGGCGGTTATCCCAGGCGGATCGTCGGTACCGGTGCTGCCGGCGGAACTCATCATCGACTGCAACATGGATTATGACTCGCTGGAGAGTGCAGGATCCATGCTAGGCGCCGGGTCTGTCATCGTGATGGACGAGTCGACCTGTATGGTGGAGATGCTGGAACGCATTGCATACTTCTACTGGGAGGAGTCTTGCGGTCAGTGTACGCCATGCCGGGAAGGTACAGGGTGGCTGTATCGTATCTTAAGGAGGATTCGCAGCGGCAGAGCGCGGCTGGAGGAAGTCGACCAACTAGTCGATGTAGCAAATCGAATAGAAGGGCGCACCATCTGTGCTCTCGGCGATGCCGCAGCCTGGCCGGTACAAAGCTTCATTAAACATTTTCGACACGAATTCGAAGCGATGATCGTTTCACCGAGTAAAGCGGCTTGAACCAAGAGTCATGTCAAGAGTTCCGACAGTGAAAATTGAGATCGACGGCCGCGAGCTGCAAGCCGCACCAGGGGCAATGATCATTGAAGTTGCCGATGAAGCAGGCATATATATCCCCAGATTCTGCTATCACGAAAAACTGTCCATCGCAGCAAACTGTCGCATGTGTTTGGTAGAAGTGGAAAGAGCGCCGAAACCACAGCCTGCTTGTGCGGTCCCGGTCATGGATGGAATGAAAGTACACACCTGTTCTGAAAAAGCGGTCGATGCCCAAAAAGACATCCTTGAATTTCTGTTAATCAATCATCCGCTTGATTGTCCGATTTGTGATCAGGGAGGCGAGTGCCCGTTGCAGGATCAGGCAGTCGGATATGGGGGTCACCTGTCTCGCTACAATGAAAAAAAACGCGTCGTTTCAGACCACAATATCGGTCCCCTGATCGAGACTGAAATGACTCGGTGCATTCATTGCACCCGCTGCGTTCGATTTGGAGAAGAAATTGCAGGCGTTATGGAATTAGGCATCACAGGTCGCGGCGAACATCTAAAAATCGATACTTTTTTTGATAGCGCCGTGGATTCGGAAGTTTCGGGAAACGTTATTGATCTGTGCCCGGTTGGAGCACTCACTTCAAAACCGTACCGTTTTACTGCAAGATCATGGGAACTGATCAGCCACGATTCGATCAGCCCACACGATTGCGTCGGTACCAACATCGATATTCAAACTCTTCGCGGCGAAGTAAAGCGCGTATTGCCGCGTGTCAATGAGTCAATCAACGAATGCTGGATATCGGATCGAGATCGATACAGTTATGAGGCACTCATTGGCGAAGGTCGACTTGGCGAACCGATGATCAGAACTGCAGAAGGTATGGTACCTGTCAGTTGGCAGGATGCATTGGATGCCGTCGTCAAGGGACTTCGCAAGGTGCTGGAAGAGCAGGGTGCGGAAGCACTGGGTGCGCTGGTATCCCCAACATCCACGTTCGAAGAGTTTTATCTGATTCAGAAACTGATGCGAGGCTTGGGTTGCGAAAATATTGATCACCGTCTGCGTCAGATAGATTTTTCAGCGGATGCAGATGCGCCGCTTTTTCCAGGCAGCAGTTTGTCGATCAAAGAGTTTTCGCAGGCTGGCGCTTTCGTACTGATCGGTTCGAATATCCGCAAAGAACAGCCATTGCTTGGATTGCGAGTGAGAAAGGCATCGCTGAACGGTGCACAGATATGTGCAATCAATCCGATGTCATGGAACCACAATTTTGTGCTTGCCAGTAATGTAGTAACTGCCCCGGGTGTGATGCCGTATGCCCTTGCGCGAGTGCTGCAAGCAGTTTGCGAACTGAAAAATGTGAATTTCCCGTCTGATATTTCAGAAGAATTTTTAACTGGTGCGAGCGAATTTCCAGAAAATGAAGAGTGCCGTAAGATCGCTGGAATACTTTGTGAGCAGGAAGCAGATTCAGTGCTCGTATTGGGCCAATCGGTAATATCCCATTCGATGTATAGTTGCATTGAACGGTTAGCGCGTCATATCGGCAACATTACGGGTGCTTCGATAGTTACGCTGCCGCCGGCCAACAGTGTTGCGGGCTGGATAGCGGGATGTCTGCCGCACCGTACTGTGAACGGCAAAGAAGTCGGGCAGGCTGGCATGAGCGCCCGACAGATGATCTACAATCCCAGATCTGCCTATCTGTTGTTCAATATCGAGCCATCCAAAGACATGGCAGACGGATTGCATGCATCGGATGCCATGGACAGCGCCAGTTATGTCGTCAGTTTTCAGTCGTTTACCGATGTTCCGGATTACGTCGATGCAGTACTGCCGATTGCACCGTATACAGAAAACGCCGGTACCTTCATTAACTGCGAGGGTCGAATTCAAAATTCCGTAGCCGCGGTGGCACCGTATCAAGAAGCTCGACCAGGCTGGAAAATTATTCGAGTGCTTGGAAATCTGTTAGGTGTTTCGGGCTTTGACTACACGGCGATAGACGAGATTGTAGATGAGGCTTCTCCGATGTCCGGTATATGTGCACCGCAGGTAGATATTAATGCCGCAATTGTGCCTTGCGTGGAAAAACAGAATGTTCGCGAGCTCGGACGATTTGAACTGATTTCAGATCCATTGATCTATGCAATTGATCCGGTTGTTCGCCGATCCGAACCACTACAGAAAACCGCCGATGCGTCGCCATCGCACATAGGACTTCACCCGACAGACATGGCCTTGCTTGAGCTCGACAGCGGCGCACCGGTAACGATCCGGCATGACTTGTACACCATACATAGCCACGCGATGCCAGACGCTCGGGTAGCACTGGGCTGCGCTTATTTTCCGGCTGGAATGAATGTAGGTCCGACCGCAGCTTGCGGTGCTGAGATTCGCCTTGAGCGTGAGGAGGTCGAATGAGCTGGGCACTTTCAATTTGGGCGGGTCTGCCTTTTGGGTTACAGGTTACCATCGAAAGTCTGGCCAAGATTATTGCAATTTTGATTCCGCTTCTTGTGTGCGTTGCTTATGTGACCTACGCTGAGCGCAAAATCATCGGCTACATTCAGGTGCGAATCGGCCCCAATCGAGTAGGTCCGCGCGGTTGGCTGCAGCCGATTGCAGATGCGGTAAAACTGGTTTTCAAAGAAATCATCATACCAACCAATGCCAATCGGTTTCTGTTTCTCTCGGCACCGATACTTTCCCTAACACCAGCGCTGGCGGCATGGGCAGTGGTGCCTTTTACCGACACTTTGGTGCTGGCAAATCTGGATGCTGGATTGCTTTACATTTTGGCGTTGACCTCACTCGGTGTCTATGGTGTCATTGTTGCAGGTTGGGCATCCAATTCAAAATATGCGTTCTTGGGTGCTATGCGCTCGGCCGCACAGATTGTTGCCTACGAAATCGCTATGGGATTTGCACTAGTGGGGCTGTTGATGGTGGCAGGCAGTCTGAATCTTGTTCATATTGTGAATGCACAGCAAGGAGGTCTCCATCAGTGGTATCTGTGGCCGTTGTTTCCGCTATTTCTGGTCTATTTCATCTCTGGAATGGCAGAAACCAACCGTGCACCGTTCGATGTGGCGGAAGGGGAATCTGAAATCGTCGCTGGTTTTCATGTCGAGTACTCCGGCATGTCGTTCATGATATTTTTCATGGCCGAGTATGCCAACATGGTACTGATTGCGACCTTGGCAGCAATACTGTTTCTGGGCGGATGGCATGCGCCGTTTGACATAGCGCCATTCACTTGGTTGCCGCCATTTTTCTGGCTGTTTGGAAAGGTTGCCATACTGATGTTTGTCTTCTTGTGGCTCAGGGCGACGTTTCCGCGATACCGCTATGACCAAATCATGAGGCTCGGCTGGAAAGTATTCATTCCGATAACTCTGGTGTGGATTGCAGTGATTGGAATATTTCGTTTTTTTACGCCTTTCGGCTTTATTTTCCGATAGGGCGGACATTACCATGAACTGGATCAATCGTCATTTCAATACTTTTCTGCTGGTAGAGTTGATGCGTGGACTGAGCGTGACTGGACGACATCTGTTCAAGCGAAAGATTACAGTGCAGTATCCGGAAGAAAAAACACCGAAATCGCCGCGCTTTCGCGGGTTGCATGCACTCAGACGATACCCAAATGGAGAGGAACGCTGCATCGCGTGCAATTTGTGTGAAGCGGTCTGTCCGGCACTTGCAATTACGATTGAATCCGAAGAGCGATCGGACGGAACGCGGCGTACCACTCGTTATGACATTGACCTCTTCAAGTGTATTTACTGCGGCTTCTGCGAAGAAGCCTGTCCAGTTGATTCTATTGTCGAAACAGACATTCATGAGTTTCATTTTGAGAACCGCGGCGAGAATATCATGACGAAGGAGATGCTGCTTGCCGTCGGTGATGAATTCGAACAACAAATTGCGGATGCCCGCCGGGCCGATTCCCTTTATCGATAGCGGAGAATTTTGTGACTTTCTTACAGTTTACATTCTACTTTTTCGCTGCTGTTCTGGTTTTTGCCGCAACGATGGTGATTACCATACGCAATCCAGTCAAGGCTGCTTTGTTTTTAGTGCTTACATTCTTCAGTGCTGCGTGCATCTGGATCACGCTGGAGGCGGAGTTTCTTGCCATAGTTCTGGTGTTGGTTTATGTCGGTGCGGTAATGGTGTTGTTTCTGTTCGTCGTGATGATGCTGGATGTGAATCTGACGCGATTGAAAGAAGGCTTTGGCGAGTATTTGCCGATCGGAGGTGTTGTTGCTGTTTTGCTGGTTTTGGAAATGGTAATTATTCTAAACGGCAAGGTATTCAGTCCGGATTTCATGCCTCGTCCTCCTGGCCAAGTTGAAACCTACAGCAACACACAGGAACTGGGCAAAGTTCTCTACACCGAATATGCCTATCCTTTTGAAATCGCCGCAGTCATTCTTCTGGTTGCGATCATTGCCGCGATTTCCCTGACGTTGAGAAGACGTCCCGAGACTCGTTACCAAAAGCCTGCTAAGCAGATTTCAGCGCGCAAAGAAGATAGACTACGGGTGGTTTCAATGGACGCGGAATTACCTGATGTTGAGCCCACGGGAAATTTGAAAGAATGATTCCTCTTTCTCATTATCTGGTTCTCGCTGCATTGCTTTTTTCCATTGCAGTGGTGGGAATTTTTCTGAATCGAAAGAATGTTGTGATTCTATTGATGGCGATTGAAATTCTGCTGCTTGCGGTGAATATCAATTTTGTCGCTTTTTCTCATTATTTACAGGATATCGCAGGTCAGGTGTTCGTATTTTTCATACTCACAGTGGCTGCTGCCGAGGCAGCGATTGGTCTGGCAATTCTTATTGTGCTGTTTAGAAATCGCCGCACCATCAATGTTGATGATTTGAACTCACTCAGCGGTTGAACAAACTTCATCTGTTTATTTCGCTATGTTGCTGATTTACTCACTCATTCCGTTCAGTTGTCTGATCGCCGCCATCATTGCTGGCGTCGGAGGTCGGGTTATTGGGCGAACTGCAACCCATCGTGTCGCCATTTCAGGTGTTGCGATCAGTTTTGTTCTTTCGCTTTACGTCTTGTTTGACGTACTGCATGGAAACACGTTCAACGGGACGCTATATACCTGGGGAACAAGCGGTTCTCTTGAGTTTGAGGTCGGATTCCTGATTGACGAACTGTCCGCATCCATGGCAACGGTTGTAACATTTGTGTCGTTCATGGTGCACATATACACCATAGGCTATATGCATGACGATTCGGGTTATCAGAGGTTTTTCAGTTACATTTCGCTGTTTACGTTCGCCATGCTTATGCTGGTCATGTCGAATAATTTCATGCAACTGTTTTTCGGATGGGAAGGTGTCGGCGTTGTTTCCTACCTGCTGATTGGATTCTGGTTCGACCGGGAGTCGGCGATAATCGCGAACATGAAAGCTTTTCTGGTTAATCGCATCGGGGATTTTGGTTTTATTCTGGCGATTGCTGCCATTGCGTATGTATTCAGTTCTATGGATTATGCAACTGTTTTCAAAGAAGCCCCTGCAATCTCAAGCATGACAGTCGAAGCGTTCAATGACGTTCATTGGCACTGGCTGACGATAATTTCAATTCTGCTCTTTATAGGTGCGATGGGTAAATCAGCACAGGTTCCGCTACATGTCTGGCTGCCGGATTCAATGGAAGGTCCGACACCCATATCTGCTTTGATTCATGCAGCGACCATGGTTACAGCAGGAATTTTCATGGTTGCCAGAATGTCTCCCATATTCGAGCATTCGGAAGTTGCACTTACCGTAGTTATCACGATCGGTTCCATAACCGCATTGTTTATGGCGCTGATCGGATTAGTGCAGAACGACATCAAACGAATCGTTGCATATTCCACACTGTCACAACTTGGCTACATGACAGTCGCACTTGGTGCATCGGCATATGCGGCAGGCTTGTTTCATTTAACGACTCATGCATTCTTCAAAGCTTTACTGTTTCTCGCCGCAGGCTCGGTAATCGTTGCATTGCATCATCAGCAGGATATACGGCACATGGGCGGTCTACGCAAGTACATGCCGATAACTTACTGGACCGCATTTGTAGGTTCGCTTGCTCTGGCCGGAGTGCCACCATTTGCTGGATTCTTTTCTAAAGACTCAATCATTGAAGCAGTGCACGCGAGCACTCTGCCTGGAAGCGGATTTGCGCTGTTCGCGGTAACGACTGGCGTATTTATAACGGCACTCTATTCGTTTCGAATGCTGTTTGTTGTGTTTCATGGCGAATCCAGAATGTCTGAAAGCGATCTGAGTCATGTAAAGGAATCTCCGTGGGTGATTACCCTGCCACTTGTAATGCTGGCAATACCATCTGTTTTGTTCGGTGCTCTGTATGTTGAACCGATGTTGTTCGGGGATTTTTATGCAAATTCGATCACTGTTGCTTCGGAACACGACACACTCAAGATTGTTGGAAATGGGTTGCATGGGCATGAAGGACCGGGTCTCGTCCTGCAGATGATCTTGCACGGATTCTTTACATTGCCGTTCTGGCTGGCGATTGCAGGAATATTCGTTGCCTGGCTTCTCTACATTCGCTTTCCTGACTGGCCAGAGCAGATTCGCATTCGTTTTCGAGTAATTTGGTTCGTATTGGACCGAAAATATGGCTTTGACGAGTTCAATGAAATTGTTATATCGAGCGGTACCCGCTCACTCGGAAGTGTGCTTTGGAGAGTGATGGATGATCTTGTCATCGACGAGTATGTCGTTAACGGTCTCGCCCGATCGGTGAGACGAATGTCGGCACGCTTGAGAGCGATTCAGTCTGGTTTCGTGTATCACTACGCATTCACGATGATCATCGGATTATTTTTGCTGATCACATGGTTTGTCGCGAAGTAGGTTTCTGATATGGTGCTGAGTGACGTCGGCCAGTTAAGTTTCGTAATCTGGTTGCCAATTATCGGTGGCGCGCTAGTTCTGGCAGTCGGAAATCAGCGCCGTGAGGTGGCCAAACGGCTGGCCTTGGGAATTTCCGTCGGAACCTTCCTTTTGAGTCTTCCGCTCTACGCCCGCTTTGACAAATCAATTGCAACCTATCAGTTTACCGAGCACACTGCATGGGTTCCGACGTTCAATATCAATTACTCCATCGGTATAGACGGTATTTCATTGCCGTTGATATTGCTGACGACATTCTTAACTGGCATCGTCGTTGTCGCAGGCTGGAAAGTCATCCAGTATCGAGTGGCGCACTACATGGCGGCGTTTCTATTTCTGGAAGGTTTCATGATCGGTGTATTTTCGGCACTGGACGCCGTGCTCTTCTACACTTTCTGGGAAGGAATGTTGATCCCGATGTTCTTGATCATCGGTATCTGGGGCGGGGAAAATCGCGTCTATGCCACGATCAAGTTTTTTCTGTATACGCTGCTGGGTTCGCTGCTGATGCTGGTTGCATTTCTATATCTCTACAATGTCAGTGAGTCTACCTTTGATATTCGAGAGTGGCACATTCTTCGAATCGGCTTCACCCCTCAGGTGTTTCTGTTCATTGCTTTCTTCACCGCATTTGCAGTCAAGGTGCCGATGGTGCCGGTTCATACCTGGCTGCCGGATGCACATGTCGAAGCTCCTACGGGCGGTTCGGTGATACTTGCGGCGGTTATGCTGAAGATGGGCGCTTATGGTTTTCTTCGATTCAGTCTGCCGATTTTGCCAGATGCATCGCATTCACTGGCGGGCGTAATAATTGCGCTGTCACTTATCGCAATTGTATATATCGCATTAGTCGCACTCGCACAGACAGACATGAAGAAATTGATTGCCTACTCATCGATTTCGCACATGGGATTTGTAACTCTAGGTATTTTTATCTTCAACGCAAATGGAATTGAGGGCGCGATCGTACAGATGATCTCACATGGATTTGTATCCGGTGCACTGTTTCTCTGCGTTGGAGTTCTATATGATCGACTGCATTCGCGCAAGCTTGAGACGTACGGCGGAGTCGCGCATAGCATGCCGATATTTGCGGCTTTGATGATGCTTTTTACCTTGGCAAATGTAGGATTGCCGGGAACCTCCGGCTTTGTCGGCGAATTGCTGGTAATTATTGGAGCCTTTCAGGAAAACGCGGTTTTTGCTGGAATTGCGGCTCTGACTTTGATACTTGGGGCAGCCTATACGCTGCGAATGTACAAACGTGTAATCTATGGAAAAATTGTCAATGACGCCGTTGCAACGTTAAAAGATTTGGAGCCGCAGGAAAAGATTTCGCTTGGACTAATCGCGTTTTTCGTTCTTCTGCTTGGAGTCTGGCCTTTTCCGCTGCTTGAGGTAATGCATCCTGCAGTTGATCTGCTAATCGAGCAGACTTCCATAATAAAAAGCTACTGACTACAAGCATAAAACGAGTTTACTGCAGGGGTGCACGTAAGAATTTCAATTGATTTGCCAAATTCGAGGATCGGGCGAAATTTATGGAGCGTTCTTTGCATATGATAAATATAAAGAATACAGCAGGAACTTACGCATGACCCAAAGCTGAAAATAATAACAACTCCAGACTCAACGAAAACTCATCCTGAAGCAACTCGTGTGCGGTTCGGCTTCGTAATACTCTCTAGTTTCTTTTCTGCGCTATGCTAAATCTGTATTGAGAAGTTCACGATTGACCTGCCCCAGTCCAGCACCTGATCGCTGAGGCGTTCGATGACCACCGCGACAAATCATCGAACTCTTCAAATTAATACTCGATAGCTTGGCGAATGACCTACGCCCGGCTACGCAATCCCGTTGCTTGAATGGGCATCGGTAGCGGAAATTTTGGAATATTGAAGTGAGAATCTTACCGGTGGAAATAAGAAAATGCGCCAACGGGAAACTCTCCATTCATACTCTTTGCATTCCACTCTCGAACACTATCTAATGCAACGAGTAGGCGGAATTACTACAAAATCCTTGGGAAGTTAATCTATGAAACGATTCGGGAGTAGGCAGACAAAGTTCGACAAGATTACTATTGACGACATCGCGATTGATTGCAGATTAAAAAGCGGTATTCTGACATCAGTCAAGGACATTCGGCACATCAGCACGAGACAGATGCTGCGAAAACGGGTGTTTGCGTTTATGTCTAGGCATGTCCGTCCGGGTATCGATCGAACGGCTCATGTTAAGTTCGGTAAAAATCTGTTCTGGATGTGTATGCGAAGAATTTTAGCTGTGGTGGTGTCCAGGCAGGGGGTACGGAGGTATTTTAATAGATACTTTGCTTACATCGGAGGGAGGAGCAACAGGAAAATGAAGAGCTCTTTCCGGTGCTACAAGATGATTGCGGAGCGCACAGATTGCGCTGTTGCAGACGGTTGCAAGTGTCTGAAATTTTTGATTTCCATTCTTGCGATGACGTCATGTCTGATCGCAGGAATACCTGCCCATGCCGATTCGCTCGATAGCTTGATTGAACGTCTTGACCAACTCGAAGAGGAAAATCGGCAGCTTCGGAAAGAGATTGACGAGCTTAAAGCCAGACAGAATGAGACGGATTCACAGGCTGCCGCTCCAGTATCCAAGAGTGCTGATGCAAGATTCGTCAATTTCGATTCAAAATTTGGGTATGACATTCTCGATCCGACAACTAACATCAATCGCAAGCAGCTTCTGATACTTGATCGCAAAAAGAACGGAATCCTTGCTCCGAACAGATTGTATGTGCAAGGGGCAGTTACTGCGATATCCAATTACCAATCAAGCAATGTAGCGAACAAGTTCGGCTATCTTATGCGCCATCCGACTGCGGCCAATGAAGTCGGCAAAACGGTTTCG
>JAKZRU010000026.1:0-7601 GCA_047517965.1 Gammaproteobacteria bacterium | reverse complement strand
GACAATTTCGTCGTTGAATTTCGTTTCCCAGCGTTGTTGGAAATTTCGCAGGAATCGCAAGTTGTTGCAACTGTTCAGAAAGCAGTAAGAGAGAAATTTCCAATATACAATAAGAATCTGTCAGCCAACTTGACACCCGTAGGGATGTCGCATGATGTCACACATGAATTTCGTGACAAGACACAAAAGAGCGTTATTGCTCTTTCTGATGCTTCGGTTACGTACTCTACGCGAAACTACACCAGTTTTTCAGATGCAATACGCCAGTGTGAATTCCTAATCGAAACAGTTGTACCTCATTTGCAAACCAATTATTTCACTCGAGTCGGGATGAGATACATCAATAAACTATCGGTTGTAAATTCGTTGTCCAGCATTGATGAATGGATAAATAAAGATGTAGTTAAGGTCGTGTCTACGGGTGTGCTTGGAACACTGTCAGGATTTAAGGTACAGTACGACGGCAATATTGACGAAATGGCGAAATATTTATTTCGTTGCGGTATTGCAGACGATGGCCAATTGAACATCAACAATAATGTGTCGCTTGTGCTGGACTATGATTATTCTAGATTGGATGTTGATGTCGATAGCGCTTTACAGATACTGGGCGATTTTCATGACAAACACTTTTCTTTTTTTTGGTGGTGTTTAGGAGAGAAAGCCAAAGAGGACCTGAAGCATGCTTGATTTTGAATTTGACCCCGGAACTACTGGTGGCTCCATAGACAATTGGTATGTAAACACCGAAAGTTCAAGCAAACGTACGCCGTTAATTTTATTGTACTCCGAATCTAATTTGAACGCTCCTGTGGAATTGGAGGAAATAACTTTGGGAATTGACTCTGATCAAGATCATCTCGATCGCTTAGACATAAACCTTATCGATCAAAAATGTGACGAAAGGATGGCATTGTTGGCTAAGCGATATGCCGAATCCGTACACTCTAAGTTCCTCCGGGAGTTTCAAGCTAGAATACAAATATTGGAAAATGAGTTGGATATACTTATGCCTCGCTATACAGAAAGCGATTGGGAACTACTGGATCAATTTAAACGTTCAATTGACGTGTTAAACAGGACGTAGATTAGATTGGCGAGGTATTTCAAACGATTCAAAAAAGTAACCCCGTTCAAGTATCCACATATAAAACATACGAGAACGGAATCTCCCCAAATTTTTCTAACTACCGAGACTATAAGCCGTATTTGAAGCGAGAATTTAGAAACAAATGTGTATATTGTAGAAAATCGGATGCCCTTGCCGATAAGAGCGAATTCCATGTCGACCACTACCACCCAAAAGACAAATTTCACAAATTGATTGCAAATTATGACAACCTGCTTTATTCATGTGCAGCCTGCAACAGATTCAAAGGGAACTACTGGTCAAATGAGACTGACAAGGAAATAGTAAATTCGTGCATTCATGTTATGAGTCATCACTTGAGGTTTAGTGATGATTACATCAAGGCTTTATCAGAAGCGGGTAAGTCAACACTTGAAAGACTTAGGCTGAACAGCGAAGAATCAATCCAATACAGAGCACTAATGAAGAAGTTAATTGAGTATTTTCTTCAAACGCTGGAGCAAGTGGCGATCAAGAACAAGCGAGAAGAATTAGAAGAATCATTGGTTTGTTTGGCAAAACTCATCGGTGAAGATGTAAGTTCAGTTAAATCTGCTCTACAAATACCATCGTGACGTTTGGTTCAACCACAAACCATATCCTCATAGTCAACTATTTCAGATTTCGGGACTCGAAAGGGTTCAGATCTGAATGATAGTGTATCGTCTCATCTATCTCGTTCAGCGCTCCGGATTGCAATAAATTCGCGTCAACCCCCATATAATTGTAAATTATGTCAGGAGTTCGATTCTTGGCACATTTAATGAGACTGCCACTTGTGTAAGCTTGGCATTTGTTTCGCACAATCCGGGAAATTGACGGAAACTGCAAGAAGTTGAATACATCGTCAAGCGCGCAATCGGGCGGCCGTAACGCGGTTATGGTTCAGTCTGTTACCAAGATATTCGATAGCGGCAGCGATTCAGTCACCGCTTTGGATGACGTTTCTCTTGAAATTCGAGAGAACGAGTTTTTTACTTTGCTAGGCCCGTCAGGCTGCGGCAAAACGACACTTTTGAGACTGATTGCTGGGTTCGAGCATCCTGACTCGGGGCAAATTCAGTTGTATGAAAGAGATATTACTTTCCTACCCCCATACGAGCGCCCGGTCAATACGGTTTTTCAGAACTATGCGCTGTTTCCGCACATGACAGTGGCGCAGAATGTCAGTTTCGGACTTGAAATGCTTCGCAAACCCAAAGCACAGATTAAAGACACCGTTGATTCCATATTACGGCTCGTAAGAATGGATGAACTCGCTGATCGGCGAACAAGTGAAATTTCAGGTGGACAACAGCAACGCGTCGCGCTGGCAAGGGCGCTGGCACCTCGACCAAAAGTCCTGCTGCTGGATGAACCACTTTCCGCTTTGGACTACAAACTTCGCCAGGACATGCAACTTGAGCTCAAACGTCTTCAGCACGAAACCGGAATCACTTTCATCTTCGTCACGCACGACCAGGAAGAGGCTTTGACGATGTCAGACCGACTGGCAGTGATGAGCGAGGGAAAGGTGTTGCAAGTTGGTGTGCCGAGCGAAATCTACAATTTCCCAAGAGAGAGATTCGTTGCGGAGTTTATCGGCGATTCAAATTTTCTGGAAGCAGAAGTCCTTTCTGTAAGCAACTCGAAAGCACGGCTGCGCTTTACGTCTGGAAGTGAAATGGAGATTCCAGCGCGCTCAATTACCGTGGCAGGCAGGTCGGTTACAATCGCGGTTCGTCCGGAACAGGCCACTTTGATCGATTCTGGAGCGGATTGCCTGTTGCTTGGAACCATTCGAAACACGGTCTATTTGGGAACGCACACACATTACATTGTCGAGTTGCCAGATGGTCTGGAATTCACTGCACACGTTCAGAATCTTCGAGGCCATGAAGCCCGCTTCGATATTGGAGATTCCGTAGGCATCTCGGTGGACGCATCCATCATACATGTTCTGAAAGATTAAATGAATCGCTCTGAACACACAGTCGCTCACGCCAAAAGGCGGGAGCATGTGGAAGCGGCACGCGACGCTCACCTCCAGGAAGTACGTCGAAACTATCTGCTGTGCACACCGTCATTGATTGTGCTGGCGGTTGCCGCTACAGGCCCCTTGCTGATCATGCTTGTCTATTCATTTCTCGAAGGCGGTGCGTACGGAGGAGTCATCTGGAAGCCGTCTTTGGACGGATGGTTTGACTTATTCTTCAACCGTGACATTTTTGATGGTACGGTTTCGATCGCAGACGCCCATCTGTCGATACTTTGGCGTTCCGTTAGTCTTTCGACTCAGTCAACGCTTCTGGCGCTTACTCTCGGATTCCCTACTGCATATTTCATTGCTACCCGCTCACCGCAATCCCGAAATTTATGGTTGTTTCTGATAACAATACCTTTTTGGACCAATCTCTTGATTCGAACTTTCGCGATAATGCAGATGATCCGAGATCAAGGGATAATCAATCATGCATTGATCAGTCTGGGGATTATTGAAACGCCCATAGAAATACTTTACACCGAATTCGCCATCATGCTGGGCATGACTTATGTGTATCTGCCACTAATGGTGCTCCCGCTTTATGCCAGTATCGAGAAACTCGACTTCAGACTGGTAGAAGCCGCTTACGATCTGTATGCAACGCGTCTTCGAGTGCTTTGGCGAGTCATCATACCGCTGGTAAAGCCCGGAATCGTAGCGGGATGCATACTGGTATTCATTCCGTCACTAGGCGCCTACGTCACGCCGCGGGTGCTTGGCGGCGGTCGTAATCTGATGCTGGGCAATCTTATTGAACTCCAGTTTCAGCAGGGGCGGAACTGGCCGCTTGGGGCTGCTCTGTCAATCGCATTGCTCGTGATCGTAATGGGGGCATTACTGATCTATGTGCGAATCGCACAACGCGGGAACACCAGCCATGCTTGAATCTGCGAATCGGATGAAACCATTTTCAACCCGTCGTCTGCCGGGTTTCTCAGCAACCGCAGTGGTGTGTTTCATATTGTTATATGCGCCTATCGGTGTCTTGGTCGCATACTCATTCAATGCTGGAACTAACCTTGCGCTATGGGAAGGATTCACCCTCAACTGGTATTACCTCGCCTGGGACAATGAGCAGGTACAAGAAGTCACGATCCGTTCCCTGATCGTTGCTGCGATTGCGTCATTTTCATCGACATTCCTGGCGACCATGGCTGCGCTCGGGACCACTCGTACTGCATCCTATAAAGGACGAACTGCAATTTACGCAGTCATCAATCAGCCGCTGATGGTGCCGGAAATTGTGACCGGTGTGGCTCTGCTGATATTTTTTGCCATTATCAAGACTGCAACTGGTTATCACGGCTTGCTGTATCTGATCGCAGCACACACCGCGTTCTGTATTCCGTTCGCTTACCTACCGATTCGTGCACGTCTCGAAGGTATGGACACCTCACTGGAGATTGCTGCTCAGGATTTGTATGCAACACGGTGGCATGCGTTCAGGCGTATCACGCTTCCGATAATGTGGCCAGGCATTCTCGCCGGAGGCATGCTTGCCTTTGTGATTTCGTTGGATGACGTTGTGATCACGGAACTTGTGAAATCTGCCGGACAGGATACTCTGCCGACCTATATGCTTGGTCAGTTACGCCGTGGAGTCACTCCGGAAATCAACGCTATTTCAAGCGCTCTGCTCGCAATATCGATACTCTTGGTATCCCTGTTCTATGTGCTGCGCAATCGCTAGAAGTATTTGCGCTACTGCTGAAGGATCAGCTCAATTGATAGTAATTTTTGGATTGAGATGTGCAGGTTGATGAAATAAAGGTTAAAAGCGGTGCGAACTGATATTCTGTTGCTCTCAGCAAGAGAGAGACTGAAAATCTGTTAACAAATTTAGTTACTGCATTGAGGTAGATGCGATGAAATTGAAAGTTTTATTACATGTTTTGGCAGCGATTGCGTTTGCTGTGGCGACTGCAGCCCATGCAGCGGGGGAACTTCACATATTCAACTGGGGAGACTACACCAATCCGGAATTGATTGAGAAGTTTTCCCAGAAATATGATGTCGAAGTCACGATCACCGATTACGATTCAAACGAAACAGCGCTGTCAAAAATCAGACCCGGTGGGCACGGTTTCGATATTGTTGTTCCAACATCAAGTCATATGCCGATATGGATCAGTGAAAACCTGCTGTTGGAAACCCGTCCAGATCAGATGGAGAACTTCCAGAACGTGTCGGAAATGTGGCGCGACCCGGTATGGGAACCAGGACGTAAATACTCTGTGCCTTGGACTTGGGGAAGTACCGGAATTTCGGTAAACACTGCCATGTATAGCGGTGACATCAACACGGCCGAGCTGTTTCTGGATCCTCCAGAAGAGCTGGTTGGAAAAATCAACGTTATTCCGGAAATGAGCGATGTTCTCAGTATGGCGATTCTATATGTCGGCGGCGAGTTGTGCACGGACGATAAAGGTGTACTGAAAGAAGTTAGGGATCTTCTGGTTTCGGCCAAACCCAAGTGGAAATCCATCGACTACGGTACTAAAGAAAAAATTGTCAGCGGCGACGTAGTTGTAACAATGAACTGGAATGGATACAGCCTGAGAGCGAGAAATGAGAAGCCTTCAATTCAGTACGGATACCCGGTGCATGGATTTCCTATGTGGATGGACAACGTAGCAGTACTGGCTGACGCCCAAAACGTCGAGAATGCAAAACTGTTTCAGAATTTTCTGATGGCACCTGAAAATGCCGCCATGATTTCTGCATTTGCGAAATATGCAAACGGAATCGACGGCTCAGTCGAGTTCATGTCTGAAGAGCTTCGTACGGCACCGGAAATTGTGATTCCAGAGCCGTATGTTGCCTCAGGTGTATTCGCACCGGCCTGTCCTCCTGAGGTTCAATCGATGTATACGGCAATTTGGACCGAACTGCAGAAGTAGCCTGCAAAGCGAATTTTAAGCGGCAGCTGAGTCGATGCAGCTGCCGCATCGTATGTTTTACTGGAAAGTTAATGAAACGCACTGAAAAGGCTGACAGTGGGGTACAAACATGAAAATCGTACGTAGTGAAAAACATCGTCTGCATTTTCCGAAAGGGGAATTATACGGCGGTGAACTGGTGCGTCCATTCGAGTGTCCCGAGCGCTGGGACTATATCATCGAACGGCTTGCGGAACGAGGTTATGGCGATCTGTCCGAACCAGGCGAATTCGATGTTAAGCTGGCGCAGAGAGTCCATGCTCCGGAGTTTCTGGAGTTTTTGGAGACTGCTTGGAGTGAATGGCAGGCCGAGGGCATGAACGGCGAAGCGATACCGGCAGTTTTCCCGGCCAGGCGCATGCATAGCGATCGCAGGCCGAATCACATTGATGGCAAGCTCGGTTACTTCTGCATGGCGATTGAAACCGCAATCACTTCTGGAACTTGGGAGGCTGTAAAGTCTGCAGCTGCCTGCTCGATGGCTGCTCAGCGGATGGTGTCAGGTGAAAGCCCCGCATTCGCACTGTGCCGCCCGCCGGGACATCATGCCGCAAGAGACCTGTATGGTGGCTATTGCTTTCTGAACAATGCGGCGATCGCGGTGGAGGGCTTCATTCGGGATGGAGCGAAGCGGGTTGCGTTGCTGGATGTGGATTTTCATCATGGCAATGGTAGTCAGGATATCTTCTATGACCGGGACGACGTGCTGTTCTGCTCGCTGCATGGCCAACCGGAAGACGCGTTCCCGCACTTTCTCGGATACTCAGATGAATGCGGCACTGGATCAGGTGAGGGTTTCAATAGGAATTATCCGCTCCCTCCAAACACGCAGTTCTCTGAGTGGCTCGATGCGCTTCAGAATGCCTGCCGCCACATCAGTGAATATTCTCCGGATGCGCTCGTCGTGTCGCTTGGTGTCGATACATACAAAGATGATCCGATCAGCTTCTTCAAGCTTGAAAGCGATGATTTCACGCAGTACGGCGAGCGTATTGGAAAGCTCGGTTTGCCGACACTATTCGTCATGGAAGGCGGGTATGCAGTATCTGAAATCGGGCTGAACACAGTCAACGTACTGGATGGATTTCTGAATGCATAACGGAGCCTCGGGCGACGTCTTACACGCAATCCACTGAAAGGGGGTATCAACGCAGCTGCAGTTGTCCAGTGTCGTCAATGTCCAAATTTTAGCGACGTAGGCGAGTATGAACTTCCATATGAGCTTGTGTTAATGCCTCTCGTCGGGCGAATGCTCATGGGTGCTTCCCCTCGGGTAGGTATGCCGAATGCGGCGCAATTGGTTTCCGAGTAGAAGTACAAACAATCTTACGACGCGGTTCGTTTTGCGATTGCGCCGGGTGCATGCTGGTCGGCGCGATAGGAAGAACGCACCAAAGGGCCTGAAGCGACGTGGGAAAATCCAAGTTCCCTTCCAATATCCTTGTACTCCTCGAATTCTTCCAGCGGAGCATATCGCACTACTGGCAAATGAAATCGACTGGGTTGCAGA
>JAKZRU010000025.1:0-7244 GCA_047517965.1 Gammaproteobacteria bacterium | reverse complement strand
GCGCCATGACTAAGATGACCTCCAGCCGCCAGATTAAGGCTCAAGATTCGATCACCCGGTTTGACCAGTGTAAAAAATACAGCTTGATTTGCCTGCGTGCCGGAATGGGGTTGCACATTGACATAGGTTGCGTCAAAAAGTTTCTTCGCTCGGTCGATCGCAGCCTGCTCGACAATATCAACAAACTGACCACCACCGTGAAAACGGTTGCCTGGATAGCCTTCTAGGGTCTTGTTTGTCATCTCGTGTCCGAGGGCGTGCAACACCGCATGGCTCACGATATTCTCAGATGCGATCAATTCAATATTGGATTGCTGGCGTTGCTTCTCGTTTATTAGGGCATCGGCGACCAACGGGTCGATATCTTGAATGAATTTTGTTCGCTTGTTATCCATAAATATGGGTTGTAGTGACTAATGGTTAACTGTAAACTTGATTAAACTTGCCCGGCGCGCTAGCAGAATGCTTCACACCGTTGAAAATATTGCGGATGTGGTCAAGTTTGAAAAGGGAATTTGGTTTTTTGCTGTAATTCTCGCCGAAAATCTTACGCAATTCGCTCTCGATTGGTAGGCATTGGAGCACAGTTTCCATTTTAACGTTCATCAATAAATTCCTGTCAATCATGAATCTAATGATTCATATGGTTTACATGCAACGCCCGGCCTTGTTTCAATAATACGCGCATCGTAGTCATGCTTGTCTTGCAGTCCGAAAACTTAGCGGAAACTGGTCAGTTTACGCTTGCTGTAAGTTTAGAGTTTTCGTGCGGTAAACGTAGCCCGTCCCTTTACCTTTGCCATTTCAAGTCGAGTCGATTCCGACAAATGCTTCTCACACTGAAATTGGCCTAGTTAACCACACATTACATACGCTGCCTAGTACGGTAAACATCGCCGAAACAAATTCCTCTTTTGGAAAGCGCCTAAATTATTCTCTTTAAATTGTTTGTGGCTTACCTAATTCAGCAGGCGGATGGAATTTCATTTCAATTTTTCAATGAATTCAAAGGCATCATTTAACCGAAAATTCGAAATGACACTCATTACCAAGATCTTTTCGTCTGGGAATCGGCTAAATACATAATCACCAACTAATTTTTTCTAGAAGCAGTGTTTGCTTTCTGCGAAGTCGAATAATTGCCTGAAGCATCCATCAACGCTTTTTCGATTCCTAAATTTTATCCTATGCCGAGAAGCAACCGCGGAAGGAATAGCGCCAAATCGGGGATAAAGGTAACTAAGAGAATTACTGGCAAGTATCCGATCAAAAGAAACTTAAGTGTCGGCCCTACCATTTCCACCAAATTTGAGTTACCGATAGCTCCCGCTAGGTAAAGCAACGGTGCGCAAGGTGGTGTAATGTTCCCGGCTGCAATGTTTACTCCAACGATAGCCGCAAAGTGAATTGGGTGGATGCCGATTTCGTTCGCTACCGGCAACAACACAATAGCAGCGAGAATGGACCCCGATGCGTCGTCAACAACCATCCCGATAACCAGCAAAATGAGGTTCAACATTAACAACAATATTATTTTATTATCTGAGATGCTTGTTAACCAAATCGCAATTTCTTTCGGGATTTGCTCTAGTACCATCGCGCGAGTCATCACGAATATAAAAATCAAGACGACCATGACCGCGCCAGTCACTGCTGCACCACGGACGATAGCTTGCGCCGTGTTTTTAAATTTAAGTTTTCTTGTGACAAAGCCGATCACGATTGCATAGGCAAAGCATACGGCTGCAGCTTCGGTAGGCGTAAAAATTCCGCCATAGATGCCACCCAGCATAATCACTGGAAGAATCAATGCCAGCACACCCCGACGCCCTTCCAGAGCAATATTTCTGAAGTATTCACCTATTGGCTTTGTTACATGCGTTTGAATTTCGTGATTTCGAAGATGGTGGAAATTTATGCCGCTGAATATAATTACCAGCAGAAACGCTGCGCCTAACGTCGATAGAAAGCAAGCCGTCACGGGGAGACGGCTTGCAAGCGCAAATAGGATCATTGGTATACTTGGAGGCACGAGAATTGTGAGAACCGATGACACCGCGACCAGCGAAACCGCGTAACCACGCGGATACCCTTCGTCCAGCATTTTCGGAATCATAACGCTTCCAACCGCAGCGATAGCCGAAGATGCGCTTCCTGACATAGCGCCGAACATTGCGCATGCAACTACCGTGACCACACCGAGAGCTCCTTTAATATGGCCTACAAAGGCATTAATAAAGTTAATCATACGGTCAGAGATGCCGCTCGGCACCATCAGGCAACCGGTCAGAATGAATAGCGGCAAAGCGAGTAATGCAAAGCCGGCTGCCTGATCAAAAGCATAGGGTAATAGGAAATTGAGGTCTCTTCCCGTGAGAAGCACGAAAAGGAATGCGCTGATTCCGAATGAATAAGCGATAGGCACATCCATTAGGATCAGTAACAAGATTAGGACAATAAGACACGCGAATAACAGCATTTCAATACCTCGTCAGAACTAATGGGTTTCCGCTTTAGCGGGGAGCCTTATGCTCGACTTCTTCTTGGTGTGTCATGGCCTTTTCCTTACCAGTAGATACTAACCATAGATGCATTAGGAAAAAAACCGTCGCAAGCAAAAAGCCGACAAGCATTGATGTTACCCAGATGGTTCTAGGCCAACTGAGGTAAGTGCTGCTCCTCCCACTTTCATATGACTGGATCCAATACAAAATCGCAAAATATGTAAAGACTGCAGAACCGAAAGCACAAAGCGCGACTTTGAAAATCTCCAAGGCTTTCAGCAGCGATTCGGATTTGATAAACAATTGGAAGACTCCGCTGCTAATATGCTGTCGCGTTCGGGTGACATGGATAATTCCTAGGAAATAAATCCAAAGCCCCAGCAACGTGGATATTTCTTCGGTTCCATATAGAGGCACTTGGAAAACATAGCGAAGTGCTACTTGCAGGACCATGAATAACGCCAATCCAACGCAAGCGAATATAATCAATCCATTCTCAAGTTTTATAAAAATCTTTGACATAAAAACACTCCCTTATTCTGGGGGTTGGGGGATTTTAAATTCCATCTATCTCTGTGGGAAATGCAGGGACTCTTGCATCTTGATCAATGTCAAGATGCTTTGTTGTTGTAATAGGTAAAAACATTAAGCAACCACAATTTCACAATACACCGCACAACGATTTATAGAAGATGATGGATAAGATGCAAGTTAAATTATCACTATTTTAAATTTCAGACTTGCAAGACCAACACCGAAGATTCTAATAACTGTCTCTACGGTGTTGGTCTTAAAAACATAATGAATTTATGGCTTGTTTAGATTGGCAGACGGATGAATTTTCATTTCAATTCTTCAGTGAATTCAAAGCAATTCATTCGACCGAATGCTCGAATGGCGCTCAATTTCGAGGCCTTTTCATCCAAGAATCGGGCATGCCAACTTTAACATTAAACACATAACCACCAAAAAATTCAGTTGGACTGTTTATTCAACTCCCAACGCCGCGCGGACTCTGTCCATGGTTTCCTTACCAAGTTGCTCTTCTACCCAAGGCCATTCGACTTCGTAGACAATCTTTTTGGCTGCTGCAAGTTCCTCATCGTTTAGCATATGCACTTGCACGCCTTTCGCTTTCATGCCCTCAATAGCTTTATTGTCGATCTCTTCGAATTCGGCCCAAGCAACGTTGACTGCGTAGTCAGTTGCTTCTTGAATGATTGACTGATCACTCTCAGACAAACCACCCCACCAATCTTTATTGGCAAGCCAGAATGAATAGCCGCAAATGTCGTTTGTACGAACATAGTGATCATAAACATCCGACATGGCTTCAACTGCCGTGGCATCTTGGAATCCGGCCCCATCAACGGTACCTAGCTGTAGTGCTGTATACAATTCGGAAAAAGGCATCGGGACCACAGAAAATCCCAATGCTTCAAAGCGCGTGATACCAATCTTGATTGGCGGAACACGAAGTTTGAATCCAATAGCATCCGCAGGAAAAGACTTCGGTGCATCAACTCCCTTACGTACGGTGACGCCGTACATACCGTCGGGTAATATTCCCATAAGCCGCATGTTTAGGTCACCCAGCACCTCGTCCCAGAAAGCGGCCATTTCACTTCCGGGTTTATATGTTTCCACACACTCACCCCAAGAGCCGGCTGTATACCCTAGAGTCGCCAAGTCGAGGCGTTGATCAAACTCGGATGCGTTCCAAGTCTGACACATTTGAATTCCCCCATGCATTGTTTGCTCAAATAAACTTACCCAATCTCCGAGATCCCCGCCTGGATGGTGTTCAACCTCAATAGCATCGGACAATTCATCGAGTTTACTGATGAATGCATGGGAAGCAACATTCTGAATATTATGTTGGTCCGTAACGTTAGCCAGAATAAATTTGGTCGCCGCATTGGCAGACTCTACATTTACCAATCCCGCTAAGGGAACTGCGAGTATAGCAATCACAAATGAAACTTTCATCAGCCATTTACTTAGTAAATTCATACTATCTAATCTCCTTAAATAAATTATTAATTAGCAACCAAATTACCAGTGCAAAAGCAGATAAAACGGCTCTTTAAAGGTTCGCAGGGGGTTCATCAAATTAATTGAATATTTTGGACAGATTTCAGAATGTATAGTTAAGTTATTGACTTTTTAACGGTAGAGTCGACTACTGGCGCGGTGGAATAAGGACAATGGGGGAAACAGTTGCTTGCAGCTTTCGCAGAACGCCAGTGCCTCAATCCAAGCCATCTCTCCGTTTCCAGTAGCCGCTCATCAAACCGAGCGTGCCGTTTTCCGGCACTCGGCTTACAGACGAGATCATGCATTCACCCACGGAAGGCGCGCCCTAGACTTCACAAGGCAAATCAGACCGTAGGAGTCATACAGGTCCTCATACGAGAGATACACAGATTTCCTGCTCTTCGCCTTGTGTTTCCGTGACTGCCACTGGCGCAGCCGGTATGCTGTGTGATTGTCGATAGCCACATACGCCGGTAGAACCTGACCGAGATGGAAGTATTTCGCCCAACCAGAAAGCATCCGATTCAGTCGTTCTACCATCCATTCCAGTTCCATCAACCCGTAACGTGCAGCCGTCTGATCACTAATCTTACGGCATAAACTCTGAACGCTCGCCTTGCTTGGACGGGTACCAATATATGATCCCTTTCCTCGCTGGCGATAATTCGTTCCAATTCGGTAACCAAGAAACCCCAATGGCTCTTCGGGGCATCGCAGACATCGGGTCTTTTCCACGTTGACAGGCAATTTCAGATGGTTCATGATTCGGTTCACCGCCAACAGCATTTCTGCAGCTGACACCTTGCCGAGAGCGCAAATGTCATCCGCATAATTGACAATCTCCGCGTGAAATCGCCGGGAATAGCCAACTGCTTCCATCCCAGTATGAAGCTACGCGTATAGATGTTGCTCAGCAGCGGAGAAATCGGACACCCTTGAGGAGTGCCTTTTCGCTCCTTTTTCGCTCGGTTCGTTCGGCGTTTGCTGACCTTGCCATCGTCCTCTTCCACCGACATGATCAACCATGATTTGATGAGTTCAAGCATCCGACCATTACTTACGCGACGGGCGATGCTCTTCATCAGTTCTGCATGTGGTATCTCGCCGAAATAATTGGACAAGTCTGCATCTACCACTTCATGATGCCCCGTATTCAGAAGCGAATGTACGCGCTTGACCGCATCATTCGCACTCCTTTGCGCACGATAGGCGTATTGCTCCGGTTGCAAGTCGGCTTCAAAAATCGGCGATAACACCAGCATCGCCGAACTCTGCACCACCCGGTCTCGAAGGCAAGGAATGCCTAAAGCCCGCCACTTGCCAAGTTGTTTCTTCGGAATCAGAACCTGTCGTACCGCTCGCGGTGCGTAGCTCCCTTCCTTCAGTTCCCGCGCCAGTTCCACAAGTCAGCGTTCCAAACCGGATTCTTCAATGTCGCTAAAGGTCTCTCCATCCACTCCCGCAGTTCCACCGTTACGACGCACCTGCCGGGAAGTGGGGGCCGGACAACCTTGCCGTGTGCGACTCTGACTCGGCAAAACTGATGCGGGCCGCAGTGATGCTGGTGATGCACAGTGCGGCCGGCACAGCGATGAATCCATCAGCCCCAGTGCCCGGTCTCTGGGGGTGAAATCCTGCATTGCAACTGTCGCAATGTTAGTAAAGCGTGCGCCAGTGTTATCTCGCCCAGTTCAGTTGTGAAACTCTTCGGGCATCGCCCGCTATAGTTGACCTCCTTTCCACACTCGCATGGCTGAGTGCGACCCTGACAATCCGAATGGTCGGCGTTCAACCGTTGTTCCAAGAGCCAGGGGCCAAATTCCAGAACCGAACGTCGCGTCGCGGTTTCGACTACTTCGAAATCGAATCGGCAGTGACAGGCGCTATGAGTGAATCGATTTCCTGGATGATTTCGCGGGCGAATCCGCTCGCACAGCCCTCATCCAATGTATTTTTTTACCGCTCGGCTGGCTTTCGCTTGCGCATGACACGCCGCATCGCTGACTTCGATCAATTCTTTCACCAGGTTCTGGAAGTGCTTGTACTCCTGCATCTGTGCTCGAGTGCGCTCAACCGCATGATTCGGAATGCCATTGGACACGGTCTTGCCTTTGACTTTGCGGGTGAGAATCCACATCGGATGTCCGGAATCACCTGGTTGGGCACAGTGGCAGTTGGGTTTGCCGCACTTGCGTTTGTAATGGGTCAAGTTGCCGGGACGAAAATCGCTGATATCGGCGAGCCGCTGGCACAGTGCATCTCTTTGGGCGGTGAGTTGCTCAAGGTTTAGGGTGGTTGTCATGGCAGTTCTCCGATTCAATTCTGTTAGTTTTATTATACTATCAGATAACGGTACCAATCCAACACCTCACCTTATCTTATCAAAAAATTCAAATATATGACGTGCACCCAAAGCTAGCTGATTGTTTAACGGGGTGAACACAAAAGACTCAAACAAATTCACTAGAATCTGACACCCGCAGCAGCGTGTCAACTACCAGCACACCCTCTCCTTGCTGGAATACAAACAGGGGATTGATTTCCAGTTCTTTTACGCAGTTTTTCTCATCGCTGACAAAATCAGAAAGCTGTCTAAGCACTGAAATCACTGCATCGACATCTCCAGATGAGCCTCGATAACCCTTTAGCAGTTTACCAATTTTTAACTTGCCCAAAGCCTCTCGAATCGCCTCTTCGTGTACC
>JAKZRU010000024.1:0-4819 GCA_047517965.1 Gammaproteobacteria bacterium | reverse complement strand
CAGTGGCGGTAATGGATTTGCTGACGGAATACAGAATGTGAGTGTTAGCCGGATCGAAATGCGGGGCGTACCAGCTGGCGACGACGGAACCTTTGTGAGAAATCATAATTCCATCGGTATGAGTCTTTTTCAGGAAGACTTGGAGGGTTTCGCCCGATGATGGAAGAGTGGTTTCACTGAACAATTCTGTTCCTGATGCCTGATGGTGATTCCGTTCCATCTCAGTACATGCAGGAATTGTCGCAGATGGCACTACTTCTGGCACGTGCTGAAAGGACCATTGGCTGAACGGATGTTCTCGCCAGTTTGAAAGGTTCAATCCCTCTGGAGCGTTCATTCCTCATTTTCCAGTGAAGGGCGGCTATCTGGGTGAACATACCATGGCTCGAGAGCGGCTTCATAGGCGAACGCTTCTTGGATTACACGTGCGTCTTCATAGCCCAGCCCAACCAATTGAATTCCCGTCGGGGAATTGTCTCGCCTTGTTCCGGAAGGTATGCTGATGACAAGGCATCGGCTCAGCATGTTGAAGAGCAGGGTCATAACCCAGCCAAGTTCTGGATTGAGCTGTTTATCGTAACAATGACGGTAAATTTGGATTGGTAGTGATCCGCTGGCACTGAGGCAAGGTTGTTTGTAGGGCAGACCAATAGATGATACTTGCATAGCAATGGACCGATGGTCTGATACATTTCCCCAGCAATGTTGTAGCTGTTCCAGAATTCTTCATTGGTCAAATTCTTGCCGTGCAACGCAAAATCCATTGCATAGCTGGTTAGAAGATCTCCGTAATCAAAGTATGATTGACACATGGCATGTACGAACAAGTGGTTGAATTTGATTCCGCGGCTGGCTTGGATTGCGCCGAGAACTCCAACGATACCGGAATGGCTCTTGAAACTCGGCTTAACACAATTGGTAATTGGGTGAGACTATAGTTCTATATCTACTTGTTCATTAACGCTTTCAATACGCTGATCCCAATCTTCTACATCGACGCTGAGTGATTTCCAAAACTCTTGAGATCGGCGGGCTTCAAAGTCATCCAGTGTGACGCCTTGTTGTTCTACCCAAGTGTAATACCCCAAATTGAATATGCGTTTTTGATCGTTGTAAGTTAGATCAAGAAGCTCGCTGCCATCGATCGCCATTAGATGCCGACCAAAAATCTCAGCACTCGAAAGTGCATCGAAAGCACCCTGATATTTGTTTTCAACCATTGAATCGATTTGGCTTCGATAAAGATCCGAACTATCGGTTGCTACTGTGATTACGACATGCTCTTGATTCAAATCAAAATGGCACGCATAACGACACGCAGCCAATACATTGGCAACACCGGATAGCCCAAGTTTTGACAGATCTTGAATTTCCTTGTCTGAAAGGTTGCACCTCGATTTCAAATACGACCGCCCTTCCTCAGTATTGAGTAATAAATACACTCCATCGCTGGATTGATCCGAAATTCCTACAACGGTATCTGTATTCATTACATTGTGAATGAAGGGCAGATGTTTATCGCCGATTCCTTGAATATTATGTTCACCAAACCCATTGTGCAACATGGTGGGACACTCGACCGCTTCGACAGCAACATTCTTTGACCCGAATTGCTCTTTCAGATAGTCACCCGCTGCTAGTGTTCCAGCGGAGCCGGTTGCAGAGACAAAAGCAGATAATTTTAATTTTTTGTCGGTCTCACGGAGCGATCTAAAAATGTGTGCGGCGGCTTGTCCGGTGCAATAGTAGTGACCAACATAGTTTCCAAATTCTGCAAACTGATTGATAACAATATTCTGATCGTCGCGACCCAGTCGAGCACATTCATCATAGATTTCCTTAACATTGCTTTCAGTCCCATAAGTTCGAATGATGTCGGACGGATTGGTAACCCAACTTTCCAACCAATCGAAACGCTCTTTGCTCATCCCTTCAGGAAAGACCGCAATGCTTCGGCAACCCAAAATTTTGGATATAGCAACGCCTCCGCGGCAATAATTTCCTGTTGACGGCCAAACCGCCCGATGATACATAGGATCAAAGGATCCTTCCAAGAGACGGGGAACCAAACAAGAATATGCAGCCAAAACTTTATGAGCAGACACCATGGGGAATCGCTCGCCAAGCATCACGACTATGCTTGCATTCGTACCACTGATTGCTTTTGGGATTTCAATAAATCCGGGTATTTCATCAAACCCTAACCCCTCCTCATCGTTATACCAATGAACACGATAGAGATTTATCGGGTCTGCTGCATTTTTTTCGATAGCTTTGAGTTTCTCGACTACCGACTGGGGTATTGTTAAGGGATTCGCCAATTCAGAGAATTTTGGCAATTTAATGTTGTTGGTTCTCAAGTAATCGATTAACTCAGTAGAACCATTTTGCGCATTTTTACTAGATTTTGACACTCAATTATCTTCCCGATTTTTAATATCTCCAGAATGGATCAGAACAAATCTATTTGATTTTCCCACAATTTCAATCTAATTTTCTGATCCCACTGATACGGTATTAGCTTTAGTGAGTTCAATATCTGCAAACGTAGGCCTTTGTGATATCTCAGTATATGCTTCCACTTCCCAATGTGGTCCTAACTCTCACAACAGGGCCAGATTATGAAGTAGTTTTATTTTGAATTGAGCATTGTCCAAAAACCGTTGACTTGGAGCGATTTAAACGTGCGTTTGAGTCAAGACCGCGCTGGATTATCGGGGCAGGTCAATCATCAATTCATGCCAAATCCAAGTCGTGTCATATGGTTCTTGGCCTTGTTGCGCAGCGCGTCGATACTCCATATTTTCCAACAGCTTAAGCCAATCAATCACCTGATGGCGGTCTTTTTTTGTCGACGCCGCCTGTCTTGGCGTTTTGTTTCCCAGCGCGGGAATAGGATTATCAAGGGTGTGACGGTAGTGATCATCAAGATAAGAATGTAATGCCTCTAACATATCCTCAGTCATAATCAGGCTTTCTTCCTCTACCAGTTCTCTCGGTTCTTCCAGTGCTTTCTCCACGTTCTGGTACGAAATCAGAGATTGGCCCACAAGATTCCCTAGGCGGGATGCTAGAAGCACTTGCCCCCTTTCAGCGCGTTCTGCTGAATTGGTATTCAGCACCAACGCCTTTGGATGAAGCTCGGCGTAACCCAAAATTGTGTTACCGAAATCGGTTTCGATGGACTCGGAATACGATTCCGATACCAGAGGTCCCTTGCGTTGACGCGCGGACCGATATCCCGGATCCCCCGCCTCGAGCCAATCCCATTTATATTTTTCGTCTGTCCTTTGAAATTCCGCTGTTTTGTCGAGCACTGCAATTACATCGGCTTGATCACCCTGAATCGGGAACCGCACTTCACAGAATATGAACAACTCGCCGTCGCTGTTACAGATTTCCGGCAAAGGGGCCTGAGACTTGACAACGGTATCTATCATCCAAGCATGCGTGAGTATCTGTGCACAGGGTAGGGTTTCAAGCACCATTTCCCGGGAGACAGGCGGAATCGCTGATGATTTCCCGTACTGCTTTCGCAAATCTTTGAGCATATCTTTCTTAAATTCTTTTATCATCGTGTCTACAATTGACACGAGCTCCTGTGCTATATGGCGGCTGAGATGCATTATGGGAATCGTAAAATAATTCTTCCCGTTCACGGAAACGACTCGCGCTGCTATGCAATCCCAAATTGCCGAATTTTCCGACCCCAGCCTCTCCTGTATAGTCAATGTCCTACCGTCCCTAAGCAGGTCTCGCACCGTCATGTTCCGTTCAGGATTGAGTTCAATGATTTCGTACAAAGATACCGTGGAATCCCGGAGCTTTTTCAAGTAGTGCCGGACGGCAATTGACTCACGTTTACCGCGTCGCTTGAGGTAGTCGTTGACCACATTCAATTCGCCGTTCTCACCGAACCAACTGGCAAAGAAGTCCTCAAAGATCGCGAAGTTCAGCATTGAAGTGTTCAACTTGCCGAGATGATCAAAAATCTCATCTTCCTCAAGATCGAGAGTCTCGATAGGGATATCGAGGTGATCCCCGTATGTCAGGTGCAGAAAATTTACCCATTGGGGCTTTTCTGACCACTTCATGAGTCTCTCTATTGCCTTGTTGATCCTTCTACTATTTGCTATCAATTTTCCGCTACCCATCAATTTGCCAAGCACTGTGCTCAAAATGATAGGATATTTGTCGCGGTTAAAAAAGTGTTCGGACTAGTTTCAGGCGAAAATTCTGAACATTCGCCCTCCCTTCAGCTTCGATTCCTGAAGCGCTAGTTCTCAGTTCCAGTCTCAATTATTTTCAAAAATTCTTTCCTGAATTATTGACTAACGAAATAACATAGTGTATAGCCCAAGATTTCTGTCGTCGCAACGGGGAACTATAGAATTAGATTTATTCAGAATTTCGTTGGGGATATGTCTAAAAAATGATCATAATCCATCCAATCATTACTGGAGCACCCGCTACATCATTAGTATGAGAATAAACTGACAACTCTCAGGACAAGCCCTTGGCAAAATCCATTTATCGAGAGCTTCTACAGCATCTTCAGAACGAATTTCCTGTTTTTTGACATTGGCGGAGACGAAAGCTCTCACCCGGCAGAGGCTGGAGAAGTACAAGGAGATCCGTCCACACGGATCGCTCGGAGGTTTGTCGCCACTCCAATTCCTACGGAATTTCCATAGCGTTAAATCGATTATCAACGAAATGAAGCTGCCGGAAAACCTAACTCTGGAAGTGGACTGAAGAATTTCGGCTGGTCATCTTCGCTTTGCGAGAGCGTGAAACTCTACCCACAGTTCGGGTCGTA
>JAKZRU010000023.1:0-2658 GCA_047517965.1 Gammaproteobacteria bacterium | reverse complement strand
GCACTTCAGAAAGCGGTAATATTGATGTGCTAGAATGAGGGGAGCAATCCCGTTGATTGTGCTCGATATGCAACAGTTATCCGAATTTACCGCTAGCCAAATTAATGACGCTGCTCGCTATGCCCGTTCAGCAGCAGGAATCGCGGCAGACCCGTACGAGAAAGAAGCGATCTATAAAGAGATCTCTGACCTTCTCATTCGCCGAGATGCAGTCTTGGTTGCACATTACTATGTTGATGGAGATATTCAGGATCTGGCCGAACAAACGGGTGGATGCGTCGCGGATTCGCTGGAGATGGCTAGGTTCGGATTTGAACATCCTGCCTCGACAGTCATTGTTGCCGGAGTCCGTTTTATGGCAGAAACGGCGAAAATTCTAAGCCCCGAAAAGACTGTATTCTCAGTAGACAACGATGCCAACTGTTCGCTTGACTTGGGATGCCCCGCGGACGAGTTTAATAAGTTTTGCGATCAGCATCCCAACCGCACAGTCGTCGTGTATGCAAATACCAGTGCTGCAGTGAAAGCACGAGCAGACTGGGTCGTTACATCCTCAATTGGATTGAAACTAATCCAGCATCTTCACGAAAAAGGCGAAAAGATTCTTTGGGCGCCAGATAAATATCTTGGTGACTACATCCAGCGTGAATCGGGTGCCGACATGGTATTGTGGAACGGGTCTTGCATCGTCCACGAAGAGTTCAAGGCGGTAGTTTTGCAGGGAGTGAAGAATCGATTTCCCCAGGCGAAAGTACTGGTTCACCCGGAATCACCTGCAAACGTCATAGCTAGAGCCGACGTGGTTGGGTCGACCAGCCAAATAATTCAGGCCGCACTATCCATGCCCGAAGATACATTCATCGTCGCAACAGAAGAGGGAATTCTGCATAAGATGAGGGCATTGGCGCCCCACAAGAAATTTATTACCGCTCCGACTGCCGGCGAGGGCGCAACTTGCGAGAGTTGTGCACACTGTCCGTGGATGAAAATGAACGACCTGCACCGTTTGAAACGGATTCTGATTGATTTGGATGGAGAAGTACTGCTCGACGAATCCATTCGAAAACAAGCCGAACGCTCAATTCACCGAATGGTGGAATTTGGCCGTCTGCATGCTGCACCAACGCCTGTTGCCTGAATCTGCCATTAATAAATTTCATGGCGAAGTACATCGATAACTTCGTCCCAAGTCCCGACCAGAATGCCTTTGGCGTGGTACTTGTCAATCTGGGCACCCCCGAATCACCGGAAAGATCTTCTGTTCGATCTTTTTTGCGACAATTCCTGTCGGATTCTCGAGTCGTAGAGTTACCGAAGCCGATTTGGTGGCTTATACTCAACGGAATTATTTTGGTTATCCGCCCGGGCCGAAGTGCGTCAGCATACCGGAAAATTTGGACGAATGAAGGTTCACCTCTTATGACGAACACACTGAATCAAGTTCGGGAATTGGAGAATTGTCTGAAAGGAAAAGGCGTTCACAGCGCGAAGGTTCGCTGTGCCATGCGTTACGGCCAGCCATCGATTAGTAAGGTACTGAAAGAATTTGGTGCCGCAGGAATCAACCGAGTACTATTTTTACCCTTGTATCCGCAATATTCTGGTTCAACTACGGGATCGGTGTTTGATGACATCGGAAACATTGCACGTAAGTTGCGTTATGTTCCTTCGATTCGATTCATCAATCAATATGCAGAGCGGGACGGCTATATCCACAGCCTTCAAGTTGCTGTCCGGGAGCACTGGGCAGTACACGGCAAGGCCGAGCGGCTGGTCATGTCGTTTCATGGAATACCACAGGCATTTTGTGAAAACGGCGACCCCTACTACGATCAGTGTGTTGCAACAGCAGCGGCACTGGCTACGAGGTTGGAGCTTGGAAACGAAGAATGGATTTTATGCTTTCAGTCGCGAGTTGGTCGCCAGCAGTGGCTCAATCCGTATACGGATGAAGTTCTTTCTCAATTGCCGGAGCAGGGTGTACGGAGCATTGACGTGATTTGTCCTGGATTTTCTGTAGATTGTCTGGAAACTTTGGAAGAAGTGAACATCCGTTACAGAAAGTTGTTCATGGATTCCGGAGGGGAATCATTTAACTATATACCCTGTCTCAATGACCATCCAGAACATATCAACATGCTTACTCAGTTTGTCATGGATTCAGCTTCTGACTGGATTCGCAGCTGAACAGAACGCCAAATTCCATGCCGCAGATTGAAACGATTCAAACACTGCTACCGAGTACAGTGGATGAAAGCGTTGCGCGCCTGCACTCAGGTGCGACCGTGGTTGTCGGAACTGAACGGCTTAAGCATCTAATCGAAGACGGCTACAACCTGTCGATGCACGACGCGGGGAATACGGCTTGGCCGACTCCTGATGTTTGTACCTGGAATGTCTGGCTTAAGAACATATGGAGTGACTATGAAGATCGATCGGGTGAATCGGTGCCACAGCTTCTCAGTGCCAGCCAAGCCAAACAGATCTGGGAGCGAACAATTGCGAATGACGTCAGCCGTCAGTACAGCGATCAATTCGAATATCTGCTTTGGAACATTACCGCGACTGCAAACCGGGCAAAGACGGCATACGGACTGATGTGCAGTTACATCATTCAGCCCTCTGATTTCGACGATCAGATCAGTCAGGATGCCGAAC
>JAKZRU010000022.1:0-16989 GCA_047517965.1 Gammaproteobacteria bacterium | reverse complement strand
AGCATTGAAATAGACAATCTTTGGTTTCTTTCCAGATTACTTTCAGTATAGTTTCACATTCGCAAGCGAATTTGCAGACAATTCAGCTGATTCCATGCGCATCAGAGTAAATTGTAAAACCATCTGAACCTTGAGCTGACTCTGAACTGAAATGACACGCACACCAATAATGCTGCCAAGCATTGCCGTGGCTATGAGCGGCGCGGTATGGGGCCTCTACTGGATTCCGATTCGTCAGCTTGATGCAAGCGGCATTCCTGCATCCTGGACTTCATTTATCACGTTCGGCTTCGTAGGTCTTTTGTCTTTGGCAGCTTTCGCTCGCCAATGGTCCAAAACCGGTCGACTTCCTAGGAGTATTATCTTGACCGGACTGCTATCCGGCACCAGCGTGGTATTTTATGCGGTTGCCCTGGGACTGACGGAAGTCGTCAAAACAGTGCTCCTTTTCTATCTCACACCGATATGGAGTACGATACTCGGCAAATTCCTACTGGGTGAAAAGATAACCGCTTTTCGAATTGTTGCAGTCATTTTCGGACTAACTGGCTTAGCGGTGATCCTGGGAATTGCCGACGGTATCCCCCGACTATCCAATTTTGGCGATTTGCTTGCGCTCTTATCCGGAATGGTATGGGCTTACGCCACAGTCCGAATCCGAGAAGATTCAAAAGCTGCAGTATGGGAACAAGTTTGCGCTTTCTACATTGGTGGAGCGATTGCTGCTCTGGTGTTTGTCGTTGTGCCGATTCAAGGACTAGACAAGCCGCCGAGTCTTGATGCGGTCATCCAGTCGCTGTTCTGGTTGGGTATTTTTACTATCGCCTTTCTTCCGTCTATGTTTCTCGTCTTTTGGGGTGCCAAACTTCTAAGCCCGGCACGAGTTGGAATTTTATTGATGACAGAGATAATCTTTGGCGTGGCTTCTGCCGCCATGCTGTCAGGGGAGCCATTCGGCTGGAATCAAGCAATCGGCATCACACTGATATTTAGTGCCGCGGTTATCGATGTATCGGACCGACTATTTGCTTCCAAATCTGTGAATTCTGATACCTACCGAGAAACCTAGTAACGCGTTTCAGCCAATTGTGGAAAGGAGCAAACTCTCATACGCTGCGCATACTGCCAGCAACAAATCTTCATTGCCTTGTTTGGCAAGAAACAGCAAACTCACAGGCAGACCTTCGGCACTCCGGGTGACCGGTAAGTTGGCTGTCGGATATCCGCTGATTGCCCCGATAGCGCACATTGAAGCATATTGCTGCCATGTTGCATCTTCACTGTCTGCGCTCATATTCGAAGGAAATTCTCCGTACTCAAAGGCGACGCATCCCGCTGCGGGAACAATCAGAATGTCGTGCTTTTCAAAAAACGTCCGGAGCAATACGCGCAACCCAAATATTTTCTTTTGAGCACCGATGTATTCGACTGCAGTAGTCGTCTCTCCTCTTCTAATCCACTCCAATGATTTCTCACCGAAATCATCTGGATTTTCAGTAGCAAGTTTGCCGTGCTCTGCATAGAGATTTGCACAAATCACAGTCTCCCAAGCGCCGATTGAGTTCGAAAGGGGCGGCCGGTCTCGTTCGACCCTACAGCCAATAGATTTCAGTGCTAGAACTGCATCGGCGACAGCCGATTGATGACTATCATCGAAAGGTGCATTCCACAGTGCCGGAGCATGTGCGATGGACAGAGGTTCAATGGAACGATTTACAGCAGACAAGTAGTCAGGCACTTCCAACCCCAAACTGGTTGGATCAACCTCGCTATGACCGCTCACTACGCTCATCAATAGCGCACAATCCATTGCCGATCGTGTTACTGAAGTTAGGTCCGGAAACATCATTCCCCTTGAATAAATCGGTGTATGTGGAATGCGCCCGTGTGTGGGTTTGAGCGCAAAATTGCCAGAAAAAGCCGATGGCAGGAGGACATTTCCTCCAATATCGATACCCACCGCCGCTGGAGCAAAATTCTTAGCAAGTGCAACTGAAATTCCGGAAGCTCCTCCTCCACTGACGAGATTCATTCCCCAAGGTGATTTTGAAACAAACTCTTCATGTGTCTCTTCCATGATCATGCCCAATTCCGAAGTATTGGCTTTTCCCATGATCAGAGCTCCGGCATCCCGCAGTCTTCGTATCGCTATCGAATCGACTTCAGGCACATTATCCGAGTAGGCAGCACAGCCGTAACTTGTTCGCATATTAGAGACGTCCAACAAGTCGTCAACTAGAATCGGAATGCCGAACAGCGGCCCCACGTCTTCGCCAGATGCAATTGTCCGGTCAGCTTTCTTGGCGAGTAATCTCAATCCTTGTTCGGAAATCATCGAAATGGCATGATAATCGCCATTAAATTGCTGAATTTGTTCGAGATACTGATCTAGCAGTTCAGATACGGAAATCTGACGATCCTGAATCAGTTTGCTGAGTTCAACTACTGATTTATCAATCACAAACCATCCTGATCTGGAGCAAATTCTCGCTGGCTAGATTGCCAATTCTGATCGAAATAAACCGGTGCGTCGGATGGAGCTAGCGATTCTGTACCACGAATCCGATCAGCGAGTTTTTCTGCCATCATGAGAGTTGGGGCATTGGTATTTCCGCTGACAATGCTGGGCATGATAGATGCGTCCACAACTCGAAGGTTTTCCGTTCCATGGACTCGTCCTGCAGAATCCACCACTGCCATATCGTCGGTTCCCATCTTGCAAGTGCAAGTCGGATGATATGCGCTTTCACCTTTCGCTCTGACAAATGCGTCGAGGTCTTTGTCAGACTGAGTTTCAGTTCCTGGAGCGAGTTCTTCACCTCGGTAGGGATCGAACGCCTTTTGTGCAAAAATTTCTCTTGTCAGTCGAATTCCGTCTCGCATCTCCTGACGATCACCTAGTGTTTGCATATAGTTGAAACGAATTTCTGGAGGTTTTCTAGGATCGCTGGAAATGGTTCTGACATAGCCTCGACTGGTTGGACGCATGGGGCCTACATGTGCCTGAAATCCATGTCCCTTTGACGGTGAGCTGCCGTCATAATTTGCTGCAACTGGAAAGAAGTGATACTGAAGGTCTGGATGCGGAACACCAATGCGACTTCGGATAAATCCTCCAGCTTCAAAATGATTTGATGTACCCCAGCCTTTCTTGGTGAACATCCACTCAAGCAGCACAGCCGCCTGTTTGTGAATTTTCAAGGCTGGATACAGTGAAACTGGCAACTTGCAGCTATGCTGGACATAAACCTCTAAGTGGTCCTGCAGGTTTTCGCCCACTCCAGGCAAATCTATGACACAAGGGATGCCGATCTTTTCAAGATGGATGGCACGCCCGATACCCGAAAGATTGAGAATCTGAGGAGAGTTGATGACTCCGCCGCAAACAATGACCTCGCGCTCGCAGTAAATGGACTGAAACTTACCGTTGACGTACACTTCAACTCCTTCCGCCCGATTTCCATCAAATAGAATTCGGGTCACGAGTGCGCGGCGCAAGATATTCAGATTCTCTCGTGAAGACACCGGATCAAGATAGGCTTTTGCAGCACTCCAACGAACGCCATTGTTGACCGTCTGGTCCATGCTACCAAAACCTTCCTGACGAAATCCATTCTGATCTTCCGTACTTCCGTAACCCGCTTGAATTCCCGCTTCTATAAACGCTTGATGCAAAGGATTTTTACAAGGAGAAGTTGTAACGACAAGCGGTCCGTCTCCACCGTGATAATCGTTTGCACCAGATTTTCGAGAATCGCATTTTTTGAAGTAAGGCAGGCAGTTTGCATACGACCATTCAGGATCACCGGTTTGTTCGGCCCAGCGATCATAGTCGGCGGCATGGCCGCGTACATAGCACATTCCATTGATCGAAGAGGAGCCACCGATGACACGGCCGCGAGGACAATCCATCACACGATTGCCCATGTATAGTTCAGGTTGAGTTCGATAGGCCCAGTTGAATCTGTCGCTCATCAGCGGACGTGAAAACGCAGCAGGCATTTGAAGCATCCAACTTCGGTCGACCGGTCCGGTCTCTATCAGCTGAACGCGGATATCGGAATCTTCAGTTAATCGGTTGGCGAGCACACAACCGGCAGACCCTGCACCAATAATGATGTAATCGTAGTTTTTATTCATTCCCTATACTCACCTCTTTCTTGTCTATTCTTCTAGGGCAACAAGCCAAACTCACAATACGATCTGCTTTTGATCTTGCTGCTCTCGCCGCTGCAGAGCCAGTTCGATCAATCTGTCAAGCAATTCAGCGTAGCCGAGACCGCTGGCTTCCCACAGTTTGGGGTACATACTGATCGGTGTGAAGCCGGGCATGGTATTGATTTCGTTAATGTACACTTTGTGATTATCTCTTCCAACAAAGAAATCCACTCTTGCCAACCCAGCACCATCAATGGCAAGAAATGCACGAATCGCAAGTTCCTGTATCGTATGACTGACCGATTCAGGAAGATCAGCTGGAATCACCAATCTGTACAGATCATCGATGTATTTATCCCGATAATCATAGAAGTCTCCACCGGGTATGATTTCGCCGACAACTGAAGCTTCGGGCTGTTCGTTTCCGAGAATGGAGACTTCGACTTCATGGCAATTCTCGAAACTTTCCTCCACCACAATTTTCATATCGAAATTCGCCGCAAGATCAATCGCAGCTACCAGTTCCCTGCTTTCCCTAGCCTTGCTGATTCCGACACTAGAACCAAGATTCGCAGGTTTTACAAAAAGCGGGTAGTTCAGATTCGCTTCGAGTTCTTCAATAACCGTGTCGCGACTCGATTTCCACCGACTCTTGCGTAGCACCGAATACTTTACCTGCGGGATATTTTCAGCAGTGAACACCGCTTTGGCGACAGCCTTGTCCATGCCTACCGCAGACCCAGTCACGCCTGAGCCTACAAACGCCAACCCAGCCAACTCCAGCAAACCTTGTACAGTACCATCCTCGCCAAAGGGGCCATGCAGGATTGGAAACACCACGTCTAGTGTCGCTAAAGAATTTGAATCTTCTTGTTTGAAACTGCGGGGAACAATACTGCCGGAAACGTGATAATCCAGCATTACCGATAGCTGACCCTCTGGTTCTACAACCTTGGCATCGAGAACCGGCACGCTGTCGTCGGCCAACACCCATTCACCTGATTTTGAAATTCCAAGCAGACTGACTTCGTACTTGTCTGAATCAAGCGCCTGATAGACGCAGCGGGCAGAAGTAACTGAAACTTCGTGCTCGCAAGAACGCCCTCCATATAGCAATCCAACCCGAATTTTTCGATCCATATCCATTTAGACAGCCAATCAGATGCAAATATCTAATTAATTAACAGTGAATCGGCTGCATGTGCCTCGAGATATTCTTCAACGACTCGACGGTAAATTGATTGAATTTCCTGGGTTCGCACACCCCCACCTTTCGGGAAATCCACGAACTGCCCATCCGTTAGCTCAAGACAGTAAACCGGCATCACTTCTCTTGTAGCACTGGTGACAAAACACTCTGTAGCCTGAGCAAGTTCATCACCGTGAATGTCGCGTTCTAGCGTATTCACTCCACAAGCTGCACAGGCTTTGAGGATTGCCGCTTTGGTGAGTCCGCGTAGATTGCCGGTGGCGGGCGTGACTGTCTCGCCGTTGATGACGAACCACACATTGCTGTTTGAAGCTTCGGTAACATAGCCTTCTGTACTCAGTATAAGACTTTCATCGGCACCTCTTTTTCTAGCTTGCATGATAGCAATGACATTGTTCAGATAATTTCCTCCCTTGATATTCGGGTCTAGCGCATCAACCGAATTTCTGCGAACATCTGGAATCGCCATCGACATGCCAATCGAATAGTGTTTGGGATTCCAAGCACGCAAAGGCGCCACAATAATCACGAATCGTGTCATCAGATCCGAACTTGGAAAAAGATCAATCGGCCCTTCGCCACGGGTAATTTGGTAACGAACGTATACGTCATGATCAATGCTAGCTCCCGATGCTGCGAAGGTCCTCTTGATTTCATGAGTCAATTCTTCCCACGACTGAGAAATAGTCATTTGCACCAGGCGAGCAGAATTCTCGATTCGTTCAAAATGTTCGTCCATGAACAAGGGAATGCCCCGATAAGTTCGGAAAACTTCGTAAACAGAGTCGCCGTAGAGAAAACCCCGATCCATCACTGGCACAGCCGCCTCACTGGTTGGTACAATGTTGCCGTCGATATTTGTCATGCTCTTTAGAGTGTTTTTCATCACATTCCCGGACTCTTGTTCACGTGAAAACTTAAATACTGAATCAATTGAAATACAGTGCAAAAGAAAAATTTTTCTTTGTAGTATTCTATGAATGCAAATATAAACGAATACAAATAAATTGACGCGTATTCATTACAGAATGTTCAATGAAACTTGAGAAACCTTACCTCCTCTTTATCGGCGATGCTCATGACGAGCTCGCTGCGAAAACCGCGTTCGGGGTGGTGGACTGGTGCCCCTCAGACTGCGTTGGTCAATTCAAACTGCCGGGATGTGCTGCGGACCTGAACATTCCCACACTGAACATGAGGGAAGCGGCTGCAAGCGGCGTCAAAACTGTCTTAATCGGAGTCGCGATTCGAGGCGGCGTGATACCGGAATCCTGGACACAGCATCTCGTCGAAGCGCTTCAACACGGATTATCCATCGCCAATGGCCTGCATACTACTCTTGATTCGATCCCGGCTATTCGAGATGCTGCACGAAAAAATTCCGGCCAACTGCACGAAATCCGCAAACCTTCGGGAACTGATCGCGTCGCTACCGGGGAGCCTCGAACTGGGCACAGACTGCTGACGGTAGGAACGGATTGCTCGGTCGGAAAAATGTACACATCACTTGCGATTGCCAAAGAAATGCGCTCACGCAATATTAGCATCGATTTCCGAGCGACAGGACAAACCGGAATCTTCATTCATGGTTCAGGCGTGCCCGTCGATGCAGTCGTTGCGGATTTCATTTCGGGAGCTGTTGAAGATCTATGCCCAACTGCAGATGCAGATCACTGGGATGTCATCGAAGGACAAGGTTCGTTGCACCATCCGTCGTTTTCCGGTGTCAGCCTGGGACTGTTACACGGTGCTCAGCCGGATTCGCTGGTATTGTGCCACGAACCGACGCGGACGAACATGCGCGGTCTGCCTAAACGACCGCTGCCGTCACTCGAAGATGTGATGAGCATAAACATCGAAACCGCTCAAATCGTACAAGAAAATGTCCGCTTCGTCGGGATTTCGGTCAATACAAAAAATTTGTCACCAACACAGCGCAAAAGTTACCTTGATTCGCTTGAGGATTCCCACCAACTGCCTTGTGTAGACCCATTTGTCACAGGTGTCGGAAAAATTGTAGACAATCTGTTGTTGTAGTTTTTTTTTCGACACTACATTCGATTCACTCACCATCCACTGCCATGAAAATCACCACTCGTCATGAAAACTGGCCGTTGCGAGATTCATTCTCCATTTCGAGAGGTTGTAAAACCAGCGTCGATGTGATTGTTGCAGAAATTGGCGATGCAGGGGAATCAGGCATTGGCGAATGCGTTCCCTATCCTCGCTACGGAGAGACTATCGAGCAGACGCTGTTGCAAATTTCCAACATAGGAAGCTCCCATGCATGCGAGCTTAAACGTGATTCACTGAGGGATCATTTCCCAGCGAATGCTGCACGTAATGCAATCGACTGTGCACTGTGGCATCTTGAATCAAGGCAAATCGGCAAAGAGGTGTGGGAGATAGCGAACCTCCCTCCTCCCAAGCCGGTGCTGGGTGCCTGCTCGCTCAGCCTGGAAGAACCGCACAAGCTAGCGCAATCCGCAGAGGCTTGGAGCAACTTTCCACTTCTGAAGATCAAACTAGGCGATGATTTAGTCGTTGAATCGGTACGGGCAGTTCGAGATGCATGTCCTAGCAATCGATTGATCGTGGACGCGAATGAAGCTTGGACGGCCGATTCTCTGACTCAATATCTTCCAAAACTTGCAATACTGGGAGTCGAAATGATTGAACAGCCGCTGCCTGCGTCCAATGATGAATTTCTTGAGAAATTTGATAGTGAAATTCCGCTGTGCGCTGACGAGTCTTTTCACCTTGGAAGCGATCTGGAAAGACTGATCAACCGATACGAAGTGTTCAACATTAAACTGGATAAAACTGGCGGATTGACGGAAGCAATCAGCTTGGCCCAGCAAATTCATTCGATCGGAAAAAAGATCATGATTGGAAGCATGATGGCAACTTCCTACAGTCTCTCGCCGGCACTCCTACTAGCCCACTCCGCAAGCTATGTGGATCTGGACTCTTCAATCTGGCTGCTCGAAGATCACCTCAATGGGGTGAAATTTATTGACGGAGTTCTTTATCCTGCAGATCGGTCTTTTTGGGGTTAATAGCAGCGACTTACTCGCAATGGCTGTCGGATGAACGAAGCAAGCATTAATACATATTCGATTAGCGACTTGTGCGACGCTCTTATTCAGCGAAATCTGAGTAGTGTTGAACTAACTGAATTCTCGATACAGCAACATCAAACAGTTGGCAGCGGTTTGAATGCATATAAAGAGTGGAACCCGGAGTATGTTCTTGAAGCTGCGAAAATAGCTGACGAAGCATTTGCATCAGGAATAATTAAAGGGCCAATGCAGGGTATCCCTGTATCTGCAAAAGACATTTATGGACTCCCTGGATATCCGGTGTATGCTGGAAGCCGAACACAACTGCCTGCAAAATGGGAACAGAGTGGTCCCGTTGTTCAATCGTTGCAAAACCAACTCTGTGTATTCATGGGCAAAACGCATACCGTCGAATTCGCTTACGGAGGACTCGGCGTCAACAACAATTGGGATACTCCTCGCAATCCTTGGGATCAGGAGAATCACAGAGTATCAGGAGGCTCAAGTTCCGGCGCAGGCGTCAGTCTGTGTGAAGGCTCGGCATTCGCCGCTTTGGGAACTGACACAGCCGGGTCTGTCAGAATTCCTGCCAGTTACACTGGAAACGTTGGACTTAAAACGAGTTCAGGAAGATGGTCAACCGAAGGTATCGTTCCGCTCAGTCCCTATTTTGACACTGCTGGAATCCTGACGCGAACCGTGCAAGATGCAACGTTCGTATTCGGTGCAATCGATTCACCGGACCAATCCATCAGTTCTCGCCAGGAATTTTTCAGAGAAATTTCTCGAATGCAGATTAACGAATTTCGAATAGGACTGCATTCAGGAATTATGTGGGAAAGTACTGAGCGATCAATTGTCGACGTTTGTATGGAAGCTATCACCACCCTTGAAGCGGACGGTTGCGAAATTGTTTCTGTTGATTTTCCAGACGCCGAAGCTGCGATTGCAATGAGAAACAAAGGCGGAATCGCTTCCGCGGACCTAATCGAGTTTTTGCAATCTGAACTGCCTGAGTGGCTTGAAATACTCGACCCGATCATTAGGGAGCGAATCAAAATCGGCGGAAATATTTCAGCAGTTGAATACCTGAGCCGTGTACGACAGTTCGAACAAGCGCGCATTGAGGTTATCCAGCAATTTGTCGATTGCGACGTTATAGTGTCGCCAACTGTTCCGCTGTCTCCCCCTCTTCTGAGTGAGGTAAGCGACACAGACAATTACATGCCTATAAATCTGCTCGCACTGCAGAATACCGCAGTGGCAAGTTTTCTAAATCTTTGTGCGATCACAGTGCCGGTCGGTATAGATTCATTAGGCATGCCTGTCGGATTACAGTTCATGGCGCCTGCAGGAAAAGAACACACACTGCTGGCAATTGGCCAGAGGCTTGAATCAATCGTACCTGCACCCAAACTGCCCAAAGGAAACTAATGTCTTCGAGCATGAATTTCGATCAGTCTCTGGTATTACACAGAGACACGGTTCGACCGGAGTGGGTGGATGAATATGATCATATGAATCTAGCCTACTACGTTCTGGTGTGTGATCAAGCCACCTACGAGTTTTGGGAACTCATTAATGATCGAAAATCCATATCAGATCGAAACGGAATAGAATATGCGGTCGTGGAAACTCACGTAAACTACATCCGCGAAGTCAGACTCAACGATCCTCTAGTTGTAACAACTCAACTGCTAGGATTCGATGAGAAACGATTTCACATTTTCCACGAATTACGCCATGCCGAGCAGGGGTTCATATCCGCCACGAACGAAATCATGGCATTGGGTTTTGATCTGAATCTTAGGGGCATTCAACCCTTTCAAGATTCAGTACAGGAATTCATGAAATGTGTCTACGACAAACACAAACTCCTGCAAATTCCGGAAAATTCCGGACGATCAATCGGTATAAAGCGCAAATCGAGTTAAGTTAGACTGGATCTCGTCGAAGTGGTTGTGCCATGCAATGTACCCCGCCACCGGCATTGGTGTACATCGACATATCGGGGTCATAAACCTCAAAACCCATAGTTCTAAGTTTGCTGTTCAGTTCAGTTGCTGCAGCCGTTGAAATGACTCGATCATTCCCCAGCGCCACAACGTTGCACGCGAGATTCATTGTGTCGCGAAAGCTGACTGGAATCATCTCGATATTTCTTTTTCTGAGCCAATCCAGTACATCATCGCTGGTAGTGTCCAAACAGACGGCCGCGCATTTCTCAGCGACCATGCACACCATGAGATCTATATGTACGTAGAACTCATCGATAGGAGCATACTTGACTTCCCAGCCTTCCTTTTTCATCCAGCCGCCAACCTGCTTCGCAGCACGTTCTTCACTGCGGTGCCCCGTGTAGCCGACAAGTACTGCGCCTGGTTCAATGATATTGAAATCTCCGCCTTCAAAATTTCCAGCGCTTACAAGTTCGTAAATCGGAATACCATTGGTAACATAAAATTTCAGCACTTCGGCGTATTCGCCACGTCGCCTCGGATTAGCGAGCTGGCAGACGACTGCACCGAATGGCGTCATGAAATTGGAATCGCGCGAATATACCTGGTAGGGAGTGTGCTCATCCGGACGAAGAGTGTGAACCTTCACGCCCGCCGACTCATACGCATCAACCAGTTCGTTGTGCTGACGAACAGCCACAGAATGATCGAATTCGAGACCAGATCGTTCCGATGCCCGGCAGATAGAACTGAATTCGAGGTTCTCCTCGCCCATCCAACGAAAACATTCCGCTGATCCCAATAGAACATCTCGAAGCACACCATATTCAGAATTCACGCCCCAATTTTTTAATTGTGGAGTCGAACTGTTTTCATTTCGAGCACACAAAGATTGGGAAACATCAACAATGTGCGCTGCTTCAAAACTTGGAATTGATTTATTCATGGTTGCAACCCGTTAGATCTCTGACAATTGTGATTTGGAAACTCAAGTGCTGAAATGAATGTGCCATATCCGATTTATTGCCCATTATAGAACATCGGGAATTCTGTACGGCCATGCAACATCCTGTTGCAACGACGCGGTACAGTGCCAAACCCTCACTCGATGACACAGCCAAACAGGTTCTGGCGCGTTCTATGCGGCGATATCCATTTCCTTCCATTGCGGGGAGTTCACCATCCTTTTCACCGCATTCTGTCTTCTGAGCATGACTGCTGCTTCGTTGCCTTTGGCGAGTTCGCTCACTGCAAACAAGCCTTCATTGTGAGATGCGTAAAAGGTCAGCGCTGAGTACACGGCCCACAGAGTCTGACCTCGATGGGCATACTCATTGACGATCTGATCCTCCAGCGTGCTCAGCAAACTATCTGACTCCACTTTTTCGCTGAGAAAGGCCATCACATTTTCGTGTTCGACGTTGGCATTCTGCCAGCGGAGCCAAATCTTGGATTGTTTCTCAAACTGTTCCAGTGAGTCCCTGACGGGCGTAAACCGAACTCTGGTATCCGTGTGCTTGGCATGTCGGAAAGCGAGCGCGCTGTAGTCTTCGCCCACAATCAGGCCGTTAAGACAGTAGAAATCGACTCCTCCATAGACGCATTTGACTGCAATCCCGCCGAACCCGTTGATTGCAACGATCCGGAAAGCGATGTCCGATTTCGATGTCGTTGTGCTCCGGATCCGAATATCTGGAAATACCCATGACCTCATTGACAGGAGACCGTCTTTAGCGATGTCATCCTCTATTTTGGCATTCGCCAGACTACTATGTCCCAGCGCCTGGACAACGTTTTGTTCGACAGCGTCGAATACTTCTTCGTTTTGTATGACCCTGTAGCTGTTTTTGACAACGCTTAGTACTTGACCGGTATCCGTACGATACAGGGCTTTGAATTCAGGCACTCTAGCCGGTAAATCCGTCTTACCGTCAACCATGAATAGTGGACGTTCCGCCACTGTGAAATCTGATACGTTCATTTTGTTTCTCCGAATTCTTAAAATTTGCAAGCCAGTTTTCATTCGTTCCGGCATATTTGGTGTCTGACATTGTATGGAGTTAATTCCCGAATTTTCGTATTGACCAAGAAATTACATAAAAATCCGACAAGGATTGACGCAGTAGTAGACAGAATGAATTGAAGGAGCACAAAATAAGGGATTTGTAAGTTGCTCAGTCCTGGACAGCCACATTAATTATGTTCGCTGGTCGAACCGATTCCGGTGCTTGGCACCGGTTGACTTCCCATCGTCAGACCATAGTAAGGGTTTCTTTTTGGAATTTCATTCCACCAAACTAAAAATGGCTGAATAATACCTATCGTGCATATCATCTCATGCAGGTTTTTAGATTGATTCAAGCTTCATTTGACAGTAAAATAATGTATATGACATCATAGGACTTCAGGAGTTTTTAATGAGCCAGATCACCGCACGCTTACCTGACGCAGTCGTCGCCGAACTGGATGTAGCCGCAAGCCATCTCAAGCGCAGCCGGGCGGAGATTATTCGCCAAGCTATCGAATATTACCTTGAAGAATTCGATGATTTGTCGGTAGTCATCGAACGACTCCGAGACCCGAGCGACCCGGTGCTAGACTGGGATCAGGTCAGACGTGAGCTTCTCGATACGGATTAAGCGTAGCGCAGCCAAGGAGCTTGAGCGTATTACGAAGCCAAACCGCGCACGAATTGTTGAAGGCATCGACCGATTGGCAGACAACCCCTTCTTGGGTAATACACTGAAAGGAGAGCTACGGGGCCTGCGACGACTTCGTGTCGGCGATTACCGCATACTCTACGAAGTGCAGGACGATGCGCTCATTGTATTAGTCATCCGTATCGCCCACCGGCGGGACGTGTATCGCCGGAGAACAGTATGAACCGCTTCGGTCACTCAACATAACCGTTGACCCTGCAGTATCGTGTCGTCAGCGTAATGTTTCTCTGATTTTTCCATAGTCAGTCTCCGGTAAAACACTAAAATTTCAAAGCGAAAACGGCATTTATACCTCTGGTGCAATAGTTCCCTCTCGCCTTGTTCAATGTATTTCCTGCCCAATACCGTTCTTTCGATGCCATCATCTTGGAACCAAATGAAATTTATCGGTTTTCTTTTGGACGCATTGGCGCGATGTCGGTGTTCATCGTAAATAATGCCGGGGCAGTGATCGCTACGCCCAAACATCGGATGAGCCCATTTCTGAAGACCGTAATAAATTACAGTTTCATCGTCTACCAGAAATAATTTGTTGGCACCGGTGACGATACCTACATCAACTTCTGCGACATCGTTTAAGCTGCAGGCGAATTTTTCTTCAATCAACCCATCCAACAATTCGCGGGTTGAGGGAGACAGCAGAGCACGGGTCCATTTCCCTTCGACTATCTTTCCGTTGACAGGCTCAGGGGCGTTGAATACATCCTCCGCGTCAAGTTGAAGGAAACTCCGTCCACGTACTGGGTAGATACCTAGGTCTTCGGAATGATTCTGCTTTCTAGATTTTTTCTCCGTAAGCAGTAGAACAGCACCCTGAAGAGTTCCTTCGAACCAAAGCTCCTCTGGATCTACGATGATCAAACGCCGAGCATGTTCACCTAGATAAGTACGCAATGATTGGGCGTGTGCAACATGAATGATTTCGGCGGGGACAACCATAGCCAAGCGCCCGCCTGGACGGAGGAGTTTGAAGCAGGACAAGATGAAAGGCACCCACGCATTAATATGCTTGGTGAACTTACAGCCAAGCTGATCAAAGATTGCTTCGGCACAGACTTGGAAATGCGGTGGGGGGGAAGATACTGATATCTGATGAAAGGAGGATTGCCGACAACAGCATCAAAGCACCTGTGACCGGCATCAATTCCCCCTAATGCCCATGCAAGAAAATCTGATCCGTGGATATCAGCGTTCGATATGCCAGCATTCGCAGCCCGCTCATATGCTTTCCTTGCTTCATCCTCATTCAACTCGAAACCGACAACGTTCGGGGATGGATCAAGCGAACCGATAGAATCGAAAAACACTCCGTCGCCGCAACTTGGCTCAAGGATACTTGCTGGTGCAATCTTCTCAACCAAGCGAACAAGAAACGCCGCTAAGTCAGCGGGTGTGTAGTAGCAGCCTCGTAGTTATTCAGGTGTTTCGAATTCCTTGAAATTCAATTCCTTGTCGCCTCAGATTTCTCTATCTTGTCACTGTTGTCAGATAGATATAGTTCAGCACGCTCGATAATCCACTCCTTTAGAGTTTTATTTTCCATAGCGAGTGCGCTGTAGAGCTTTCTTTTTAAGGAGGGTTCTAGCTCCGCAACAATTCTTCCTGAACCACTTTTTGCCATATTTCATACCTTACTTATGTTACATAACAACATAATGAAACATATTGTCAAACATTTAATTCTTTGAGAGTTTCCCGTTGGCGCATTTTTTTATTTCCACCGGTAAGATTCTCACTTCAAAATTCCAAAATTTCCGCTACCGATGCCCATTCAAACTGTTTTGGCAGCTGCCCCCGTCGAATGGCTCTGTCAATCGTGTTGATGGCTGCGATTCTGTGAATTCAGGCCGCGCAAGAGGTACCCGGACTAAAAGTCCTCGTTGATTCTATCAATCGTACCCCGTTCGCCGGGTTGACAATCAACAGCGTACGCGACAGAAGCAGACTAAAGCACGAGACTTACAAAAAGAAAAACCGAGAAAAATATGAATTTTGGATTTTCTCGGCGATTTACAGAATCAACTATCTGATAGATTGATCGGGGGAGGATGATTGATAACATAACAGTAGACCTCAAGTTTAGACTCATGCTAGTCTGTTATTGACTATAACATAAAAATCAAAATGCCTTTTAATCGTTTAAATTGAGAGTTTCCCGTTGGCGCATATTTTATTTCCACCGGTAAGATTCTCACTTAAAAATTCCAAAATTGCTGCTACAGATGCCCATTCAAGCTGATTTGGCAGCTGCCACCGTTGAATGGCTCTGTCAATCGTGCGATTCTGTGAATTCAGGCCGCGCAAGAACCTGCCGCCAGGCATTGCCAAGTGGATTGTTTGACAGCCCTCAGGCTGCCAGTGGGTGAATCACCGATCTCATGTGCTGCGGCAACGCCGCAAAGATGCGAAGCTTGTCCTCGTTGATCTTAATGCGTACGATGCGCCGTTTTGCTTCTTGGCGAACGCCACCGAGCCGATGGCACTGCTCACCCCCGGCACACACCTCACCGGTGCCTGACACCGGACAGTGATACTTCTGCGTAGCGCGTTTTCTCTCCAGTCCGTAATACGACATCTGCTGTGGAGCGACAATCAAGGTGAGACTCAGCGACAATCAAGGTGAGATTTTTTTGACGCTACGATCAGATCTCAAATAATAGCAGAATTATTTGCAGTTTCACTGATTGAATTCAAAAAAGTCGATCAGCGACAGGATGTGAACACGGGGCTTGTGCCCCGTGTTCAGCAGGTTGAATGGAGCAGCTGTCAGTCTTGAACGGACTTGGACTGAGTTTTTTTGCAGTGGTGCGCCCCAAAGTCCGGCAGCAGTTGCGAGATCCGCTTCACCAGTGAGTCAAACATGTCGCTGACCGCGCCACAGTCGCGCTCGGCCCGATTCAACAGCCTGTTGAATCTTGAAACGCGCTCTTGGACAGCACCCGATAGCGCTGTCGGTCGTTATGGCAAGCCATCAGTTTGAATCCACACGCCAGCATCAGCGAAGGATTGTGCTGCAGTTCGCGGCGAAACGACTCCACGGGCAATTGGTGTAGTTGGTTATTCATTGACTATAGACCGTAAGGGATCGTTTATGACACTTGTTTGTGAATTAAATTAACACGTTGTACATACCTCCGGGGGTGTTGCTGGCGCCGCCATGCAGTGGGGGGATATTTCAGGAATTCACGTGAAAACCCAGATTTTTCGGCTTCTCTGGCTGATTCTTGGGGGAAAACATTTTGCGACCCTCGAGGTTCCTCAGTGCTGACAATCGTTTACAGCGATCGAAACTGTCTTGAATGGAATACTAAGACCCGCATTGGCATGATATTTTTCAGTTGAATTAGAATTCAACATTGGGAGAGAGACTAGCGCGTGGGAAATCCTGAAATTTCTGAAGCTGAAAGAAACCGATTTTCTGGCGCGTATTCGTATCGAAGCGGAGAATTCCGGACAGCAGCACTCGACTGGGCAGGCTACAGCCTGCTAGCTTGGTTAATCCGAACTTCATCTTGATTTAACCTCAATACTTCATTCCAGTGCTTTGTTATAGCGGAATTGTTTTCTGACATTTCCGCTTTTGTGTGTGTATATATGTTTCCATGTATTAATTCATTATGTTTCTTGCTTATCATTATTCAATACAGTACAATTGCTCTATATCTGTTTCCATGTTCATAAATACAACTATGGCTATTTACATCGAATCCATACCCAACCGCAACAGCCGCCCAGCGATTCTGCTGCGCTACGCCAAACGCAACGGAAAACGCATCGAACGCAAAACCCTCGCCAACCTCTCCAAAACCCCTGCATTCATCGTCGATGCCATCCGCATCCTTTTGAAAGGCGGTGTCATCGTCAACTCCCTCGACCAGGCA
>JAKZRU010000021.1:0-8311 GCA_047517965.1 Gammaproteobacteria bacterium | reverse complement strand
GTTGACAAGAGGAGGAGAGTTTAGATGCGACGTAGTCTTCTAGCGATTTTTTCGCTGATATTGATTTTGTCTGTCCCATTTACGGCTAACGCTGCCAAATACGCTGAGGAAGCCGTGTCCAATGGGGGCACCATACACGGTGTAATTACGTATCAAGGCGCGGTCAAAAAAAGAACCGTGCTCCCCACCAAAGATAAGGAAGTCTGTGGAGCAAGCCGAAAAATTCCTCTCATAACGGTCGGGGGGGGAGGTGCAGTGCAAGATTCTGTCGTCTATCTGAAGGAAGTAGCAGCTGGCAAAGCCTGGCCCGAAATGGGAAGGCCAGTCATTAACAACGTCGGTTGCATATTTGAACCCCATGTTCAGGTTTCCAGGCGCGGGAAAGTTGATATTCACAATTCCGATCCGGTTCTTCACAACACCCACGGCTATTACGGTAAAGCAACCGCCTTCAACGTAGCCCTGCCATTCAAAGATGCCCGAGTAACAAAAACTCTTAAGCGAATAGGGCCTGTACGAACAGATTGCGATGCCCATGGCTGGATGCTGGGATGGGTCATGGTCGTGCCCAATCCATACTTCATGCAGACAGGCGCCGACGGAATGTACACCATCAGTGATGTCCCACCGGGCGACTATACACTTGTCGTTTGGCAGGAAATGCTCGGCGAGACGGAAGTGCCCGTCACAGTCAGCGCCGGCGCAACAACCGAGTTATCGATTGAATTGGGGAAGTGATTTTCGCACCCTGATTTGTATCGAAACAGCCAATAGTAATATTGGAAATTATTTTAAGCATAGTTTAGGAGGAGAATTAATATGCCAGAGAATAAAAATGGTCGCGATGTAGTGGAGGGGAGTGGCGTAGATATAACTCGCCGTACTTTTCTTCATAAATCGCTGTTAACCGGAGGCGCTGTAGCCACCGGCAGTGCGGTGGGGTTATTCCAAACCCTGTCCTCTATGGAGGTGGCCAACGCGGCAATGGGTGAATCGTTCAGTTTTGCTTGGGTATCAGATACACATCTGTATCCGAGGACATTGAATCAACGGTTCATCGATAAAGCGACCCGCGCATTTAGCGAAGTCCAGGCTATGGGAGACAAATTCGATTTCATGATGTTTGGAGGCGATTTGGCTCAGCTTGGAGATCCGGTCGAAATTGAACTGGGAGCGGAGTTGCTGGAGGAAGTAACCATTCCGAAGCACTTCATTCCGGGAGAACATGACTGGTATTTCGACCTTGGTGAAAGCTGGAATTCCCATTTCGGCGAATCGCCTTGGACGTTCGATCACAAGGGAGTTCGCATTATCGGGCTCGACACAGTCGGAAACGCACCAGATTATTGGTCTGCTAGAGGCATGACCAATAAGGAGCGTATGGGGCATATGTCAGCTCTTGACGGTTCTCAAGCCGGTCCTTGGTCAGGACTTGGCAAGAAGAATCGTGAATGGCTTTCCAGCACCCTGTCTGACTGGCCGACAGCCGATCCGGTAATCATTTTCAGCCATACCCCACTCTACGAGTGCTATGCGCCTTGGAACTTCTGGATTCGTGATTGGCGCCAAGTCCAAGAAATCGTTGCACCGTGGCAGAACGTGACCAATATTCATGGTCATGTCCATCAGCCGCTTTACAATGAGATTGGTGGAATGCGTAGCATCGGCATGCTGGCCACTTCGTGGCCGTGGCCGTATGCACCGGAAGGTACACCAGCTCTCACGAAGCCCATGTTGCGGGTTGACCCCGGCGATCATTTCGACGGAGTTGGCTGGACGGATTGGACCATGAGTGCAGAAGCTCGTGCGGACTATGAGTACATGATGTGGCGTGAGACCGTGTTCGGATATGGCCGTGCAGATTCAGGGACGGGCGACAATGTCAATCAGAAATTGACGCCCAGAATCGCAGATCGCGGCTGGACCGGCGACTAATTTAACATAGAGGAAAATTCGATGAAAAACACGAAAAACAAGGGGCTGTTAGCCCTCGTTACAGCAGTGCTGTGTGTGTCATTGGCATTTGTCTTTATGGTAAATAGAGCGTCAGCACACAAAGTTTCACATGATGCAGCCACCTTGCAAGCGTTTACCGACGCCTTCATGGAGCAAGTCATTCTTGGAGACAATCTATTCCACGGCGGTACTATGCCGGGACTTAATCTCTCCAATACCGGCATGGCGTGCGCAATGTGTCATCCGTTCACGTCTGATACACATCCTCACGAGTATCCGAAATTCCAGGAGCAAATGAGCGAATTCGCTACTTTGCGCGATATGATCAACTGGTGTGTCGAGAAGCCGAATGAAGGTGAATTAATGGACCCGGACGGTGAAGCAATGAAAGCATTGGAAGCCTACATTTACTGGTCAAACCGAGGATCTGTATTAGATCCCGGTCGTCACTAGAATGTGGTGCTGACTCCTACAAGGTTGTTTGCTACCTTAGGGGTTACAATGTAAAAAGGAAATGGGGCGTCATGACGGTTCGCTTTTGTACTTGTCATGCGCCCCAGTTTTATGGTTCGCCCCTGAAACGTTTGCTGTTTGATCAATACACATCCACAGTGGAGTTGTACTTCCAGTGAAAAAAATCATTGCCACAGTTTCTCTTGCCATAGTCGTTGGTGCAGTCGCGGTAGTCGGTTTGTCCCTGCAGACAGCTGGTGGGAAAACCGGCGAAGTCACCACCGGGCGATCACTGTTTGATTATCCAGCAACTACCGGTAATATTGAACCGGTCAGTGAAGGAATTTCCGTTACGCCACGGTTGCTCGAACATGGAAAGTGGGTGTTTCGCGGCCTTTGCATTGGCTGCCATGGAACAAACGGCGACGGCAATGGCGCGGTATGGGAACTCGGAGACCTCTACGCGAAAGAACACAAACTACCTCGAAAACCACGAGATTTTACCGAAGCCGTTTACAAATTGCGATCCACTCCTAGTGGTTCGCTGCCGACCGACACAGACCTTTTCAAATCAATGTCCAGAGGGCTGGTGCTCAACCAGGACATGCCAGCTTTCAAATTCCTGCCTGAGCGTGATCGCTGGGCAGTTATCGCATACATAAAGAGTTTTTCCAATCGATGGGAAGAAGAGGAAGAATGGCAGGAAGATCCGATTGAAATCAGCGAACCGCCTTTACCGGACGCGGCAATGGTTGAAGCCGGTGTAGGCGTATATGAACTCATGCAGTGTAAACAATGCCATGGGCTTAGAGGCAAAGGTGACGGACCGTCAGCTCCAGGGCTTGAAGACGATGCCGGGCTGCCAATTGTGCCCAGAGACTTTTCTGACGCGAGTCAATTCGTCGGGTCCAGTGATCCGAAAGGAATTTATCAGACGTTTACAACAGGTCTGGATGGAACACCGATGCCATCGTTCGCAGATTTTCTGGACGAAACACAACGCTGGCAATTGGTCTGGTATGTAATTTCTCTGCGTCCGAATTGGAATCTCGAGAACGCTCGCGCCCAGATGATGGAACGACAAAAGGACATGGTTACACAACTGGAGTTTGGACAATAAAGTGGATTCTGGCAGGAAGGAAATCGATTATGTCATCCGCTATCTGGGTCTCAACAGGTGTACTGTTGGCAGCATTTCTTGCTTGGATTGCAGTCATCGCTTTCCCGGAAGATCGCTCCATTTTAGGCATCAAGGCGCATGAACAGATTGATTACAACCTACTGCCGTACAACTCAAGTCTGGCAAATCTTGAGCGTGGACGCAGTTACTATATCCAGTTATGCGCGCTGTGCCATGGTGCCGACGGCAGCGGCAATGGTGAATACAGTTACCGAATGGTGCCGAAGCCGAGCAATCTGGTCAGTAGCGTCATAGGGGAAAAAACTGATGAGGAATTGAGTGCTGTAATTCGAGACGGTATTGCGGGAACCGCAATGCAAGGTTGGAAAAACAGTCTCAATGAAATTCAACGTAAACAAATTATAGATTACATCAGGTATTTAGCTTTACAGCACAGTCATCAGTAGCATGAGTATATTAGTGGAAACAATGGCAGATAGCAGGCTGGGATCCTCTGTTCAGAGCGTAGCATCAGACACGGACTCTGTATTGATTCTGAAATTTATAGTGATGTCAGTCACCAATCTGCTAATCGGAACGGTGCAAGGCGTCCTCCAGACATTTCCTGAAATCGCGCTTTGGATCCGGGCAACCGGCCCGGCCGGGCACATGATTGACCCGCTCGCTCACGCCCATATCAACTTGGTCGGAGGAGTCACGCTGGCGATCATGGGACTGTTCTACTATGTTCTGCCCAAAATTATTCACAGACCGATATACAGTCAAACCCTGTCGAACACTTCCTTCTGGTTTTCTACAATCGGAGTGCTTGGATTCTTCTGTGCACTGGTCTTTTTCGGAATTGTCGAAGGCAACATGATTCTCGATGGCATGACTTATCAGCAAGCACTGGATGCAGTCGGGTCCATCCATCATGTCATAATCATTACGACAGCCATTCTGATGGGATTCGGATACTGGCTGTTTATCACGAATATTTTTCTAACAGTTTTCAAGCGGAAAGGAGGTCACTAGATGCACCGGCTACTTAATTTTCTCTATAACGGCTTCATCGTTGGCGTCGGGCTCGGCACCGTATTTCAGTTAGCTTTCCTGCCTTTGATCGGCATGCGCAGTCATGAAGAGTGGACAGGTCTGCTAGTTTGGGGATTCGCAATTTCAATTGGCACGGGAGTAGTATCAGCACTGACTTTCTGGTATATGAACTCCGTCATGATCAAACAAGGCAAGTAGCTCATCTGACAGCGATACCTGCAATCGGAGAACGGAATAATGATAACTAATCCACTGACTCGCAACGATTATGCGGAAGGAACTGCAGCAAAGCACTTCTTTTTCTCATCGATCGTCATGTTCAACATCGGAGTTTTGCTGGCATTGCTGACATCAATGAGGCTTGCCTGGCCCGATGTATTTCCAAACGATATTCCCTGGCTGCATTTTGGGCGAATGCGTCCAGTGCACGTGCACTTTGTAATTTTCGGCTGGATATCCATGGCATTTGCAGGTGCGATGTGCTATATAGCACCGGCTCTGTGCAAAACCAAATTATGGAGCGAGAGACTGGGTTTGTGGAATTGCTGGGCCTGGAACATCGGCATGGTTGCGGTCTTTTTCACACTGATAAACGGCATGACCTCGGGTCGCGAATACCAGGATCTGATTTGGCCGCTCGATATTTACGTTATTTTGTTCATCTTCGCCCCGCTTGCAGTCAACATCTGGCTTACGATGCTGAATCGCCAGACCCAGGGGCTGTATGTCACGATGTGGTTTTTCGGTGCAGCTCTGCTGTTCATCCTGCTTAGTTATTTTATCGGTGCAGTTCCCGACTTGTTCCCGGTTACCGGGCTGGCGGAAGCCTATATGACTTGGTGGCACGCACACAATATTCTGGGGCTGTGGATCACGCCTGTATCGGCGGCGATTGCTTACTACATCATTCCGAAAATTTCGGGGAATACGCTCTACAGCCACAAAATTGGTCACCTTCACTTTTGGTCTATCGCAGCTTTCTATTCGACACCGGGTGCGCATCACTTGATGGGTGCACCGATTCCTGAATGGCTAAAATCATTTGCTTCAGTCTCCGGCGTTCTGATCATGATTCCTGCATTGGCATTTGTCGTCAACATGCTGATGACGATGAAAGACAAGTGGTGGATGTATACCAAAAATATTCCCCTGCAGTGGGTGCTGACTGGCGTATTGTTCGCCATTCCATTGAATATTCAGGGTGCATTCCAGCAAACACGTTCATTGAACTGGTACATTCACGGAACACACTGGATCGTTGCGCATGCACATCTTGCACTGCTTGGTTTTTCGAGTTTCATCGAAATTGGCGCGATCTATTACGGATTGCCGAAACTGCTGAAACGAGAGCTGTACAGTGAAAAACTCGCACGTCTGCATTTCTGGATGATGGCCATCGGATTTTTAGGATTCTGGTCAGTACTCACCGCAGCAGGTCTGGTGCAAGGCGCCGCCAAGGTTTACGAGATACCCTACATCCAATCGGTTATCGCTACGCATCCATATATGGTTGGTCGAGTATTGTTCGGCAGTTTGATCATTTTTTCTCAGCCGATCTTCCTCTACAACATGTGGATGACGGCCAAATTTGGCAAGAAGGTTGCACCTGCATCCACCTCAGGCAGTCGGCCAGTACCGGCACCGGTACCTGCGGCGGGATGACCAGATAACGCTAATGTTCGAGGATTAAAACTATGCCAAAGTATGTAATGGGTGCGGTTCTTGTTGTTCTGGTGATATTCTCATCGATTGCGATAACCATTGTCGGCGGTTCAACGTATATGAACGAGATTCCGCAGACTCAGCTGGCGATTGAAAAAGAAGCGATCTTGGGACATAGCGCCTGGTCCATTTATGATCCATGGATGACTGGAAACGATGCACCCACTCTTGCCGGCAAAGGCAAGAAAATCTTCATTCGGGAAGGCTGCTGGTGGTGCCATACCCTGTTGCCGGAACAGACACAGGACTGGGCATACTTTGGCGCTCCGCCGGAAGCGGGTGACATTCAGGGAGAAGCGCCCAGCCTGTTCGGTTCCGACCGAAAGGCTCCAGACCTGCTGCATATTGCAAGCCGCAACCGCGTCAAGGCCTGGCACTATGTTCATCATCGAGATCCTAGAGCGGTAACACCCGGTTCGATTATGCCAGCTTTCAAGCATCTTACAGATGATGAACTGGATGCAATCATCGCATTTTTAGAAACAATGAAGTAGAAACAATTGGAGACTGCACGACATGGCAGAGCACAACGAACTTGAAGATAAAGGCGAAGTATTCGGACTCTTCAGCGACGAAGAATATGACGGCATTAAGGAGGGAAATGGAAAGATTCCCTGGTGGCTAGTGCTGATCGTCGCAGTGACGGTATTTCAAGCATTCCTGTGGACGATGCCGTGGCCTGGATTCGGTCAGCGATATGATACAGTTACTACAACGTTTGTAAGCGCTACAAGTAAGCAACCTTGGTGGGACTGGGGTTACTACATGGTTCTTTTCCAGATTATCGTCGTTCTGACCTGCATTTCCGGAGTCATCTGGTATATCAACATTCAGAAATGGAAACAGCGGGGCAGCGAGAAAATCAATGATGAAGAGGGATCACAGTAATCTGTCATTGCCCGATAAGTGGGATTTACGGATCAAATATCAGCGCTAATTTTTGCGCTGATCATCATCGGAGTATTTGTCTACGTAATCATGTCTGGCTTTGTAATCGGACCTTTAAAGGGTCTCAAGCGAGCTGAGCGAGTCGTTCTGTCTTTGAGTGTTGTCGGCATTGCTCTGGTTGTCGCATATGCTGCTTCGGAATTATTATTTCACGTAGTGTTTTAACTCGACAATTTTCAGATGGGGGTAGCTGTGAAACGAGGTGAAAAGATCATGTTCGTATTTGCAGGTATCGTTGTCATCGCGGCAATAGCCCGAGGCTATCAGCAGATTACCTTGGAAGACCGACCCCCTCCACGAAATTACTACGAATGGGATGAAACCGGTCTGGAAGGACATCTGGTATATCGCAAAATGGGCTGCAACAGCTGTCATAGGGCAATGGGCACTGGTGAAGTCGGCGTAGCTCCTGTTTTAGACGGCGTAGGCACTCGAAGAACAGCGGAGTGGCTACATCAGTATCTTACGGACCCCGGCACTCTGGTAGCTGGAACCGCACACTATGGAAACTTTGGACCTGATTTTCGACTCTTGACCGATGGAGAGCGGGGGAAACTGACCGCGTTCTTATCCGGACTTCGAGCCAACCCAAACTCACCGAATTACCCAAGAAAGGTAATTCCACCTGATTCTTGACACGGTAATTTCTATTTCAACGAGGCTTTAATCTTGAATGCTGAATCATTGATCCCTTTTATCTGGGCTGCATCCGGCTTAGTCATGCTGGTTGCAATCGTCATTGTCATCTACTGGGCTTACAATAACAACCAGTTTGACGAAGATATAAAGGATCAGATATTTACAGAAGGCGACGACGACCGTTATAGTTGACTGAACCGGTGGCAGGTATGAAATTCACATTAGGTGAGTGGATTGTCATAGCCGGTTCCGTGCTGATCATTGCATTTGCAGTAGTCGTAGGCAGTGTCATCTATCTGAAACCGCCACCCGTCCGATTCACTTACCAGCAAACTCCCAACACCCTGCAAGGGGAAATCATCTATCGGCGGGAAGGATGCCTGTCGTGTCATGAAATTTTCGGAAATGGCGCCTCAT
>JAKZRU010000020.1:0-9103 GCA_047517965.1 Gammaproteobacteria bacterium | reverse complement strand
CGTTTGACTGTCACGCAAATTCCCCCGACACACCGTCACCGACAAAGGCCGGCCTTTGCGATCGCACAGCAACCCAAAATTCACCTGCAGCCTGCCGCGTTTACCGTCTCGACTGTAGCCGTATTCGGCCAATGGACATTCGGTGCCTTCAAAATAACTGGAGCTCAGATCGAACAATGCCAAACCGCCAGCCTGAAGATGGCGACGCACCAGCTTGCCTTCAATCACGTTTTGATGCTTCAAAAGCCAGTCCATTGCCCCATAAAGCTCATCGACGTCGGCGTCTTCGACACCGAAGTGTTGTGGCAAGGTGGTATCGTGCCACCACCGGCAAGTGGCGAGCTTGGTGTGCGGGCGAATGATTCGGGCACCAATCAAGGCGCAGACCAGGTCGCGGTTACGTTGTGGAACACTTGCAATCAAAGAATTCAGGCCCAGTTGTTGGAATGCGCGCAGGAGCGCTTCGACGGCGCCGTGCTTGCGTACCCCGACGATGTCAAAAGCGTCATTGACGTCGAGGTATTGTTTGCCCATCGAAAGGCCGCGGATCAGTTCAATCCAATGCGGTGGAAGATGCGTGAGGTTGGCGTGGGTTTTCTTTTGGGATTTGCCGTTCTTGTCTCGGTAGCTGCTTCTGAGCAGCACGGTGCGGTAGGATTTGCTGCCGCGTTTGGAGTCAACGACACTGAGGTGCATGCGGGGAGATGGATCAGACATTGCGTGCCTACAACAACGAAAATGTAAATGTATTGATAATAAGGGATATTATACATACATGATGTAGTATTTACAAATATTATTGAATATGTCTGCCTACAATACGAAAAATAATCAACTATAAATTGAAAGAAAAGTTATATGATTTCAAAGAGTTGCTTTGCCAAAAACGGCAAAATCAGTGCGGAACTTCGGTTTAAACCCAGGAATCCAAATATCCCAGTAAATCCACATTCTCTTTTTATCTCTAGTCGAATACTCCAAACAAACCTGAAATACTTGCAACATTTTTTGAATTTCGCGTCTTTCAACCGATAGATGCTGACCATATTTCATTTGAATTGAGAGGGATCAAGATATGTTCAATCACCTCATTCGGAATCAAATCCCCACATAACAGTTTTTCACCTGTAAACATTGTTGTAAGCTCTTTACATTCAGAATGACTCAGCAATCAAAAATTCAATAATTTGAAATTCGATTTACAAATTCTGCAACTTATGTTGCCGTTTGGTACTTATGATTTTGAAATATCTCCATTTCCCAGATTCGTTCCGATTGTTGTCCTCATTTTCCCAGACTACAAGTAGGTAAGTGTCTCCCTTTTGTGTTCCTTCAAAAGCATTGACTCGACTACAGAGATTTTCTTCAAAATTAGCGGGAACTTTATTAGCAGCGTAGATCATGACATGGATCAGAGTGCCTTTGCCTGCTATCAGGAGTTTCTCAAAGTCGTCAATAACGTCCCACTTATCTCCCCACTCACACTCGGCAACCAATGGAAGGGAATTTAGTTTGTTATTCCAACGATTTCTTAGATGACGCTGATTATCTAATCTGCCATCCTCATAATTGCACCAAGAGAAATCATAGAGCCATTCAGGATGAGCATTATCATTATCTATCGTTGCACATACATAGGCATCATGTTTATCCAAACTTATGGCAACGTTGTACAGAGTAGTTAAGGCCTGCCCCGTATTGTCTTCTATGTTATCCCCATCCAATTCTTTCTTAATTTGTTGAATAATGTCATCAATACAGCTTTCTCTATCGATTGTGGATTATTTCATTTTTTACTCCTATGTGAGTGTCAGGTTGCTCTTGTGTTCAAATAATTCTGGGGAGTTGAAACACCAAAAAAAAGAATTAACGTTTTCACGCTAGGTGAGTGGCGAAGACGGCAAGGATTCTAACGGCAGTCTATTGCAGGTTCTAGCAGGTATCCCAATAAATCTGGATTTTGAAAAATCAAATCTAATAACTCTTCCACACCAAGTTCGTAGTGGTGAGATTCGTGCTGACGAAAAGAATCGCGACGACTCCAACAGCGATTTCTAAATGGCATTTTAAATCGTGACCAGCGAAGATCTCCATCTAAATTTTTATCAACGGCAATGATAAGCTCGTCTTGAATTCTCCACTTCCACATTTCCTGCCCTTTATTGACAAATGAATCGGGTTTAGATCGCCCATTCTTAAATTTGCTGAATGCCCCTACACGTATGAACTCTGGTATTACGTCGCCACTTACATCAAGCTTTATAAGAATTTCCATTGCCAATTCATACGAAATTACCAAATTATCGCGATCGTCGTCTTTAGCGCTAAAGTCGGTAATTTCTCGATTATCCATATCAAATTGCAGTAAATAAACTGGTGCGCCGTCTTTCTCAACAACGAATATTTTTGCCAGTCCTGCAAAAACTCCGCCTATGCGATCACATGCTTCCTCAAATTCTTCGGCACAGTTAACTAGCGCCTTCCCAACATGCATTAGCCTGGCGACTGACCTAATTTCCTTCATCTGATAATTATCGCTGAGATGAATTGTAGGATGTTGTTGTATATCTTCAGTGCGTCTCAGTTCTTGTTGTATTTCATAGTTCTTGAATTTCTTGCTAAATCTGTCGGCACTTCTACAGGCTTCCTCAAACGGGTGCCGGCAACTCACCAGTAGATTCTGAGCCGAATGTACCAATGACCGTCCTATACCATCTCCTTGTGAGATTGCTTTTTTCAAGCACCCCACCGCATTACGAATTGACTTCAATGTCTTACATACCTTGGCCTGATTACTGGCTTCCCGGTTTTCATTCAGGAACGCATAAATTTTTTCTTTAAATTGATTTACATCAAAATCAATTACGCACCTCAATTCCTTTTCCAGCTTTTCGTCTTCATCTAGATTACGTAGCTGATCAACCAAGGACTCAACCTCTGTCTTCAACTCCTGATACTGAATATCCCAATAGCTCATAACACATTTCCTCATTTCATAGTTTTAGTTCCAAATTCTTTCTAATCTGCTAGACAGGTCGGATGTTCTTTCCTCCATTTCACCTCGTGCAACAGAAGTTCGACGAAGCCAATAGGAGTCAGTTCTAAGTTCAGGGTTAATCCGAAAACGTAAACTACGCGGAATTCGCATCAAGAAGTTCAGATTGCTCTCTCTATAATGCGATTCAACTGACTAGCCGACTTCGCACAGAACCGGAGAATGGTTCCAATCTAGTTCAAGAACAAACACCCGCTGTGAATTTCAGCATGAATTTGCTGCCCGCACCATTCGCATTGATTGCAACCGCAGACGAGAAGGTAAGTTCTGTAATTCTATGGTGCCGATGGCTGCATCAAGTAGCAATTCAGTTTTGGCGGGAGATTTAAATCACTTGAAGTGACATCTCACCTGAAAGGAATTTACTTCGGTCGGTGAGAAATTATAGGGACAATGCAAATAGCTTTCAAATTTCACAAAATAAGTGCGTCAGTAATTGTCAGATTTAAAGGGACATTTCTGTAACAATGAAAATTATGCAAAATTACTCATTTTATAACCCGTAAATTTGATTCATAACCAACCTCATCACAACAATTGACATCCCGTCACACTTAATTTGACCGGAAATTTATCTGTTTACTCAAATCGCAATAAATTTCAAACTTCAACACTGGTAACTCGGAGACGATACCTCCACAATCCATTTTTTTTGTACAATCAATTTACAGGTGTGGAGAATAAATCCACAACTATTACTACAACAAAGAAATAACAACCCCGAACAGGTTAATGGCTGTTCCGAACGATGAATATTCAAAACTCGCCCTTATTTCAAGCCAGCAAACTCTCGCCGTACACTGTGTCTGACTGTTGCCAACAAATTGATTAGCGAACCCTGAGAAAGTGGATAAAACCTTACTGATAACGGGTGGTAGCAGAGGCATCGGCGCTGCAACTGCTTTATTAGCAGCACAAAACGGCTATCGCGTTGCCGTTAACTTTCGAGAACGGAAAGATAGGGCTGAGCAAATCGTTGCACAAATTCAAGCAATGGGAGGCGAAGCCATTGCCCTGCAAGCCGATGTCTCGCAAGAGGATCAAGTCGTGCATATGTTTGAACAAATTGACAACCGTTTCGGCACAATTTCCGCACTCGTCAACAACGCTGGAATTATTGCGCCATTGTCTCGAGTCGAAGATTATGACGTTGATCGCATCAAGCGAATATTTGAAGTCAATGTTGTTGGAGCAATTTTATGCGCCCGAGAGGCTATTCGAAGAATGTCTGTCTCCAGGGGCGGCAGCGGCGGTTCAATTATTAATAACACCTCAGGTGCTGCTCGGTTAGGATCTCCAAACGACTATGTGGATTATGCAGCCTCTAAAGGCGCAATTGACACCTTCACTATCGGGCTTGCCAAGGAAGTTGCTAGCGAAAACATTCGGGTCAACGCAGTACGAGTCGGATTCACCAATACGGAAATGAACGATGGCGCAGGGCACAGCGAACGATTCGAACGAATGATAAATACCATTGCCATGAGGCGGATGGGGCGCCCTGAAGAAATTGCAGAAGCAATTCTTTGGCTGCTGTCCGACAAATCGTCGTACTGCACCGCAACAATTTTGGATGTCACCGGCGGTCGCTAAGCGATTTGAGTTCCAGATCAGCTAGTCTGCAATAGCCCAATATCGTGAAATCCGGCACCATAGTATGGTTCAGTCGTTCAGCAAGTCCAGAATAATCTCCTGAAATCTCGCCACATGATTTTCCATAACAGGAGATAGTGGACCCGGCACATAAGAACCTGCCCTCATGTTTCGCGTTACTTGGCCGCAGATTCCAAAATCTTCTTCCACGATCTGTTTCGCCCACTGGAACGCATCTTCTCTTTCCTCTGCGTTCAGTCCTGAATACCATGCCCAGTTCTTTGAGCGAACATGATTTGAATTTTCAGACTCGACTCTTTCGGCTTTGAAAACTTTCTCACCTAGAACCAGTTGTAATCCCGGAAAGTGATATATCCACATTCCTTTGCGGCCTCGAAGTCCTTGTCCGCCACCACCGCTGCCGTGAGTGATATCAAATACGACTGAACGGCCATTGTTTACAGAGATTAGCTCAACGGCACCACCGGCAAGCGCTTTTCCGAGACGAGGATGAATCAGATTGAGATGGTACCCTTCGACCGTATTGTCGCAGTATGCTTTCCAGTTAAGTTCACCGGTCACGGTGAATTCTCCGTGGTACCCAAGATCGGCAGGTGACGGAAAAGACTCGCTCAGTGCAGCTACTTCTCCAATCCATTCGTTGAAATCACTGCCGCTGTCGGGATTGATTTTCACAAAAGCAAGTTCGTTCCAGACATGAAGGTCAATGCGACGCAATGCCAGGTCGTCGCAATAGTCATCCAGGTCGACACCAAATCGCGGCGCTTTCAGAAAATTGCCGAGATCGTCATACAACCAGCCATGATACGGACACCGGATTGAATCAACATTGCCATGGCCGACTTTCAGCAGGCTGGCACCCCTGTGACGACACACATTCAGAAACGCTCGGAGTTCTCCGTCACTGGAATGCAATACAAATACTGACCATCCACAAATGGTGTCGCACAAATAGTCGCCAGGCTGGGAAAGAGTATGAGCCGGCCCCATTAACCACCAAGCCGATTCAAATATCAAGCTTCTTTCCTTTTGGTAAATTGAAGGATCAACATACCATTCGGGAGCAAGTGCTTTATGGATTGTCATTTTCTACCTTGGGATAAATCTGTGCAGTCTTTCCAACAATTATTCTGCAATATTCTCTCTATATCCCTGTCGTCGGTGACTTGAAAACGTGCGTCTGGATAGTTTTTCAACACAGCCCTTATTTCATCCATAGTTACAGTATTGTAGTTTTGAATCGAATCGGCATGTGATTGCAGTACGTCAATTGTGGAATTATTCTCGGCTGCAATATGGCATTAGCATTCATTCAACTGCGTCGATTAAAAATCCGGCCATCCATGACAACGAGCCCCAATCCAATGAGAAACATTCCAATAATCTGACTCAGATTCAGCGATTCACCGAGAAAGTTCACTCCAAGCAGAATTGCTGATACAGGAATCAGAAATGTAACCAGCAGCAGATTCGTAGCTCCGGCTGCGGCGAGTATACGAAAATACAGAATATATGCCAGCGCAGTCGAAAGAAGCGCGACTCCAGCGGCCGCTGCAATCGATGAAATCCCAGGGGCATTCAGTGTGAACGGCCGATCAAAGAAAATCGCAACAGGAGCCAGGCACAAGGAAGACATGGTTAACATCCCGACTGCAAGCACGCTTGGTTGCAGACCCATTGCTTTGAATCGTCGAGCGAAATCCGCCGAAAACGCGTAGGAAACTGACGCTCCAAGAACAGCGCACTGGGCAAGTACATCAGCTCCGATTCCAAGTAGAGCAGGCGGGCCAATCATGACGACAACGCCGATAAAACCCAAAATCACGGCGAATATTCGTGCCGCCGTGATTCGTTCATCAGAAAGCAGTATGCCCGCTAAAACAACAGTAATCAAGGGTGCTGTCGAATTCAGAATCGATGCCAGTGACGCCGAAATCAACGTCTGCGCGAACATAATGGCAGCGAAAGGAATAGCATTGTTCACAATCCCCATAATCAGGAACGCACCCCAGATACTGAGACTTCGAGGAATTTCGGCTCCGATAATCAAGAGATAAATCCATAGTGCTGAGGCAGCACCACTGACCCGAAGCGTTGCTATCGTCAGGGGACGAAAATCTTCGAGAGCTATTTCAGTAAAAATGAATGATGTACCCCACAACATGGAAAGCACAACGAGCATCACCCAAACGTGAAAATTCATGTGAGAGGAGACAGGAGCGTGCATTCTCACACTCTAATCATTGAGATTGGATTCCGACAATCCGATACTTGCTCTTCTTCCAACCTGAATCACAGAATTATGAAGAAGCAGAATTCTTGATGAATCGGACGAGATGGTTAGCCACTTCAGCACCCGCTTCAAGCAAAATCGAGTGTTTATATCTTGGTAGAATGATTAGCTCTGAATTTGGCAATTCATCAGCAATTAATCGATTCAATCGAGGGTTGCAGCCGCCATCATTTTCAGCAGTCAGGATGAGTGCTGGAGCTTCTACTTCGTGCAACCAAGGCAACATCTCGGTACCGGCATAAATCCTGAAAACGTTCATAAACACTTTTTCGTTGGTGTCCATAACCTGCTGCAGTCTGGCTTCTACAATGTCAAAATTATTGGCGACAAAGTCATCAGTGAACCACCGTCCAGTCAGGATAGGCAAAACGTTCGGGATTCCTCTTTGTTCCATTTCATGAACCACTTTCCAGACATTTCTACTGTCGTCTTCCGATCTTCCAGCCGCCGTAGATAGCAATCCCAGAGACAGCACACGATCAGGATACCTGCGCGCATACGCAGGTCCGATCATGCCACCGAGCGAATGCCCGGCAAAATGAGCGCGGTCGATTCCGGTTTTCTTTCGCACACTTTCTAAGTCACTGACAAGTTCATTCAGTCCGAATTCGCCATCAGGAATCGGTGATTCACCATGACCTCGCAGGTCATAAGTAACGACTGTGAAATACTTGCTCAGAACCGGGAGCAAAAATCGCCAGGCATTTCTAGCCGCGCCGATACCGTGAATGAGAAATAGCTGAGGACCGTCACCCTCAATGCTAAATGTGCAATCAACTACATCATCAACATTGTGTCTAGCGGAACTTTGATTGGTATTCTTCACTTCAGTCTTGCTTACGCCCAAAGCAGGAAATCTCCCTGTTTCACTCAGTGGGATTTCGATTCGGATGTTGGACTTTCACAAAAATGCGGCATGACCTCTTCACTGAAATTCTGTATGCAATCCAGAGTCTCCGACTGATCGACTCCGAAATTGATATTCAGCACCATCCGATCAATTCCGAGTTCAGCGTAAGGCGCTAGCCTGTCAACCATTTCCGCTGCTGTACACACAAGGAGATTTTCAGCAAGTTCTCCCATTGTCTGGTCGCGTGGAAGAGGACGAATCATTCCCGCATCTACAATTCCTGGTCCAGTAAATATGTTGTCAAATCGACTGTAGTATGAATAAGCCTTTTCAATGTGTCTGCGGCGGTCACGATCAGTGCGGGAAACGAATGCAACACGAGACAGTGTCAGGGTGAGATCATTACCATTGCTTTGTGCTTCACTCTGAGCGAGTCTGAAATTTTCAACCTGTTTCAGCAACAATTCCTGATTGCCCAAAAGTGGAGTCGTCTGAATGTGCATCCCGCGTTTTGCATAGCTATAGACGTTGGTTGGATTTACCACCGCCACCATCATCATCGGCGGACCACCGATCCGAATCGGGCGCGGCATGATCGTAAGTGGGTCGAATTTGTAGAACTTGCCGTTCCACGAAACCTATTCCTTGGAAAGAAGCGCCTGCAGCACCTCAAGTGCTTCATCAAATCGTTCCTGTGTCTCAACGATTGGGACTCCAAGACGTCCATCTCAAACTTATAGGCACCTCGACCTACGCCAAGCAGCAACCTTTGCTCGGTTAAAATGTCTGCAACAACAATCTCCCCTGCAAAGACTCTCATGTCGTGCAGAGGCAGCACCACGACCGAAGTAATGATTTTCACATTTTGGGTATGCGCTGCAATCTTGACAGCAAACTGCAACGGGGCCGGCATCATCAAACAGTTGATCAGATGATGCTCAGTCATCGAAACGGACTCGAATCCTAGTTTGTCAGCCAGCACCGCCTGATCAAGCATGTCGCGGCAAACTCGGTCACCGCCGTAAGACTTGTCTGGATAATCAGCGGACAGCTGAATGCAAAATTCCATATTTTGCGGGAGAGCAAATGATCTGTTTGAGTCTACGAGACCGCACTCCAGCGAAACGGATTCGTCTCACTCGTTTCCTCGTAGTCCAAGTTCATCAAATACGTCAATCAACGCTTCTACGAGTTCATGGATCATTTCATCAGTATGCAATGGTGTCGGTGTGATTCTCAACCGCTCAGTACCGAGGGGAACTGTAGGGTGATTGATATGCTGCACAAAAAT
>JAKZRU010000019.1:0-3789 GCA_047517965.1 Gammaproteobacteria bacterium | reverse complement strand
CAGTTCATCTGCACGTTTACGACGCTCGACTTTGCCGACTCCTTTAACCTCCAGCGAAAACGTAATATTCTCCCAAATAGTCATGAGCGGGAACAAGGCGAGATTTTGAAAAATCAGTGCAGTCGGCCTTCGATTCGGACCTATCCCCTCCATGTTTGCTCCGCCGATCAGGACATTGCCTTGGGATGGGGTAAGAAAACCGGATACTGCGCGAAGCAAAGTGGTTTTTCCGCAACCGGACGGACCTAGAATAGTGAAAAATTCTCCGTCCTGGATATGCAGATTGACTTCACGGGCAGCTACAAAGTCGCCAAATCGAATCCACACATCTTCAAGCCTTACATCTGCGCTCATTGTCGGCACCTCCGAACCAGCAAATCAAAATTCTTAGACGCTTGATCAATCAGGCGCTCACGTACGATTCATTCGCGAGCGCCTGAACTTAGATCATCGTCTATGCGCTAGGCATTCACGAACTTATTACGGTACTCGGTCCTGACGTCAGCATACCACTGCGGTTCTATTGGCCAAGGATTGAGATTTGAGAGTGCATTGCCTGGATAAGCTTCAGAGAAATTCTTCTTGTAAGTGTCATTTGCATACACATCAGCTCCGATAACGGCAGAATTGTAGCCATGTTTGTCAATCGCTTTGCCTGCGGGTTCCTGTCTATATGCAAACTCGACAAATGCGTACGCCTGATCAATGTTGGTGGCCGCTCTGGACAGCGACATTCCATCGACCCATGCCATTGCACCTTCTTTCGGAGCCTGATAGTAGATTGGCTCACCGTTGTTTTTCAGCGAAATCGGTGGTCCGTCCCAAGTCTGACCCACTACGACACCATCACTCAGGAAACCGTTCTTCTGCGAATCAGCATCATTCCAAAACAGTTTAATCTGATTTTTATTGGCAATACAGAAATCAGTGATTTTCTGCCAGACTGGACGCATCTTTTCTTCGCTTGAATAAGTGCTCCAAAAATCGCCTGAATCCAGTTCACCGATTGTCTCCATGTAAAGACCTGCTCCTAGCATTCCGGAATGCGGTCGAATCATGGTGTTTCCTTCAGCAGACCCGTCCCAAATATTGCCGTAACTCGGCTCGCCACCAGGAGGTGAATAAAGGTCGGTGCGCCAAGCAATCGCTTCGGTGCCCCACATCTGAGCTATCCAGTGCGAACCAGCACCACCAAAGTTCCACTCGGCATCACCGACTTTCAACATTGCCGGGTTAACGTTGCCAATGTTGGAAATTCGGCTGTAATCCCATGGCTGCAAAAGTTCAAGGTTTGCCCACTGGCGCGAACGCATATGGGTAGGAGAGCAGATATCAACGCCCTTGCCTTTTGTTGTCTTCATCTTGTTGATGATTTCTTCATTTGAGCCGACATGAGCGTAGTTGACTTTAATTCCGGTTTCAGCAGTAAACTCTGCCAAATAATCGGGGGGCAGATAGTCAGTCCACATTAGTACGTTGATTTCTCCCGAAGCTGCAAGGGCTTTCGGGCTAATTACCCATGGACCGACAACTGCTGCTGCACTCGCCGCGCCACTGGTTTTCAAAAATTTCCGGCGACTCACGTTGCCTTTGTTTAAATTGACCATTTTGATTACATTCCTCGTATAGTGATTTAAAATACTTTTATGATTGTACACTGTGATCTCAGAATTTCAAAGAGTTTTCAGCAATTCGAATTATGGGACTGTAAGTTTCAATTCATGTATACCGAGTTAAAGAAAAAGAGGGTAAAAATCCGGCCGATCAACCGGAATGGGTGAAATGCGTTATGGCGGTCCGCGCAGTTTCGGATCAGCGATAGGCCGCAGCTGTGGATTCCCAATGGGGCTGAGCAACGCATGCCAGCTGTCGAAGTACTGCCATTCTGTGATCAGGTCGATGGCCAGGAAAAACCGTCGGCGACGCGAGTATTGACTGCGGGCAGTTTTCCAAGCTTCACACAGATGGTCACAAACACTATGAAAGGCAAAGGCAATCAGATTCAAAGTCATCAGTGTGTTCGACAACCCGTCGCAGCCGTGGCCGAAATTGTGTTGCATGTGGTAGCCATTGTTTTTCAACAGATTAAAGCCTTCATTTTCAATCTTCCAACGCGCCCGTCCGCATGCGACAATGGTTTCAACGTTGCTTTGGTTCACTTCCAGGGAAGTAATAAAGCGAAAAGTCTGTGTGGGTTTGTCGGCTGCGACATTGCCGATCCGCAGCTCGACATAGTTGACTTGCAATGCGTCATTGCCGCCTCTGATGGGCAACCTGTGATGGGTCCACAGGTAGCGGTACTCCTTGTTCGGTTTGTTGCGTCCCGGGGGTTTTTGGATCTGTACCTTGTTCGGCCAGTCAATGCCGGCAAGATAATCGAACAGCGTTTTGTGATCGTCTGTTTTAACACGGAAGACAAAATCAGCACCGGCATCGATGACCCGCTCGCACATCGGCTGTTTGGCATAGAGGTCATCGCCCAGATAAATCGGCCGCAACGAGGCGTAGCGCCTGGCGTTTTTCTCGAACCACCGATAGGCGGCCTTGGGCTCGCAGTCTTGTTTTTTGTCACCGTCCTGCGGCGACATGAACTCTGGACGCAACGCCACGGTGTGGCGGTGGCCAATGCCAACCATGGTGGCGCACAATACCGAGTGGTAGTATTCGGTTTCACCGCAATTGCGAAGTCGGTAGCTGCATTGCGGACAATGGATGCTGTACGAGTTGTGGAACTCGGACCCGTCCAGTGCGACCAGGCATCTGCCATTGAACACCTCGAATGGTTGAAGTGCTTGATATTCTTTCATTACATCAAGTGCAATATCGAATCCAGGATAGAAGTCCTGGCACTCGATCCGATCCAGTTGCATACGGATGTGGGTGTCGGTTGGCAGCTTGGCAATGCCAAAAAGCGCGCCGCAGACGTTTTTGCCATGGGCTTTTTCAAACACTCGTTGGTGTTCCAGAAACGATGGCGATTGAATGAAAAAAGCAGAGAACGCGCCCATCGCAATGTCGTCAAAGGCGTATTGTTTGTTGCTGCCGTTGCGGGGGTCTGCGACATTTTGAAAGCATTGTCGCAGTCTGCCAATCAGATGGTCGGCCATCAGTTTCATGTTGGCGTATCATAACAGAATCCGACCAAAAGTACAAGTCCTTTATTATCAATAACTTATGAACTTTATTTTGATGCCGTTTTTGAATCATACGCCAAAATTCGAATTGCTGGCACCGCACCCGTGACAAGAAGGTCCGGCAAGATGCATCGTGTGGTGCGCCGTCGTGCCGTGAATCATCGTTTGCAGTACGCCATCTACCACTGGGCACAGATCGCGGTCCAGCATGACCCTGTCAGCAAAAGCAAATACGCCGCTCTGCGTGCCAAGGGCCATAGCCACGCAAGGGCATTGCGCAGCATCGCTGACCGACTCCTCAAAGTTGCTTGCACGATGCTCACAAACCAACAGATTTTTGATCAAGATTACCCAAGACATGAACTCGCCGCATAGCATTCAATTGAAACTTGATTGCGGGGTTACAGTCCCGCAGAAGCTGTTGACAAATGGTAGGAAGTCCTCCCTAGTTTCAAAATCTAGTCCGAGGACTTTCAACACTCAAGCTTTGAACACTTTTCGAAAAACGCTCGCCTGAGGCGCTCAATACGAAGGTCTTAGCTTAAGCTTTTCGAGCTCTAACTCTATAAATGTACCTATTTACCACTACAATTAAGTCTCTTTTTTAATATAAAGAGTAGTATATATGTTGTTGTTTAAATTTATAAATATTAGA
>JAKZRU010000018.1:0-26907 GCA_047517965.1 Gammaproteobacteria bacterium | reverse complement strand
CATCAGGTTGGCAATCTCCTGCAAATCCAGACAAATTCTTCGTGTTGCTCCTGTCTTCGATAATCGGAGCTGTAAAATTCAGTAAATTCGCTAAATTCTTGCTAATGTTAAGCGAATTCATTCTCTAATTTCGGATTTGGGTTATAAGAGCCCTACACGTTTCTACAAGGAGTGTAATGAAATTCGGCAGGAAAGTTGTTGTATTAGAGAGCGGATTTGAGGGGTCGTTAATCGCTAGTTCGATGCATGGCTACTTAGGAAGCTCGTTTCATAGAAGCGAAAAATTCGGTATTGGTTTTTGTCGCACGAAGCCGTTCCGACAGGAGTTCAATCGCTTCAATATCATCATGTGAATGCAGAAGTTTGCGAATCGCCCAGATCATTTTTAACTCCATTGGTTCGGTTAGCAATTCTTCCCGACGTGTTCCCGAGCGTCCGATGATGATGGATGGATACACCCTCTTCTCCGCAATACGGCGATCCAGGTGGATTTCCATGTTGCCAGTGCCCTTGAACTCTTCGTAGATAACATCGTCCATTTTGGAACCGGTTTCGATCAGTGCAGTGGCAAGAATGGTAATGCTGCCGCCTTCTTCGATATTTCGCGCTGCACCGAAAAACCGTTTGGGGCGCTGTAAAGCGTTTGAATCAACACCTCCGGTCAGCACTTTTCCAGATGCAGGAGCAACCGTATTGTAGGCGCGTGCTAAACGAGTAATTGAATCCAGCAAAATGACTACATCGCGCTTATGTTCGACTAGCCGTTTTGCTTTTTCGATAACCATCTCTGCCACCTGAATGTGCCGAGATGCGGGTTCATCAAAGGTAGATGAGACGACTTCGCCGCGCACAGTCCTTTGCATCTCGGTAACTTCCTCTGGACGTTCGTCAATGAGCAGAACAATCAACTCGCACTCGGGATTATTCGCAGTAATGGAGTGAGCAATCTGTTGCAGCATGACTGTTTTGCCGGTTTTCGGCGAAGATACGATCAGACCTCGCTGGCCTTTCCCGATCGGTGCTACCAGATCAATGATTCTTGCAGTCAGATCTTCGGTGCTGCCATTACCTATTTCAAGTCGCATGCGTTGGTCCGGATGCAGCGGCGTCAGATTCTCGAACAGAACTTTGTCTTTCAAACCATCTAACTGCTCGTGGTTTATATTTTCAACCTTGAGCAGCGCAAAGTATCGTTCGGAGTCTTTGGGAGGCCGTACTAGACCGGATACTGTATCGCCGGTTCGAAGATTGAATCTGCGTATCTGACTAGGCGACACATAAATATCATCCGGTCCTGCAAGATAGGAGCTGTTTGGCGATCGAAGGAAGCCAAAGCCGTCCTGCAGCGTTTCCATCACTCCCTCGCCAAAAATGTTTCCGCCATTTTTGGCTTCCGCCTTAAGAATGGCGAAAATTTGATCCTGCTTGCGCATTCTCGGTGGGCCATTGACATTTGCGTTGCGTGCGATGTCAGCCAATTCAGTTGGTGTTTTAGACTTTAGCTCAGTTAAGCTGATTCCCATAGATGTTGCCTCGGTTTCGGCGGTTGATGGTACAGTGTCTCACGACACTGCAAATGTATGTATATGATCAGGTGCTGATATATGGAATATAGGAAAGAAAAATTGATGTTCGTTCGAAAAGTTAACGAACCAAGTTTGAAAAATTATAACCTAAACGAATAAATTGTAAAACTAAAGGGTTTCATCAATAAATGCAGTTAGTTGAGATTCTGATACGGCGCCGACTTTGGTAGCCTCTACCACGCCGTTCTTGAAAATCATCAGGGTTGGAATCCCGCGAATTCCATACTTGGGCGGCGTCAGTGGATTGTCGTCTATATTCAATTTTGCAACTTTCAGCCTGCCTTCATAGTTCGCCGCAATGTTTTCCAGAAGAGGGGCGATCATTTTGCACGGGCCGCACCACTCCGCCCAGTAATCAACGATAACTGGAGTCGACGAATTGATGACTTCATCTTCAAACGAACCATCACTAATATGTGTAATTAAATCTGACATTATGGCCTTAATATGGTTTACAGAGAATGCGATTCCTACAGGTAAGTCTGAAGAGGTATCGTAACGATTCGCCAGCCTGCTCCCTTTAGTGGGATTTTTTGATAGCAGGGGGTATAGCATTATTTACTAAAATGAAAATAATGCAAAATTAATTTTTTACAAGTTTTCTATTGCAAATAAATATACTTCTCGCCAAAAAGCACAATCTGCTCATTTATCTTCTTGAATATAAACGATAAATATCTCGAAGATCGGATGTTTGTTTACAATAAACTCAAAATCTCGCCAAATTTAAGTTTAGCATTTTGGCAACATTTGAACAAGTTTCATAATAAATGTTACATCAACTCAATGAAATTGGAACAAAATTTTCAATCTCTTCCTGCCAAAGGTTTACGCACGGAATGCTTCATCCCCTCGAGATTTTAACCTCAAAAACCGAAATAGACGCAAATGAATATCCGTCTACAGCGAATGGGAATTGTGTTCAGCAATATAATGACCGTGATTTTTCATCTGTTAGCGGCAACCAGTGAATGGACATAATCCAGCGTATTCAGTACGTTTTTGAATCCGAATCGAATGCTATTCAGTCAATCGAAGTCACTTCAACCTTTGAAGATGCAGTAAAACTTCTGATGTCGTGCCGTTGCAAACTGCTGACGACAGGCATGGGCAAAGCCGGTATCATCGCAAAAAAATTTGCAGTAACGCTTAGCTCGACAGGAACCCCAGCCATTTATGTTCACCCGGGTGAAGCAGCACATGGCGACCTCGGTGTAGTCTCGGAGGGTGACTGTCTAGTCGCTTTTTCTACCAGCGGTAAAACACGAGAAGTCATCGAAATGCTGGAACTAGCTGAACACCTTGGACTCGGCAAGGTTATTGGAATTACTTCCCATGCAGAATCCGAACTCAGGAAACATTGCGATATCATCCTGGAAATGGGAGTAATTGAGGAACCCTGTCCTCTAGGTCTGACACCCTCTGCCAGTATTGCGGTTATGAATGCCATTGCAGACGCAATCACCCTAGCGTTGATGGAACTTAAAGGCATCACCAAACAGCAGTATGGTTTACGCCATCACGGAGGCTACCTCGGGCGAGTCGCTCGTTTGGACAACGAATAACCAGCTTTTTTTGAGTTCAGTCCAAAGTTTTGTGAATTGCTTTCCATATTCTTAACGGTGTAGCAGGACCGTCAAGTGCAACATATCTGTCTTCACTCAGCATGTTGGAAACAGCATTCTGAATGGCGCCCGGTGCACCTAAACTCGCAACTTCGCCGACGCCCTTGACGCCCATCGGGTTTGTCTTGCAGAGTGTTTCAAATTTTTCAAGGTTAAAAAACGGAACATCCGCAGCACGCGGCAGCTGATAATCCATCAGCGATCCGGTAAGTATTTGCCCAGATTCCTGTTCGTCAAATTGCACCGATTCCATTAACGATGTGCCTACGGACTGAGCCCAAGACCCGTGAAGCTGTCCGTCCACTATGGCTGGATACAGAATTCTGCCAATGTCGTCCACTCCAATCAACTGGAGGACCTCAATGGCGCCTGTGGCAGGATCACACTCGAGTTCGGCAACATAGGCTCCACAAGGGTGCGTGGTGTTAATTCCTTCAAATTCCGCATTGCCGATGCAGCCGGGATAGTCCTGCGGCATATCACCCATTCGAGCGGCAATTTGTTCCAAACTGATGCGCTGGTCGGTACCGGGCAGGTAGAAAGTTCCGGCTTGATATTCAATATCAGCCTGTGAAACTTCAAGCAAGTGTGAGACGATTTCTCGGGCATTGTCCAACATGCGGCGTGCGGCTCTTTGTACTGTATTGCCACTGATTGCTACCAAGGAAGAGCCGCCGGTTCCGCCTCCCGTACTCAGAGCATCCGTGTCTCCTTGCAGTATGCTCACGCGTGAATAATCAATTTGCAGCACTTCGGCAGCAATTGCTGCCAATGTAGTGAAATGGCCTTGTCCACCGGATTGCGTGCCAGTGAGGACCAGTATTGATCCGTCGTCTCGGAGTTGAACTTCACAAACTTCAGTTGGTGATCCGCCAGTGGAATGCATGTACATTCCAAGACCGATTCCGCGCAATCGACCTTGGTTCAATGATTCCTGACGACGCTCGGAAAACTTGCTCCACTGAGACTGTTCCAGTGCCAAATCCAGTATTGTTTCGAATTCGCCGCTGTCGATAACGTGACCATTCGGCATTGAATAGGGCAGTTGCTCAGGCTGAACGAAATTCTTTCGGCGCAACTCTATGCGATCGTTTCCGAGTTCAATAGCTGCTTTGTCGATCAGTTGTTCCAGTGTACAGACTGTTTCCGGTTTACCCGCTCCCCGATATGCATCAACCGGAGGTGCGTTTGTGAATACACCTCTACAGCGATACTGGATCAGCGGAATATTGTAGGTATGCCCGATCACCGAATAGGGGTATACCGCAGCAACTGATGGCCCGACGTAAGACAGATAGGCTCCAAGATCGGCAGTACCATCAATCTGAAGTGCTGTAAAGCGTCCATTTTCGTCAAGCCCTAGCTGTGCGAAATCAATGCGCGCCCTGCCGTGAGAGTCCGAAACAAATGATTCTATACGCGTCGCCGTCCACTTCACAGGCTTGCCAACTTTCTCAGATGCGATGAGGACGAGAGCATACTCAGGGTAGGTGAAGATTTTCATGCCGAAACTGCCTCCGACATCCTGTGTAATCACGCGCAGGTTTTCGAGAGGGATTTTCAATACATCCTGTGCAAGCACTCTGCGCACCATGTGTACGCCTTGTGTTTGGACATGCAGCGTGTATTGCTGTGTGGCGGAATCATATTGTGCGATTGCCGCTCTAGGCTCAATGGGCGTTATCGCTATTCTCGGATGATGGACTTCAATCGAAACTACATGAGCTGCGTCGTTCAGCGCTTCCGTTACGTCCGAATCATCACCGGAGCTAGTGTGGAAACTTACGTTGTGAGGTGCTTCATCCCAAATCGCAGCTGAGCCGTGGATGGCTTTTCTGGTGCTACTCGCCGAATCAAGCTCCGAGTAATCGATTTCAATCGCGTCGGCGGCTTCCATGGCGGCATGTAGAGTATCGGCGACAACGAAAGCAACGGGTTCACCGACATAGCGCACTCGATCCGTGGCAAGGATGGGACGATTTGGTTTGAACATGGGCGTTCCATCTCGGTTCGTCAAGTCCGATGCACAGGGCAAGCCGCCGATTCCTTTGGCCTGCAGATGAGCGGCGGTAAGAACCAGTTGTACACCGGGCATTGCACTGGCATATTCAATGTCTGTTCGTTGAATATCAGCATGCGAATATGGTGATCGAACCACATATCCGACGCAAAAATCATTCAATTGCAGGTCGTCGACAAATTTACCCCCACCTGTCAGAAGGCGATAATCTTCACGTCTTATATTTGGTGTGGATTTAGTCATGTATTTGTAGTCTAAAGGATAATTTCTGAACCGATTTATACACCTGATTGAAGGCTTGTTAGTTGGGAATCACACATCCAGTTCAAAAGTAAGGAATGAGGATTGAATGTGACATGGAGGCATATTCAACAAAGTAAACCCTGAAACCAACCGAATTGTGGTGACTTGTGTCAAGCCGACTATATCTTCATCTGTCCCCCGCCACTGAATTGAGATGCAGAACCAGTTGCTGACACTGTGAATCCTCAAAACGGTTCTACAGGTTAGATGGTGTATAGTACTAATAACATTAAACATATCCATTCGAGTGACGTCACATATCCAGCCAAGGTATCACAGCGTAATGAACCAGACTATGGAAAATTCATCGTGGTCGAAAGACCGGGTACAAGCGCTTTTTGACTTGCCGTTCAGCGATCTGCTGTATCAAGCTCAGACGATTCATCGTGCAAACTTTTCTCCAAATCAGGTGCAGAAAAGCAGGTTGGTAAACATCAAGACCGGAGGTTGTCCGGAAGACTGCAAGTACTGCAGCCAGTCGATTCGCTACAACACCGATGTCAAAGCGAGCAAGTTGATGAATGTCACTGATGTCATCACAGATGCGAAACTTGCAAAATCAGACGGTGCCACACGCTACTGTATGGGGGCAGCATGGCGTCGACCTCAGACTAGCCACATGGATAACCTTTGTACCATGGTGCGAGAAGTAAAAGCGTTGGGTATGGAAACCTGCATGACGCTCGGCATGCTGAGCCGTGATCAGGCGATCATGTTAAAAGAAGCCGGTCTTGACTACTACAACCACAACATTGACACGTCACCGGAATACTACGAAAAGATCATCAGTACTCGAACTTTTGAGGATCGACTGGAAACTATCAGTTACGTTCGCGAAGCAGGCATGAAAGTGTGTTGCGGCGGCATACTCGGCATGGGTGAAACACAGAATGATCGTGCCGGCATGTTGCGCTTGCTGGCAAATATGGACAATCCCCCGGAAAGTGTTCCGATCAATTTGCTTGTTGCAATTCCTGGTACGCCTCTTGAAGACGCAGAGCCGGTTGAGCCGATAGAATTTGCACGAACCATTGCAGTCGCGAGAATCATGCTGCCGAAATCCATGCTTCGGCTTTCGGCAGGTCGCCGAACAATGTCTGAAGAGCTTCAGGCGCTGTGTTTTTTTGCGGGAGCAAACTCCATTTTTGTTGGAGACCGACTGTTAACGACTGACAACGTAGAATACGATCATGACGCAGCACTATTCAGCAAGCTCGGACTGGAGGAAATGCCGCCAGAATCCGAATCCACTTTATCTTCAAATGTGCTCGACCTGGCGCGGCAGGCAGCCTCATGACGATCGCGATACCTTCTTTGATCAGCGAGTTCACTGACAACAATCAAGACTTGCAGGTGTGGACGAATTCAGTATTCATGCGCTTGTGCGGCAGTTCAAAACACTCGTGGCTGTTCATGAATACGCTTTCCTATATGGAGCATATTGGAAGTTACAAGATCATGGCGACACAGCGCGGTGGCGTGATTGACTATCCGACCCTAAAGCACCTCAATGAGGAGACCGGACACGCGGTACTGTTCAAGCGACACGCGGAGCGTCTGCACGGTAGCGGTTTGGATTATTCGCCTGAGGCACTGATGGCGCCCGCGTCGGCAAGAGCGTACTTTGGCAGACTCGAAGCCTGTATGGTGAATTTGTTTGGCAGACAGTCGAACTACCGGACGATCTATTTGTACATGTCGTTGATTGTCGAATTTCGCGCAGTCTGGGCATATGAAATTCTCCAGCAGTGTATTGAAAAGATCGGTCTTGAAATGTCTCTTGATAAATTGCTTGCTGAAGAGCAAGGGCATTTGTACAGCATGGTTCGACGGTTGGAGGCTGACAATAGTTTGAGCTTGAAGAATGTTCAGTTGCTGTGTGAGCGAGAAAGAACTCTGTATGTTCGACTACTGAGTGCTATCGAATTTTTGCTGGATGACACCCTGCCGAAAGTGGCCTGATTTATACAGTGGCAGAGTCAAAGAGCTGGTTTCCCGTAAATCATCGAGTCAGTTCTGTAACATTTTCCGATATGACGCCGTACACCGTGTCAAGATCCTCAGCTGTGACGCAGTAGGGCGGAAGTACATAAATTGTGTTTCCTAGCGGGCGTAGAAGCACTCCGCTTTTTTGAAATCGAAGATATAGTTCGGTGCCAATTTCAGACAGATATCCGCTATCTTTCACCTGAATGTCCATTGCGGCAATCGTTCCCGTTCGCCGCAGATTGGTTAGTGCGTCAGACTGTGCCATTTCAGTGAGTTTTAGTTTCTGCATATGAGCCACTTTCTGAACTTTGTTTAGTGTGTCGGGGTCGGTCCACATTTGCAGATTAGCTGCTGCAACTGCGCAAGCAATCGGATTGGCCGTGTAGGAACTGGAATGAAAAAAAGTCTTGCTCCGATCCTTTGAGTAATGCGCACGGAATATTCGTTCATGGCATAGGGTTACAGCGAGCGGCAGAAATCCTCCGGTTATGCCCTTGGAATAACAGGCAATGTCTGGAACAACCCCAGCCTGCTCGCAGGCAAACAGGGTTCCGGTACGCCCCCAGGCGGTCATTACTTCGTCCGCAATGAAGAGCACGTCCCAGCGCTCGCAAATCTGTTTCATTTCCCGCAGAATTTCGGCGTCGTACATCAACATTCCACCGGCGCCAAGCACCAGCGGTTCAACAATAAATGCTGCAACATTTTGATTTTCTTTGCACTTCACATCCAGCGCATCCAGAGTCGCCTGTTCACTGCCAGCTGTCGGAAATGGAATTTTCTCGACTGAAAACAAGAGCGAGTCGTACGGCTGGTTGAACACACCGCGTTCGCCGACAGACATGGTGCCGATAGTGTCACCGTGATAACTGTTTTCAAGAACTACTACTCGCTGACGGGGTACACCGAGATGATGCCAGTAGCCAAGTGCCATCTTTAGTCCGACTTCAACCGCGGTCGAGCCGCTATCGGAGAAAAAAACATAGTCCAGACCATCAGGCGTCAGTTCAAGCAGCAACTGAGCTGTAGTCTCCGCGGGTTCATGCGTATAACCGGCAAAAATTACTTGGTCCAGTCGATCGATCTGGTTGCGTGCGGCTGCTTGCAGACTTGGATGGCAGTGTCCGTGCGTGATCACCCACCATGAAGCGATCGCGTCAATAATCCGTTGACCGTCTGTGGTGTAAAGATAAGCGCCTTGCGCGTGATCTATCTCAAGAAAGCTCGGGAATACCGCGTGCTGAGTAAACGGGTGCCAGATAGGAGAGTTTTGTCGAGTCAACTATATTGCTCCGGTAAATTGTTTAAGATTGAAGTTCCGTTTAAACACGTCTTGGAGTGAATGTTCACTTAGCTCGTCCAGATAGGGAACGCGTCCGAGTCGAATCACACCGGATGATTTCGGTATGATCCTTTCATTTTCTGGGTCGGAATCCCCAATGAATATCAGTCCATGAATGGGTACCTCATACTTCTGGAGAGCGAGCACGGTGAGTAACGTATGGTTGATTGTTCCCAAAGACGTTCGTGTGCAGATGATTGCCGGTAACTGCCAGATGCGAAAGAGCTTGATAAACAGGAAATCCGGTGTGAGTGGTACCATTACACCTCCTGCACCCTCAACTATCAGCGGTTTTGATGTTTTCGGTAATTGACTCAATCGCTTGATGTCAACTTGAATGCCATCGATTTCTGCAGCAAGATGTGGGGATGCCGGTGTGTTCAATCGGTAAACTTCGTCAATGAAGTGACTATCTGTAAGGCCAGACAAGCGCTTGGCAGTCTCGGTATCGGTTTCTTCTTCCAAACCCGCCTGCACCGGTTTGAAGTAGGTTGCGTTCAGTGCACGTGTCAGCATTGCCGACACGACAGTTTTTCCGATACCAGTGTCGGTTCCAGTAATTAGGAATCCGTGCGGATTTTGTCTAGAAGGTGCAGCCATGCTTCCAAATTATGAAATATCTGTGTCGGTGTTTGACACGATTGTGTAGAGTGCACCGAACATGTCGCTGATATTCTTTTCTGTTGCGTGAAGCGTAATCGAGATTCTAAGGCGATCTGTACCCGCCGGCACAGTGGGTGGACGAATTGCTCGAAGATCGAAGCCTGCTTGCTGCATCTCACTGGCAACACGCAGGGCAAGTTCTTCGTCACCAATAATAAAGGGGATAATCTGTGTATTGCTGCTATTTTTTTTAAATTTTTGTTCCAGTTCCCTATTGGCTATTTTGATCAAACCTAATAAGTCAGTTCTCCTGCGTGGTTCTTCATCAAGCAGTCGAAGGGCCGCCATAACCGCAACGGCATTAATCGGTGGCGGTGCGGTGGAGTAAATGAACGGCCTGCATTTGTTGATCATGAAATCGATTAGTTCCGATGATGCACAAACAAGCCCTCCCGCAGCCCCGAGCGCCTTACCGCAAGTATGAACTGCAACGAGATTGCGTCGCCCCTCAAACGGTTCAGTAAGTCCCCGACCATTTTCGCCCCAAACGCCGGTGGCATGGGCCTCATCTACGATCAGGATCGCACCATATCTTTCAGCAATTTCAACCAAATCGCCTAGTGGCGCGCAATCACCGTCCATGCTGTACAGGCTTTCAACCATAATCCATGCCATGGAGGAGCCGGAAGCGCTGGTACGCCAATCAGCTAACGCGTGTTCTATGGCATCGACATCATTGTGAGGTGTTTTTACATTTTTCGCCAACGAAGAGAATATCCCCTCCCGTATGCTTGCATGAGACAGTGCGTCAAAAATGATCAAGTCATTTCGTCTTGGCAATGTGGTGAGTATGGCGAAGTTGGCGGAATATCCGTTTGCAAAATAGAGCGATTTTTCACTGCCGAAAGTCTCAGCCGCCATGGATTCGAGTTCATCATGGATACGGTGATTGCCGCGCAGCAGCCGCGATCCACCGGAGCCGAGAGGTATGCCGTCTTCAAGTGCCGACTGTACGGCTTCGCGTATTTGCGGTGCGGTGCTGAAAGCCAGAAAATCATTCGACGTAAAATCGATTCCGTTAATTGGTTCGAGCCTTCGTCGCAGATGGCTGCGCGAAAGCTTTTCAAGATCGTTGGAATAGCGAGTCAGTCTGGTGGTCATCATATAGTGCTTTGGTGATGGATTGGATACCGATTTTACATGGTTTTTTTATACGTAAATCCAATGGAAAGACATAATTGGAGTTAACAGGTGCTAGAATGTAGGTATTGGTCAACCGATAAACACGTATAGGTGAATTTCCAATCATGAGCATAAAGAAGAAAATATCATTATTTGTATTGATTGCATTCGGACTTACGACACCGACGTTGCATGCCGAATCAATGCCTTCGAAAGTCTCTTCGCCTGAAGAGGCTGAGGCGACCTATGAAATGCGCAGCGAATTCATGAAAGGGATGGGGGGTAGCATGAAGGCGTTCTCCGACTTTCTGAAACGCGGTGAAGGCGAGCCCTTGGAATTGGCGTCCATGGCGACTGAAATCGCTGAAAACGCATCGAATATTCCAGATTTGTTTCCGCAGGATACTGGATTGGCGCAGATTGAAGACAGCGAAGCAAAAGCGGAAATCTGGGAGAATTGGGCCGATTTTGTGGCAGCTGCTGGAGGAATCGTTGAACCGGCAAAAGCACTGGCAGTCGCATTCGATTCCGGTGATCCAGGCGAGATTGGCGCAAAAGTCAAGGCGCTTGGCAGCGAAGGCTGTGGCGGATGCCATAAAAGGTTCCGTCAGAAAAAGGAGTGACAAGTCTATCCGTACTGCAGGAATACCCACAGCATGATGGCAACCGTAATCAGCGCGATTACGGCGCCTCTCCATGCCGATGCCAGAGTCGGCGCGGTGTGAGCTAGGTTGCGCGGTATGGGTCGTGTGCCAGTGATCATGGGTTTGATCAGGTTGTCTTTTTTGTAAAAGTAATAGAACGTATTCGCCGCAAGATGCAGGACGACTAGCGCAAACAGCCATTTTTTGTGCGTCACATGGACGTCACTTGCCCAGCGGCTGAAATCGTAGCTGACGTAGTAGGCAAAAGGCCCTTCAACCAGTCCGTCCACATTGGTAGCGAACATGCCGGTAGTTGCCTGGACAATGACGGCCAGCAGTATTGCGATTACGGCCAGAGAGCCGATCGGGCTGTGTTTAACGCCATATCCTGGAGTGCGTTGCGGGAGTTTGGCGATGTAGTCGAAATATTCTTTGGGCTTGAACACCAGGGACGAAAACCGAGCGTTCGAGCTGCCGAGAAATCCCCAAATGATCCTCGCGATCATGAGCATGACAATACCTTTGCCAGCCAGAATGTGTACGTCAAAATTTTCAAGTTTGGCACTTACAAACATGACGACAACAAGCACCGCCAACGCCCAGTGGAAAATTCGCAGTGTAATATCCCACACATTGACAACAACTTGATTGGAATCATCTAGAGCCATAGTGAATTAATTTTAGTCGTTAACCCTTGCTTTTTTTCGTCACGGACACATATTCATCATATAATTTGGTATCCACCTTTTTATTTTATACTTTCGTCGGTTCCTAGTACGGACATACGGTTTTTAGGGGTAAAGTATGGCACGAATTACAGTAGAAGATTGTCTCGAAAGAGTCGAAAACAGATTTCAACTCGTTCTCATCGCGACGAAACGTGCGCGACAACTCACCGGTGGCGCTGCCCCGCTGGTTGACAGAGACAATGACAAGAATACCGTAATTGCATTACGCGAGATTGCTGAAGGACATATTACCGCCAGCATTCTCGACGAAGATGATGATCCTGTCATGTCATTACCTTTCGAATTTCGATCTGAAGATCTAGGACTGACTAGAGAAGAAGAACTTCAAGCAGCGGATGCAGACAACCAACCCGCGGAACAAGTCGTCGAGCAGTAGAATTTCGGAAATCTATCGTCGGGTAGGACTTCCGGAGAGCGAAAAGCGACAGCTCAGCAAACTCTGCGATTCGCTGAAGGAGTATCTCAGCGAGAGCCAGATCAAAGAGGTCCGAAGGGCCTACAAAGTCAGCGCCAGCGCTCATGACGGCCAGCGCCGTCTGAAAGGCGAAAAATATATCCATCATCCTCTCAAAGTAGCTCACATGCTTGCTGGGTTGCATCTTGACAGTCGCACTATCATTGCGGCAATTCTTCACGACACACTCGAAGACACCGAGCTCACTCCAGAGGAGTTGGAAAAAGAATTCGGAGAAGAAGTTGCGACTCTCGTCTTAGGGGTCAGTAAAGTGAGCAATCTGGAATTCGTGTCGAAAGAAAGAGAAAAAAACGAAAACCTGCGAAGCCTTTTTCTTGCCGTGTCGAATGATGTGCGGGTCATACTGATCAAGCTAGCCGATAGAATTCACAATCTCAGCACTCTTGATGTACATCGCCTTGAAAAAAGAAGGAGAATTACTCGGGAGACCTGTGATATCTACATACCGATTGCCTATATGCTGGGCATGCATAGCTGGGGCCGCCAGATGGAAGATTTATGCTTCAAGGCAATCTATCCCAAAAGATATGAAACCATCAACAAGATTGTGCGACGTGACATCAAAGGTGGTGTCAATCAGACCATTAAGAAACACATCAACGCGATTCAGGCGCTTTTGAAGGAGCGTGGCATCATCGCAAGCGTGTCAGGACGTTTCAAGAACGTTTCCGCGATTCACGAGAAAATGCGACGCAAGGGCAATTCACTATTGGCAGTCCAAGACTTGTTCGCGTTTCGAGTGGTGGTGCAGGAAGTGGAGGACTGCTATCGAACACTGGGGCTAATTCACAATCGGTATAAACCGATATCAGGCGAATTCAATGACTATATTGCGATTCCGAAGTTTAATGGATATCAATCCCTGCACACGACTGTTCACGCTGAATTCGGTCGTGCCATAGAGGTGCAGATACGGACCGAGGATATGCATCGCGTCGCTGAATCCGGAATTGCTTCACACCTTGGCTACAAGACCGGAAATGCATCAACAGAATTATCCAGCATTCCTGGCACTCAATTGTTGAATGAAGTGATTCATGGGCTGGAAGATCATACTGTTGCTGCTCCTGACGACTACTTTGACAATCTGAAGATCAGCTTGTTTTCCGAAAATGTGTATGTGTTCACACCGATAGGCGATGTGATTCGTCTGAAAAAAGGGGCGACTGTGGTCGATTTTGCTTATTCCATTCATACAGAACTGGGAGATGGAATCAAATCAGCGAAGATCAATGGGAATCGCGCAGCGCTTCTTACGGTTCTCCAGAATGGAGACTCTGTTGAGGTCAACAGCACCAAATATGGCAAGCCGGACCCAGGATGGCTACAGTTTGCTGTTACAGGAAAGGCTCGAATGGCGATTCGACATGCTCTCAAGAATAAGTCAGATGCCGAATATGAAAAGATGGGTAAGCGGCTTTTTCAGAATGCTTTGAAGACCTACAAAATAAAACCGGCATCCATAACCCAGGAGATGAAAGACAGACTTGCCCAAGAGTTGAGTGTCAATAGCTGGTCTGCGATTCTTCATGACATCGGTACCGGAAAACGCGTTGCAGGCATTATCGTCAATCAGATATTTCCCGATACATTTTCAAAAGTGGATCAACATGCGTCAAACGAGTTGTCTGTATCCATTCAGGGCACCGAGGGAGTGGTGGTTAAATATGCAAATTGCTGCAACCCGATTCCGAATGATTCAATCGTCGGATTTTTCAGTTTGGGCAGGGGTATCGTCATTCACTGTGAAGATTGCCTGAATGTCCGTGACTCTAAATATCCTCCTGAACAATGGGGTAAATTTCACTGGATCGACAAGCCTCGGGGTCCTTTCCGGGTTTCCATTCGGCTGCACACGCAGGATCAAAAAGGAGTGTTAGCAGGCGTAACCACCAGGATCGCGTCAGCAGGAGCCAATATCAGTACTGGAAAAATCAATACGCTTGGAAGCGGCTACGCGACACTGGATTTTGACATTGATGTAACGGACCGCGAACACCTTGACCGGATCATGCGACTGGTCGAAAGTGATTCCACAGTCATCGATGTTAAGCGTAGCAAGTTGAAATGAGAGATGTAAGTCGCGCATCAAATCAATCAAATGCCTGGCAGCGCACTGTTAAGAATCAAATACGTTCGTTGCTGCTGGATTTTTGTGTTTCCTTACCTCTTTCAAATCTAACTCATCAAACATCTAATTCGTCAAGGGCGATATAAGAACACGTGGCAAGATATGTTGTTACGAAAATCTTAATTATGTCGACGATTAAATTCAAATTTTAATGTTCGCGGTTTTTAGGAATCCGAAGAGGAGATTTACAACCGAAATACGAATTAGAAGGCCTCTATTTAAGAACAGCAGTATTAGTGAACTTGATAACTTCTCTTTGGATTTCTGCAAGTTTTCTGTTCTTTCCGTGTTTTAGATTTTCTCATAGACCACGAATCCGAGGTTCGTGGGATTTCCAAGGATACAGACTAGTATGAAGGCTAACTTTTACAATTGATAATTTGAAATTTTCCGCGGTGTGCGCTTGTTATCTTTTGAAGCAAGCAGAGGAGTTGAAACATCTGAATGTTCAACAACTCAACAAACACTGCCCTCCTGCATGCGCAGAATATAATTCTCAAACTTGCAACTGGGCTTTACAAGCACTAGCGACTCGGAATGCGGTGCCGCAGCCATCATTTATTATTTAACCTCCTAGGGAACGGCAGCATGACCAATAGACAAATTATCTCCACCGATAAAGCCCCCAGTGCAATCGGTGCTTATTCACAAGCAGTGCGATCCTCAGATACTGTCTATATATCTGGGCAGATTCCGTTGGATCCGACCACTCAGGAAGTAGTGGACGGCGATGCGAGGACACAGATTGACAGAGTTTTTCAGAATGTGGCTGCGGTTGCGACGGCGGCTGGTGGCAGCCTTGCGGATATCGTCAAACTCACTGTGTACCTTACTGATCTTGGAAATTTTCCTACTGTAAACGAGGTGATGGGTGAGTATTTTACTGAACCCTATCCCGCCCGCGCGGCAATTGGTGTGGCCTCGCTTCCCAAAGGTGTTTCGGTCGAAGTCGAAGCCATCATGGTTTTGTAGGGATAGGTGAACTCGGATCAGCCTCAATATGTAGAGGAATTGCCCGTTACGGATCTTCCCCGTGTCGGCGCTAAGCTTGCATCTTTGCTGGGGAAAATTGGGATCATTCAGATCAAGGATCTTCTGTTCCATCTTCCTTATCGCTATCAAGATCGAACGCGGACTGTTCCTCTCGACTCGTTGATTGTCGGTCAAACCATGTTGGTGTCCGGCCGAATCAACACCGTCCGAGTTCAATTTGGTCGTCGTCGCAGTTTAATCGTCAAAATTGACGATGGAACTGGAAACATGTGTATACGTCTCTTTCACTTTAGCAACAGACAAAAAGAGAATCTGGAAAGAGCTACATGGCTTCGCTGTTTCGGCGAAGTGCGTTGGATGCGTGCCAACTATGAAATGGTTCACCCCGAATATTCGGCATTTGATAATCCGCCCGCTGTCGTACAAGGTGACAGTCTCACTCCAGTGTATCGGCTTACCGAAGGAGTTGGGCAAGCGTTGATGCGCGCCACTGTCAATTCCGCACTCAAACTCAGCAAGGATCAGGAAGTCCTCGAACTTCTGCCACCGCAAGCGCTTGAAGCACGTCAGCTTCCCAATCTCAAGGCCGCTCTGGAATATGTGCATGCTCCGGCTTCCGAAAAATTTGAACTGAGAGAAGAACAGCAAAAAGAGCCTGCCATACAGAGACTTATATTTGAGGAACTGGTAGCCTTCCAAATCGCACGTCGCCAGCACAAGAGATTACGACAATCTGTCAAAGCTCCCAAAATGGAACCATCGGGGGAATTGTCCAGACGGCTGAAAGAATCGCTTGCTTTCAAGCCGACTGAATCCCAGCGAAAAGTCATTCACCAAATCCTTGCAGATTTGAAGCGATCGATGCCGATGCTGCGTCTTGTACAGGGAGACGTAGGTTCCGGCAAAACGCTGGTAGCCGCGGCAGCTGCGGCTTGGGTTGTAGAATCCGGGTATCAGGTTGCGATCATGGCTCCGACAGAACTGCTCGCAGAACAGCATCTGAAGTCATTCGTTGACTGGTTTGCTCCGCTTGGAATTGACATCCAGTTGCTGACTGGCAGACTATCTGCAAAAGATCGTCGAAATGTCGAGCATGCCGTTCAATGGGGCGGTGCCAACATCGTCATCGGTACTCATGCCCTCTTCCAGGAAGGAGTCGATTTCAAAAACCTGGGATTGGTTGTAATTGACGAACAGCACCGTTTCGGCGTTGGTCAGCGTTATGCGTTTCGTAAAAAAGGTGTGATGAAAGAACAGGTGCCTCATCAGCTTGTAATGACCGCGACACCAATTCCTCGAACACTTGCGATGACATTCTACGCTGATTTGGACGTGTCCAGCATAACCGAGCTTCCTCCCGGCAGAATTCCGGTACGTACCGAGATCATCCCTTCATCGAAGCGTAGCCATGTGATCGGCATAGTTGAACGTTTGTGTGCATCCGGTCAACAGGCGTACTGGGTGTGTCCGATCATCGAAAAATCAGAAGTTCTGGATGTCGAGTCCGCCGAAGAGGCGGAGAAATTTGTGAAAAGAGAACTGCCTGGACGTCGCGTTGCCTTGGTCCATGGACGCCTGAAGAGCGTGAAACGGGATCAGATCATGACGGATTTCCGGAAAGGCAAAATTGACGTATTGGTTGCAACTACGGTGATTGAGGTCGGAGTGGATGTGCCGAATGCGAGTTTGATGGTGATCGAAAGTTCCGAGAGACTGGGGCTTTCGCAATTACATCAGTTGCGGGGGCGTGTCGGTCGCGGATTGAAAGAGGCTCGGTGCGTACTATTATTCAAAAAAGACTTATCAGAAATGGCCAATAAGCGGCTGACCGTAATGCAGGAATCGAACGATGGCTTCAAGATTGCAGAAACTGATCTTAAGCTTCGCGGTGCCGGTGAACTGCTTGGTACGCGGCAGACCGGAGCACAGCTGTTCCGCATTGCGGAACTGCCGAGAGACATGGAAATGATCGCAGATGTCAATCAAGTTGCAGAGTTGATTATGGATAAGCACCCCGACTACATACAACCATTAATCAGACGCTGGACTGTCCGGGAGGGTGGCTACAGTGCTGTTTGAACGACTCGGCGCCTATGCTCGTCTCATGCGGTTGGATAAGCCCATCGGCAGTTTGCTGCTGCTTTGGCCGACATTGTGGGCGGCATGGCTTGCTGGCAAAGGTAACCCTGAACCCCATATCGTACTAGTGTTGGTCATTGGCGTTTTTGTGATGCGTTCCGGTGGTTGCGTGATTAATGATTTTGCGGATCGAGATTTTGACCCGCATGTCGAACGTACGCGCAGACGTCCACTTGCTACTGGTGAGGTATCGGTACGTGAAGCATTAATTCTGTTCATATGTTTGTGTCTGCTGGGTTTCATACTGGTATTGTTCCTAAACAGCCTTGCACTGATTCTGGCGGTCATTGGCGTGGTACTTGCAGCATCGTATCCGTTCTTGAAACGAGTGACGAGCCTGCCCCAGTTTTACTTGGGCATCGCATTTGGTTGGGGTATACCGATCGCGTTCGCAGCGCATCAAGATACGGTTCCGATGATAGGTTGGATTCTGCTGCTTGCCAACATCGCGTGGGCGGGAGCCTACGACACCTTTTATGCCATGGTCGATCGCGAGGATGATGTGCGCATCGGAGTAAAATCGTTGGCGGTGCTTGCCGGCACCTTCGATCGGATGGTGATAGGTGTTTGCCAGACGATTACACTACTGCTCCTTTGCCTTGTCGGCTATATGGAATATTTGAACGGATACTATTTTCTTGGCCTGTTCGGGGCTTTGCTGGTGGCTGTGTGGCATCAATATTCGTGCAGAAGTGACGATCGGGATCGGTTCTTTGCTGCTTTTCTTGGAAACAGTTGGTTTGGCGCTATGGTGTTCGGCGGAATCGTACTAGCCTATCTATAAAAATTGCTGGCACTGTGAGTCTGCAGCCTTTCGGCATCATCTCTCAAAGCCGTCAATGAAGCTGATTAAAATCTTAGCAACTAATTGGTGAATACGGCTATGACTCAACTTGATATCGGAATTCACATCGCAGGCGCCGTATGTGCGCTGTTGCTTGGCATTGCAGTTCTATCCATGCCGAAAGGAACTCCTCGTCGCAAGCTGATAGGACGCACTTGGGTTGTCTTGATGACAATCGTTGCGCTCGGATCGTTCAGGCTTCACGGCATTGATGCTGAAGGCGGTTTCAGCGGAATTCACTTGCTGTCGACGTTTACGCTTTTTTCCATGGCATATGCCATCTTCATGATTCGGAGAGGGCATCGTCAGCGTCACTTCATGGCCATGATAGGATGCTTTGTCGGGCTTATCGTTGCGGGAATATTCACCCTCGACTCTGATCGAATCATTGGTAATTTCTTCTTCGGGGATTGACCTTTTCACTCAGTTGAGTGTCGCAAAAGCCTGATCCATGGCTTCAATGATGACTGGCACATCTTCCTGCGAGAGGCACATTGGCGGTGTCAGCCTGATTACGCTTTTGGCAGGTCCGGCTTTGCCGGTGACAAGTCCGTGATGTCGGGTTTGTTCGAACACAATTGCCGTTTCTTCGGTTGCCGGTTCTTTGCTATGGCGATTTTTAACCAATTCAATGGCCACCATAAGACCGTGCCCCCTCACGTCTCCAATAATCGGATGTTTGCTTTTCAAACTAGATAGTCCTTCCAGCAAAAGCCCTCCGACGATCTTTGAATTTCGTTGTAGATTATCCTCTGCAATCACGCGTAGCACAGCGCGTCCAACGGCACTGTTGACTGGATTAGCACCATACGTATGAAACAAAAACTTATCAGCCATGGCTTCGGCAATTTCACGCCGGGCGATCACAGCTCCTAGTGGATAGCCGTTCCCCATTGCCTTAGCGGTGACCACAATTTCCGGGATGATGTCGTGAGTCGTAAAGTTCCAGAAGGAATCGCCAGTTCTGCCAAACCCCGCCTGCACTTCGTCAATAATCATGATGCCGCCTGTTGCGCGAATTCTCTCAGCGGCACCTGAGATGTATCCATCGGGCATGCGAACTACACCGGCATACCCCTGAATCGGTTCAATAAGCATTCCAGCCAATCGTCCGGAAGTTGCATGCTGGATGACGCCGTCCAAAGCGTCCAGATAACGATCGACATCGTATCCAAAAGGACCGCGATAAACGTTTGGAGTAATTGTGAACTGAACGTTTCCGGGAAGACAAACTTCATGACGGAATCCGGAAATTCCGGTAACGGATTGTGCACCATAAGTCGGACCGTGATAGGCGCTTTGAAGTGAGATGATGTCGTTTCTTTCCGTATAGGATCGTGCCATCATCAGTGCCAGGTCGATGGCTTCAGCTCCGCTGTTGGTCAGATGTACAACCCAGTCGTAGCCTTCGGGCATGGTAGCGGCTAGTTCTTCGCAGTAATGGGCTGGCACAGGATGATAGAACATGGTTGTGCAGTGTGAGAGCATTGCTGCCTGTTCCTGTGCTGCACGGGCGACATCCGGATGGGCATGTCCGACTGAGATACAGACGTTCATTGCCAGTAAGTCAATGAGACGGTTGTCGTTTTCGTCCCACAAATACTGTCCCGAACCTCGTTTGAGGATCAATGGCTTCTGGTACGGCTGAAATTTTCGTTGTGAAGCCGCATAGTACTTTTCTCGTCTTTGTATAACGCCTGATGGGGTCCAGTCTGTGTAAAAATCCATCCTGTTTCTTTTATCCGTATTGTGGGTGTTTACGAAATTCTCGCAATCGACGTGAAATAAAGTCATCAATTGCTTCGAGTTGATCCTGTTGGATGTACGGTTGCTGGTAATCCTGCAACATCTGTTTCCACAGGCCGTTTGCACGTTGATGTTGCCAAGTGGAGCCTTCTGCCTGCCATTGTTCGTAGGAACGATTGTCTGCTGTCGTCGATTGAAAGAATGCAGTCTCGAAATGCCGTCGGGTGTGACCAGCTTCCAGAAAGTGCTGCCCTGGCTGCACTTCCATAAAAGCATCCCAAGCCTGGACTTCGTCCGACAGATCAATTTTACCTGCGAATGCTCCCAGCATGGCACAGCGGTCGGCATCCATGATCACCTTTTCGTAGCCTGTCGTCAGCAGACTTTCCAAGCAGCCGGTAGCGTGAATAATGAAGTGCGTACCTGCCATGAACGAACCAAGAAGCTGTGTAGCGCTTTCATAGGCAGCCTGAGCATCAGGTACTTTGGATGCCGTTAACGCGCCGACTGAATGAAACGGTACGCCGAGCCGGTCGGCGAGAGAGCGAGCACACATTTGAAATTGCATTCCTTCCGGAGTCCCGAAAGTGGTAGCTCCGGACTGTAAGGATATCGGACTGAAAAATGTACCAAAAACTGCCGGTGCGCCTGGACGTATCAGTTGAATCAAGCACAATCCTGCCAGTACTTCTGCAAGTACTTGAGCGAGTGTGGCAGCCACGGACACCGGACTCATGGCACCGCCCAGAATGAATGGCGAGACCACGACTGCCTGGTTGGCTCTCGCATAAACCTTGAGCGCGTCAAGCATGGTTGCGTCAAGCACCAAAGGAGCATTGGTGTTTACGACGCTATACAGACAGCAGTGACTGTCGACGAAGTCTGCGCCGAATACCACAGTTTGACCATTTCGACAGTGTCTTGTGCACGCTCACGGGAAGTGACAGCACCCATGAACGGCTTGTCGCTTAAAGTAAGATGAGCCTTCGCCATGAACAAGTGTCGCTCCGCCACTGGCAGATCGACCGGCTCACATACCACTCCCCCGGAGTGATGCACACTATTCAGCATGTAGTGAAGGCGAGTGAGATTCTCGAAATCCTGGTAAGTCGCATAGCGTCGCCCCTGATCCATATCGTGAACGAATGCGGGTCCGAAACTGGGGCAGAACAAGGAATTGTCACCGCCGATCACGACTGATTTTTCAGGATTTCGTGCATGCTGGACGAATTTCCTGGGAGCATTTTCTAGAATGATGTGGCGGCAGAATCCGGGTTCGAACCGAACACGCTGGTTGACGATTTTGCAGCCGGCATTTCGGAAATACTCCAGAGTTTCCGGATCATCGCGAAAGTCCATACCGATTTCTGCTAGAATTCGATCGGCATTTTTCTCGATCAGAGATAGACTTTCCTCATCCAGAAGTGAAAGCCTTCCGACATTGCGTTTAATGTATGGGCTGCCAGTTCCAGGCGTATTGAACTTCTTGCGTCGATCAAGCTTTGACTGACGCCCCCCGGACCTGCGAGATGGTTTCTGAATGGTGTTTTCACTCACATTGTTGATTGTATACTAATACACTAAATCCTAGATCAGGATGCATCTGGAACAACATTGGCACGAACGGTTCTTGTTGCCGCACGAATTCATTTGGCATATTGTTTCATTGAGAGAAGTCAATCCGTTTCGCTTGAACTCTCCGTTACAATGATTGCCTCTATTTGTCTTTTCATCAGTTTGTTCATTCATGAAAAAACACGTTGATGTGGTAATTATCGGTGGCGGTGCTGTCGGCTTGTCGGTTGCCTATCACTTGGGCTGCCTGGGCGGATGCTCGGTTTGCCTGTTTGAGGGCAACCATTTGTCAAGCGGCACAACCTGGCACGCTGCAGGAATCGTTGGCCCGCTTCGATCTTCTTTGAACATGACTCGTATCGCTATGTATGCAACCGAACTCTTTCCGCGACTTGAAAAGGAAACTGGACAGTCCACAGGCTACCGCCAAACCGGTGGATTCTGGTTGGCACAAACAGAAGAACGCATGACTGAACTAAGAAGAATCTGCTGTATGGGCAGACGTGTCGGACTCGGCGTGGAAATGATCAGTGCATCAGAAGTTGGTCAAGCGCTGCCGTTTTTAAGAAGTGACGATCTAGTGGGTGCATTGTATGTCGAGGAAGATGGGCAAGTCTCTCCAGTTGATCTGTGCATGGCCTATGCTGCCGGTGCTCGCAGTAGAGGAGTTGTGATTGAAGAAGGTTGCGGTGTGACTGGCTTTGTAGTTGACAAAGACAGAGTGAACGCTGTTTTACTGGATGATGGGCGTAGAGTGGATTGCGGTACCGTGGTACTCTGTGCAGGCCTATGGTCGCGGAAGCTGGCAAATGAAGCAGGTGTGAGTGTTCCTTTGCAAGCGGTTGAACACATGTATGTCGTGACCGAACCCATGAACGATCTGCCCGTTCCGACACCGATAGTGCGAGACCTCGATTCAGGGCTCTATTTGAAAGGGGATACGGGTAAATTGGTCATTGGAGGATTTGAGCGCAATGCAAAACCATGGAATCCCGAAGCTAATGCTTCGTTTGCACCTTTCGTGACGCTAGATGAAGACTGGGACCATTTTGCCCCTTTTATGAAAGCTGGAATTCATCGAGTGCCTGCGCTGACGAATACCGGCATTCGGATGTTCATGAATGGACCGGAGAGTTTCACTCCGGATACCCGTCCGTTAGTTGGAGAATCACCGCAACGGTCCGGATTTTTCGTTGCGGCCGGATTCAATTCCGTTGGTGTGATGTCTTCCGCAGGGGTTGGGCATGCGCTCGCGCATTGGATAGTGAACGGGAAACCACCCTTTGACTTGTGGGAGGTGGATATTGCTCGTGTTGACCCGAAATGGTCGGACCCCAAGTTGCTATCGGATCGCATGCGAGAGGCTGTTTACAATCAGTTCGCCATGCACTGGCCGCTCAAACAGTCTGAGAGCGGAAGAAATGTCAGATGTCCGCCTCTGTTTGAAAAGCTTCAGCACAAAGGTGCGGTATTCGGAACTGTGTCTGCCTGGGAGAGACCCCTATGGTATGCAGAAAATGAAAGTGAGAGAGAGTTCATCCATACCTACAAAAATCAGCCATGGTGGAATGTCGCTACGCGCGAAGCGACGCGAATGGCGCAAGGCGTGGCTTTGGTAGAACTAACGCCGTTCACAAAAATCGAAATCAAAGGAGCGGATGCGCTCAATGGCCTGCAGTATCTATGTGCCGGCGATATGGATATGGAAGTTGGGTTGTCACGATATACAACTATGTTGAATGAATCCGGTGGAATCGAAGCAGATGTCACGGTTACGCGTCTTGAGAGAAATCTGTTTCGTATCATCGGCGGAGCGGCCACTCGGCATCGTGACTTGGCTAGAATACGACGATTGCTTGGTGGATTTGAAGCTCTATCCTTGGAAGATATTACATCGCACGAATCCGTGATCGGCGTGATGGGGCCAATGTCTAGGAAAGTATTAACTCGAGTTTCTGATGGTTGTGACTGGTCAGTCGAATCTTTTCCATTTGCAGCATCGCGGAAACTGAAACTTGCTTGTAGACCTGTTCTAGCGTTGAGACGGAGTTTTGTCGGAGAACTCGGTTGGGAGCTGTATGTGCAGAATGAACATGCGGGCGTGGTATTTGATCGCTTGTGCAAAACCGCTGCTGAATTTGGATTGACGCACCTCGGCCATCTCGCTCTGGACGGTTGTCGCTTGGAAAAACGCTACGGGCATTGGGGACACGAATGGGGCCCGGATGTAACTCCGCTGGAGGCTGGTATTGAATTTACAGTAGCCAAAGGAAAAAGCGGATTCATTGGATGCGATGCTCTGGAAAAACAGAGGAAAATCGGTGTTAATCAACGCCTCATACTGCTGGAAGTAGATTCAGCTTCTATGGAAAAGCCATTACTCCTGCACGACGAACCGGTCTTGCTTGATGGTGAAATTGTCGGCTTGACCACCTCTGGAGGGTTGGGTCCGAGAACAGGCCTTTCGCTTGCGTTTGCCATGGTTCAATGCACCCCAGAGGAATCGCTCGAGAGTGTTTGCGACAAGCCCTACATGATCGACGTTGCTGACAGGCTGTTTGCTGCACGCACGTTACTGGAAGCACCGTACGATCCCGACGGCATGCTCATGAGAGGCTAGTGAACGTGACAGGTACTGTGAGGACGATTGTCATCGGCGGCGGGATCATGGGGGCTTCGACTCTCTATCACCTTGCAAAGCTGGGTTGGACTGATTCGGTTTTGCTGGAAAAATCAGATCTTACACATGGCTCTACTTGGCATGCAGCAGGTCTCTGTACGCATTTCGCACACAATGCGACGATCATGCAGATGCGGGCCGACAGCATTCGTCAGTATCGATCCGAGCTTGAGCAGGATACGGGAATGAGTGTCGGCTTCAACAAAACCGGTGCACTTCGAGTCACCCAAGTCCCTGACCGCATGGATGAATTTCGTCATGTGCAAGGCATTGGTCAGTTCATGGAACAGGAATTTCATATTGTAACTCCGAGCGAAATCAAAGAATTACACCCCCTTGTGAATATTGACAAATTAATCGGAGGAATTTACGAGCCGAAAGACGGAAATGTGGACCCAAGCCAGGCCACACAGGCATTCGCTGCCGGTGCGCGGTCGCGCGGAGCTCGAATTTTCCGAAATTCTCCAGTTACCGCCATTAAGCGAACTCGCACCCGCGAATGGCGAGTGATCACACAGAACTCCGAGTACTTATGTGAGCACGCTGTGAATGCCGCAGGCACCTGGTGTCGAGAGATTGGAGAAATGATGGGAGTGGACCTACCCGTAGTTCCAGTTCTGCATCAGTATTTTGTAACAGCCGACTTGACTGAAGTATTCGAGACACAATTGCCTATAGTGAGAGATCCGGATGAAAGCTGGTATGTAAGACAGGAACGGAATGGATTGATATTTAGGCCTTACGAAAAAAATCCCGAACCATGGGCGATTGATGGAATACCGCCTGAATTCGGTGCTGAGCTACTGCCACCGAATTTGGACAGAACTGCTTCAATCATCAATCTGGCCGTCAACAGATTTCCAACGTTAGGGACTCTAGGCATAAAGCAAATTGTCAATGGGCCGATTACATTCACCCCCGATGCAAATCCTTTAATCGGTCCCGCGTTCGGGCTGAGTAATTCATGGTTGATTACTGGTTCCTCAATGGGCGTCATGGAAGGCGGTGGTGCAGGACGGTTCATTGCTGAATGGATGGTTGGTGGCGAAGCACCAATGGATCCAACTACAGTTGATTCACGACGATTCGGAAGCTATGCCGATCGTAAATACAGAATTGCAAAAGCGGTGGAAAGTTATGAACATCAGTTCAACATACATTACCCGCGGGAGGAACGCCCCGCTGCACGTGGCTCACTAAAATCGAATATTCATCAGACGTTTGAAAGTGTCGGGGCAGTTTTCGGTCAAGTGTTTGGCTGGGAGCGACCAAACTGGTTTCGAAGCAATGGTAGTGGATCGAAAACAATCAACAGTTTTCGACGAACGAACTGGTTTGAATCCGTAGCGAAAGAATGTCGACTGGTGGCCGAGAATGTAGGAATAAGCGACTTGTCTGCGATGGCGAAGTTTGAGGTATCAGGCGTGGATGCAGAATTTTTCATGGAGGCACTGGGTTCAAATCAACCGCCGCGCAGAATTGGACATATCTCGCTGGTTCATGTTCTCAACCATGCTGGTGGAGTATTGTCAGAGTTCATGGTATTGCGCAGAGCGTATGATAAATTCTATCTGACATCTGCTGCCACGGCAGCTCACATTGATCTTGAACTGCTACGTTCTCGCGCAGCTGGGTTACGTGTTAAGGTAAAGCCGGTGACAGAGGAAAGATGCGTAATCAGTTTAATGGGTCCGCAAGCGAAGAGCCTGATGATGGAGTTGACGGAAAATGATTTGTCGCAGGAAGCCTTTCCGTGGTTGAGCGGCCAGAATATCTTGCTGGCTGGTATGCAGGTGTTGGCGATTCGAATTTCCTACGTCGGAGAATCAGGCTGGGAACTGCATACTCCTAGGTCAAATGCGGCAGCAATTTTTTCGGCGCTCAAAGAATCAGGATTGGAGTACGGACTGGGCTTCTTTGGTGCATTTGCGTCAGATTCGATGCGTCTTGAAAAAGGTTACCGAGCCTGGGGATTGGATCTGACAACGGAGCGAACGCCGATCGAAGCGGGGCTAGATCATTTAGTGAGGCTTGAAAGCAGAATGTTTATTGGGCGTGAGTCTTTGTTGCGACGAAGACATTCAGAAGATAGCTGGTGCATGAAACTTCTCGAACTGGAAACAGATGGGGTGGTTGATCCGTTCTATCTGCATCCCGTTTATCAAGGAGAGTGTGTGGTGGGGATTGTGACATCTGGAACTTATGGGCATCGAACTCGAAAGTCATTGGCACTTGCATACTTTACAGAGCCCGGGTTGGCCGAAAACAATCAGTTTGAAGT
>JAKZRU010000017.1:0-87367 GCA_047517965.1 Gammaproteobacteria bacterium | reverse complement strand
GCAGACAACGGTTTTACTGTCAATGGAAATTTGGTACGCACTCTTTCCGAGCGTAATCCGGCGGATTTGCCCTGGGGTGAACTGGGTGTGGATGTGGTGCTGGAGTGCACCGGATTTTTTGCCAGCAAGGAAAAAGCCTCCGGTCACCTGCAAGCGGGTGCCTCCAAGGTCGTTCTTTCCGCGCCGGGTGGTGGTGTGGATGCCACGGTCGTATATGGTGTCAATCACAATATTCTAAAATCTTCTGACACAGTGATTTCCAATGCATCGTGTACAACCAACTGCCTTGCGCCCATTGCAAAAGTACTGAACGATGCTTTCGGTATACGTTCCGGATTGATGACGACTGTGCACGCGTATACCAATGATCAGGTATTGACGGATGTATATCATCCCGACCTGCGAAGAGCGCGCTCTGCTACACAGTCCATGATTCCGACCAGCACTGGTGCCGCCGCAGCTATCGGACTGGTACTGCCGGAACTCGATGGCAAACTGGACGGGTTTGCCGTCAGAGTGCCGACTGTCAATGTTTCCCTGGTTGACTTGACTGTTCAGACCGAACTGGAAGTGACCGTAGAGGCAATTCATGAGGCGGTCAAGGCTGCCGCGGATGGCGCACTTGCCGGAATTCTTACCTTTAACGACAAGCCGCTTGTTTCAGTCGATTTCAATCATTCCTCGGTGTCGTCCATTTTCGAGGCTTCGACAACGCGAGTGGTTGGAGATAGAGCAGCCAAAGTTTGTTGCTGGTATGACAACGAATGGGCATTTTCGAATCGCATGCTGGATACGACGCTGGCATTCATGAATGCAGCGTAATCCTCCATTACATCTGACATGATCAAGCTTCAGCAGGTTGAACTCCGGGGAAAGCGCGTACTGGTAAGGGCTGACCTGAATGTTGCCGTAAAAGATGGAGACATCACATCTGAAGCAAGAATACGCGCCTCTCTGGACACCGTAAAGTATGTATTGGACGCCAACGCGTCTGTACTGATCGTATCGCATTTCGGTCGGCCGCAGGAAGGCTGTTGGGATCAGCAGTATTCGCTAGCTCCAGTCACTCAAATACTTGAGCAAATGCTGAACCGGGAAGTGCTGTTTGTTCGAGACTGGATCGATGGTGTTGCGATCGAACCCGGACAGGTAGCACTATGTGAGAACGTGCGATTTCTGGAAGGCGAAACTAGTTGCAGCAGGTCACTAAGTCGACGCATGGCGAAGTTGTGTGATGTGTATGTCATGGATGCATTCGGTACTGCTCATCGCGATCATGCTTCGCTCACCGGCATTGTCGAATTTGTTCCGGTTGCCTGTGCGGGCTTACTGAGTCAGCACGAAATCGATTCGCTTGATAAAGCATTGGAGAGCCCTGACACTCCAGTCGTCTCCATTGTGGGCGGTGCCAAGATTGATGGCAAACTGCAGGCACTGCGGCGGCTTTGCCGAACATCGCAGACGCTGATTGTTGGCGGCGGCATTGCGAATACTTTTCTCGCAGCAACCGGCCATAACGTCGGGCGATCGTTGTACGAGCCCGCTCTGATACCGGAGGCGATTGAAATACTGAATGAGGCTAACCGCAACGATTGTGATATTCCATTGCCGCAGGACGTAATCGTTGCTCCTTCGCTGGATGGTACTCAACAAGTTTCCGAAAAGGACATGCAACAAGTCGGGGAACTCGATATGATTTTAGATATCGGTTGCACGACAAGGGAACGCTATCGCTCAATTATCGAGCATTCCGGAACGATTATCTGGAATGGTCCGGTCGGGGCGTATGAAACCATTCCATTCGATGCTGGTACTCGGGTTGTCGGCCAAGCGGTTGCTTCGAGTTCGGCATTTTCTGTTGCTGGTGGAGGTGACACCCTAGCTGCTCTGGAACAGTTTGGAATATTGGAAAAATTTTCTTATGTATCGACGGGTGGTGGTGCTTTTTTGGAGTATGTGCAAGGTAACGCGTTGTACGCGATAGCTGCGCTGGAGCACCATGCTGAACGGCATACAAACGCACAGGCAATAGCTTATTAAAGAATGATTTTACGACAGACAAAAATAGTGGCAACTCTCGGTCCGGCTACGGATTCGGACGAGGAAATGAGCCGCTTGATCAAGAAAGGTCTCGATGTAGCACGAGTGAATTTCTCCCATGGTTCAGCGGACGAGCATCGACGGCGTATCGAACTGGTACGCAAGCATGCGGCAGAACAGCAAAGAGCTGTAGCAGTAATTGCAGATTTACAGGGCCCCAAGATTCGGATCACGAAATTTCGGGACGGCAAGATACTCCTCAAGGAAGGAGATTCGTTTGAACTCGATGTCGAGATGGATGACGATGCAGGCGTGCAAGATCGAGTTGGCGTGACCTACAAGAGTCTCCCGAAAGATGTCAAACTGGGAGATGTCCTTATTGTTGACGATGGAAACATCGTACTGGAAGTCACCGAAGTTTTGGACCCAGTGATCAAGACTGTGGTACTGGTTGGAGGCGAGCTTTCCAATTCGAAAGGCATCAATCGACAGGGCGGCGGATTAACGGCTGCCTCACTCACACCGAAGGATCATCAGGATATTCGCGTAGCAGGAGAGCTGGATGTTGATTACCTTGCCGTGTCTTTTGTGCGCAATGCAGTTGACGTAAGATTCGCTCGAGAATTGCTTCGCGCTACCGGCTGTCAAGGCGGAATCGTCTCGAAAATTGAGCGCTCGGAAGCAGTGGTTAAGATTGAAGAAATCGTAGATGCATCTGATGGAATCATGATCGCTCGCGGCGACCTCGCAGTAGAAATCGGTGATGCGCAACTGCCTGGAGTTCAGAAAATGCTCGTCAAAGTTGCACGCAGGCGCAATCGCTTTGTCATTACAGCAACGCAAATGATGACATCGATGGTCACCCAAACGAATCCGACCCGTGCTGAAGTGCTGGATGTTGCCAATGCAGTACTGGACGGCACTGACGCAATCATGCTGTCTCAGGAATCCGCTATCGGAAAACATCCGGCCAAAGTCGTTGCTGCTGTAGACAGGATTTGCCGTGGCTCGGAATCAACAGACCGATCAATTGATCGAATTGAACGGGGAGATGATCAGTTTTCGAGTACCGAGGAAGCCGTCGCAATGGCTACAATGTATACCGCGCGCCACTACGAAGTGGCTGCGATACTTGCCCTCACCGAATCGGGTTCTACTGCCAAGTGGCTTTCGCAGTCGCTGTCGGGGATACCGATTTATGCAGTTACCCCGCATGCATGGACGCAACGGCGAGTTACGACGTACAGAGGCGTGCATCCAATCAGTTTCAACATGAGCAAGAATTCAGACAAGCCGATTGAAGTGCAGGCAATGAAGAAATTTCTTGAAGAAAAAATCATCAAGAAAGGTGACTTGCTGTTGGTGACTCGTGGAGAGCAGACCGGAGTCCAGGGCGGTACGAATACGATGAAAATCATTATGGTGTAATTTGCAGAAACCAAGAATTTGCTGGAAATATGCATTTCCGCATAGAATTGTCAGCATAAGACTCAATACATCACGAATTAAACGATAAACAGTCAGACGAAGGAGATATCAACGATGCAGCTGGACACGCTTGAATCTACAGCACAGGAAATGGTTGCCTCGGGACGGGGAATACTTGCTATGGACGAAAGTACTGGAACATGTACATCTCGATTTGAAAAACTGGGTGTCGAATCGACTGAGGCGACACGGCTCAGCTATCGAGAGATGCTGGTGACGACGCCAGACCTATCCAGATATATCAGCGGCGCTATCCTGTTCGACGAGACTCTTCGTCAGAAAGTGGCAGGAGAGGTTCCCTTTGCGGAATATCTGGACCGCGTGGGCATCGTACCCGGAATCAAGGTGGACATGGGTGCAAAGGCGCTGGCAGGGCATCCGGGAGAGAAAGTCACCGAAGGATTGGATGGTTTACGCGAGAGGTTGCAGGAGTACGTTTCGCTTGGCGCAAGATTCGCCAAATGGCGCGCGGTAATCACAATCGGAGACGGAATCCCGAGTGACGCTTGCATCAAGGCCAATGCGCATGCACTGGCCCGATATGCGGCGTTGTGCCAGGAGGCCGGAGTAGTGCCAATTGTGGAACCGGAGGTTTTGATGGATGGCACTCACACCATCGATACATGCCGAACTGAAACCGAGAAAACTTTGTCGGTCGTATTTGATGAACTGCATGAGCAGGGAGTCGCACTGAGAGGAATCGTACTGAAACCGAACATGGTGATTTCAGGAAAGGACTCTACAGAACAGGCGGATGTCAACGAAGTTGCCGAGCAGACCGTTCGTTGTCTGATGACTACAGTACCGAGTGAAGTTCCGGGCATAGCATTTCTGTCGGGCGGGCAGACTGATGAACAGGCGACGCAACATTTAAACAGAATGAATCAACTTGATATCGAAGTACCATGGCGACTCACATTCTCGTATGGTCGAGCTTTACAACAGGCTCCCATGAAAGCCTGGAGCGGAGACGATAGCAAGCGGGGCGAAGTGCATGGCAAGGCACTGCAGCGAGCGCTGGTCAATGCCTATGCCTCAAAAGGTGAATATACGGCTGAATTGGAGACCGCATCAGCAGAAGCTGGGTGATACATGACGATTAAGGTTAGATTTTTCGCGAGTTTGGCGGATCGGGTCGGCAGACGGGAAACATCGATATCCAGCAACGGAATCCATACCGCCGCAGATGCCTGGAGTGCTTGTGTAGCAGACCTGCCGATTCCCGGAAATGCGCTGGTTGCGATCAATCAACAGTATGCCGACTTCGACGCCAGTGTTGAAGAGGGAGATGAAATAGCTTTTTTCCCACCGGTTACAGGAGGCTAGCGATGCGAATCGAGGTGCTCGAATCAGCATTTGATCCATGGCAGGAAGTCGTCCAATTTGAGACTTCGATTGCTGGCGGGACCTTTGGTGCGACCGCGGTATTCGTTGGAACCATGCGCGACTTCAATGAAGGTGATTCAATAACGACAATGACGCTTGAACACTATGCCGGAATGACGGAGCAGCATCTTGTAAAGTTGGCCGAATCAGTGTCGAGCGAACATGAGCTTTTGGATGTTTTGATTCTGCATCGAGTCGGAGACATTCAGCCTGGCGATCCGATTGTGCTGGCGGCAGTCTGGTCGGCCCATCGCGCGCAAGCCTTTGAAGCATGTGAAAAGATTGTCGAAGATCTCAAGTCTCGGGCCCCGTTCTGGAAAAAGGAGCACCTGTCCGATGGCGAGATTCGGTGGGTGGAACACAATACTGTTGGCCCCAAGCGGGCAATAAATTGAATTGGGAAACTTGTTATGGACGATAAAACACGAACCGAAATTGAAGCTGCGACATTTCGTCGACTGGTGGAACATTTTCGCACCCATACAGAGGTGCAAAACATCGACCTGATGAATTTGGCGAATTTCTGCCGCAACTGCCTGTCAAAGTGGTATCGCGCTGCCGCTGACGAACGGGGGCATGAGCTGAGTTATGAAGATGCCCGTGAAATCGTCTACGGAATTCCTTATTCCGAGTGGAAGGAACAATATCAATCAGAAGCGGGTGCTGAACAGCAAGCAGCCTATCAAGCGAGGCAGGACGCCGAGGCACAAAACATATAAGGGTTGATTAATCCAAACCAGTTATCGCAATGGCTTGCGCGCTATAACTGCGCTTTTGGTTTTTGATGCCGGTTGACATTCATCATCCAGCATTATCATCTGTAAGTTTCCGTGCATTCTTGCCAACTCGCCTGGTGCAAGCATGTAGGCAGGGTTGAATTTGGGATTCACCTCTCGATAATTGTGATTGAACGTTTTCATCACAAGGACACCTCCCGGTTTGAGTGCGGCATGGAGGTTGTCATTCAGTTCACGATTCAGATAATTGAAGCACACGATTGCGTCAAGCGAATGTGGTGCAAAACGGAAAACGCTTAAATCTGCGGCGACAGCATGGATGCGTGAATTTAACTCGACCGCCAGTTCGTTGCAGCGTCGAAGTGCATGGCGGCTGTAGTCGAGTGCAATGACAAAGCATCCGAGACCTGCCAGAAACATCGAGTGGCGGCCGGTCCCGCAAGCTACATCTACGACAACATCGAATTTTCTGAACAGATTGGCATGTTCGACCAGAAGCGGGTCGGGTTCCAAATCAACGTGATGCTCGCGATTTAGATACTTTCGATCCCATCGATTGCGATTGGAGTCAGTTTCCAACTTGATTGGCCTTAAAACTCGATTGTGAAGGGCTCAACCGTAACTTCCGCACTGGCTTCCAGATTTCCAGTTTCCAGTGGCAGCACGATGTAGCAGTTTGCTCGACTCATGGAAGTCAGCACACCGGAACTCTGATTGCCTGTTGAATGGACGATGGCCTCTCCAGTTGGGCTGAACGAAAGGACTCCGCGTTGAAATTCAAGTCTTCCCGGTGTCTTATAAATGGGGTTCAGGCTTCGAGCGGTCAGGCGAAGCGCAGTCGGAGAACTTTCGCCCCGCAACTTGTAGAGAGCAGGTTTTACAAATTTGTCGAATGCCACCATTACGGATACCGGATTTCCGGGCAAGCCGAAGAACCATGTTTTGTCGATCTTTCCGAAAGCCAATGGCCTGCCGGGTTTCATCGCTACTTTCCAGAGCGTCAACTCCCCAAGTGATTCGAGAGCCTGCTTCACAAAATCCGCATCTCCAACCGAAGCGCCCGCTGAGGTAACAAGAACATCAGCCAGGGCGGCACCTTCCTTGAGCGATGCGACAGTTTCGTCAAAATCATCGCGAACGACTCCGAGGTCAATCGGCTCGACCTGCGCCTTTTTCAATAGTCCGTAGAGCGTGTATCGATTGCTGTCATAAACATCGCCGGGATTCAAAGTTTCTTCGATCCCTTTCAGTTCATCTCCGGTCGAAAAAAATGCAACTTTCGGTTTTCGTCTTACCAGAATTTCTCCACAACCGACTGAAGCCAGTAATCCCAGTTCGGCAATGCCGATCCGCTGCCCGGTTGTAACTGCAATTTCGCCAGCAGCGATATCTTCCCCTGCCTCGCGAATGTGTTGTCCGATGCGGTGAGTGTTTACAGTCGAAACCAATCCACCATCGACCGCACAGTCTTCCTGCATGATGACTGTATTGAGTTCATCGGGCACGACTCCTCCGGTCAGGATTCGGATGCAATCTCCTTTATTCAGTGCACCGGAATAAGGACTGCCAGCTGCTGAAGTACCAGCCAGAGCAAGTGCGGAGCTTTCGCCTTCGCGAGCGAGGTCGGCATATCTACAAGCATAGCCATCCATTGCAGAATTTCGATTAGTCGGAACATTTTGCGTTGCGCGGATATCTTCTGCCGCAACCCGATGAAGCGCCTGCCGAATTGGCAGACGTTCGGTTTCGTCGATGGGTTCGATATTCCGTAGAATTGCAGCAAGCGCCTCTTCATAAGGCATTGATGCGGAATCACAGGCATCCATGTGGCGGGTTACCTGAGCCATGTCAGTCTTGTTCACGTCTCCAAAGGCCTGAGCGTCCGCCAGATTTTTCAACAAGCTGAACGGATTCAATGACCATGCCTCGGTCAGATGCTTTGCACATGTCATAAACTGTGAGCAAAGCAACCTGAACTGCGGTCAATGCTTCCATCTCTACCCCGGTTCTGTCGTATGTCTCCGCTGTTGCGCGACAGTAGACACTGGAGCTTTCCATTTGGCATTCCAACTCAACAGTGACGTGAGTAAGCGAAAGAGGATGACATAGTGGAACAAGGTCAGCCGTGCGTTTGGCGGCCATGATGCCAGCAAGTCGCGCCACGGCCAGCACATCACCCTTTTTATTTCCTCGCGATATGACCTCCTCAAGAGTCGACAAAGACATGCGAATGTGACCCTCAGCGACTGCCCTGCGCGCAGTCTCATGTTTTTCGCTCACATCAACCATGTGAGCATCGCCTCGTTCATTAAAATGGGTCAATTTGGTCATAATTTTGAGAATCAGTTACTGTCATGATTCACACATAGTTGCAACATGATAAACTTATCAGCATGGACGATTCCACACTATTGCGATACAACAGGCAGATCATGATGCCGGATTTCGGTATTGAGGGACAGCGGAAATTCATCGATTCCACGGTTCTGATTATCGGTCTGGGAGGTTTGGGTTCACCCGTTGCGATGTATCTTGCTGGAAGTGGAATCGGGCATCTGGTTTTGAATGACTTTGATGACGTTGAACTATCGAACCTCCAACGTCAAATCGTTCATACGAGTGAATCGGTGGGCATGTCCAAAGTCGAATCAGCTATTCGAACTCTTACCGCACTCAATCCGGAAATTCAAGTGACTGGAATCAATCGGAAACTGAATGAGGATGAGCTTTTCGAGCAGGTTGAAAGGGCTGATGTGGTTGTCGATGCGACGGATAATTTCGCCATTCGATTCGCAGTCAATCAAGCATGTGTACAAACCCGCACTCCGCTGGTGTCGGGCGCGGCAATTCGAATGGAAGGTCAGATGACGGTATATCGTCCCGACCTGGATGATAGCCCTTGTTTTCGCTGCCTCTACGGCCCGGAAGACGAGCCGGATGAACGTTGTAGCGAAACTGGAGTTCTGGGTTCATTATGCGGAACAATTGGCGCATTGCAAGCGACTGAAGTTTTGAAGATCATTGCGGGAGTGGGAGAGACAATACACGGCAGACTGATATTGTTCGATGCAGCCAGAGTGGAGTGGCAGGAAGTTCGCATTCAGAAAGATGAACATTGCCCTGTTTGCAGCTCAAGCATGGCAGCTGTCCAATCTGCAGTTTGAATGAATTACCTGTCTGAAAGAATTTTTAGAGGAACGGAGTATGGCAGCTGTTGAATCGAGAATGATTGAATTGGGTACAATCGCGCCTGAATTTACACTTCCAAATATGAACCCGAGTTTTGCCTCCGCCAAAGTGGCTTTATCGGACTACATTTCTACCAAAGGATACGTTGTCGCGTTTATCTGCAATCACTGTCCTTACGTAGTACATATCAAGCAGGCCTTTTCGGACTATGCCCGGGATTACAAAGACCAAGGAATCGCAGTTATAGCCATAAATGCCAATTCAGCCGCCGCATATCCCAGTGATAGCCCCGAAAATATGACCACCGACGCCATTCAACACGATTATGGATTTCCCTATCTCTACGATGAATCTCAGGAAGTGGCAAGAGCATACGATGCTGCCTGTACTCCAGATATTTATCTGTTTGATTCAGCACGCAAGCTGGTTTATCGAGGACAATTTGATGACAGTCGACCTGGAAATGACATTCCCGTTTCTGGTACAGATTTGCGGGCAGCGTCAGATGCGCTGTTGGCGGGAGAGTCGATCTCGTCTGACCAAAAGCCGAGCTTGGGATGCAGTATCAAGTGGAAAACGGAAAAAAACTAGGAATTGGCTGATTTCATTTGTTCGCTAGATACAAACCGACTCCACTACTTTTACCATATAGTCTGGCTTGTAGTTGCGAGTGCGCATTGAAAAATTTTCTGTTGGTGGCTCAATTCACAGATAAGGCGACGCCAAATGTTTGAAAAGGAAATCATTGGGTACTCGGTGTTCGTCATCTATTTTGGAGCGGCGGTTCTGGGTACTTTGGCTCTTTATACCCGGCAGGTACTGCCAGTAGTCTATATCATTCTCGGGGCGATCATTGGGCCCGGAGGATTCAAACTGATTCCAGAGTTGCATATTGTCGAAGACCTGGCCCAAATAGGTATCATTTTTCTACTGTTTCTGTTAGGAATTGATCTCTACCCACAAAAACTACTCAAGATTTTTCAGTCTGCTTCGCTAATTACGCTGGCATCATCAGTAGTATTTTTCGTCGTTGGTTATGTTGTTGCCTTGGTATTCGGGTTTTCAAACATTGAGGCCGTCATCACTGGAATCGCGACCGGTTTTTCCAGCACAATCATAGGCATCAAACTATTGCCCACTACCGCTCTACATCACCGACACATCGGCGAACTGGTAATCGGGATTCTTCTGCTTCAGGACTTGCTTGCCATATTGGCCTTGGTTGTCATTCAGGAACTTGGGGATTCTCTTGAATTCAGCATAAAAAGCCTGCTGCCCGTGGTGACTCTTCCTGTGTTTGTGGGTTTGACTTTTCTCCTTGAGTACTTTATCGTCCGTAGGCTTCTGCATAGGTTCGAGCAGATTCGCGAGTACATTTTTCTAGTCACCATTGCGTGGTGTCTGGGTTTGGGACAATTGGCCGGGGTATTTGGATTGTCGCCGGAAATCGGTGCATTTATTGCTGGCGTAGCTTTGGCCGCTTCACCAATTGCCCGTTTTATCGCTGAACGTCTACATGCAATTCGTGATTTCTTCATGGTACTTTTCTTCGTTGCCATAGGCGCACACTTCGACGCTGGTGCATTCGCAGCTGTAGCGCTTCCATCGATTGTTTTGGCGGGTTTGGTGCTTGCTGTCAAGCCGATTACCTATCGATACCTTCTCGTTTACTTTGACGAATCGAAGAAGACTGCTTGGGAGGCAGGCATACGATTGGGTCAACTAAGCGAGTTTTCCATACTCATTGTGTTTCTGGCAATCGCTTCGGGAATAATCGGAAACCACGCTGCGAATTTTCTTCTTGTTGCTACTGTTTTGACGTTTGCCGTGTCATCTTATCTGATCGTGTTCCAGTATCCAACTCCGGTTGCGGTGTCGGATAAATTACGGCGCGACTGATCGATTTAGCATTTGATGGCGGGCGAATTGTCGCAAATTTATGAAACCGTCGTTGTTGCTGGTTGTGGATATACCGGCCGGAGGTTGATTGTTGATCAAGCTTTGCAAACGAAAAGGACTGTTGCAATTACCAACCAATCCACAATTGAGTTGCCGCAGGTGGAGTCATTTCAGATTGACTTCGACCACGATTCTTCATGCTGTATCTCATTGGACCGAGACACAGTTGTTTTTTATCTTGTTCCACCGCCTTCGAAAGGCTCCATTGACACGCGAATTCGACGATTTCTTGAACAGGTTCTCGCTACTGTACCGGTTCGTTTGGTATTGATTAGTACCACGGGTGTTTACGGTAATTGTGAGGGCGCCTGGGTTACGGAAGATACACCTGTCAATCCACAAACGGATCGAGCCAAACGCCGACATGATGCCGAGACATTCGCACAAGATTGGGCAACACGCAACGACGTAGAATTGGTGATACTTCGGGTTCCGGCAATATACGGACCTGGCAGAGTTCCAGTGAATCGAATTCAACAAGGCTTGACGCTGCCTCCGGCAAGTAAAAATGGTTACACCAATCGCATTCATGTTGACGATTTGGCTGCGGTGTGCGTAGCAGCATCTTCACCATCAGTTCAATCAGGCATATTCAATGTATCGGATGGTTGTCCCTTACGAATGAATGACTATATGAATCTGGTCGCGGATGTTTGGGGGCTGCCATCGGTAAACGAAAGTTTGGATTCCCAGAGTCTGGGGCAGTTGAGTCCCACCATGCTTGAATATCTGCGTGAATCTCGAAAAATTGACAATCATCGTATGATTCAAGAGCTATCAGTTGAATTGACTTATTCGGATCTACGTAAAGGTCTTGAAGCGTGCTTTCAACATGGCTAGTAATCAGAATTCGCAAGCTGAATCAGTGGGATACGAATCTCTACCCTGCAGGATTCGAGAGGTTGAACACGCGTGGATTCAACTGTCTGATGGAACGCGTCTCGCGTGCAGATACTGGTTACCAGAAAATGCCGAACAGAATCCGGTTCCTGCGATTCTCGAATACATCCCGTACTGCAAACGAGATCGCACATCAGAAAGAGATGAAAGCATGCATCCGTATCTCGCTGGACATGGCTACTGTGCGATCCGTGTCGATATGCGAGGTAGTGGCGAGTCGGAAGGATTGCTGCTGGACGAATATCTCCCACAGGAACAGGATGATGCACTTGAAGTGATTGCATGGATTGCCGAACAGCTTTGGTGCAGTGGAAATGTAGGAATGTTCGGTAAGAGCTGGGGCGGTTACAACAGTCTTCAAGTCGCGGCCCGAAGACCGCCGGCACTCAAGGCAATCATTACGGTGTATTCGGTTGATGATCGCTATGCGGATTGCATTCACATCGCAGGCGGCTGCCTGATTCTGGAGAATCCGAACTGGGCATTCAACATGTTCGGACGTAACGCTCGACCACCGGATCCCCTGTTATTTGGTGAAGGCTGGCGTGATCTGTGGATACAACGAATTGAAAACAACGTTCCTTGGATCATTGAATGGCTGAAGCATCAGCGGCGTGACGACTTCTGGAAGCACGCTTCGGTCTGCGAAGACTATTCTTCCATCGTCTGCCCAGTGTTTGCAGTGGGTGGATGGGCCGATGCATACACCAATCCGGTGCTTCGACTGATGGAGAATTTGACAGTTCCGAGAAGAGCTTTGATTGGACCTTGGGGGCATGAATATCCCCATCATGCTTACCCTGGACCTCAGATTGGATTTCTTCAGGAGAGCCTTTCATGGTGGAACCATTGGCTCAAGGGTATCGACACCGGGCAAGAGGATGAACCAATGGTACGTGTCTGGATGCAGGACAGTTATGAGCCTGATGCCATGCGAGATGTGGTTCCAGGCAGTTGGGTTTCGGAGGATTGTTGGCCGAGTGAGAGAATAGAAACAAGATTCTGGCAAATTCAGCAGGAGGGACTTGTACCGTTGAAAGAAATTGAGCTTGCGATGTTGTCTCCTTCAGCGAAAACATCCAAGTTGCAAATCTCGTCGCCTGCAACTGTAGGTAGAACAAACCCTGCTTGGGGACATTTCGGTATGAAAGCACCGGAATCTCCAATGGACCAGCGATTAGACGATGCGGTTTCGCTGTGTTTCGATTCACAACCTTTGCAGGAATCCATGGCGATTCTCGGTACACCTGTAGTCGAACTCGAAGTGACATCTGACAAGCCGGTTGCTCAGATCAGTGTTCGTTTGTCAGAAGTTCGTGTCGATGGCAAAGTTACGCAAGTGAGTTTCGGTGTCTTCAATTTGACGCATGACCAAGAACATGAAACAGTTACAACGGTCGACGTTGGTGTTCCCATGAAAGCGAGAGTGCGACTGAACGATGCCGCTTACCGATTTGCTGCCGGCAGTTGCATTCGAATCGCAGTAGCAACTGGACTTTGGCCGGTGATTTGGCCATCACCCGAGATCGTAACACTTGAGATTGGTATGGATGTTTCGCATCTTGAGTTGCCGGTTCGGGAGAATCGTGAAACAGATGCCAAATTGAGAGAATTTGACTCGCCAAAATGCACGTCAATTCAATCCAGAACGAAACTTCGGTCTCAACAGCCGGTTGTGGCTCGAATGGAGGAGGACATGGTCACCGGTAAACTTGCTTATGTTCAAGAAGAAGATGAAGGCATTACACAAATCGACAGTCATGGCTGGAAACATGGCAACAAAATACTTCGACGATATGAAATCGACCCACGCGATTGGTTGAGTGCGCGTATTGATCTTGAGGGGGAGGACGTTTATGGTCGAGAGGGAAAGTTGGATGCCCTCATTCTAACTCGATGCCGAATGACCTCAAATTCGGCAAGATTTCGCATTGAAGCAAGCCTGGAAGTACTGGAAGACAGCAGACAAATATTTTTTCAAAGGTGGGATGAAGAAATTCCGCGTGACGGTGTGTAGACAACAGTTTTCGTAGGTATCACTCGAATCAGACAACATCAATCGACTGGTGTTTGAAGAAGGATCGGGAGAAACTACTGGGGTTTTACGAATTTGCGGCAGTGCGCTGGCACAGTTTGAGCACCATCCCCAATCACCCGCACTTACGTGACCCGGCTGAAACCGGCACACATCCCACCCTACATGCCAATATTCACATTTCTCGGGTATCAATTGTTGCTAAAAACAAACCCATTTTGACGCCAAGCCTCATAAACGACGATCGCAACAGAATTGGACAGATTTATACTTCGATTGTATGGGAGCATGGGCAGTTTTAGACATCGTTCTGCATTGACGCTCATCCGAATGCTTTCGGGCAATCCGGCTGTTTCAGAACCAAAAACGAATACATCGCCTGGATGATAGTCAGATTCAGTATACAGTTTAGAATGAAATTTCGAGTAAATGAAGATTCGCTCCGAATCATACCTTTCCACAAAACTTGAATAGGATTCGTAGACTTGAATATTTGTCCACTCCCGATAATCCAATCCAGCACGGCGAAGTTTTGCGTCACTCAATTCAAATCCAAGAGGCTCAACAAGGTGCAGGTTGCATCCTGTATTTGCACACAATCGGATGATGTTGCCGGTGTTCGGAGGAATTTCTGGTGAAACCAGTACAATGTTGAACAAAACAAATTTAAGACTGTCTAAACGTAAAATACTTAAAACATAAAGGAATCATATTATGTCTATTCGGATTCGAATCTGCCAGGCATTTGTCGTCACAGGTGTCGCATTAATGGTCTCGACCGGAGTATTCGCTGATGCTAAGACAAAGTACGTAGTTGAACATTTTACATCTCAAGGTTGCTATTCTTGTCCTCCTGCAGATAAGTTGTTAGGCATGTTGGTTGAAAACAATGAGGAAGTTTTAGGGCTTGAGTTTCACGTTGATTACTGGGACTCCCTAGTCTATGGATCGGCTGGAAAGTGGAAGGATCCGTTCTCTTCGCCCGCCTACAGTCAACGCCAACGCGATTACAACCGATTGTCACTGAAAGGGCGAACTGGTGTCTACACACCGCAAATGGTCGTCAATGGAAATTACGCTTTCGTGGGAAGTAAGGCAGAGCAGGCCAAGAAACAACTGGATAAAGATTCAAGTTTGATACTTGAAACATCTGCCGAAATATCGAGTGACGGCAACATTACGATCAACATCGACGGGCAATACCATTCCAAAGCGGATGTATGGCTAATTACCTATGACAAAAAGAATGTCACGGTAATCGACACTGGTGAGAACAAGGGAAAAACCCTTACGAACTACAACGTTGTCAGAGAATTTGAATTTGTAGGCAAATGGAAAGGTGACCCAGTGGCTATCACTACAACGTTAAAATCCTTAGACGAAAACCAGAATTGTGCGGTCATCGTGCAGAGATATGACTCGACTCGTCAAAGTGTTGCAGGGCCGATTGTGGGAGCCGCAATCTGCAAGCATTCATAATTCGTTACACTCTAACCTGGCTTTAGAACAACCAGCGCTACGATTACGACAAGCAGAACGACGGGTAGTTCGTTGAACCATCGATAAAATGTGTGTGAACGGGCGTTTCTGTCATTCTTAAAGTCGATCAGATATTTCCAGCACCATGCGTGATAGGCCACTAGAATCGCCACTAACAGCAGTTTATAGGCCAGCCAGTTGCCACCGAAGCCATACTTTAGCCATAGCATCAATCCAGTTCCAAGCGCCAGTACAGCGCTTGGAGTTGAAATTCCAAAATAGAGCTTTCGCTCCATAATTTTGAATCTTTCGTTACTGACGCTGTCGTCTGTCTGTGCGTGGTAAACAAAAAGCCGTGGCAAATAGAAGATGCCGGCAAACCAGGTCACCACAAATATAATGTGAAATGTCTTTGTCCAGAGCATGAATCTTTCCTTTTTATTTGTAAGTCCTGCCAGCCGTGCGTTATCCGTGGTTGCGTATTTGACAGATTCTGACGAATTTCATGAATCTCTTGAGTTTCGCTACTAATTAATCCAATAATACAACTAACGATACTATGGCTTAATGACTTATACTTTCGCTACAATTGTCAGTATATAGGAGACTAATCCCAACATCGTGCCGAAAGAAGATCAGATAGAAATGAATGGTACTGTTCTTGAAACACTACCGAATACCAATTTTAGAGTTAAGTTAGATAATGACCATACTATTACCGCCCACATTTCCGGGAAGATGCGTAAGAACTATATTCGTATATTGCGAGGTGACCGAGTGATTGTTCAGTTGACTCCCTACGACCTTACAAAAGGTCGAATCGTTTATCGAGAACGGTACGAGCGTTAGTTATTTAGCGGATTAGGTAAGGTGGATTTTCCGTTATTTGAACTTGAGTGGTGGGGTTACGTACTGATTGGGTTTGCCCTCACACACGTGACAATCGTTTCAGTAACGATTTTTCTTCATCGATGTCAAGCGCATTCGGCGCTCGAGCTTCATCCTGCGCTCAGTCACTTTTTTCGTTTCTGGCTGTGGTTAACGACAGGAATCGTAACCAAGGAGTGGGTGGCAGTTCATCGAAAGCATCATGCCACGGTTGAAACGAATGATGATCCACATAGCCCACAGCGATCTGGAATTCACGCAGTTCTTTGGGGTGGGTGGATTCTATATCGGCGAGCTGCGAGATCACCTGGCATTCTGGAAAAATTCGGAAAAAACACACCAGATGATTGGCTAGAACGGCGCGTCTATGCAGGGCATCCGAATCTCGGTTTGTTAATTCTCCTTGGTTTGAATCTCTATCTTTTTGGCATCATAGCTGGACCGGCAATTTGGATTGTTCAAATGATCTGGATACCTTTCTGGGCTGCTGGTGTCATCAACGGTGTTGGACATTTCGCAGGATACCGGAATTTCGATCTTCCGGATGCCAGCCGCAATATTGTTCCCTGGGGTTTGCTGATCGGAGGTGAGGAATTGCACAACAATCATCACGCCTATGCGAGTTCTGCGCAATTTTCTGCGCGTAGCTGGGAAATTGATGTGGGCTGGTGGTATGTACGTTTATTGAGTGCAATGAAATTGCTGAAGGTGCACAGGAAAATTCCTGTCATTACCTATCATGCAGGCAAGCATACCTGTGACGCAGAAACCGTCAAAGCATTTGTATCGAACCGATTTCAGGTTCTGTCTAACTATGTTCGTGAAGTGATTGATGATGTGTGCCGAGAGGAGATTCGATCAGCTTCAGGAGACACCAAGAAGCTTCTAAAAAAAACGAAACGCCTACTTGATGCGGAAAGGTCAATGTTGAGTGAGAAAAATCAGGAGCGATTACGACATTTCCTGGAAACGAATAAACGCCTGCATAAAGTCTACTTGATGAAAGAATCGCTGCACCACATTGCAACCAGATCATCGCCTTCTTACGAAACGATTCGCAATGCTCTGGATGATTGGTGCCGGAATGCGGAAGCCTCCGGTATAGAAGCGCTGACGCGGTTCTCGATTCGGTTGAAAGGTAGCGTCAGCGCCTGATATTATTTCCTGAACTCCTTATGGAGTCGGACTTGGAACTTATCGAAGTTTTGTTTCTTTGTAGATGACGTGCTTTCGAGCGACTGGATCATACTTCTTCAGTTCAAGTTTTCCTTCTGAATTGCGCTTGTTTTTGCTCGTCGTGTAAAAGTGACCGGTTCCAGCGGAAGATTCCAGTTTGATTTTTTCTCGCATGATCAGACTCTCAAATTGTGGTTAAACTTTTGTTCCGCTTGCACGTAAATCCGCCAGTACGGTATCGATACCATTCTTGTCGATGGTACGAATTCCTTTCTGCGTCAGGCGAAGCTTCACCCAGCGATTCTCGCTCTCCACCCAGAAACGTCGATAGTGGAGATTGGGACGAAATTTTCGCTTCGTCTTGTTGTGCGCGTGTGACACATTGTGACCGCTAACGGTCTTTTTCCCGGTAACTTGGCAAACTCTTGGCATCTTGATCCCAGACCATTAATATTGATGTTTGTCAATGAAACCGCACATTCTATACTATCGACACGTGTAAATCAAAATCGAGTGCACTAGACACAACAAATTTTGTAACTCAAATGCAGTATAGCCAACTCAAAAACAGATTTATTTTACTAGGCGTGACAGGTGGAATCGCCGCCTATCGGTCCGCAGAAGTAGTCCGAAGACTACGTGAGCAGGGAGCGAAAGTACGGGTTGTGATGACTCAAAATGCCGCACAATTCATTTCTGCCCTGACATTGCAGGCGGTTAGCGCCAATCCAGTCAGGAGCGAATTGTTCGACGAAGCGGCCGAGGCAGGGATGGGACATATCGAACTGGCACGTTGGGCAGATGCAATTGTAGTAGCTCCTGCAAGTGCCGGGTTCATAGCGAGGCTAGCGCATGGATTTGCCGATGATTTGTTGTCTACGCTGTGTCTTGCAGCGGATTGTCCTATAGCTGTTGCGCCAGCGATGAACAGGGTGATGTGGGACAGTAAAGCGACACAGAAAAATATCCACGAGTTACAAAGCCAGGGAGTATTCATACTGGGTCCTGGCGTGGGAGATCAAGCTTGCGGTGAAACGGGACTAGGTCGGATGCTGCAGCCAGAAGAAATTGTGGATCGTTTGGGCAATATCTTTGCCGATGGACCGCTGAAAGGAATCAAGGTGATGATCACAACTGGTTCAACTTGGGAAGCGATCGATCCGGTGCGTGGAATCTCCAACAGGAGTTCAGGAAAAATGGGGTTTGCCGTTGCCAATGCAGCCGTTAAAGCCGGGGCTGAAGTGACTCTTGTCTCCGGACCGACGACATCCTCGAATCAGGTTTCTGTACACCAATTGTTACGCGTTACGAGTGCGCAGGAAATGTTGGATGTTGTAAAAGAAAATCTCAGCGATCACGGAATCTTCATTTCGGTAGCAGCTGTCGCCGATTACAGACCATCAAAGACTTCGACTGTAAAAATAAAAAAACGGAACACAGATGCTTTGCAAATGGAACTCGTGAGAAACCCCGATATTCTAGCCGAGGTGAAGAAACAGCATCCCAATTTGTTCGCGGTCGGTTTTGCAGCGGAAACCGAGAATCTGATTTCTGAGGGGAGACGGAAACTCCTCTCTAAAGGAGTCGATCTGATTGCTGCAAATGATGTAGGCGGAGCACTTGGCTCGGATTTCAACACGATTGAACTCATTGATCGTGCTGGAGTAACGACGTTGGGCCCAGCTTTGAAAACGGAAGTAGCAGAGCAGTTGATTGAACAAATATCTGTTCGATTTCATGCAAAGGGTTCTTTACAAAATACTCGATGACAGGTTGGGTAAGTCCATACCCCTGCCCGAGTATTCCACTTCTGGTGCAGCAGGGCTGGACCTGAGGGCGTGTGTCGACAGTGCATTGTTGATTCGTCCCTCCGGCTGTGAACTGATTGCTACGGGAATAGCCATTGATATTCGTAATCCCGAAGTAGCGGCGGTTCTACTGCCAAGGTCTGGGCTCGGTCACAGACATGGAATTGTGCTAGGCAATCTTGTTGGACTCATTGATTCGGATTATCAGGGGCAAGTCTTCGTATCCTGTTGGAATCGAGGGACGGAAGATTTCACTGTGCATCCGGGGGACAGAATTGCCCAGATGATATTTGTTCCTGTAATTCGTCCCGAACTTGTGGAAGTGGATGAATTTCAAACTAGCGAGCGTGCCAGTGGGGGATTTGGACATACAGGAATCGGATAGAACCAGATGGCTAAAGTTGAAATTTATACGAGTCCGTTTTGCGGTTATTGTTATGCCGCTAAACGTATGCTAAAGAAAAAAGGTACGGAATTCCAAGAGTTTGACGTCACTTTCAATGCGTCTCGAAAAAATGAAATGTTGGAGCGTAGTGGTGGTAAAAGCACGGTACCCCAGATTTTCATTGATTCCGTCAGCATTGGGGGTTTTGATAATCTTTGTGTACTGGACGCAAATAACGAACTGGATTTCCTACTGCAGTAAATCAGGAAATTTCATTTGAGTCTTATAACCATTTTCTCTTGATCCACTAACTGAAAAACCAACAACAATGAAACTAACTGGTAATCAGTTTCGGTCCATGAACCGAAAATCCGTAACGCTTATCGGAATGTCCGGTGCCGGCAAAACTACGCTTGCGCGTAAACTGCCGTCTACCTCGTGGTTTCATTTTTCGGCGGATTATCGAATTGGAACACGATACATGTATGAACCCATACTGGACAATATTAAAGAGAAGGCGATGAAAGTCGGTTTTCTTCGAGATTTATTGCGCAGTGATTCGATATACATCGGCAGTGCCATGACATTCGACAACCTTGAACTGCTGTCAAAATTTGTCGGTAAGCTCGGCGACGAGTCGCTTGGAGGACTTGCGTTGGAAGAATTTCGAAGACGCCAGAAACTTCATAGAGATGCAGAAGTTCAAACGATGCTCGATGTAGGTGAGTTCATTCGCAAGGCGCATGTAATTTACGGATATGAACATTTTGTTAATGATTCCAGTGGTAGCATTTGCGAGTTGAACGATAACCGAGTGTTGGAACATCTCTACAAGCACACTTTGATTGTGTATTTATCTACAAAAGAAGAACTTGAGATGAAAATTATCCGTCGACAGGAAAAACATCCGAAACCGCTTTTTTATGAGCCCGATTTTTTGGACGTCAGATTGAATGAGTATCTGGAACAGAGTGGTTGCGACAGTTCCGAGCAGATTGATCCAGATGAGTTTGTACGCTGGATATTCCCTCATCTAATGAGAAGTCGACGCCCGAAGTACGAAGCGATAGCCTCAGAGTACGGCTATACCGTGCCGGCAGAAAAAATAGATGATGTACAAAACGAGCAGGAATTTATCGAGCTCATCTGTTCTGTACTCGACTCGGATGATTGAACTGTAAACCGAAGTCCTGCCATGCCACTTGTACGCGACCGAGAAATAGCCGCTTGGAACAGACTTCAGGAAGAAGGGGTTCAAATTCTTGCTCCTGATGAAGTTTGGAATTCGACATTGTCAGAAATTCATATTGGATTTCTGAACATGATGCCGGATCGTGCGTTGCGAGCGACCGAAAGACAGTTCATCAGATTGATTGCCGCGGCTGCTGAAAATACTCTGATCTATGTACATCCATTTACGATTGGTGGGTTAGGGCGAGAAGCCGGTGCGTTGGACTATGTTGAGCGATATTACGATTCATTTTCGGATATTGGAAAAAGAGACTTGGATGGTCTTGTACTGACGGGTGCGAATCCGGGTGTTTCAGACTTAAAAGATGAAAAATATTGGACTGAATTCGAGGAAGTGATCCACTGGGCTGATCGCAATGTACCGACAATCCTGTGTTCGTGCCTGGCATCGCATGCAATACTAAACGTCTTTCACGGCATTCAAAGAACGCGATGCTTGCCTGGAAAAAGATGGGGTGTTTTTTCGCATCAAATAACTGATGCAAAACACCCGTTAGTCAATGGAATGGCTAATCAGTTCGACGTGCCTCGTTCGCATGTTTTTGAAATGAAGGCGCAGAAACTAGAAGAATTTGGAATTCGAATTCTCGCTTACAGCCAGGAAGCCGACTTTCACATTGCAGTCAGTTCAGACGGTTTCAAGTGGATATTTCTACAAGGTCATCCCGAATACGATTCAATGAGTCTTCTCAAGGAATATAACCGCGAAATCAGGCGATTGGTGGCTGGCGAACGTAGTGATTATCCACAGTATCCTGAGCATTATCTGACTGCCTCTGCGAAGGTGAAACTGGATGAATATCGGCTTTCTTTTATTGATGCCATGGAAAGAGGCGATGCTTTGCCTGAGTTTCCTGAGTCCGAAATTCTGCCTACCGTACAGAACACGTGGAGTTCACAAGGTAAGATCATGTTCAAAAACTGGATTGAGCTAATCGATGATCATATCAATACGGGAAGAGAGCACTCGAGAGTAGCGGAATCTGTTTGAATAGCGGCTTTTCACGGAATGAATCAGCATTAATCTCGACTGTGAAGCACTGCGTCTTCCTGTCCGTTTGCGATCTCCAATTTCCGCCGTTCGATAAAACTCTTCAGTTCCTCCAAGATTCCTTCGTCTAGCACCGGTCGGGAATATTCTTGCAGAAGTGATTTCCAAATTTTGTTGGCTCGTTTTGATGCATGAAGTGCGCCATCCTCTTGCCAGGTTTCGAAATTCCGCCAGTCAGATAAAAGGGGAGTGTAGAACACATCTTGGTAGCGCTCCATGGTGTGTGGTGAACCAAAGAAATGACCTCCCGGAGGGACATCGGCAATTGCACTGACTGCGAGCGTATCTTCATTCACCACAATGGGTTCGAGAGATTTTGCCATCATCTGTAGAATTTCTGCGTCAATAATCAGTTTTTCAAATGACGCAACCAACCCGCCTTCGAGCCATGCGCCTCCTTGCAGCAGCAGGTTCGTATGGGCCAGGACTGCGGCCCAAACGGACATGCAGGTTTCGTATGCGGACTGTTCGTCTGGAGCGTTGGAAGCGTTCGACCCGCTGGACCGAAATGGAAAGGAATATCGCCTAGCGAGCTGGCCGCTGGCAAGAGTCGTTCGTACATATTCCGGCGTGCCGAATGCCGGAGAACCGGTCTTCATGTCCACATTGCTGGAAAAACTGCCGTAAATAATGGGTGACCCGAGATGAACTGCCTGAGAAAGGGCAATACAGGAGAGTGCCTCAGCATTTTGTTGGACCAATGCGCCCGCCATGGTAGTCGGTGCCATTGCTCCCAATAGTGTAAAGGGAGTCACAAGTACAGGCTGTCCAGCAAGTGCAAATTCAGTCAGGGCATCCGACATGGATTCATCGACTTGTCGAGGAGAATTGACATTGATGTTGCCCATCGTCACTGGTTGCTTCTTCAACTGTTCCCATTCCATGCGATGGACTATGGCGAGCATCTCAAGCGCGTCGCGAGCTCGGTAAGCCCCAATCATATTCGCCATCCAGATTCTATCGTGACAGGTGGTGGCGGCAAGGTATTTATCGAGATGCCGCGATTCGGCTGGAAGGTCCAAAGGCTCAAATGAATTCGCTCCACCCAAGTGAAAAATTTCAAGTTCATGGACAATTTTGAAAAAATCCTCCAAGTCTGCCAAGGTACCGCTTCGGCGGCCTCTGTCAAGGTCGGAAACAAAGCTAGGGCCACCCACGGTCGCGAAATTGATATTGCGGCCGCCGACTTCCAGAGATCTTTCTTGATTTCGGGCGGTTAGGGTAAAGCTTGGCGGCACGCTGCCAATCAATTCTTCCACAAGAGCCGGATCAAACCGCACCATGTTCGAAGAATCATCGACTTCCGCCCCCGCAGATTGAAGAATCTTGCGAGCCTTGGCGCTCAAAAACTTGATGCCTGAATCTCGCAGAACCTCCAAAGAAGCCACATGAATGGCTTCAACCTGATCCTCGGAAAGAATTTCCAACGGAGCATAAGGATTGACTACCTTACGCCACTTCAGTCTTGGGATTGCATCAGGATTGCGTTTGGAGCGTTGGCCGGATTTTCTTCGCATTTAGGCAGTAGTGTGAATTCAGATAAATTTGCAAATTCAAGATTGTGGTGTCGGCATTTCGGGAATTTCTTGGCTCAGTATTCTCATATACAAGTCCAGATCAACGTTGCCGCCGGAGGCTATGATCGCAACGCGTTTTCCGGCCATGAGATCTTTTTCTTTGAGCAAAGCCGCCAAGGTTGAAGCTCCCGCTCCTTCGACTACATGATGAGTATCCGTGAAATAATGGCGCATTGCACTCGCAATCTGGAGTTCCGATACGCGAACAATCCGGGATACATATTCGAGTATGATTTCCAGTGCTTCACGGTTGGGAACGCGAACCGCGACGCCATCAGCCAAAGTATCTGCAGAGTCAGTTTCGACAACCTTTCCCTGTTCAAACGAAAGCGCGTAGGTGGGTGCATTTTCAGCCACTACGCCGATGATTTCAACGTCAAATCCTAACGCTTCTCGAGCGGCAATCATCGCACAAATTTCCGAGCCTAGGCCAATCGGAACATAAACCGCGTCGAGACTGGGCACTGCCTGTAACAGTTCCAGGGCATAAGAAGCGACACCGACGACCAGTTTTCGGTCGAACGAGGGGACAAAGTGAAGTCCCTGCTGTCTGGCCTGCTGGTGAGCATATTCGTGTGCCTCGGAAAAGTCTCGACCGTATTCAATCAGCTCTGCACCCAGAGCGCGCATAGCGGCGTTTTTGGAGGTGCTGTTTCCGTGTGGAATCACGGCCGTTGCCTTTTTACCGAAAAGGCCTGCTGCAAAGGCAACCGACTGTCCATGATTGCCGCGTGTCGCGGTAATTACGCGATCATGCGGAGTGTTGGAAAGATAGTGGATACCGCCTCGCAGTTTGAATGAGCCGATCGGAGTCGTATTCTCGTGTTTCACCCAGACTTGGGCTCCACTACGATTGCACAGCAATGGCCACTGATACTGCGGGGTGGGTGGGAGATAGCTGGAGACTAATGAGGCGGCAGAGTTAATTTCTTCAAGCGATGGAAGACGCAACTATTTCACTCCACATTACAGCAATCCCCTAAAAAATGGGGTGGACGATGGGGGTTGAACCCACGACCGCTGGAACCACAATCCAGAGCTCTACCAGTTGAGCTACGCCCACCACACATTATCAAATTTAGCGTGCGGTTTGAAAACCACATCAACTATATGATATGAGCTTTCACAACCTAAACAAAGCACGCCTGACAGGACTCGAACCTGTAACCTACGGCTTAGCGTACTACTACAATTTTCATTGCCTAATCAAACGAATCTATTGGATTCGAATCACCAGTTTGTAGTCTGGACTATATCTTCGCCATCTCAGGCGGGGCACGTATAGTCTCTACGGATCCCGCAGTTCTATGAAGTCTGCGGTTTCCTCGGTATTGCCATCACCATTACGCGTTAAGGTTTCACCGATACAGTGCCCTCCACTTTACAGGTTCGGTTTTCCCTGTAAAGGCTCCTGTTGAAGGCCGTTGCTCTATCCAGTTGAGCTACAGGCGCATAACGCTCTGGTCGGGGTAGAGGGATTTGAACCCCCGCTCTCCTGCTCCCAAAGCAGGCGCGCTACCAGACTACGCTATACCCCGCGCAACGATTGTCGAGATTTTAACTCCTTAAAAAGAAGTTCATCAGTACCGACAAAACATGTAAATTATAGATTTATAAAGCCATATAAGCAATGTTGAAAAGTCGCATGACGGAATCAGGGCATACCTCAGAGCAGTTGAAAGTTTCATCCGAAATCTGAACTTAGTCAACTGCTCTGAAAGAACTGCTATAAAGTCAATGTAAACCCAGTGAACTGATTGCAGGCAACTATGCGGCGCAGACTAATTTACACAATTGGACATTCAACTCATGAGGCTGAAAAGTTTGTTTCACTGCTTCAGCAGCACCGAGTAAACCTGCTCATTGATGTTAGATCGATTCCCTACAGTCGATGGAATCCCCAATACAATCGCGAAAATCTGATTGAAACGCTGCAAGAGCACAGCATAGGCTACGAGTTTCTTGGTCAGGAGTTAGGCGCTCGTAGTGAAGACCCGACTTGCTACGAAAATAACCGCGTTAGCTATAAAAAGCTTGCAAATACCTCTCTATTTCAATCTGGAATTGAGAAGATCAGACAATTGGCTGATTGCAGAACTTTGGCTCTCGTCTGTGCTGAAAAGGAGCCGTTAGATTGTCATCGCACCATACTTGTTGCACGAGCTCTGGAAACAGATGAGTATGATGTTTTACATATTCTGGAGGATGGGAAAGCACAGCCTCACCGCCAAGCAATGGATCGCTTGTGCGAACTCAGGAAGCTTCCTGAACCCGACTTGATTTATTCGCGAGATCAGAGAGTGAATGACGCGTACGCCGCACAAGAGCAGCGTATTGCCCATCAGCGATCGGAATAGGTTTCAGGAAAACAGGGAATTCTCATTCCCTGTTTTCCGTATCTCCTTCACTTACTAACGAATTTCTACGAGGCGATAATGATTGGGCTTTTTTCGGTGATTGAATTCGTGAGCAGAGAATTGATTCTTCGAACGTAATCTGAAGGATTTTCCAATGGAGTGCCTTCGCTCAGGGTGGCCTGATCGAACAGAACATGTGCCCAGTCATTCAGATTGTCATCCTTGTCGGCTAGATGCCGAATCAAAGGATGTTCAGGATTAATTTCCAGAATTGGAGGCATATCTGCTGAGGATTGTCCCGAAACTTTCAAAATCCGAGACATGTTACGACTGAGACTATACTCGTTTACAACCAGACAGGCTGGCGAATCCGTTAGTCTCGACGTAGTTCGAACATCGGCTGCCCGTTCTGTCAGTGCTTCTTTCAGTCTGTCTACCAGTGAATCCACTTTTAAAGTGTCTTTTTCGTCGCTTTTGTCGTCATCATCCAGCCAGTCCAATGCAAGATCCCCTTTTGCGATCGACTTCAATGGTTTGTCGTCAAAGTCTCCCAAATGCATGACGACCCACTCATCGATTGGGTCACTCATCAACAGCACTTCAATGTCGTGTTTTCGGAAAATTTCCAAATGAGGCGATCCTTCTGCGGACGCATGACTGTCTGCTGTCACATAGTAGACAGCATCCTGCTTTTCTTTCATGCGATCAACATAATCCTGAAGAGATACAGTCTGCTCGGCACCTTCACCTTTCGTGCTTGTAAATCGAAGAAGTTGAGCAATGGTTTTTCTGTTATCAGAATCTTCCGTGATGCCTTCTTTGAACACCCTGCCGAATTCTTTCCAGAACGTCTGGTATTTTTCTGCATCCTTACTGGCGACTCTCTTCAGTTCATTCAACAGTTTTCTTACTGTACCTGCCCGAATCCTTTCGACCTGCTTGTTCTTTTGCAGAAACTCGCGCGACACATTCAGAGGCAGATCATCAGAGTCGATTACACCTCGAACAAATCGAAGATAGCCCGGTAGAAGATTATCGGTGTCATCCATGATGAAGATTCGCCGAACATATAGTTTGATTCCCTTTTGGCGGTCAATGTCGAACAGATCGAATGGAGCTTGCGACGGAATGTAAAGCAACGCCGAATATTCCAGTCTTCCTTCGACTCGGTTATGCAATCTGACCAGTGGTTTTCCAGGATCGAATGACAGCGTAGAGTAGAAATTGTCATATTCCTCTTCAGTGACATCCTTGCGCGCTCGCGTCCACAACGCAGATCCCGCATTGGCCGTCTCCCACTCATCTTCCTCCTTGCTCTTGGTTACTTCCCGCAATCGAATGGGAATCGATACATGATCCGAGTATTTTCTAACGATTCTCCTGACTTCACTGATATCCAGAAAGTCCTTGGCTTCCTTACGCAGTGTCAGAATGATTTCAGTGCCAGGATTTTCGATTGTTTCCTGATTGACTGTATAGCCACTGACGCCATCTGATTCCCACAGCACACCGCTTTGCGGTGGCTGACCGGCTCTCCTTGTACGAATTACGACGTTTTCCGCAACCATGAATACAGAGTAGAATCCAACGCCAAACTGACCGATCAAACGGGTATCTTCGGACTGCTCTCCCGAAAGCGCTTCCACAAATCTCTTCGTCCCGGAGCGAGCGATGGTGCCGATATTCTCCACCACTTCATCTCGTGACATACCGATTCCATTGTCGTGAATCTTGATGGTCTTGGCTCGTTTGTTGACCTCGATGTCGATGGATGAGTCTTGCTCGCTCTCACGCATTTCGGGGTTGGTAAGAGAGTCGAACCGCAAGCGTCCGCAGGCATCGGATGCGTTGGATATCAATTCACGCAGAAAGACTTCTCGTTCAGAATACAGGGAATGAATGACCAGATTCAGAAGTTGCTGAACTTCTGCTTGGAAAGTAAAGTTCTCATTCTTTGTTTCTTCGGACATTTAATAACTCCAAATTAGCCAATCAATATTCGACATAAATGGGAATTGTTTGCGAAAAATCAAGCAGTTTATTGCTTGATTTGCTTTATTATTATGGCATTTCGTATCGAAAGCGACTATGTGCGTCGTATTTTATCAACTGTTGGCAAACCTTGACAGCACAAAAAACCAATCGATTGTCTGACAATAATTTATTTCTGACCAAATGACTTCTTCCGTTCGAACCGTTGTATTTCCGATCGCTGGCTTAGGAACACGTTTTCTTCCAGCAACTAAAGCGATTCCGAAGGAAATGCTTCCTGTCGTTGATCGTCCGCTGATTGAATATGCGGTGAATGAAGCTAAATCAGCCGGTATCAACAGATTCATTTTTGTTGTGCCCTCGCTCTCGAAAGATACGTTGGTCATCAAACACTTTTCCACAAATTCGTCTCTGGAAGAAACACTCAGGAAGAACAACAAGCTCGCTGAGCTGAAATTGATACAGGAAAATTCTTTGGATTCTGGGAGTTTGTTCCATGTCCTGCAGGAACAGCCATTGGGCTTGGGGCATGCAGTCTTGTGTGCAAAGGAATACATTGATGATTCGCACTTTGCAGTGATTTTGCCGGATGATCTGGTGCTGTCTGAGACACACTGTATGAAACAGATGGCTGATGCGCATGCCGAGGTAGGCGGCAACATCCTTGCGATTGAAGAAGTCGAGAGCGAGTTCGTAAATTGTTACGGCATTCTGAAACCAGGCCGAGTTTTCGGCTCATTGATTCAGGTTGAAGGAATTATTGAAAAACCTGAACCTGAGAATGCCCCATCCAACCTTGCTGCCATTGGCCGATATATTCTTTCTCGTCGAGTATTTGATATTCTTGAAAATCAGGAAACCGGATTCGGAGGCGAGATTCAGCTGACTGATGCGATCAATGCTATTGCATCGCAAGAACCCGTTCACGGTGTGAAATTCACCGGAAAAAGATACGACTGTGGAAACAAAGCCGGATATGTAGCTGCCAATATTGCCTACGCCAGTTTGGATCAAGAGCTGAAAGCGAAATTTGAAAATCTATTGCCCCAAATTCCTGGCCCAAATAGTGTGTGAGACGATGGGTTGCTGGAAATGAAAAATCTGATTGGCGAACCCGTACTTCGAGTTGAAGATGAGCGGCTGCTTCAGGGCAAGGGTCAATTTACAGATGATCTGAATTTTGATGGGCAGCTGTATGCCTGTTTCATACGAAGCCCTCATGCACATGCCCGCATCGTTTCCATTGATGCATCAGTGGCTGTTCGCATGCCTGGCGTTCAAGCTTTCGCACATGGTGAAACGCTTGCCAAAGTTGGGTTTCGACCGATTGATCCTCTGAGCCGAAGTGAGGACTGTCCGGTTACCAACAAAGACGGCAGTCAGCCGTCTGATGTAAGGCGATGGTTGCTAGCTCGCAACAAGGTGCGCTTTGTAGGCGAACCGGTTGCTGTCATCGCTGCGGGCAGCATTTCCCAAGCACAAGCTGCAGCAGATTCCGTTGAAGTTGAATATGAGCCTCTGCAGCCATTGATCAATGTAGATGATGCCATGCAAGAAAATGCTCCGCTTGTGTGGGACGAGCTTGAAAACAATGTTTGCGTTGATACCGAAAGTGGTGACGCGAAAGCAGTAGATTTGGCGTTTCGCACTGCAGCAAGAGTTGCCTCTTATCAAGTTGAATTTCCCAGGCATATTGTGGCATATATGGAACCGCGTTCAGTACTGGCCCGATATGACACTGACAAAGAACGGTTTGAAATCTATTGTGGCGCGCAATCTCCTCACTGGCATCAGCAGGAGATCGCTTATTGCATGAATGTTCCAACAGATCAGGTAAGAGTCGTTTCACTAGACACCGGCGGCGGATTTGGCGCACGTGCAAGACCCTACCCGGAATATGCTGTAGCCGGGTGGCTTGCACAATTTACTGGTCGCCCAGTGAAATGGCTTGCTGATCGCTCTGAATGCTTTACTACGGATACACAGTCTCGGGACCACAGAATGGACATCAAACTGGCCGTAGATGAAGACGGTAAGATGACGGCAGTCCGATTGTCAAGCGTCTGGCGGTTGGGCGCTTATCTGAGCCCACGATCGATCTGGTTGCATGCAAGCTATATGTACTTGATGGCGTGTGGCGTTTATCGAATACCAGCTGCTCACTACGAGCTCAAAGGAGTGTTCACCAATACCGCGCCAATCGCGGCTTTTCGAGGTGTTGCTCGCGCTGAAACTTCTTATGCCCTGGAGAGAGTTGTTGACGAAGCCGCACGAGAATTGGGGATTAATCGGCTGAGTTTTAGGAGGAGAAATCTCATTCAGGAGTCCGAGATGCCATGGGCGACTCCAACTGGAGCCAATTATTCCGCGGGAGATTATCCAGCTAATTTCAGGAAGCTTCTGGAATGCATAGACATGAATGAATACTCGGAAAGACATCAAAATTCTCGAGCGGCAGGGAAACTTAGAGGGTTGGGATATTCGGTCTTCGTAGATAGCGTCGGCGGCAGCCCAAATGAATTTGCCGAAGTGGAGGTGGATGGGGATTTTGTTGAAGCGAGAGTCGGTACAAAGTCAATCGGTACAGGCCATGAGACGGTATTTGCACAGCTTCTAGCCAGCAATTTGCAGGTTCCGTTTGAGAAGATTCGAATAATTGACGGCGACACGGATTTAGTGCGCACTGGTTCTGGCACCCATGCTTCGCGTTCTCTCAGGGTTGGAGGTACAGCAATATTTCACAGTGCAGAGAGGATGTTGGAGAAAGGTCGAGAACATGCATCAGAGTGCCTGGAAGTGGCGGTGCAGGATATCGAATATGCATCAGGACGATTTATCGTTTCAGGAACAGATCGAAGAATTGGCTTGTTTGAGGTGGCAAAATCCATGCGGAATTTTGGAAAATCCTTAGTTGCATCGTATGAACACATTACCCAAGGTCACGCGTTTTCGAGTGGATGTCAGGCTTGCGAGGTGGAAATTGATCCGGAAACGGGACAACTTAGGGTTGAGAGAGTGATCGCGGTGAGTGATCCAGGCAAGGTGGTAAATCCGCTTATTGCAGAAGGTCAGGTGCACGGCGGAATTGCTCAGGGACTTGGCCATGCAATTTGTGAGAAGGCTGAATACGATCAAGAATCCGGGCAGTTGACTACTGGAAGTTATCTGGATTACACACTGCCCAGAGCCGACAATCTGCCGTTCTTTGAAACGATTTGGAGTCCAATTGAAACCGACGAAAATCCGTTAGGGGTAAAGGGAGTTGGCGAGATTGGAACGATGGGTGCACCGGCGGCAATGATGAATGCGATTGAGGATGCATTAAAACCTTTTGGCATCACCGGTGTGCAAATGCCGGTGACATCAGAGCGGTTATGGAAATTGATCAGAGATGCGAAAGATCAGTAGACAAGAGAAGTTACAGGTATAAGTCGTAAAATCTGAGGACAGATCATCGTCTTGGTTGGTAATTAATTGCACAGTCAAGCAATTACTACAGCGTTTGAGGAATTAAGCGAGGAGAAAAAACAAAAATGAAGTTACTTCGTTATGGAGACAGAGGGCGTGAGAGACCTGGGGTGTTAGACAGCAATGGAAAGATTCGTGATTTATACGATTCAATTACTGATATTACCCGAAGCACTTTTTCACCTGATTTTCAAAACAGTCTGGCCGAGATTGACATAGAAAAGTTACCCATCGTTGATGGTAATCCAAGACTGGGACCGCCTGTAGCATCTGTTGGAAAATTAGTCTGTATCGGGTTGAATTACCGCATGCATGCAGAAGAGGCGGGACTTGCCATTCCCGAAGAACCTATTATTTTCATGAAAGCGACCTCGTCCATTGTTGGTCCCAATGACGATGTGATGATCCCCAAAGACAGTGTCAAGACGGATTGGGAAGTTGAGCTGGCTGTCATCATCGGAAGCACAGCATGCAATGTCGAAGAAAGTCGCGCGCTTGAGTATGTTGCTGGATATTGTGTCGCAAACGACGTATCGGAACGGGCGTTTCAGATAGAAGGAACCGGACAGTGGGTGAAAGGAAAGAGTGCTGACACGTTTTGCCCGCTCGGTCCCTATCTGGTGACTCCCGATGAAGTACCTGACCCGCAGAATCTTCGGCTTTGGTTGGAAGTAGAAGGTAACCGTTATCAGGATGGCTGTACTGACGACATGATTTTCGACGTACCTTTTCTAATCAGCTATGTAAGCAGATTCATGACACTATTGCCAGCTGACGTACTTCTTACAGGCACGCCTTCGGGAGTAGGGTTTGGTATGAAGCCGCCGGTATTTCTAAGACCGGGGGATCGGATGGAACTCGGCGTGGAAGGATTAGGGATGCAATCGCAAACTGTAGTCAATTATCGGAAGGGCGACAGAGTTACCTACTATTACGTTTAAACCGTACTATTCCTGCTTTTGCGAGATGGAATCCTGAATAATTGATACGTAAGAGCGGATGGTGGACTCATAACCATTGAGTAGTGCTTCAATGGTAAGTGCATGCCCGATAGATACTTCCAGAATACCTGGAATGGTTAGAAATGCATCGAGATTTTCCTGGTTCAAGTCGTGACCGGCATTCACACCAAGCCCGTGCTTCTGTGCTTCCTTAGCAGCGGTTTCATACTGCTGCAGTACTTCAAGATGGTTTTCCTGTCTGAAGGTTCGAGCATACTCTTCGGTATAGAGTTCGATTCTGTCGGCACCCGTTTCTGCCGCAGACGGAATCAAATCTATCTCAGGATCAAGAAATATGCTGATACGGATTCCTTGAGCCTGCAACTCCGAAATGATGGGACGAAGGAAGTGATTTTCTGCCTGAGTATTCCATCCATGGTCGGATGTAACTTGGTCTGGTGCGTCAGGAACGAGCGTGCATTGATCTGGTTTAGCGGCTTTGACCACTTCCAGGAAGTCTGAAGTCGGATACCCTTCAATATTGAATTCGATCTGTGGATGCTGCTCGCAAAATTCAGCAAGGTCGGTGACATCCTGGTAGGTTGCATGACGCTGATCAGGGCGAGGATGAATAGTAACGCCATCAGCGCCATATTGGACACACAGTTCCGCAAAATCGAGAACCTTTGGAAAATTCATGCCCCTGGAGTTCCTTAATAGGGCTATCTTGTTTAAATTAACGCTGAGTGCAGTCACAATTCAATTACCTCGCAATGCTTTATAGAAACAGCGATCATCCATCATAGGTCACTTGTCCGGTGTCGCGGTGCCAGGAACGCACTAGGTGGCGCTTTTTTGCTGGGTCAGGATGGTCAATGATTTCACTTCGATAATGAGCGATGTCGATGTTGTTCAGGTACTGAAGGTGCCCGCGCTCAATTGGAAGTTCAAACCACAACGAAGGATTTTCGGATACTTCTTTCAGTGCAAACACCGCATCTGATGTCTCGCTGTCCATTGCAGTTTCAGCCACTTCGTAACCCTTCATGATTAGACTTGGATTGGCGCGGGTCCACAGTCTTTCATCTTCATAACGAAAAACCGGGGAAAGTGCGACTGTTGGTTGACCTTCAGCGTGTTCGGCCTGCCGGTCCCAAAAAACCGGCTCGTACAGGCGTTTTAGTTCCGCCGGATATCTCTTAAGCATTTGGTTGTGAATTGAGTAGAGGCTGCAGAATCGGCTCAGGCCGCCTTCGAGAGACGGCTGCAAGCACATCAACCCCACATAGCGGGGCAGTTTGATGCCAAAGGCATTGTCGTTGTGGAACATAAGTTCGACTTTGGTATACGAACCTCGCACGCCGTATTTGTACTGTGCTCCCGTATCACGAACGTGATAGACCATGGTCCCTTCCCACTTTTGAGCGACATTTCGTCCGATTCGCTGGCCAATTGTCCAGAAAATATCAATGGCTTGCTCTATTGATATGTCTTCTAGCGGTAGACTTTCAACAAATGCAACTCCCGGCGACTGATCAAGCCTCCTCTTGACTTCATCCATCAGTTCAAGAGTATTAGGTATTTCAAACTGCTGAATCGATCTTAACACGGTCGGTAATGGGTTTGCGTCTATCAACTCAGCCATTCGCAGCAGTTCGTCACGTACCTGATCCTCTACTTGGATAATGCAGTCCTGTGGGTTAATATCGTCCTTCGCCCAGGCATAGGAATTAGCTACCCAGTGATCTAGGCAGTTATCGCTTTGCTCGTGAGAAAGGTTGAGAATGTTCATGCAAGCTCCAAGCTCAAAAATGTGTTTCTTCTATTGTTTATTCAAAATTGACAGTCATGCCCTAGGCACATTGCAAACAAACTGCAAACGACGCTCCTTCAACGATTTCAATTCAAAGAGCGCATCCTGCAGTTTTTACTATCAAAGGAGAAACCTTCAATACAAATATTACCATATACCTGCGTTTCTTGAAAATGATTGTCAGCACAGATCGCTTAGTTTACTCCGGTTCGTGCGAACTGTGCTCGATCGCACACAGTGGATGGGCTAAGGTCTGGTAAAATTTATCGCAGTATCAAATTTCCGAATTCTCGAGCCATACATATTCAGGGGTAATTCAATGAAATATCTATTAGGAATCGCAGCCATTGTCAGTTGCATCATCATGTCAACATTCGACACTTTTCTCGACAATCCGATCCATAACGTTGCCTACTGGGGCATTGTAGTTACTGTAATCTACATGGTTCTTTCAACTAGAAGCATGTCAGATTCTTCTGCATAGTGAATCAAGCCTCAGCGATCCAAGCGACGTATTCAAATTCGGTTTTGAAGTACAAGAGAACTCCATCTTGAATGACGGTATTCTGGAATTTTCCGGCAAAAGCGTTGTAGTCGTTGGTGGTACCAGTGGAATCAATTTTGGCATCGCGTGTGATTTTGCAGCAGCCGGCGCCAGCATTGGAGTAATAAGCCGCTCAGAAGAGAAAGTCGCTAGTGCTAAATCCCGCCTGATGGAATGGGGCGGTCTGGTCGTAGGATTCAGCGCGGATGTCCGCGAATATTCACGACTGGAAGCGGTTTTTGAAGAGATTCGACAAGAATTGGGAACATTCGACGTGCTGATATCTGGTGCAGCCGGTAATTTCCCGGCACGAGCAACTGACATGTCCCCGAATGGCTTTGCTGCAGTAGTGAATATTGATCTGATGGGGACTTATCACGTGCTTCGAGCCGCACATCCACATTTAAGCAAGCCGGGTGGTTCGGTAGTCAATATTTCTGCACCTCAAGCGTTCATCCCCATGATTCTTCAGTCGCATGTTTGCGCTGCCAAAGCTGGAGTAGACATGATTACCCGAACGCTTGCCATGGAGTGGGGCGGTGAAGGATTGCGTGTCAATTCCATCGTTCCGGGGCCGATAGAGGGCACCGAAGGAATGAAACGGTTGGCACCGACGCAGACACTGTTGGATCAAGTGACGGAATCCGTGCCTCTCAGACGCTTGGGAAATACTTCGGATATCGGCAAGGTAGCGATGTTTCTGGCATCGCCATTGGCCGCTTATGTAACCGGAGCGGTGATACCGGTTGATGGAGGCTGGTCGCTGGGTGGTGTATCCGGGTTGATGGATGGATTGGCTCGCCAGTTACAGGAGTCAGCCAAATAAGTTCTTTCCCTATTCATCCTTGAAAGTAGATTCATACTCTTTACGTAGACGATTCTTTTCTACCTTTCCCATTGCATTTCTTGGTAATTCCTCCAAATAGATAAATTTCTTTGGAATTTTGAAGGCCGACAGTTTGTTCTTGAGAACTGTCAGAATTTCTTCTTCCGTTACACCACGGCCTTGCAAAATGATTGCAGCAATCACCGCTTCTCCTAGATCCGAATTCGCAACTCCGAAGACGGCTGAATCCATGATGCCAGGAATCTGGTTGAGCTGAATTTCTACTTCTTTGGGATAGATATTGAATCCTGCCGATATGATCAGATCGCTCTGTCTGCCAACGATAGTCAGCCTGTTATCGTCTGATACAGTCGCCAGGTCACCGGTTACAAAATGGCCGTCGTCCCGAACAACCGCCCGAGTTGCATCAGGGTTCTGCCAATAGCCCTTGAACAGATTGGGACCTTTGATTTCCAGTTTACCGATCTGTCCGTTGTTGAGCGGGTCGCCTTCTTCATTGCAGACGCGGAGATTTACATCGGGTAGCGGATAACCGACTGTTCCTGGAATTCGTTCTCCCTGCAGCGGATTGGAAGCGATCATCTGAGCTTCCGACATTCCATATCGCTCAAGAATTCTGTGTCCGGTGCGCTGTTCAAATTCTTTGAATGTCTCCGGCAGCAAGGGTGCCGAGCCGGAAATGAACAATCGAAAACTTCTGCAGAGTTCTCTTGTCAATTGAGGGTGAGATAGCAGTCGGGAGTAAATAGTTGGTACCGCCATCATCACGGATGCTCCCGCGATCAGACTGATGCTTTCTGTAACCGAGAATCTGGACTGAAAGAGGATCCGAGACGCCAGTAACATCGGACAGTGCAATCCTACGCACAATCCGTGAACATGAAAAAGCGGTAAAACGTGAAGAAGAACATCGGACGAGGACCAACCCCAAATCTTGACTAGACTCGCAGCATTGGAGGATAGGTTGTGGTGCGTTATCATCGCACCTTTCGGTTTACCGGTAGTACCAGAGGTGTAAATCAAAAGTGCCGTATCGTCCGAGTTTTGATGAGCAACTTCAAATTGATCACTGCAAGAGAAAACATCAGACCACAAGCTCCCATCACCGTTTTCGTCAAGGGTGTGAACGTGTTTAACTTGGTATCGATTTGCAAGCTGAACTGTTTCCTCAAATTTCGCGGGATCGCAGACAACCAGTAAAGGTTTGGCGTCCTTAAGAAAGTGTTCAAATTCGCTAGTTGTGTACGCCGTATTCAGAGGGTGAAAAATAATTCCAGCACGAAGACAGGCCAAGTACAGAATCACCGCTTCTGGAGATTTTTCAATTTGAGCCGTGACTCGATCTCCGCGCTCCAGTCCGAATTCAGCAAGTCTGTTTGCCAACTGTGCAGAGAGTCGATCGGCTTGCCCATAAGTAATGGAAGGTCGATCCGGCAGTTCGAGAAATATCTGGTCTGCTGAATTCACCATTTGATGTTGCAAAATTGTAAAGAAATTTGCGTTCACGATAAAAATTGTCGAATCAGATGTTGTGTGGTTCTATGGAAACGGGGAATAACACTACCGCAATCTTGATGACTTCAGGAATGCGGTAAGCAGTATATATTAGTGTAACTGCCAAGCGAGTCTACTGGCGCCTAAGTTGCATCAACGAGCCTGCTGTGACTTGGACTGCCGTCGATTGGTTAAGGCTACAATTATTGTCAGGCATTACAAACAGACTGAATCGCAGCGAATCCTATGATCGAATCACATTTTGGAGAATGGCTGGAACTGGCATTACGCTGGGCGCATCTGACAGTTGGCATTGCGTGGATTGGTGCATCCTTTTATTTCAACTGGCTTGAAAATCGTCTGCAACGGGGAGCTCAAGAAAATTCCGCACTTGAGGGTGATTTGTGGGCGATACATGGCGGCGGCTTCTATCATATTCAGAAATACGAAGTGGCCCCAGATAAACTTCCCGCCGAGCTACACTGGTTTAAGTGGGAAGCGTATTTCACCTGGTTTACCGGCCTTGCACTGCTAGTCCTTGTTTTCTATCTGAACGCGAGGGTATATCTGCTTGATGCTTCCATTTACGACCTCACTCCGCTACTCGGTACGATAATTGGCTTGGGATCTTTGATTGTTTCATGGATTTTCTATGACCGACTGTGCGCGTCTCCCGTCAATCGAAGACCTCGTATTCTGGCAGCCATCGTATTTGTCTATTTTTCCCTACTTACTTTCGTTCTCTGTCAAATGTTCAGCGGCCGTGGGGCCTACATTCACGTAGGTTCCGCAATTGGTACGATCATGGTCTTGAATGTGATGGCAGTCATCATTCCATCGCAGAAGTCGCTGGTCAATGCAATGAAAGTCGGTGGCACTCCGGATGCAGAACTTGGCAAAGCAGCGTTGACGCGCTCGCGACACAACAACTATCTGACGCTACCGGTGCTGTTTATCATGATCAGCAGCCACTATCCGTCAACGTTCAGCGGTTCATGGAACTGGCTTGTCCTTATTGGACTAGGAATTGTTGGAATTCTGGTACGGCATTATTTCAATGTTCGCCACCTTGCAGGACCGAAGTGGTGGCTACTGTTGGCTGCCTTAATCGTAGCTACTGGCATCGCATTCTTAACCGTGCCGAAATCAAGAATGGGTTCTGATGAATTACAATCAATTACTATTGATAGTGTTCGGAGCATCATTCACGAACGCTGTACCGTATGCCATTCCGCGGCTCCGATACAGCCGGGATTTCAAATTGCACCTGGAGGCATTGTCTTGGACTCGGATGATCAGATAACACAGTTAGCTTCGCGTATCTTTACTGCGGCCGTCGCGACTCGCTCCATGCCAATCGGAAATTTATCAAAGATGACGGACGAAGAACGACAACTGATTTCCAGTTGGTATGCTGAACTGAACAAAACTGCGCAAACCGCAGCCAGTCCATAAACTGGAAGGGCGAGTAGTGGGGAAACTAACGACTCACGTATTGGATTTGGTACACGGATGTCCGGGAGGTGATATCCGAGTCGATCTTTATTGTCTCAACGATGTACGAGAGCACCTGCAAAGCGGTGTAACGAATCAGGATGGACGCATTGATCAACCCTTGCTTGAGGGAGAGTCTTTTGTTGCTGGAACTTACGAATTGATCTTTCAGGCTGGAGCGTACTTCAAGTCCAAAGGCATTGATCAGGGTGAGTCCGGGTTTCTTGATGAAGTAGTGATTCGGTTCGGCGTTGCTGATGCAGATCAACACTATCACGTTCCCCTACTGCTGTCACGCTATGGCTATTCAACCTATCGGGGAAGCTGATGACAACGGCTGATTCAATTCGATTCCTGTTGGGTCAGGAACCGAGAGAACTGAAAGATGTCTCCCCTACGTTGACAGTGCTTGAATATCTTCGGAAGGTTGAGCGAATGGTCGGCACCAAGGAAGGTTGTGCTGAAGGCGATTGTGGTGCCTGTACCGTCGTTGTCGCCGAAAAAGAAAGTGAAAAAATCAGCTACAAAGCGGTTAATTCATGCATCATGTTTGTTCCGTTTCTGCATGGTAAACAGTTGATCACAGTTGAGCACCTGAAAGATGCAAACGGAGAACTTCATCCTGCCCAACAGGCGCTCGTTGACGAGCATGGTTCGCAGTGTGGTTTCTGCACACCGGGTTTTGTTATGTCGATGTTTGCGATGTATCACAATCGAAGTTCCAGCAGCAGAAAGTCAATTGATGATGCGCTTGCCGGTAATCTATGTCGATGTACTGGGTATGCTCCAATTGTTCGGGCAACCCGCAAGATGCTGTCGTCGATCATCCGGGATGAATTTGATAAAGCCGAGAGTAAAACCATTCAAAAATTGTCACAACTTGACGCTTCAGCATCGGTTGAACTGACTGCTAATGGTCAGGCATATTTTGCACCGGATACGGTTGCAGGGTTGGCGCAAGTTTTGAACCGTCATCCTAAAAGCCGTATCGTTGCTGGCGCCACGGACGTGGGAATTTGGGTAACAAAGCAAAGACGTCATCTGGAAACCGTCGTTTACACAGGTGGCATTGAAGTGATGAAAGAAATCAACGTGACAGAAAGTCAAATTCAGATTGGTGGTGCAGCGACTGTAAGTGACGCAATGAAAGTGTTGTCTGAATATTACCCGGCACTGGAAGAGTTGTTTCGACGCTATGGGTCAGTACAAATACGAAATCTTGCTACCATTGGTGGCAACGTAGCCAACGGTTCTCCGATCGGAGATAGCCTGCCGGCTTTAATTGCTCTGGATGCGAAATTAACAATCACGAGTTCAACCGGGTCGCGCACTGTGCCTGCAGAGGATTTCTTCATTGACTATGGAAAACAGGATTTGCAGCTCGGAGAATTCCTTGAAAGAGTCGATGTGCCATTGCCTGCAGCAAATCAGAAATTCATGATCTACAAGTTGTCGAAACGATTCCATCAAGATATTTCAGCAGTCTGCGGCGCGTTTTCAATAACAAAAGAATCGAACTCCAACTACAGGATTCGAGTTTGTTATGGGGGAATGGCGGCAACGCCGCTTCGAGCAAGAAACTGCGAGAATGCACTGATGAGCAATGGACTTGCAAGTGACGACAGTGTGCACAAAGCGAAACAAGCATTGAAATTGGATTTCTCGCCGATCACCGACTTTAGGGGTAGTTCGGATTATCGCTCTTTGGTCGCTGGCAATCTGATTCAGCGCTTTGTAAACGAGTGGACGAGCGAACAGGCGACGAGCGTGTGGGCAGAGCGACATGGGTGACCAGGCACACGAAGTTTCAGCAGCGTTGTCAGTGCATCTGCCGATTGCGCACGACAGTGCCGAAAGGCATGTTTCGGGCGAGGCCTTATACGTCGATGACATACCGGAACTTCGTAATCTGCTTTATGTCTGGGTTGCATTGAGTGCGCATGCCAGTGCCCGAATTCTCTCGATGGATACTCGCGCAGTCGAATCATCTCCGGGAGTGGTTGCGGTTTTGAATTCAGATTCAGTAGTGGGTAAGAACGACTGCAGTCCGACAAATGGCGATGATCCAGTTTTTGCACAAGATCGAGTAGATTTTATGGGGCAGGTTCTTTTCGCGGTTGCTGCCGAATCCGAATCGCAAGCTCGCGATGCGTGCAGCAATGCTCAGATCGAATACGAACTTGAAGATCCCATTCTGTCGATTGAAGATGCACTGGAAAAAGAGTCTTACGTGCTTCCGAAATCAACTGTGAGTTTCGGAGATGCCCAAGCAGCTCTTGAAAACGCAACGAATCGGCTGCAAGGAACGCTGAAGTGTGGCGGGCAGGATCACTTCTATCTGGAAGGCCAAGCAGCTATGGCGATTCCCCGAGAAGGCGGCGATATTCTGATTTATTCCTCAACCCAGCATCCGTCGGAAGTTCAGTTGCTGGTAGCTCAGGTCTTGAACAAGCCGTTGAATTCCATAATTGTCGAGGTTCGTCGCATGGGCGGTGGATTCGGCGGCAAGGAAACGCAGGCCGCCCAATGGGCCTGTATTGCCGCAATTGTCGCTCATCGCACAGGTCGTCCTGCGAAACTAAGACTCGACCGAGACATCGACATGCTGTCTACCGGTAAGCGTCACGATTTCCGGTTTGAATATGATGTGGGATTTGATGCAGAGGGCCGGATTCAAGGTCTGGTAGTAAACATGGCTTCCCGTTGCGGATACTCCGCGGATCTGTCTCGCCCGATCAACGATCGAGCACTATTGCACCTTGACAATGCCTACTATCTCGAAAACGTCCATGCGACGACTCGACTGTGTCGAACAAATACTGTGTCGAACACTGCATTTCGGGGATTCGGCGCGCCTCAGGGAATGCTGTGCATTGAGCGAATTCTGGATGAGATTGCCTGTAAGCTTCAGAAGGGTCCCCTGCAGATTCGGCTCCTGAATTATTATGGCGACCAACCTCGAAACGTTACACCCTATCGCATGAATGTTGATGATTTCGTCTTGTCGGAACTGACCAGAGAATTGATCCAGTCTTCGGAATATGAAAGTCGTCGCCAGGAAATTCATTCTCTGAATCGGGGATTTGAAACAATCCGAAGAGGGATCTCTCTGACTCCAGTGAAGTTTGGCATCTCTTTTACCATGACGCATTACAATCAGGCCAGTGCCCTGGTGCATGTCTACACCGATGGCAGCATTCACCTCAATCATGGTGGAACAGAAATGGGACAGGGACTGTTCATCAAAGTCGCCCAGGTAGTCGCCGATGAATTCTCAGTACCTCTCGAATCGGTCAAGATAACCGAAACCAATACTTCGCGAGTTCCGAATACTTCGGCAACAGCTGCTTCTTCGGGCTCAGATATCAATGGTAAAGCAGCACAGAATGCGGCACTGAAAATCAAGAAACGCCTGACAAAAGTTGCCGCAAAGATGTTTGGCGTGCATGAAGACAGTGTTTACTTCAAGAGGGGACAGGTCATAGCAGGAAAACAGTCGGTCGAATTTGCAGACCTCGTCGGTCACGCCAATCGTCAACGTGTTCCACTGTCTGCGACTGGATATTATCGAACTCCGAAAATAAACTGGGATCGAACACAGATGACAGGCCGTCCATTCTACTATTTTGGCTACGGTGCCGCAGTCAGCGAGGTGGAATTGGATTGTCTGACCGGCGAGCACCGGATTCGTCGCGTCGACATCCTGCATGATGTTGGGAAATCCATCAATCCAGCTGTCGATATTGGTCAGATTGAAGGCGGTTTTGTGCAGGGGGCAGGTTGGCTGACCAGCGAAGAGCTGTGGTGGGATAGTAAGGGTGCGCTCTGTACTCATGCTCCCTCAACCTACAAGATACCGACCTGTGGCGATGTGCCGGAAGAGTTCTACGTCAAAATATGGGCACACGGGCGCAATCGAGAGGACACAATTTATCGATCCAAAGCAGTTGGTGAACCGCCGCTCATGCTCGCCATATCGGTATTCAGCGCGATTTCAGATGCGATTTCCAGTTTGACCGACTACCAGCGTTGGCCGAAGCTGGATGCTCCCGCGACTCCAGAACGCGTTTTGATAGCAATTCAGGATATCAGCAAATCGAGGCAACAGAATTGAAGTGGCTGCATGAAATGCTCGCTCTCACGAAACGCGGAGAGTCAGTCGTAATTGTCACGGTAATTGAGACCAATGGATCTGCACCAAGAGATATCGGAGCGCGTATTGCAGTCTCGAAAATTTCTTCCGTCGATAGTATCGGCGGCGGAAATTTGGAGCATGAGGCGATACGAAAGGCGAGGGAAATGCTGAATCAACCGGGAGAATCCATTCGCAGAGATGAATTCGTTGGTCTGGGAATCACGATGAGCCAATGCTGCGGGGGTGCGGTTCGCCTGCTGTTCGAAAAATTTTCAGGAAACGTCGCAACTCACCTATGTAATGAATTGGAACACAGAGGGAATCGACAAATCCATATACTGGTCAGTCCAGTGGCGAGTCAGGCAGCGACGATGGTATTAAATACAAAGCATGATTGGAGAGAATTACCTGATTTTCTTTCCAGCGTTGCAGAATCTATGGTCGAAACTGCCGAGCCCAGTTCAAGACTTGTTTCAGACGGAGAAGAAGAATGGTTCCTGACGAGACTTGAGGAGCAACCTTCAAAAATCGTTCTTTTTGGTGCAGGGCATGTCGGCAAGGCATTGGTTAAACTGCTTCAGGATTTACCTTTTCAGGTTGAGTGGATCGACCAACGCGAGGACCTATTCCCGCAGGATATACCTGACAATGCTGTCGTAAGGCATCTGGAAGATCCACTTGAAGCGCTCGACAACCCGCAATCAGGTGTGTTTTATGTCGTCATGACGCACAGTCATGGTCTAGACTACGAATTGTGTCTTAAAATACTTCAAGGAAGAGAATTTGGTTGGCTTGGGCTGATTGGCTCCGAAACCAAGAGAAAGAGGTTCGAAAAAAGATTCATTGAAGACGGCGTAGATTCGTTTACGCTGCACCGTTTGCACTGTCCGATCGGACTTGACAGCATAAAAGGAAAGTTGCCTGCTGTTATAGCCATGTCGACCGCAGCACAACTGCTCGAAGCCCATCAGGAAGCATTTGAAGCAATGTCGCTGGATTCGGATAAAAAATCTGGATCACTGGAAACTTTCGTTACGTCCTGAATTTTTCGATCGCAGGAATCAACTGGAACCCCATCAATGCCGGAAATATCTGAAAGCATTCCACTGCTGGAATTGAAAGGCATTACCAAAGCCTTTCCAGGCGTATTAGCGAATGATGCGGTCGATTTTTCAGTAGCCAGTGGTCAGATTCATGCATTGCTAGGCGAAAATGGTGCGGGCAAAAGCACACTCGTTAAAATCATCTACGGCTATTACTCGGCTGATGCGGGTTCCGTCCGCTGGAAAGGCGAAATAGTGAATCTATCAAGCCCGGCGCAAGCGCGTCAGATGGGAATTGGCATGGTGTTTCAGCATTTTGCACTATTTGAAGCGATGACCGTACGTGAGAATATTGAACTGGCGGTAAAGTCAGAAAAGAGGGGAGATGCTCTCGCCGAAGAAATCCGTACCGTCTCAGAGACTTATGGATTGGAACTTGACCCAGAAAGAGATGTGTTCAGCCTGTCGGTAGGCGAGCGACAGCGAGTTGAAATTGTCCGTTGTCTGCTGCAATCTCCGAGGCTTCTCATCATGGATGAACCAACTTCCGTGTTGACACCGCAGGAGTCGGAAAAGTTGTTCGGTGTGTTACGAAAACTTGCCGACCAGGGATGTGCAATTCTCTACATCAGTCACAAGCTCGAAGAAATTCAGGTTTTATGTCATCACGCGACAATTCTTCGACAGGGTAAAGTCGTCGCACAGTGCGACCCAACAAAGGAGAGTACTCGAAGTCTTGCGGAAATGATGATTGGCAAGACGCTTAGCCCACCCACATATGAATTGAAAGCTGCTGGGAATCCGATATTGGAGGTTTATGGTCTGTCGCGAACTGCAGAAAACGAACGCAGCATTTCTTTGCAAGAGATTGGATTTGATGTTCGCGCCGGAGAAATTTTCGGTATCGCAGGCGTTGCCGGGAACGGACAGACTGAACTGATGGAAATGTTGTCCGGGGAATTTTTAGCTGAAAAGAATTCCGCTATCAAAATCGGTGGAATTTCCTGCGGTCTATCCGGCATTCGAGTTCGCAGGGACCTCGGTGCGGCAATCGTGCCGGAAGAACGTCTCGGGCATGGTGCGGTAGCGAGCATGTCGCTTACGGAGAATGTATTTCTGAGTGGCCACAAACGCTACAACCTGACCGGCAATCTGTGGATGCACCACGCCAATGCGCGCCAATACGCACAAAAGACTTGCGACACCTTTGACGTAAAACACTCTGGGATTCATGCAGATGCAGGAAGTCTATCGGGCGGCAATCTGCAAAAATTTCTGATTGGGCGCGAAATTCTTCAGTATCCACTGTTAATGATCGCTTCTCAACCCACTTGGGGAGTTGATGCTGGGTCGCAGCTCGTCATTCACAAAGCACTGCTGGAATTGGCTGCGAACGGAACTGCGGTTCTGGTCGTTTCTCAAGACTTGGATGAACTTATGGAACTTTGTGGTCGCATAGCCGTCATGTTTGCTGGTCGGCTATCTGAGGCACATTCAGTATCGAGCATAACGGCCGAAAAAATCGGACTATTGATGGGCGGCTCAAGGATTGAAGAACATGAAGGTGTCAGCCATGCGACTTAAGATTACTCCCAGGCAAACGCATTCCAGGCTGATGTCATGGCTGACACCCATCATGGCTTTGAGTCTAAGTCTTGTTTCTGGGATGATTATGTTCTATCTGCTTGGTTATCCTCCAATTCAGAGTCTCTATACATTTTTCATTAGTCCAATCAGTGATCTGTATGGTGTGAGCGAACTAATTATCAAGGCATCTCCACTTGCGATGATAGCAGTCGGATTGGCAATGGGGTTTAGGGCGAATGTCTGGAATATCGGTGCTGAGGGACAATTTACCATTGGCGCGATTGCAGGAAGCGCACTGGTAATTTATTTTCCAAGTTCTGAAAATTTCTTGATGCTCCCGGTTATGCTAATTCTCGGCATTGTGGGCGGTATGGCGTGGGCTTCAATTCCAGCATTTCTGAAGACGCGTTTCAACACAAATGAAATCCTGACGAGTTTGCTGCTTGTCTATGTAGCCATACTTTTGCTAAGCACTCTGATTCATGGACCGTGGCGCGACCCTGACGGCTACAATTTCCCCGAAAGTGTTGTTTTTCCTGGCGTTGCCACTCTACCGTCAATATTGTCAGGCACTCGGCTGCACGCTGGGACATTGATTGCCTTGCTGGTAGTTGCTACTGCATGGGTGCTTTATTCAAAAACCATTGCAGGCTTTCAGGTCAGGGTAGCAGGACTCGCTCCCAATGCTGCGCGTTACGCGGGAGTTCAATACAAAAGGATGATTTGGTATGTGCTTCTCGCCGCCGGAGGGCTTTCTGGACTGGCTGGCATCATCGAAGTTACCGGCTTGATTGGACAGTTGCAGCCGATTGTTTCTCCAGGCTATGGCTTTTCTGCAATTATTGTCGCTTTCTTGGGCAGACTTCATCCCATTGGAATAGTTTTTGCAAGCCTTGTTCTTGCCCTTTCCTATCTTGGTGGCGAGTTTGTGCAGATCAAACTCGGTTTGCCGCTCGGAATTGCAGGTGTGTTTCAGGGAATGCTGCTGTTCTATCTGCTGTCATGTGATCTGTTAATCAACTATCGGGTGGAATTCAGGCACACTAAAACAATCGCTCCAGTGAAGACATCCTGATGGAAGCAATAACGACAATCGAATTTATTTTGCTGACAGTCATCAGCGCAGCGACGCCATTGCTGCTTGCTGCAACTGGAGAGTTGGTAGCGGAAAAATCTGGGGTACTTAACCTCGGCATTGAGGGCATGATGCTAGCCGGTGCGGTTTGCGCGTTTATTGCCGCATTGACGACAGGGAGCTGGGCCTTGGGCATTGTTGTTGGAGCAGCTGCGGGAATACTAATGTCGATGCTGTTTGGACTACTTACGCTGATTTTTCTCGCCAATCAAGTTGCTTCTGGTCTTGCATTGACGCTGTTCGGCATTGGGCTCAGTTCATTGATTGGCATTCCGTTTATTGGACTTCCAATTGACAAGCTGCCGACGCTTGATTTGCCGTTACTGGGCGATATTCCAATTTTTGGTCCACTGCTGTTTGAACAGGATGCTCTGGTTTACATTTCAATCATCATGGCACTGGCCGTTCACTGGTTCTTAAACCACTCAAAGTCAGGTCTTGTGCTTCGTGCCGTCGGAGAATCGCATGACGCGGCCCATTCCATCGGATATTCGGTTTTGAAAATTCGGTTTCTAGCGGTTATGTTTGGGGGTGCAATGGCAGGACTCGGCGGTGCCTTTCTGTCTTTATCCTATACTCCAATGTGGGTTGAGCATATGACTGCAGGCAGAGGATGGATTGCATTGGCACTGGTAGTTTTTGCGACGTGGAAACCGGGGCGTGTCATTATTGGTGCCTATTTGTTCGGAGCTGTGACGATTTTGCAATTGCATCTGCAAGGTATAGGAGTCCAAATTCCAGCTCAGATCTTGTCAATGCTGCCTTATCTGGTTACGATACTGGTTCTGGTTCTAATTTCCCGCAATGCAGCACGCGTTAAGTTGAATGCTCCAGCATGCATTGGTCAGATATTTCATCCAAATACCTGATTAAAAGTCAGGGGCTCCAGTGCGTATTCTAATCAGTTTCCAAACAGGAAATTGAAATTTTTAAACGCTTGTAGCAATATTCGCTTAAGCTTTGTTAGCAAAAAGCCGAATGATCAATTCGTCATCCGGCATTTTGCATAGCATTGCGGGTGCTGATACGTTTGGATGCCAAGTATCAGTGAATACCGAGATCAGAATGAAATCAATCGCCAAATTATGATCTTAGAAACTCAAGTTTCGGGTGAACTAGAATCGATGGATTTATGGATTCGTCACAGTTAGCCGTAAAATGCCGCTCCCTATTTAGCGTCTGGTGTAAATTCCTCATACACATTATATATACCATGTTGGTTTTCAGACTTGATACGGAATTTAGTCTCGTGGTTGCGTATACCACTGCCGTTATTTGTTCTGGCGTCAAAATCGATGGCTACCATTCCGGCTGTGGTCTAGATACTTGAATGCAAATTTCGACACGCATATGGGCAAAACACTAGTTTTTACATAATATCACCCAAATGCACTCTATATACCCTCATGAAATTCGGATACGATAGAATTTCAACCTTGCAGTAGCCTTTTCTACCGTCGATTGCAATTGCCTCATAGTATCTAGGTTGGTTCTGCAGATTATTTGGAATTCAAATTTCCCTATTTTTCATCGACTCACGACTGTCACGTGTCTAATATTACTTGTTATCAATTAGAGTGTTGCGGTACCACTGTGAAAATCAGTTCAATAAACACCGCGACTTCGTGTTACCACACAAATTCTTTATTCGGCAGTTCATAAAATATTTGAACCTAAAAAAAATATTCTTTTATACTGCCAACAAGGTGAATTTCACTTTGGAATTGAGCGGATGAACAATCTCAAGAATCAATTTAGCATACAGATGATACTCGTGATTGTTCTCATCGCGATGTCTTCAGTACGTGCGGATTATGAATCTGGGCAACAGGCTTGGGACGCTGGACGTCCAGCCGATGCGCTGATTGAGTGGCGGGCGGCAGCCGAAGCAGGTAACCGCCGGGCAATGTTGGCACTTGGTCGGCTATTCGTTAAAGGTCTGGGTACGCCGCAGAACTACATAGATGCCCATATGTGGTTCAACTTGGCGGCAAGCCGAGGTGAGGTTGCGGCGATAACGGAACGGGATGCTTTAGCAGAGAAGATGACCTCTGCGAACCTCGCGGAGGCGCAGAAACGTGCATCGAATTGGCAGCCTAACACGAACCAGGTTGCCGAAGCGCCTGAAGAAGCGGAACAGGATGCAAGTCCACCGCAACCGACCGAGATTCGGGAAACACAGCAATTACTGAGCGCACTAGGTTATAAACCCGGGCCCGCTGACGGTATATGGGGGAAACGCACCGGGCAGGCCTATCAATCATTCCTGCGCGATCAAGATCTGCCATTGATCGATATCTTGACCGCGGAATCATTGAATGCACTGCGTAACATCGCAGCAAGTCAATCAGGCGTCGGCACCCCTGACGAATTTGAACTTCAGACCAGTAGCGGAATTGGTGGTTCCGGTGGCTCAAGCGGTTGCCCTGGTGAAAACAGCCTGATCGAAAGAATTGAGCAAATTGGTGCGGATCTAAGTGATCCTAGTGTCGGCGTTTGTTTGTCAGCTAGAGGAGCGAAACGAGTATTTACCGAAGCGATATCTTTCTATGAAGGATGCCCATCAGCCGATCCAACGGGGGAGTGGTTGCAGTACAGCCGGCTAATGGTTGCGTGGGTAAACGAAAGGGAAAGGCAAAGATGTATTTAATTAGTGTCGCAACTTCGGGCAGTTCACCAATGCTCAATGCACCAGTTCAAGCGCTTGGTTAACTTCCACCTAGCGGCGGACAGGAAAGTGGCGTGTGCGCCTGTCAGGCGCGTGAAACAGGTGTAGGATTAGTGTCTTAGTAGTGCATTGAAGTGAGACCGGTTCAGCGGATGAAAGGCGGTTAACAAAATTAATATTTTGGTTGAAATCCGTTCTTACAATATCGACATCTTTCATATTCATAGATATTATCTTGATTATTTTTTAGGATACTTTCCCCTCCATCCGGGATTGATTCCCGATAGATAGTGGGACTAATGCCAAGTCAGGTTTATTGCTTGGGCTTGTTTCTAGCTCTCGCCGAATCACCGAAATCCTTTCCGGGACTTGTATACTTGGATACGGTTAGGAAGCAGGATTTATGTATTTTTTGCAGCATCTTCGCACTTTCCTTAGAAATCGGTTTCAAATAATCTTGAATAGCTTCTTCTGGCAATAAATTTGGTGTTGCTTCAGAAAGGGTTTTGCTCAACGATTTGGTGACGGTGACAAATGTATCGAGTAAAAAGCTGATGAATGCTCTTTGTTTTTCGCCTGCCTACGCAACCATTTGCCGGCTGTACTCCAACCACTCCCCCTTTGGGTCAGCAGCCGATGATCATCCTTGATAGAAAGATTTTGCTTGAGGGTATGCTGTTAACAAAACGTGCGTTTTATTTACTTTCTCCCTGATGCACAGAATTGATCGGTTTTCGCCTGATTTTTAGTAAAGAAACTCGGTAAAGAATTCTATGTTAAGATACTCGCTATGGTTAACGAGTTTCTTTACTTTCCGGACGTCCTGTCATGCTGATCGGCTATGCCCGTGTCTCCACCGGTGATCAGAGTTTAACATTGCAAATAGATGCGTTGGAAGAAGCAGGATGCGAACGGTTTTTTCAGGACCTGGTTAACGGGATTGTCAATACTCGACCGAATCTCAATCAGGCACTTAATTTCGCTCGTCCTGGAGACACTTTGGTAGTATGGAGACTGGATCGCCTCAGTAGATCACTGCGAGATCTAATCGAGACCGTGACGTTGCTGGAATCCCGGGGAGTTCAGTTGAAAAGCCTACACGAATCGATTGATACTGCATCAAGTAGCGGTAAGTTGATCTTTCATCTGTTCGGCGCTTTGGCGGAGTTTGAGCGTAACCTCATCAAGGAAAGAACCCTCGCTGGCTTGCAAGCTGCTCGGGCAAGGGGACGAAAGGGAGGAAGACCACCGACGCTAGATGCGGAGAAGCGGAAACTGGCAGTTAAGCTTTACAACGATAAGAATTACAGCGTGAGCCAGGTCTGCCAGGTGATGGGAATTTCAAAACCGACACTTTACAAGTATGTGCGGATTACGTGACGGTCGGTAGTAAAACCTTTAAAACAGCCAATCTATTCTACTCTGACGAATCACGGTTGGGACAGTAAGGGAAACTTGAGACTAGTCGGCGGTTCAGACGGACCAGTCGATTCAGACTTGTTGATTTGAAAATTGGTATTCCAAGCATTTTTCCGATAATTTTATAAGGGTTTCACAAGTGAAACTTTTTGGCTCGCTGTGTTCGCACAGGCGAGGGGAGATCCCCTCACAACTCCCCCTGTGGCACTTTGTGCCTAGTTACCGATAAATTTTCGTGGTGGTGCCAGTGAGTAGTTACGTGCTTTCAAACATCGCTATTCTGACGAAGCCCGATTAGGCCCATAGGCTTCCCAGTATTCGCGCGATAGTTCCTGTGCTTTGGTTATGTCAGCAGTCGTCATTTCTTTTGTGATGATTTCCAAGTTCTCCATTGCCGTTTCGTGACCTTGCGCCGTGGCAGTGTTAGACCAGGCATAGGCCTGCACGTAATCCTTGGGAACGCCGCGACCAGTGGAATACATGTAACCCAGATTGACCTGCGCCTCGGCATTCCCCTGTTCGGCGGCTATGCGAAACCATGGCGCTGCCTCGGTATCGTTTTGGGGGACGCCGCGACCTTCGGAATACATGTAACCCAGATTGACCTGCGCCGTTGCATATCCCTGCTCGGCGGCCATGCCAATCCATCGCACTGCCTCGGTATCGTTTTTGGGAACGCCGCGACCAGTGGAATACATATAACCCAGATTAGACTGCGCCGTTGCATATCCCTGCTCGGCGGCCATGCTATACCATCGCACTGCCTCGGTAAAGTTTTGGGGAACGCCTTCGCCAGTTTCATACATGACACCCAGATTGAACTGCGCCTCGAAATCTCCCTGCTCGGCGGCCGCTTTAAGCGAATCCAGATCGGATGCAACCGTCAAACGAACCGTTAAAATCATCACAGCCGCGCTTAGCAATAGCATTCCAAAATATACAGATCTAATAGTAATTTTAGGGTTGGTTTGTGCCATGGATTGAAACTCCTTGTCAAGTTTGCAGACGCATACCGTTTGATGTGTTCAGGATATTGTAGACGGTGGACCTCGCAATCCTCATCTGCCGGGCAATCTCGGTCGCTCCCAAGCCTTTGCGATACAACTTGAGAACGCAGTCGTGGTCGATGCTGGGCTTGCGCCTCCAGTCGGCCCTCGTTGGTGCGCTCCAGGATGCGTTCCCTTTCTGCCTGAGCGACTGCAGAAAGGGCGGATTGCCTGAATACTCGTCGATCAGTGCATCATGTTCATAATCTGAATACTCGTTAGACCAGTATTCCCGTTAGTAAGGTCGCGATTCCGAGAAATGAGAAAAACCCAACAATATCGGTGACTGTCGTCAGTACTATCGAAGAAGCCACCGCAGGGTCTTGTCGTAATTTTTTCAATCCCATCGGTACCAAGGCTCCAGCGAGTCCTGCCAGTATCATTGCAATGATCATGGACGAACAGATCACCAGTACCAGTCCAAACTGCCCGCTCCAAACATAAACACCAGCACCGCAGACGATGGCAATGGAAATACCGTTCCAGATTCCGACATTTGCCTCCTTGCGTGCCATCTGCAACCAATCTGCCAATCTGATTTCATGCAGTGCAAGACCGCGCATGGTAACGGCGAGCGCCTGTGCACCGGCATTCCCTGACTGTCCTGCGACAACAGGCAAGAGTATGGCAAGAGCGGTAAATTTCGCGATGGTTCCTTCAAACAGTCCAACGACGGCTGCTGCCAGGAAAGCAGTGAGTAAATTGACCTGAAGCCAAGGCATGCGTTTCCTGACTGCGAGCCAACTGCTTGACGTGGCCCGTTCATCTTTGCTCACACCGACCATGGTTTGAATGTCAAGTGACGCACTTTCTTTCAATGCACCGATCAGAGCGGAATATCGGATGACCCCCACAATGTGTCCGTCTTCGTCAATCACTGTGAGCTCTTCCAATCGATACTGTTGCATTTTGTCAGTAATATTCTCCTTGGTATCCATAGGCTTCACGACAGCAACAATAGGATGCGCAATTCTATTCAAATGCACTGATGGTTTAGCAATCGCCAGATCTTTGATATCGACAACAGAGCTGAACCGCTGTTGTTCGTCAATGAGTCGCAATTCGTAGACCGGTTGGCCCGATGTTGTACGCCGCAAAATTTTTTGCGCATCAGCGACTGTCATGTCCCCTCTATAAACCTGAATGCGGGTATCCATCAATCTCGCAGCACTGTCCGGCGGATAGGCAATCAGTTCTTCGATTTCCTGAGCAATCGCTGAATCTAACAAGGCCAACAGTTCATCTTTCTTTTTACGTTCGACAAGCAGTAGGACAGAAGTCGCTTTACCGGGATTTAAGGCTTTAAGTATTTCTTTTGCAGCGTTTACAGACAACACATCAATGAATTCCGCGGCGGTATTGGGGGGTAGTGCTTCCCAAACAGGTACGACAGACTCAAATGGAACTTGCCCAAGTATGTCCACAGCATCTTCGGTTGACATGGTTTCGATTTTTTGTGCGGCGCTCAGAGGCGCCTCTTTGCAAAACTGTTCAATCAGCACTGCAACAGCGATATCCAGATTATTTCGATCCGTCATAATTTGATCACCTCCATTCGAGTTGAATTCGCTAGATTTGCACTTTTTCTTTGGCTAGCGTCGTCACTATTAAATCCGCCAGGCGCAGGCAGCAGATTTCAGTAATGTTGACAAGATTGTTGCTGTCCTCGCTGGTATGAACGTCAAGAGACGGTCTATTCAATGCATCGCGTAAGTCGGCAAAACGCAAAACACCGACTAATTTCTCCTCTCGATCTATTACTGGTAGAACATCGCTGTCGCTCCAGCCGTCTGCGTTGATGGCACGGTCTAATGTCGTTGATGCAAATATCGGATTTGCCTTACTTTGTCTAATGTCATTTATCGATGCTTGGTCTTTGCTGAACTTCAGTAATTCGACCAGAGAAACTGAACCGACAACCCGATTGTCGAAATCAACTATGAAAATAATTCGGTAGTCATACTTTTCGGTAAATATGCGTTTTTTTGCCTCGCCAACATGAGTTTCAACTGGTAAAGACAGAATGACAGGGTCCATCCAGGCTCCGACCAGCGTCCGGGGGTAACTCAGTAGGCGAGAAAGTCGCGATGCTTGAAGGCGAGGTAGTGAATGTATCAGCTCTGTCCTGGTCGCCTCGATTGACTGTCTTAAAATGCTCGCAGCTTGCTTCGGATTCATTTGCGCGAGATATTTCGCTGCGGTATCTCGTGGCATTGTCTCCAGACACTTGGCAGCGTGATAGGGCAACATCGATGTCAAAGCCGACAGGCTGATAGAATCAGGGATTGCCCCTATGAAACTGCTCACAACTTCGGCCGAAAGTTCCTCCATAACCCGTGCTGCATTCTGACTATGGGTCTGGATGAAATGTTCAGCAAACGCAATTCGTTCAGACATCGTCATTCTCCTGTTTGACAAGAATACTTGGCTGCTCCGAAAAATGTTTTGCCGGAATAGATACGCGCCCTTGGTCGGTATCGAGGACGACAGCAACGGAAGCGATTTCAAGTATGGTGCCTTCAAACTCTTCAATTTTTATGCGTTCACCGACTTGGTAATTTCGATTCAGATAACGAACACCAAGCAAGTTGCTAACAAGCCTACGAGCGCCAATCCCAAATGCAATAGCCAAACCGCCCAAGACGGCGCCTACAACAACCGACATAATTGTGATGACTGCAGTGATATCGACCCCAATCTGATCAACACCGATCAATATGAGCATGACCAGAGTGAAAAATTGAGCGCATCGAGCCAGAATCATGCGTTGAGAGACTGACATGTTCAGTGTAGTTGATGAAATGACCTGATAGGCAAGATTGCCAAAAATTACACCGGCACAGATAATCAAGACGCCCGATAGGATGTTGGGCAGATGATCAACGAGTTTGTTCAACCATCCCACGAACATGTTCATGCCTAGCAGGCTGGCCGCTGAGGTCACGAAAATCAGAATCGTGATCCAGTAGACAATATTGCCAATAACGGATGCGGAGGATTCACCGATTTTTGGGCGAGCAGTTGTACTGGATTTTCGAACTAGCCCTGTAAATCGGTCTAAACCCTTTACCAGTCGGGTGGCGATTCCTCGTGCCAGCCGCGCTACCAGCCATCCGAAAATCAATAACAGTATGGCACCGATAATCTGAGGCAGATATGCAATGAAATCGTTAAGCAGACCTGTCACAGAATTCACTAAAGGCGCTTCCCAGTTTTGTAACTTGTCCATTTACTTTCTCCTGTCTCAATAGACAATTGGATGTAAATGATGTGAACCTATTTGATGCTTTTGTCCACAGCTAACTCAATGATAAACCCGTCAACCATAACAACCACAAGTTCGAGCACGGGTAGTGTTTGCTGTGAAGATTGTTAATGTTACAATTTCCACTAGAAATTCTATTTGCGTGCCAATATAAAAATTCAATTCATAGTGGAATGGCAAAATGCTGCAAATTTAATTTAGTTAATTTATTTATAGTTAATCTTGAACAAACAATAGGGAGAAGAGTATGAGACGATTACTATTTGCAACTTTGGCAATTTTCGCTGGCCTTATGGCTGCTACCGGAGCAGTTTCAGCTGAACCGCTAAAAGTCGGGTTTGTCTATATCGGTCCGGTTGGTGATCACGGATGGACATATCAGCACAATGAGGGACGACTGGCAATTGACGAAGAGTTCGGCGATAAGGTTCGGACCACATTTGTTGAATTTGTGCCTGAAGGGCAGGATGCGGAACGCGTCATTCGCCAGCTTGCCGCGGACGGTCACAAACTAATATTTACGACATCATTCGGTTACATGAATCCGACTGTCAAGATTGCCAAGATGTTCCCAGATGTGTATTTTGAGCATGCAACCGGCTATAAGCGAGCTGACAATGTCGCAACCTATAACGCGCGATTTTACGAAGGACGCTACGTAAATGGACGAATTGCGGGTGCAGTGACCAAGACCAACACGGTTGGATACATTGCATCCTTTCCAATTCCTGAAGTTGTCCGCGGTATCAACTCATTTACATTAGGATTGCACAGCGTAAATCCGGATGCAAAGGTCAAGGTGGTTTGGGTAAGCACTTGGTTCGATCCGGGTAAAGAAGGCGATGCAGCCAAAGCCTTGATTGACCAGGGTGCAGACGTGATAACACAGCACACAGACTCGCCAGCACCACTTCAGGTAGCAGAAGAGCGCGGTGTGCTTGGATTTGGGCAGGCTTCCAATATGCATGCCTTTGCACCAACTGCACACATCAATGCAATCGTGAACAACTGGGCGCCCTACTATGTGGAGCGAACTCGCGCAGCGATGGACGGCACTTGGAAGTCGCAGGATGTTTGGGATGGCATTACCGCGGGAATGGTTAATGCTTCGGTGTTAAATGAGGAAACGCTTCCCGCCGATGTGGTTGCTGATGCAAAAGCGACTGTGGAAGGCATTCGCTCCGGTGAGATTCATCCGTTTACCGGTCCGATCATGGATCAGGCAGGCAATGAAGTTGTGGCGGCAGGCGCGGTAATGAGCGATGGAGAATTGCTCGGCATGGATTACTACGTCATGGGTGTTGACGGGTCGGTTCCGAACTAACTCTTTAGCACTTCTACTTGCACTAAACTGAATTTGGGGGCGTTTGCTGTGCAGCGCCCCCGAATTGCGTACGGATTGCAGCGAAGGACATGAAAGAATTTGCAGTTCGTGGACCAATATTCCACACCACGGCAAATCCCGCGAAAGATTCCAATGCGTGGATCTTTCTGGACGATGGTTTGATGGTTGTTGCCGATGGTCGGATCAAGCAAATTTCGCCTGCCGATGAATGCATTCGGTCGATTGAGAATGCGATGCCAGTCTACGAGTATCCCGAGTGTCTGATTTGCCCTGGATTCGTAGATACACATATCCACTATGCCCAAACCCGAATTATCGGGTCACCTGCTCCCGGCTTGCTGGAGTGGTTGGAAAACCATACCTTCCCGGAAGAACTTCGATTTGGAGATCAGGATTATGCCTCACAGGTGGCTGTAGAATTTCTTGATGAACTACTTCGGAACGGAACGACCAGTGCTTTGGCATACCCCACGGTTCACGCGGATTCGTGCAATCTGTTTTTCGAAGAATCGCATCGCCTTGGATTGCGGATGCTTGCGGGAAAAGTGTTGATGAACTGCAATGCACCGGTTGGTCTGTTGGACGGTGAAGATTTCGGGATGGGGGACTCCGAGCGGCTCATTCAGAAGTGGCATGGCAATGGACGCCAGTCATACGCGATTACGCTGCGATTTGCATGTACTTCGACAGTTGAGCAAATGAAAATCTGTACAGAACTCGTCAATCGTTACCCCGAGATGTTGTTTCATACGCATCTGTCGGAAACTCTTGCGGAAATTAAGTGGGTGTTGAGTCTGTATCACGAGTATCAGGATTACCTAGCCATCTACGAAGGATTTGGGCTGGTTTCTGAGCATTCGATTTTTGCGCACTGCATCCACCTTAGCGAATCAGAATGTGAAAGACTGGCGGATTTTGGTGCAACGGCTTCTCTTTGCCCTACGTCAAACTTGTTTCTGGGGAGTGGACTGGCTCAGCCGAATCTGTTGGCTGAGCATGGAATTCCGATTTCTCTTGGAACCGATGTTGGTGGTGGCACCAGTTTTTCCATGTTACAGACGATGCAGGAGATGTACAAAGTAGCGCGCTTGGGTGGGGAAAATCTGGATGCGTTTGAGTTGTTTTATCTCGCCACGCTCGGAGGCGCGCGCGCACTTCACATTGACGAACATGTAGGAAGCTTTGATTCCGGTAAAGAGGCTGATTTTGTTGTACTCGATTCTGGCGGAAGTAAACTGATTCAACAAAAGCTGGAGCGATCGAAATCGATTGAGGAGCTGTTGTTTACGTATGTCATATTGGGGAGCGCACAAAATGTCAAGGAAACCTGGAGTATGGGTCGACGTTTATACCAGCGAAGCAGTGATTCGCTGTAGACATCGCGGCTGCTCAACCACGAACAGACTAGTCTCTGTACTTTCGTTGTGGTGATAGCTGATAGCAGTTCATACGGATTGAAGTCGATCATTTAAGCTAGATAATTTTGTGAATTCAACTATTCTCCTTGATTTCGATGGAGTAATCGTAGACTCGATCGAATTGTTTTCCGAGGCTGTCAACGTTGCCGGTAGAAAACTGAATCGAAACGTTTCCTTCGAAACGTTTCCTTCGAGCCGGATGATTTGAGAAATATCAAACGTATGTCCATTCTGGAAATCAGTGATGTTGCTGGCATCGAGAAAAAACTGATGCGCACATTTGTTATGGAAATTGACGATGAACTGAATCGCAGGGCCATAAGATTCCGATGTTTCCGCACATGACGGATGTGATCGAAATACTCAGTATGGTAGGAAGTCTGGGGATTGTGTCCGCGACATCAAGACCGGTAATTTCCAAAGTTCTCCAGAATTACGGGATTGAACAGTTCGTCCAACAAATTGCCGGTGGCGATATGCCAGGAGCCTAGTCGGTGAAAATCAAGTCCATTATTCAGGGAAATGGGAGTAGGTTGGACAAGGCCTGTATGATTGGAGACACTGTAAGTGATATCGAGCAGGGACAAATCGCTGGCGGTCGCCGTGATGATAGCGCTGGTGCTCGGACATGTCCGAGCCGGACACCCCGGCGGACGGCGCTCGCTGATGCGTTCCGCCGCCTAACCAAGATCCGCGCGACATCGGCCGTTTCGCGCCGAGGAACCGGTTCGCCATCAATCCGCGCGCCGTCCGCGCAACCGGTGAAAACACCGCCCCGGTATCGAACTTCAACGCGAATCCGCAGCATACGCCCCCCGAAATACTCCCTCCGCTTGTCCGTGAACACCGAACCGGCCGATAAACTCCCCGAAAAACCTTACAGCACAAAATCCACGAATCCGGACACTGAGGCTAATCGTGCTATACTGAATTTGTCCGAGAGGAATCATCCGCGAAATGTAGGATGAAGATGAATTTGAATCCAGTACAAGGAGGTTATCATGACTAGATTGGGCATTTTCTTTACAGCAGTCACCATTGCGGTGTCGTCAATAACGCTGGCCCATGCCCAGAGCGGGACATTCCGCCAATCCCACGACCTTGGGTTTGGCGCGGGGCAGGTAGATGTCGACCCGGCTTCTAAGGGTCGCTTCTGGCAAGTCACCGAGAAAACGATGAGCCGCCTGGTTCGTCCAGCCGAGAGCGGAGAGCCGGAGCCGAATTTGGCAACGGAGTGGTCGGCAAACGAGGCCGCAACCGAATGGACTTTCAAGTTGCGTGAAGGAGTCAAATTCCACGATGGTTCCGACCTCGAGGCAGCCGACGTGGTTTATTCGTTGGAACACATCCGAGACCCCGAATTCGATTCGCCGGCTGCGTCGGTCATCGCGATGGTAGAAACGATAGCGGCCGTCGACCGGTTGACCGTCAAGATGACGCTCTCGGCACCTTACGCGGATCTCCCGTTGCAGCTGATGGATTATCGCATTCGGATGATCCCGGAAGGTTCGGCGGACACCATCGGAACGACGGGTATCGGAACCGGGCCTTTCATTCTGGTTACGCTCGATCCTGAAGGGACAACCGTCCTGAAGGCGAATCCCGACTATTGGGAGGGGCCGCCGGGCGTCGAGACCATTGAAATCATCGGAATCGCGGATGCGCAGGCGCGCGTGCAAGCGTTGCTCGGTGGCCAGATCGACGTGCTCGGTTACGGTGACCTGTCCGGACAACAGTTAGCGCTCTTTGAGAGCAACCCGAAGTTTAAGGTGCAGAGCGTGCCCACAGGCGATTGGCTGGGCATCGTCTTCCGAACCGACACTGAGCCTTTCACCGATGCCCGCCTCCGCAAGGCGTTGCGAATAGCAACCGATCGTCAAGCCCTAGTCGACCTTGTTCTGGGCCCCGGCGGCGGTATCGTGACGTGTGATCACCCGGTGTGGACGGGCGATCAATATCGCGCGCCGTTCGATTGCCAACCGCAGGTGGAGGAGGCCAAGCGACTGCTCGCCGAAGCCGGTTATGCCGACGGCATCGAGTTTGACCTCACCACCAGCAATATCGATCCCAGGTTCATAACACTGGCGGAAGTGTATCAACAACAGGTCGCGAAGGCTGGCATCAAGGTCAACATAATAATGGCCCCATCGGACGGATATTGGTCGGAAGTCTGGAGGAAGGAGCCAGTAGTAACCACTAGATGGGGCCAGCGGCCCGCCGATCAGATTCTAAACGAAGACTACCGCGGCGGTGCGCCCTGGAACGAAACATACTGGAACCGTCCCGATTTCGACGAGATGCTGGACAAGGCGCGGAAGGAGCTCGACTTCGAGAAACGTAGGGATCTGTACCATCAACTCCAGAGGATACTATACGAGGAGGGCGGATCGTTGATCCCCTTCCACGTAAACCAGGCCATTGCTACGACCGCCAGAGTTTCGGGCATGCAAGCGGTGTTTGCAGACGCCGTCCGCTATCACCTTGTGCACGTAAGCGACTAAAGCAGTTTCCACCTATGTGGACTCGGTTCCGCCCCCTCCCGATCAGCCAAACCATTCTCGAAATGGGGGGTAATCGGGGGCGGGGTTAGGGCTATTTCACGCTAGGTGTATGGTTGTGAGTTGTCGGTCGAGTTCACCGTCGTGGCCGCCATCGACCACTTGGTGCATCATTCTTAAGATGAATGTCGAAAGCTATCGGCGGCAAGATGCGTGGGCCCGGTACCAGAAACAGCGCAACGGCCCCGCCATGATCGCCGACGCTCCCCAAATTCCGGAGCCTCTTCCCTATCTGTGTTCCGTCCCCGTTCCAAGCCTGTCAAACCCCCTTTCAAATCACCGAATATCAATCGGCTATGCGTTGAACTCAAAATAAGCCTTGAAATCCCCGAAATCGGTTGATAACATCTACCTTGCCTGATGTCATGTGCCTTAACTTGATTGTCGCGCGCGTCTCACCTTGATTAACGCCATACGGAGGACGGTATGAAGCTCGTCAGCTACAATATTCGTTTTGGATTGGGCATCGACCAACGAATTGATCTTGAGCGCATCGCCACAACGGTGCGCGATGCCGACATCATTGGATTGCAGGAAGTCGAGCGGTTTTGGAAACGGAGCGGCATGCTTGACCAGCCAAACATTCTTGGCAGGCACTTGAAGGAATTCTACTGGGTCTATTGTCCCGCGTTCGATATGAACGCCAGTGAACGCAATGAAGACGGGACAGTGCTCAATCGGCGTCGGCAATTTGGACCCATGGTGCTCTCCCGCTGGCCGATTCTCGCGTCTCGTCTCATCGTGTTTCCAAAGCTGGGAACGGTGAAGCACTTTAATATGGACACTGGCGCAATCGAGTGTGTGGTAGACGCACCCTCGGGACCTCTGAGGGTCTATTCGATCCATCTCTCCGCTGTCTCTCCCCGCGACCGGCTCCTGCAAATCGACTACCTACTCGCATGGCACCGGCGCGCACGGTTGAACGGGAGTGTCTGGACGGGCGATGCGGGCGTCGACATCATGAACGGGTACGAGGATTTCATCGGTTTCGACTGGTCTGACGGTGAGTCCCAGCCACCCATGCCCGACGAAACAGTCATGATGGGTGATTTCAACAGCGAGTCCGAAAGCGAGGAATTCCAGCGAATGGTCGGCACCTTCGATCCGGTCTACGGTCAGGTAGAGCATTTGGACCGTTTCGTCGATAGCTGGGCGGTTGCAAGAGAACGGTCCGACAATGACGGCTGCATCACCTGGTGGCCCGATCCGCCAGGCCGCTCCCCCGGTTGCGGATTGCGATTGGATTACTGCTTTGTCGGCCCACAACTCGGGGACAAAGTAGAGCGCGCATGGGTCGACACCGCGGCGGATGGATCGGACCATCGGCCCTATTGGGTGGAGCTCGAGTACTGAGCTGGCCGCAACTGCTGTGACGACCAAGCCGACGCCTACACCTTTGAACCACGACCGGAGCATGGCGTGTTCAAGCTAGTTCTCCGCAGATTGGCACTCGGCTTTTTGACGATCATGCTTGTCTCAGGCATTATCTTCGTGGGTGTTGAGGTGCTGCCCGGCGATTCCTGCACCGCCTATCTGGGGCGGATGGCCCAGGGGAAGAGGCTGGAGAATTGCCGCCAGGATTTTGGGCTCGAACGTCCTGCCCTGACACGCTACGCCGAATGGGCTTTCGGCGCGGTCCGCGGCGATTTCGGCATCTCCCTAAAGGGCAAGAAGCCGATTTCCGAAACCGTTGGCACGCGTTTCCGCAATACAGTCATCCTCGGCGTTGCCGCGTCGATGATAGGTGTTCCGCTCGCCATCCTGCTTGGGATTATCGCAGCCCTGTGCCGAGATCGTCCTCCCGACCTGTGGATATCCACCACGGCAATCTTTGCCATGACGATCCCGGAGTTTGTGAGCTCCACGGTTTTAGTCTTGATTTTCAGCGTCTGGCTCGGATGGCTCCCCGGAATCGTAATCACCCGACCTGACGCGCCGCTATATGAGTTCCTGTCGGACATTATACTGCCGATCGTCGCACTCGCCCTTGTCATGACGGCGCACATATTGCGAATGGTTCGTACCAGCGTGATCGACGTGATGGCAAGCGACTACGTCCAGATGGCGCAATTAAAGGGCGTTCCCTATTGGCAGATGGTGTTCAGGCACGTGTTGCCGAACGCCCTGTTGCCGACCATCAACCTTGTCGCCTTGACGATTGCATGGTTGTTGGGGGGCACCGTCGTCATCGAGATCGTGTTCAACTATCCCGGACTTGGTCGATTGATGGTCCAATCGATATTCTTCCGTGACCTCGCGATGGTGCAGGCGATCGCCCTGATCCTAGCGACCCTATACATCGGTCTAAATCTCTTTGCCGACCTGTTGACTCTAGTGATCAATCCAAGACTTAGAACTATGCGGACGTCGCGACCATGACGGCGATGAACATGGAGCCCGTCAGACCGAAGAGTGCGCTCGTCAGGTTGCTGGCTGTTCTATTGGCGATGGTCTCCCGGCCCTCGGGCCTCGTGGGTCTTATTCTCGTGGCTTTCCACGTCGTCCTGGCAATCGTGTCGCCTGCGATCGCGCCGTACGATTTCAGAGAATTGAGTGCTGAGATTATCCTTAACGCGCCGTCCTCCGAGCACTGGTTTGGCACCGATGACCTTGGACGCGACGTATTCACGCGTACCATGCTCGGGGGGCGACAGGCGTTACTCGTGACAACCATTTCCACGATCCTCGCCATCACTTGGGGTGGATTGTTGGGCGTTTTACTTGGCCTCGTCGGCGGGTGGCTCGACGAGGTCCTGATGCGTCTCGTCGATGCCTTTCTCTGTCTGCCATGGATCCTGGTCTTGCTCTTGGTCGTTGTCATAGTCGGTTTCGGCTCCGGCGTGCTGATTCTAACCTTGGGATTTTTCTACGGCATCCCGGTGATACGGATGGCGCGTGCGGCGACGCACGATGTGGTAGCACTCGACTTCGTGACGGCTGCCCGAGCACGAGGCGAGAGTCGGTCGACAATGGTTTGGCGTGAGCTCGTGCCCAACGTGCTGGACGTTCTGCTGGTCGAAGGCGCCATGCGTTGGTCATGGATGTTGCTGGCGTTCAGTTCGCTGTCATTTCTTGGGTTCGGCGTCACGCCACCCACGCCGGATTGGGGCCTGATGATTTCCAATGCGCGAAGCTTCATGTCGTTCGCGCCGTGGGCGGCGCTGGCACCTGTCGTTGCGCTCAGTTCGCTGATTATCGGGATCAACTTGAGCGCCGACGCTCTCGGCAAGGCCTTGGGTGTCGATCGAGCCCAAAAGGCGCCGGTCTAGATCACGCGATGCGCGAACCGCTGGTCCAAGTAAAGAACCTGGGCATAGGCTTTACTGGCCAAGCGCGACTCGTAATGCCGATCCTGCGGAACATCGATCTGGCGATTGGCGAGGGCGAGACGATTGGACTAGTTGGCGAATCAGGGTGCGGCAAGAGCACCCTGGCCCTTGCTATGATGGGTTACCTGAAGAGTGGCCTCCACGTCTTGGAAGGCGAATCCCAGTTTCGTGGTCGCAACGTATTTAAAATGGACAAGCGGGTCCTCCAAGGCATTCGCGGCGGTGAACTCGCGCTGATTCCGCAAAATGCCGGCCAGTCGTTAACGCCGACTTCGAGGATCGGCCGGCAGATCGAAGAGTCGGTGAAACTGCACACCAAGCTTGCAAAAGAGCATCGGCGTGAACGTGTTATCGAATTGTTGTTTCAGGTGCGGTTGCCACGACCGGAGGAGCTGCTGAAGCGCTATCCCCACGAGCTCTCGGGCGGCCAGCAACAGCGCGTCGCCGTCGCCATGGCGTTGGCGGGCGAACCCGATGTTCTGTTGCTCGACGAGCCGACGACTGGCCTCGACGTCACCACTCAAGCCCATATCCTCGAGTTGTTGCGCGATTTGGCGGCCGAGACCGGAACTGCGATGATCTATGTCAGCCACGACATGGGTGCCATTGCGCGGGTCAGCGACCGCATGGCCGTCATGTATGCAGGGGAAATTGTGCTCGAGGGTCCGGCGCACCAGGTGTTGAAGCAGCCAGCGCATCCCTATGCCCGCGGGCTGTTGTTGTCGATTCCGCGGATAAAAGAAGCGGTTATTCCCGAATCAATGCCGGGCCGGCCGCCTCCTCCCGGCGGAACGGGCGAAGGATGCGCATTTGCGGATCGCTGTCCCATGGCCGAGCAGCGCTGTCGTGATGAGAGGCCAGCGCTGGAATCCACTGCCGCCCAGGAATTGGTGCGCTGCCATTTTTACGAACGGATCGAGCGACTCCCGACACCGGAACCGCCGAAGCGGCCGAACCGATCGGACCAGGACCAAACAGACTGCATCCTTCGCCTCGATAACGTGGCTATCAGCTATGCTAAGCCCAGATTTCTTGACCAGATCCTTGGTCGGCAACCCGATGTAACGCCAACCGTCGACGAGATCGATTTGACTATTCGCCCAAGGGAAACCATCGGGTTGGTGGGCGAATCCGGAAGTGGCAAGTCGACGATCCTCCGGACCATTGCCGGCCTTTGGCCCCTGCAGAGCGGAACCATCACTTACGAGGAGACCGAAAGTTTGAACACCTCGGTCGATAAGCGAGCGAAGGACCTGCTGAGACGCGTTCAGCTCATCTTCCAGAACCCGGATGCCTCCCTTAATCCGCGACACACAGTGGCGGAAATCCTGGCTCAGCCGCTGAAGCTTTATTTCGGTCTTGGCGGCGAAGAATTGCGAGAGCACAGTGTGGCGTTGCTGGAGCGGGTGCGCCTTGGTGCGGATTATCTGGAGCGCCTGCCGAGTCAGTTGTCTGGCGGCGAAAAGCAGCGTGTTGCGGTGGCGCGGGCCTTTGCCGCCAAGCCCGAACTAGTGCTGTGCGATGAGGTGACGTCGGCACTCGATGTTTCGGTTCAGGCCGCCGTCCTGGACCTGTTGACCCAGCTCCAAGCCGATCATGGGACATCCTATGTTCTTGTCTCGCATGACTTGGCGGTGGTGCGTGCCATGGCCGATCGCGTGGCGGTGCTCTACCAAGGCAGACTCTGCGAGACGGGTCCGGCTAAAAACGTCTATCGCCTTCCCTCCCACCCCTACACCGAAGTGCTGCTCGGCGCGGTGCTGGAGCCCGATCCGGACGCCAAACCGGCTTTGACCACTGAGGATGCGGTGGACCTCTATCCACCGTCTAGGGGTTGCCCTTTCCAGTGCCGGTGCCCCCGACGTATCGGCGACATCTGTGACAATGAGACACCACCTTGGCGGCCCACGGAGCTCGGCCATGCGATTCGCTGTCATATTCCACTGGCCGAGTTGCGTGACATGCAAGACCAGACGGCGGACGCCGGCGCCGCGAAGTTCGGGTAGACCGAGGGTATTCACGCGAATTAAGATTACAACTTACGTCGAACATGACTGAGGCGCGTCCACCCGGAAATTGTTAAACGGAGACCATTCGGAACATATTCCAGGTCGTTACGGTCATAGCTGATAGCAGTTCATACTGGTTGAAGTCGATCATTTAAGCTAGATAATTTTGTGAATTCAACTATTCTCCTTGATTTCGATGGAGTAATCGTAGACTCGATCGAATTGTTTTCCGAGGCTGTCAACGTTGCTGGTAGAAAACTGAATCGAAGCGTTTCCTTCGAGCCGGAAGATTTGAGAAATATCAAACGTATGTCCATTCTGGAAATCAGTCATGTTGCTGGCATTGAGAAAAAACTGATGCGCGCATTTGTTACGGAAATTGACGATGAACTGATTCGCAGGGCTAATGAGATTCCGATTTTTCCACACATGACGGATGTGATCGAAAAACTCAGTAGGGTAGGAATTCTGGGGATTGTGTCCGCGACATCAAGACCGGTAATTTCCAAGGTTCTCCAGAATAACGGGATTGAACAGTTCGTCCGCCACATTGCCAGTGGCGATATGCCAGGAGCCAAGTCCGTTAAGATCAAGTCCATAATTCAGGGAATTGAGAGTAGGTTGGACAAAGCCTGTATGGTTGGAGACACTGTAAGTGATATCGAGCAGGGAAAAATCGCTGGCGTGGCTACCATAGCTGTCAGTTGGGGGTGGCACGGCATAGAGTGGCTCCGAACTGCCAATCCAGACTACGAGGTGCATCAGCCATTGGATTTGATTGAACGGGTCCAACAGGTTGTTGCGGGTGAACAATATTCAATTTATGGAAACTAGTTTGACATGACTGACTTCAAGACTTTGCTGGCTCAAGCGGGCCATTTCATAGACTCTGACAGCGGCGGGATCGTTCCTCCGATTGAACCGTCAGTAACTTTCGCTAGAGATGAAAATCTGGAATTGATCGGTGACTACGTCTATGGCAGATACAGTAATCCAACCTATAAGCAGCTAGAAGAAATCATCTGCAAAATGGAAGGTGGCAAGCAGGCTCGATTTTTTGCCTCCGGACTTGCGGCCATTGCGGCGTTGTTCGAGACGGTAAACATGGGCGAGCACATCGTCGCTCCAAAAGTTATGTATCACGGCACTATCGACTGGCTCAAGCGAATTTCAGCCAAAAGGGGAATCGAATTGACGCTGTTTGACCCGACTGATCCGGAAGCGCTGGGTGATGCCCTTCGTCCAGGCAAGACAACCGTGGTGTGGATTGAATCTCCGATCAACCCATCTTGGGATGTGCTCGATATCGAAAAAAGCGCTGAGCAAGCACATACAGCCGATGCAATTCTGGCAGTCGACTGTACCGCGGCTCCGCCCGTTACTACCCGTGCGTTGGAACTGGGGGCCGACATCGTGTTTCACTCCGCGACGAAATATCTTAACGGACACAGTGACCTGAACGCTGGTGTGCTGGTTACGCGGGAGTTAACCTCGAAGTGGGAAGAAATCGATGAAGTGCGGCGGCTAACAGGCGGAATATTAGGGTCATTCGAAGCATGGCTCCTATTGAGAGGAATGAGAACGCTCGCCATTCGCTATGAACGATCATCTGCCAATGCCATGAAAATTGCTGAATTTCTTGAATCTCACGAAGCGATCGAAAAAGTGCTTTATCCGGGACTTCCGAGTCATTCATCTCACGAAATCGCCAAAAAACAGATGACTAACGGTTTTGGTGGAATGATGTCTGTTCAAGTCAAGGGCGGAGCTGAAGTTGCACGTAAATTCGTCTCTTCGACGCAGGTTTTCGTTCGGGCGACGTCATTGGGTGGAGTCGAAAGCCTGATCGAACACAGAAGGTCGGTCGAAGGCCCGCACAGTCAAGTTCCTATCAATCTGATCCGACTGTCCGTGGGAATTGAAGATGTTGAAGATCTAATTGAGGACCTGCGCCAGTCGCTGTCCAATGTGTGATTGTGTCGGTATCCTTGGTCAGAAACTCAAAGTTAGCCTGAATCGATCGGGAGACAATGCCCCGAATGGATAGTCTGATTCCTGATATGCCTTCGGCAGCTTGGAATCTACGACAAGAGATGCTGCATAACGACCAATAGCGGGCGACGAAAAGACTCCATAACCTCCCTGCCCAACCAGCCAGAAGAATCCTTCTCGATTCGGTTCCCACCCGATAACTGGATTGTTGTCCAGAGAGAAAGTCCTCAATCCGGCCCAGCTATGGTCAATACGTCGGATGTTCAACGTCGTGACCTCCTCAAATCTTGAAGCGCCGATGGCAATATCCAGTTCGTCGGGCTGTGCATCGCAGGGTTTACTCGGAGTTTGATCGGCCGGCGAGATCATCAGTTTGCCAGAGCCGAAATTTTGGAAATACACATAGTTCGGTTCGACGACAACGAAGGGCAGCGAGTTGAAGTCAGTTCCGGTGAACTGACTGTCATCGACAACCAGTACCGTCCTGCGTTTTGGAACTAGTCCGACAGGTCCGATGCCTGCCATGCCCGCCATTTGATCTCCCCAAGCCCCTGCAGCATTGATGATGATGGGGGACTGGAATTTTTCGCCTTTTATCTCAAATTCCCAAACGCCTGATGAATTCTGCTCCAGTGTGGAAATATTTGCATCTCTGAATATTTGCCCACCGCCATTCGTAAACATTTTTAGATACAGGGAGTGCAAGGCATGAACGTCGATGCTTGCCACCTGGGTGTCAACAACGGCGCCAACGAACTTGCCCTGTTTCAGAAAAGGCACCTGTTTCAGGCACTCTGCTTCGCTCCACCATAGACTGGAAGGGGGGCGTTCCACGAGTTGAACGTGTTTTTCGTCCGTGACTGTAAGCAGATTCTTCGGTGTTATCAGAGGGTCATCCGTTTCAACTGGTGGATTTTCAAAAAAGGGTCTGGCGATAGACGCAAACGCTTGCATGGAGCCAGGTCCATAATAAGGTGTCAGAAGTGCGGCACTGCGTCCAGTCGTGTGATACGCGAGCGAATTTTCCATCTCGAACAAGCCGGTTTTGACGCCATCTTGCGCGAGAAAGGCTGCGACGGAGGCACCCGCGATGCCGCCGCCGATGATTGCAGCATCAAGAGTTGTTGCAGTCATTCAAAGGTGCTGGCAAAGTCTGAGCGAGTCGTAAATCGCTGCATGAATGTTTCGACTGGATACGGCGTCTCCGACTCTGAAGAGTTGGTACGAGCCATGCGGATTCAGCACTGTGGATTGAGGTGATCCTGCGACCAGAGCCTCAATATCGACAACCCCGAGATTTATTGATTCACCTTTGAGATCAAAGTAGATTTCGTCATTCGGCAGCGTGCCATGTTCGACGACGATCTGTGAGGCTTCCATTGCACTCGTCGAATGGTCATATTCATTGTAAAAAGTTGCCGTCAGCATTCCGTTTTTCTGTTTGATGCCGAGTAGGCGTTGATTGACGATCATCTCGACATTTCGTTCATAAAACTGTTTCAGGTAAATCGGATAATTTGTACCGCCGACTTCCTGAGCTACATTTCGGTCAGGTGTTACAATTTTTACTGCAGATCCTTTGAGCGTGATGAACTCGGCACACGAAAGCGCTTGATGTTGTCCGTTGTCGTCGTACACAAGTACGTTGTCGTGGGGCACTGTCATTCCAGTCAGAATATCCCAAGTAGTTGTCGCAAATTCACCTCCGAATTTCATGAACGAGCAATTTGGAGTTCCACCTGTAGCGACGATCACGACATCTGGATTTTCATTGATGACATCGCTGTGCTCAGCAAAACAGCTGAACCTCGTTTCCACAGACAGTCGCTGAAGTTGTCCATATCGCCAGTCAATGATTCCCATGATTTCCCGTCTTCTTTCCACACGGGCGGCAATATTTAATTGTCCGCCGGGCTGATCTACTGCTTCAAACAGTACCACATCGTGACCTCTTTCAGCGCATACTCTTGCCGCTTCCAGTCCAGCGGGTCCAGCACCAATTACGACCACTCTTTTCTTGTCAGCAGCTGGTGTGATGAGGTGCGGTGTTGTTTCTTCACGTCCGGTTGATGGATTGTGAATGCACAAGGCTTCAAGCCCCAAGTAAATTCGGTCTATACAGTAACCGGCACCAACACAGGGCCGTATCTGATCTTCCATACCGCGCTCGATTTTTTGTACAATATGAGGATCCGCCATGTGTGCGCGAGTCATACCGACCATGTCTACGCACCCGCTCGCGACTGCGTGTCTTGCAGTGGCTACATCCGCAATTCGTGCAGCGTGAAAGACCGGCAGTTTCAAATTTGAACGGACTGCCGAAGTGAATTCAAGATGAGGGCCGGACGGAGAACCCATATTCGGAATCACATGGGACAATCCTTCATCGGTATCCACATGCCCTTTGATAACGTTGATGAAATCCAGGTGGCCGGTATCGGTGAGAATTTCGGCAATTTTCATGCCTTCCTCAAATTCAATTCCTCCATGCAGATCTTCGTCAATTACCATGCGAATTCCCACGATGTAGTCGCTGCCGACCTGATTTCGGATTTGATTAATCACCTCCAGAGTAAATCGAAGTCGATTTTCGAGGCTGCCGCCATACTCGTCACTACGTCGATTGGTGAGCGGTGACCAGAATCCATCAAGTAGGTGCCCATACCCTTCGATTTCAATGCCATCTATTTCGCCTTCAAGGCATCTCCTTGCTGCCGAACCGTAAGCTTTTGCGATCCGCCGCATATCTTCATGCTCCAATTCTTTTGGAAACGATCGATGCGCTGGCTCGCGTACGCATGATGCTGCGACAGTCGGCAGCCAATCTTCAACATAAGGGGAAGTTCGCCGTCCAAGATGGGTAATCTGACACATCAGCGCGGCACCCTGGCTATGCACTCTGTTCGAAAGTTGCTTGAAGTACGGAACAATTTCGTCGGATCCGGCATAAAGATTGCCGAAAGCGGGCGGAGAATCACGGTCAACCAGCGTAGAGCCGCCGAACATGGTCATGGCGATGCCGCCTTTGGCTTTTTCTTCGTGATACAGTTGATAACGAAGTTTTGGGAGTGCGTCCTCAGAATATGCTGGCTCGTGGCTGGTGCTGATGATTCTGTTACGCAGTTCAAGATGCTTCAACCGAAAAGGCTGTAGCAACGGGTCTTTGCTGTTGTCCATGTGTTTTCGGTTGCTCAAAAGTTCGAAATTTACTTTGAATCATTCGTTAGTATGCCGGATGAGTTTAACTTACCGACTGACTAGCGTATTAGAACCTTAATTTACCTATACGATTCAATATATTGCGCATAAGAGCATAAATGTCTTCTGATTGGTATTCCTCTTGTGGTTGCACTATTTTTTTGAGAAATTCTCTTCAGATGGGTACTTAACCCTCCTTTGCAATCAGTTTGACGGAAATTTATGTACGATTGGTTGTCGCTACTTTTATCGAATCCGTTGGACTTATACTTCTAGGCGGTCCGAATACTCCGTCTTGGTCCCGCCATCCATGAATAACTTTCAATGCTTCGCGTGTGCCCGGACGTGCCAATACCTCCTCAAGCGTATCGACATGGGTATCTGAGCGTTCAAGACTCTTGCTCTTGGTGAGTAGTCGATTTGACATAGCATTTTCTCCTTTGATATACACCGCACTACGATTGCCAAATAACGATGCAAATAATATCAATGCGGTGCGGTGAATATTGATTTGACGAACTGTACAACATGAAACAGACAGGACTGGAATGAATTCTCCCCGACATGGAAATAATTTCATATTGGGTACTTAAGTATAAAAAAGTCATTTTCTAGCATTTTAGTTTGGAGAGAGTGGTGCTTTAGGAATTTTTAAGACATTATTGTGCTCTTCGGGTCGAATTTACGAAATCATCCGAGCAAGAAGCGCCCTACGGTATTGTCGTTCAACTGCCGGCGAGATCGCGAAAACCCAAAGATAAATTCCGTGTCGGGTATGGGATAGTGAAAGGTTTCAAACTCATTGGTTGCATTCTGCATCCACTTTGACTGCTGCCGACTAAAGTGACAGTTTTCGGATGGGGGTTACATCGGTTAGAAGAAATCGCTTTTCTGCGACGCACAGATATATTTTTATAATTAATAGGCAATATATAGCCTATAACGTGATTTTATCAAGTTTATAGGCCATATATGATTTATTAATATATTATATATAAAAGGCTATTAATTGCCTATAATAAGTAATATAAGTATTAATATGACAAAAATGACCTATTAAATGAGATAAATGTTTACAACCTCTTACGCGCTTCAAGCCGAACTCGGATTCCGTCTGGCAAAAATTCGCCTCACCCGAAACATCACACAAACAGAACTCGCAAAGGAAGCAGGGGTTGGAGTACGTACGGTTCGCCGGTTGGAATCCGGTGAGTCTACTACACTAGACAGCTTTCTACGAATAGTGATCGCACTTGAATTGGCAGATGATGTTCTCAATTCCATACCTTCTCAAAACATTCGACCCATTGAGCGAGTAGACTCTCGTCAATCAGTCCGCAAGCGTGCAAGGTCCAGAAAAGTCAGAGATTCGGAAGAACCCTGGATTTGGGGAGACTAGAGTGGATGACTGATGCAAGAGTAAATTTATGGGGTCGTCGGATCGGTGCTGTGTCGTGGGACATGGAACGTGCCATTGGTTTTTTTCAATATGATCCCAGCTTCCTCTCAGCAGGAATCGAACTTTCGCCAATACTGATGCCCGTACGCGAAGCGCCGTACGGTTTTCCCGCTCTCAACAGGGAAACATTCAAAGGCCTACCGGGATTACTATCAGATTCATTGCCTGACAATTTCGGTAACAAGTTGATTGATGTATGGTTGGCACAAACAGGCAGAAAAATTCAGGACTTCAACCCGGTCGACAGGCTATGTTATGTCGGCAGGCGAGCCATCGGAGCATTGGAATTTGAGCCAGCCATAGGTGACCGGAATCAACACAATCAACTTGAAATTGAACAATTGGTGGATCTTGCCAACAGAATTCTTAATGACCGTCTACAACTTACCGGTCAACTCAAAGATCGAGACGATAGTGAAGCTCTTTCAAACATTCTACGTGTTGGAACATCTGCCGGCGGCGCACGGGCAAAGGCTGTATTGGCTTGGAATTCCGCGACAGGAGAGTTTCGGTCGGGACAAATCGACAAGGACGATGGTTTTGAATACTGGATTCTCAAGTTTGACGGAATCACAAACAATCTGGACAAGGAACTAGCAGACCCTTCGGGTTTTGGAAAAATCGAATATGCGTACTATCTTATGGCTCGCAATGCCGGTATTGCGATGTCTGAATGTCGACTCTATAACGAAGGTGGTCGAAGTCACTTTATGACCAGACGGTTTGACCGCGACTTGAAAGGCCGTAAAATTCACATGCAATCGCTATGTGCGTTGCAACATTTCGACTTCAACAATCCAAGAGCTTACGCATATGAACAGGCGATGCAGACTATTCGCTCCTTAGGTCTTGGAATGCCCGTTGTAGAAGAGCTATTCCGTCGAGCGATTTTTAATGTAGTTGCTCGCAATCAAGACGACCACGTCAAAAACATCTCTTTCCTAATGAACCGAAAGGGTGAATGGCAATTATCACCTGCCTACGATGTAGTTTATGCATACAATCCTTCTGGACTTTGGACGAGAGATCACCAGATGAGTATGGCAGGGAAGCACAACGACTTTGAGCATGAGGATGTACTGAGATTCGCGAAGTCTTCAGGGCTCAAAAGATCGGTTGCATTACGAATTCTGGATGAGGTGACCGTTTCGGTTCGTAATTGGTGTCAATTTGCAGTTGACGCAGATGTCGATAAAAAGAACATCAATCAGATTGAACGAACGCATAGAATATTTTTATCAAAACGGATTCATCCAGTTCCGAAGAAAACACCAATAAAATTAGCAAGCATTTGCTGAAGTCGTGAAATTTTTCACTGATTGTTTCAAATTTCACAGTGAAGACTTCTATGGGAACGTCTGAATTCGGTAAAATTTGTATGGTTCCATCAAGCTTGCCAAATGAAACATCTTCGCTCGCAAGAAGAAATTGGAAATAGCGCAATTGTGATGAAATTGAAATTGTGTTAGTGTAAGATTATATTGTCTGCTATTGAACATATAAGCAGGCTGTTGTAGGCATGTTATCTTCTAAGAAAATAACGACTCGCAATTGCACGGACAGGTCGAGACCGTATTAACTCAGCATCGGTTCTCAAACTCGTAGAATCGTTGGGTCGGTGCAATCCTAGCCGTAACTCAATTCCATGAGCGTTCAGATGTTTTCATCTAAAGTCGAGGCAATCGAAAGCGGGGAATCTTTCTGCAATCATCTTGTTGCATAGAGGATGACGCTGCGCATGGTGTGTTCATGAAGCTTAAAGAGGTACTTCCGACGGACTGTATCCAAAGCATAAATGTCTTTTGATTGGTTGCTGCCGTTATTCCCTAATACTCTGTGCTTATACTTCTGGGCGGTCCGAATACCCCGTCTTGCTCCCGCCAACCATGAATGACTTTCAAAGCTTCGCGCGTGCCAGGACGAGACAATACCTCCTCAAGCGTATCGGCACGGGTCTCTGTGCGTTCAGAATTTTGCTCTTGGCGTTATTATTTCCATTTGACATGACATAAAATCTCTTGATTGATGGCATACCGCATCAATGCCTTGCTTAAATATTGTGCCACGTGAATTAGATAGATGGTAATCCTGAGTTTAGCTTCTCGTATCGCATCTCGCGTAGCCTTGCTTGCTGGTGTCGGCTAAAATTCCTTTCATGCATTTAATTCGATTTCTCCAATTATTCAACTCCGTTTCATCATTTGGATTGCTCGAATCTGATTTTCGCCGACGAAAAGAATACAATATTTTCACACTGATTAAGGATGCCCCCGTAATTTACATTGGAAATACGAAAATCCAAAATCTAAATGTAGTGCTTTCCGTAGGACTCACTTAGAAATTTTGGGAAACAAGAAATGAGCAATAGTGATGAAGCGCGCTGGATCCAGCGATTCGAAAAATTTGAAAAGTCACTTGCGGAGTTAAAAGATGTATGTGACCTAGAGGAGTATAGCAATATCGAAAGGGCAGGTTTAATCAAAATTTTCGAATTAACATTTGAACTAAGTTGGAAAGTTCTTAAGGATTTACTCTACATTGAAGGGTATTCTTTGAGGACTCCCCGCGAAGTGTTTCGTCAAAGTTTTGAGTCTTCTTACCTCAGTGAGGATGACTGTGAAACGTTTTTGATAGCGCTTAGAAAACGCAACGAACTGAGCCACGTGTACGACGAAGAAATGGCGTTAGAAGCGAAAGAGTTGATTAAGAACGTATTTCATCCTGCCCTAATCAGTTTATATCAAATATTAAAACAAGTCCGCTCAGAATGAACAATAGCTTAGCACCAAGATATCGATCGACGCTACTTAAAATTCTTTCAGCCAATGAAAGGGTTGAGCGCGTAGTGCTCTTCGGTTCGAGAGCAATGCAGACAAATTCTCCTGAATCTGACATAGATTTAGTACTGATCGGAAAAGAACTAACCTTTTCTGATAAGGCGAAACTTGCTGATGAAATTGATGAATCTACAATTCCTCAGCGGGTAGATTTACTATTGGAAAGTTCTCTAAAAGACGAGAAACTGCGCAAACACATTGAAAACTATGGAGTTGAATGGTATAGCAAACAACAGAATTAAAATTCCACAAAACGTTCGATGAAATAACATCCAACATCTGTCGGAGGACTTGCTACTTTTCAATATAGTAAAGGATTACCCGAGCAAGTGAGAAAATTGAAAGGGAGGGTTCCGGTAAATGAGAGTTATGGTCAATAGTAGTGTGCCGAGTGCAACTTTGGATGTGCTGAAACCGCGTGCTTTCAGTATTAGAACAAAATTATATTATTCGTAATTGAACATATAGACACATAGTTGCAGTTGTATCCTCTGTTGATGAACATATAAACAGGTTGTTGCTGGTATGTTATCTTCTAAGAACATAAAGACTCGAAATTACATGGGCTATTCAGTTTAATCACGGTAAGACTTTTTACAATTTCCGAATTTCCTGTAATTTCTTTGCTACGTAAATCTCCAATGACTTTTGACAATCTAAACGATGAAATCTGACAACTCAAATCGTTCTCCAAACTGGAAAACCGATTATCGTTCCTTTTACTATGCTACTGCTGAAGAGCCGGACGATATCGTGTTGGATCCAACAACAACAGCGCTTCTGGTAATTGACGTACAGAATACGTACATAGCAGACAAAGATACGAGTGAAGAAACCGCTCGCTGGAAACCGTTTTACGATCGTATGAACAATTCCGTTGTCCCGAATGTCGCCGAGTTGATTACCGAATGCAGGGAAAGGGGTGTAGAAATTATTTTCGCGCGAATTGCTTGTCTTAAACCCGATGGACGAGATCGATCATTAAGCCAAAAGAAACCAGGATTCAACTATCTATTGTTGCCGAAAGATGGCGAAGAGAGCCAGATTGTCCCCGAGCTTTTGCCCAAGGAAAATGATATTGTCGTTTTGAAAACTACGGACAGTGCTCTAACCGGTACGAACCTGCGGCTGATTCTTCGAAATATGGGTATTACCGACATAATAGCAACTGGCATTTTTACTGACCAGTGCGTCTCGTCAACGGTAAGGAGTCTTGCCGATGAAAGCTTCAGAGTTGTAGTCATTGATGACTGCTGTGCAGCAGCCACCGACGAACTGCACCGACATGAACTTGAAATAATCAATATGATCTACTGCCACGTTGTCCAGAAACACGAAGTATTGACGTTTTTCAAGGCACAGTAGATTAACGATAAGCAGTCAAATTCTGTTCAGTTCATTCCAGCACTATGCATACAGATCCATAATACCCATATTCAGGAAGTACGCAATCAAGTTATAGCCAGATTCCGATTCAATCATTCCAGATGATTGAATCAAGCACGATACTGACGGTTATTCCTTTCTGATGACGCTTCAACATTATCGGCAGGTTATTGTGGTCGGGTGAAATCCACACAGTAAACGCTCGATCACTGCGACTGACATCTTGCATTCTAGTTCGAAAGGTCTCGAAAAGTTCCGAATTTACAGTGATGGTTTCCCGTTCCATCGGTCCATATTCATAATTCACAACTTCCGCGTCTTGTACGACGGTAATTCGTTTCCCAGGCAAGTCTTCTGGGTTATTCAGCATGAACGTTGGAAACCAAGACCCCCAATCGTGAATGTCATTGGATGGCATTGGTACATTTTCACCATTTAGAAAAACTATTTTCTTATTTTGCCAGTCGATCTTGGCACCTAGACTCTCCATTTTTTGAATTTTGATGTGATAGTTTAGCGGTATGATTTTTTCGCCATCAAAGCGAATACTTGAAATCTGCGTAGATTTCCGTTCGCCAATTGCTTTCAGTAGCATGCCCGGATTCAGTTTTTGTACCACTTCATATTGATTTTCGTCGGTCTTGGAAATCTTCGCGTAAGATTTTCCAACTTTGACGGTAGCCAATTTGAGCATGTAATGCACCTCATATTCCTTTATTCCGGACTGTTGTCCGATCGCATTTGGAGCTTGGACAGCCATAAAGAAAAGAGCTGCTAAGATTGTGAAAGTCTTTGTCATGCGAGTAGTTACCGAATTGTTGGTTAATTTCTGTTAGTGCTATAGCAATAATTTGAAAATAATCACTGCTGTCCCAACGGCAAAAAACGAAATCGTATCTTATTATTTTAACTTGCGTAAATACTGTTTTGAGGGTGGTGTCAATTTGATATCACGTGGTGATATTTCAGCCAGCCCAACTCAAATATACAGGATGCACCACGGGGTGCATAACAAATTTAATGGAGTCATGAACTAGGAGCAATTCGATTCAGCTGAGGTGCTGCCGCACTATCATGGCCATTGGCGGTAGCTTGGGAAACTGGCTGTAGTATCGGTTGCAGTTCAACCTGTGGCGTGTACAGCAGTGGAAAGGAAAGATTAATTTTCAGAATATTGAATTTGAGTGACGAGCCGACAGGAACGGGGAGGATGATCGGAACAAACTTAAGATAAAATTAAGCCTGTCACTACTATGCGACTTGTGGGGAGGAAGTTTGATGGGTAAAGACCACCTAGTATCAGTTGATAAAATCGTTGAATTACCAGCCTATACCATCTCGGAAGTGGCACACTACCTCAGCATACCCGTATCAACTGTTCGCTATTGGTCCGTAGGCAGAGATGACTATGAGCCACTGATTCGAGTGCCTGTGTTCGCGCCAGTGCTGCTTTCATTTTTGAATCTTACGGAACTTCACATTCTTGCTGCAATTCGACGAGAATTCGTAGTTCCCATGCCAAAGGTCAGGCAGGCAATAGAGTACTTGGAGAATATGGCTGTTAACCAGTTCGAGAAACAACATCCACTAATTGTCCACTTACTAGAAACTGATGGCTTCGATTTATTTGTCGATCAATTCGAAAGTTTGATCAGTGTCAGCCAGTATGGTCAGATGGCTATACGTGAAATTGTCGGTGCGGCTCTACATCGAATTGTGTTTAACCCAAAAGGCGTGCCGGTAAAACTCTATCCGTATACTCGTCCAGACACTTCATCTGCACCTGTGATGATTGTCATTGATCCACGCCTATCCGCGGGACGCCCTGTTATTGCGGGTACCGGGATCACTACGAGCACAATTGCTGAACGTTATAAAGCCGGAGAGTCAATCAAAGATTTAGCAAGAGATTACGAACGTAATCACAAAGAAATAGAAGAAGCGATCCGATGTGAGCTCAAAGCAGCCGCATAGTGAACCTGTCCTATTCCTAGATCGAAATCTAGGCAAACATGTGATAGCGGAGGCACTTCGATCTGCCGGAATCTGTGTTGAAGTGCACGATGATCATCTTCCAATAGATGCACCAGATGAAGATTGGATCGCTCTCGCTGGGCGAAAAGGTTGGATTGTGCTCACAAAAGACAAGAATATCCGTTACCGGCATGCCCAGCTGGCTTCAGGTTCCCCCGCACCTGTGGGGATAGACCTGAGTTATTGGGTCACCACCATCGCTTAGAGGAGGTTCCCCCGCACCTGTGGGGATAGACCCTCGCTAAATACTACAGCTCGACTAGCAAGGTTGGTTCCTCCGCACCTGTGGGGATAGACCGTCTCACAGGTTGGGTTCTCGATTCGTTTTCGTGGTTCCCCCGCACCTGTGGGGATAGACCGCAAGGAAACGTGCTCAAAGATCACAAGAAGAAGGTTCCCCCGCACCTGTGGGGATAGACCCAACCGCATTGCGGTCAAGCAGAACGCCACGATGACTCACCCCTGTGGGAATAACTCGGAAACCATTCTCGCAATTTCTATTTATTGATGGTCGTTATGATGTCATTCTTTGTCCTTTCTGCAGGATGAGAATCTGTACAATACCCTATTTTTACAATACGTATTATTTTTGATTTTCAGGATGATGAGATGTCCGGCTCAATGATCAATATAACCGCTTCCGACGGTGGAAATTTCGAAGCGTATCTAACCAAACCTGCACAGGGTTCGGGTCCAGGCTTGATATTGCTTCAGGAAATATTCGGAATCAATCAGTATTTGCGAGACATGGCCGAGAATTTCGCTGAAGAAGGCTATGTTGTGCTGGTGCCTGATCTGTTTTGGCGAATGAAGCCGGGAGTTGTCCTTGGTTACAGTGATGAAGACTTCGGCCAGGCGTTCGGCTATTATCAGCGCTTTGATGTTGACCAAGGCATCAAAGACATCGCAGACGCAATCAAATCGTTGCGAGAATTACCCGAATGCACAGGAAAAGTCGGGGCTTTGGGTTATTGTCTAGGCGGAAACCTTGCTTATCTCACCGCGGCCAGAACCGATGTTGACTGCTCGGTATCCTATTACGGCGTCGCTATTGAGCAGTCTTTAGGCGAAGCAGACAACATCACCTGTCCCATGGTGATGCATTTTGCAGCCGAAGATTCATTCGTCCCGCCGGAAGTATTCGCGCAGATTCGTCAGACCTTCGAGGGTCGGTCGGATGTGGAAATCTATTACTATCCTGGAGTCAATCATGCCTTTGCAACGCCAGACCGGGACAGTTATCACAAACCATCAACGATGATGGCATATTCGCGGAGTCTGGCTTTGTTACGCAATGCGCTGGGGCCGATCTATGATCTTAGCCAGTTGTGGGACAAGCATTGCGAGTATGAATTTGCAAGTCGCGATGTCCCTGCCACCATGGGCACAATGGTGGATAGTCCCTACGTGAATCATATCCCGACCATGACCGGCGGCGTCGGTAGCGAGCAGTTGAGCCGTTTCTACAAACATCATTTCGTGGATTCCAATCCTGCAGACACCAAACTGATTCCAATCTCTCGCACGGTCGGCGCTGATCGGCTTGTTGACGAGATGCTGTTCTGTTTTACGCATGACTGCGAAATAGACTGGATGCTGCCAGGAATCGCTCCAACCGGGAAATATGTCGAAATTCCACTTGTAGCGATTGTCAATTTCCGCGGAGACAAACTCTATCATGAACATATTTACTGGGATCAGGCTTCCGTTTTAGTGCAAATCGGAGTTCTGGATCCAGACGGGCTTCCAGTGGCAGGTCAGGAGACAGCAGCAAAACTGCTTGATGAAACCCTGCCTTCCAATACGCTTATGGCAAATTGGTCATCCAGCGAAGGCAAGTCCACCACTTAACCACCAAGAAGGAGATAGCGAACATGCGTTTCAAATTAATTTCAATGCTGTTTGCATTGTGCATAGCCACGATTGGACAAGCACATGCACAGGACGACGTACTAACGATAGCCTACAACGTTAATCTGCCGTCTTGGGATCCAACTGTAGGAACCTCGGCTGTTAATCCTACAATCCAATCCATCTACAAGTCCGTGTTCGATCAGTATATCGACCAGAATCCTGACTTGAGCTTTAAGCCGGGATTATTGACTGGATGGGGTTGGAACGAAGACCGTACTGGAATTTGGCTTGAGGTGCGGGAAGATGCTTACTGGCACGACGGCAGTAAAGTGACGCCGCAAGATGTCGTCTGGTCTCTAGAGCGGGCTGGGCATCCGGATACTGGTAATCCGATCATGTTCGTGTGGAGCAAGGTTGCCAATTTCAAGATTGATGGGAATCGAATTACGGGGGATGTAGTGTCGTTCGAACCCACCATTTTCAAATGGATGGCGTTTCTTACCGCCTATGTGCTCCCTCAGAAGTATTACGAAGAAGTCGGTGCAGAAGGATTTGAAGCCGCCCCTGTTGGGTCCGGTCCTTATATGCTGGATCATTTTGAACGCAACAGTTTCATCCGCTTGAAGCGCTTCGACGATTACTGGGGGGCAAAACCGGATTTCGAAACCGTAGTGTTCAAGTTCGTGACGGATGCCAGCAGCCGAGTAGCCGAAATTGAAAGCGGGGGATCGGACATTACCATCGAGATTCCGTATGAAGAATTTGACCGATTAAGCAAAAAAGCTGGACTCAACGGCGCCAGTACGCCGGTTTCGGACATCGGCATGATTTTCATCAACGATGTAGGTGTTATGAACGACAGCAACGTGCGTAAGGCGCTTGCCCATGCGATTGATAAAGAGGCAATCGTAACGCATTTGCTGCGCGGATATGGCGTACCGATCGACACTTTGCAGGCACCGCAATATGCAGCATTCGACGATACCATCAAAGTGCCCTATGATCCGGACAAAGCCAGGGAACTGCTTGCGGCATCCGGCTATTCCCAGGATAATCCAGTTCGATTCACGATTCAAACCACTCGCGGGTTCAAACCAAAAGACTACGAGATGATTCAGGCGATTGTCGGAATGTGGCGTAAAGTTGGTGCCGAAGCCGAGATTGAAGTCTATGAAATCGCAAAACACTATGAGCTCCGTGCGATGGATACGCTCGCACCCGCTGCATTCTACAATTGGGGCAATGCAATTGGCGATCCGTCCACTTCGACAGGATTTGCAATGTTTGGTCCTTCACCGCATTCCACTTGGGATACGGATGATCTGGATGGCATGATCGGCCAACTATGGGGAGAAGCTGACGAAGCGAAGCGAATTGCCGGCTACAGGGCCGTTGATCGCTACATTGCTGAAAATGCCTATGTCATTCCGCTGCTGCAGTATGTCCAGCCTATTGTGTATGTCGATGGCATTGAAGTCACCCCGCATGTCGCCAACTTTGTCCTGCCACAGCTCGTCAAAAAGAGCAATTGAGTGCGCTTGAATTTGTTTGCTTAATTATCAAACCGCTGCTTGAAGGAGCAGCGGCTTGATTTATGAACGCCCATTTTCTGCTGCGGCGACTGATTCTAGTCGTGCCGACGCTGTTCGGTGTTTCTGTCATTGTGTTCATTTTGCTGCGGGTTGTGCCGGGCGATCCGATTGCCATGATGACGCCGCCGGGCGCAACTCAGGCAGATATTGATCATCTTCGACAACTCTACGGGCTTGACAAGTCGATTTTGGAGCAGTACCTGATCTGGTTCAGGGAAGTTCTGCATGGCGATTTCGGTATCTCGATCAGCCTGCGCCAGGATGTAGTCGATCTAATCCTGTCCCGCTTGCCGGCGACTTTGGAACTTGCGTTCACCGCTATGCTTATTGCGGTGGTATTGGGTGTTCTACTGGCGCTCGCAGGCACTTATTGGCAAGGACGGTGGCCGGAAACTCTGGTAGACGGTGTTACAGGTCTTACGCAGGCGATTCCTGATTTTTTATGGGGATTGATATTCATTCTGGCGCTTGGAGTATTCTGGCCAATTTTGCCGATCTCAGGAAGAATTGATCCCCGCTTGAGCGTTGAATTCGTCAGTCAATTCTATTTTCTCGAAACCATCCTCCGCGGCAATTTCGCGCTGCTTCCAGGATTGTTCAATCACTTGATACTTCCAGCAGTTGCGCTGGCGTTGCCATTGACGGCCGTCATCGCAAGAACGCTCAAAGCTTCTCTTCGAGAGGCGATGACGCAGGATTACGTTCTACTGGCACAGATAAAAGGTTTTGGCAAGTGGAGGATACTGGTTGTCGAAGCGTTGCGAAATGCTTTGATACCTACAGTCGCTCTATCCGGAGTGCAGTTTAACTTTCTGTTGGGTGGCACGGTGCTTATCGAACGGATTTTTAGCTATCCGGGTATTGGCAACATGGCGATCGGTGCGGTTATCGATCGTGACCTGCCTTTGATTCAGGGACTGATCATCACTTTTGCGATCATGTTCATCATCATCAATCTAATGGTTGATATGAGTTATCGAATGCTCAACCCGAAAGTTGCTCATGAATGAGCTGCAACGAACCGACAGAAATCGCAGGAGCGTGATTGTGCGAGTCTGGCTGGGTGGCGGTATTGTTCTTCTGCTGTTTTTGGCCGCGGTCTTGGCACCGTGGATCGCTCCTCACGATCCCCTTGAACAAGACCTGATCAGCGGTCTGCTTCCTCCGTTTTGGTCTGCCGATCATGATTCAGTGTTCCTGCTGGGCACTGACAGCTTGGGGCGTGATTTACTGTCGCGGCTAATTTATGGAGCTAGGGTGGCGCTTATCGTAGCCATTGCAGCGGCAACTCTGGCAGCACTACTGGGAACTGTCTTGGGTCTGCTGGCCGGTTACTATGGCGGTGCGTTCGACATACTGATTTCACGCATGGTGGATATTTGGATGGCTTTTCCTCCTGTTTTGTTATCCATTGTGCTTGTCGCAGTTATTGGTACCGGTCTTCATTCAGTCATCATTGCAATCGTAGTCATTGACTGGACGCGTTTCTGCAGAGTAGTTCGCGCCGAAACACTGGTGCAGCGCGAGCAGGAGTACATCGCCTCTGCAGTAACCATCGGCCTGGATCGCTGGAAAATTCTTTGGGGAGAGATTCTTCCGAACGTTTTGCCGCTCCTGATTACCCTGCTGACCCTGGAAATGGGTATTGCGATCATTGTCGAAGCAATCCTCAGTTTCGTGGGTTTGAGCGTTTCATCCGACCAGGCGACCTGGGGTGGTTTGATCCAAGAAGGTCGCCAGTACATACATCAGGCCTGGTGGGTGATGACGTTGCCGGTAGCCTGCATTATTGTCGCGGTTTTAGGTTTCAATGCTTTGGGGGATGGTCTGCGGTCACTTCTGGACCCGGTTATGGGGCGATGAGTCCGATACTGGAAATAAAGGATCTTGATCTGGTCATTCAGCACAAACACCGGTCGACACTGGTTCTGAGCGGTATTCAGCTGAGCATTCGACCCGGTGAAATTCATGGATTGGTAGGTGAATCTGGTGCCGGCAAAAGCATGCTGGCTAAAGCGATAATTGGAATTCTGCCAGGTTCGACTAGTGTCACAGGCGGCAGCATCCGCTTTGGCAGCACGGAATTGATCGGGCTGGGGCGAAAGGAGCGCCGCCTGGTGGCAAGCGGGCAGATTGCTATGATTCCCCAAGACCCGATGACGTCCCTCAATCCAGTCCGACGAGTTGGAAAACAAATGTGTGACGTTCTACATCTGCATTTGGGTTTGAACCGTCAGGAAGCCGAAGAGAAATCACTGCGTTTGCTGGAAGATGTACAAATTCGAAATCCACTTCGAGTCATGCGTCAGTACCCGTTTGAATTATCCGGCGGCATGTGTCAGCGAGTCTTGATTGCGATGGCGTTTTCCTGCAATCCTCGGCTGATCATCGCTGACGAGCCGACGACTGCGCTGGATGTGACAGTTCAGCGTCAGATTCTCCAGTTGATTAAACGCCTCCAGGCTAATTCCGAAACAGCTCTGCTTTTCATTTCGCACGATCTTGGCGTGATTGCGAAAATTTGTGACGTCGTGAGTGTGATGTACGACGGTGGTGTGGTCGAGTGGCAGAGTATTGAGAATCTGTTTGAAGGGCCACAGCATCCGTATACACGCAGGCTTCTTGAAACGACTTCGGAGTACTACCGTTACGATAAACGCATGTCTGATCGATTGGGTCAAATTGAACCCACAGAAGGCACTAAGGTTCTTGATTATGGCCGCTGATATGCTTCTTGAGACGCGTGAGCTTCGATTGAATTTAGCGGATCGTACCAAGAAGTCGTTATTCGGCAAGGTTCCACAACTGGAGATTTTGAAGGGCATAGATTTTCAGGTCCGCAGCGGTGAATCGGTTGGCGTTGTTGGCGAATCCGGCAGTGGCAAAACTTCTTTCGGTCGTACCATTATGCGCCTGTATCGACCTACTGGTGGTAGTATCAAGTTCAGGGGGGCGGACATTACTCATTGTTCCGAAAATGAACTGCGACCACTGCGAGCCGACATGCAGTTGATATTCCAGGATCCTCAGTCATCACTCAATCCTCGCCACACAATTCGTACGATTCTGACTCAGCCGCTCTGGGCATTTAAACATGTAACGAGCAGGCGCGAATCCGAACGAATTGCCCAAGTACTGTTGGAAAGGGTGGGTCTTCCGGCAGCATTCGTGAACCGCTACCCGCACCAATTGAGCGGCGGCGAAAGACAGCGAGTCGGCATTGCCCGCGCAGTTGCATTGCGCCCGAAATTGATTGTCGCTGATGAAATTGTTTCAGGACTGGACATTTCTGCAAAAGCAAGAATCCTGGAACTGCTGCAGGGTCTGAAAAGGGATCTCAATCTCGCGTTGATCTTTATCAGTCACGACCTCGCGGTAGTCAGACATATTTGTGATAGAGTACTGGTACTACACGAAGGTCAAGCAGTAGAAACTGGCACGAGTGAAGAAGTTTTTCGAGCACCAGCATCGGCTTATACTAGGCTGTTGCTGAGCGCCATTCCCTTACCGGTGGTTGAATCGGATTGGCTCGAAGACCATCAGCCGACGGAAGATACAGTAGAAATTACAGACGATGAGGAGTCAGGATCAGATATGGAAGGTAAATTTGAAATTTCCGGTTGTACCGCTCTCGTAACCGGTGCGAATCGCGGCATCGGACGAGAATTTGTGGAAGCCTTGCTCAAGCGTGGAGCAAAAAAGGTTTATGCCTGCTCCCGAAATGTTGAAAATCTTGAAGAGTTAATCACGGCCAATCCTGATCGAGTTCAAGGGATTCAGCTTGACGTAACCGATATTGACCAGATATCGGCGGTTGCCGAACAGGCGGCGGATGTCAATCTGTTAATCAACAATGCAGGCATCAACCGTATGCAGGCGTTCATTGCTGGTAATGATCTAACGGCTGCCCGCGAAGAAATGAACACGAACTATTTTGGCACGATGGCAATGTGTCGCGCATTTGCTCCCGTCCTTGGGCAAAACGGTGGCGGCGTGATTGTTAATATGTTGTCAATTCTGGCACGTGTGAATTTGCCAATGATGGGGTCGTTGTGTGCGTCAAAGGCGGCCGGGCTCAGCCTCACGCAAGGGGTTCGTGCGGAACTGGCAGGTCAGGGTACAACCGTACTGGCCGTTATGCCCGGTGCAGTTGATACCGATATGAGCCGCGATTTCCCACCTCCGAAAATGCCACCTGCAGAGGTTGCTGAACAAACTCTTGATGCATTGGAAGCTGGAGAAGAAGAACTTTATCCAGGCGATATGGCTACAGGTGTGTCGCAAGGCTTAAATGCGGATGCAAAGGCTGTGGAGAAAGAGTTCGCCCAGTATTTGCCGATGAGTGCAAATGAGTAGTTACTGGTTTTGAGAATCTTAGTTTCCAGAATTTGAAATAATTCATTTGAATCTTGAATTTATAATCGTTACGTTATCGCAGATAAATAGAGGTTGATATGGAAATCATAAATTCAATTCAAAATGGTTTCAACGCGCTCATTGGAAGACACCGAATTACAAAATTGCGTCCGTGACACAATATGGACCCGAAGGATTAAAAGCTGCCTGTGTGATGTTGGTTATCAATTGGGTTACTACGTTTGTGCGAATAGAGTAGATTTTGAACATGCGAATCCCGAAATGGATATTGCACACCATGGCGAGTGGCTTTATGACGTTACATGGATAAAATATCAAGACAATTATGAAAATGGTGATCCTGATCCTAACTCCAATCTAATAGAAATTCCTTTTGCCGCAGAGTGTGAATGGAATGACGCCGAACATGTCAAAGAAGATTTTGAAAAACTCTTACAGGCGCGCACTAGAATTCGCTTGATAATTTGTCACAGTTTGATCAAGGATAGTGCTCAGGAAGTCGCCGAATGGCTCGCCAATTTGGTAGGAGCATTCGAAGATTCCCAATCCAATGATGTAAATCTATTGGCGACATGGGAGTCCACCACGGACACCCCACCATACAACTGGCAATTCCAATATTTTAAGTTGGAATGCGGTACTTTCTCACAATCTTGGGAATTGTGCGAGGAATGAAGACAATAATTCGAGATTTAGAATCCAATTTCACCACCAGAATAGCCTAATGAGCATCCTCGTCGGTGGATCGTCAAGGAATATGCCTCTGGAATTCAGTGCAATAATATACTGTCCATTATTCTGAGATTGCACTGCTATTTTGCCGCTTAAAAACGTTGCTGGTTGCACAAGAATTGTACCGTTCAACCCAGCGCCTACTGTAGCTTCCGGACTAATCGTCTCCCCATTGTCAGTGATAGTCGTTTTAATTGCAGTAGATATTACGAGCATTTAAATTTCTTCTACTTTGTGACCATATACATCCGCTCGAAGTACGGCTCCTATCGCACGCCTCAACACCTTTTTTTGATCATCTGCAATCGCTTTACGAATTGTGGTGATAATTTTATCTTCCACATTGTTCACTATGTGTTGATTTACAGAATTTAACCAATTTTCGAGTAGATATTGATTAGGAATATATGCTTATAATTCATTGAAATATTTCTCGCCTCGAGGTCACCGATTGAATACATTGAAAATGCCTATCATCATCATGCTGTCTGGCTATTGGTGATGAAATTGGCATCCCGTAACTGTCGTACTGACATTTTTCTGGTGAGTGATGGCTAAAACTCGATCTGAGCGGCGAAGCCGACGCCCTAAACCGTCGCAAGCTGCTGTACCTCAACTTCCGTTCCAACAAGTCATAAACCCGTATTCGC
>JAKZRU010000016.1:0-115870 GCA_047517965.1 Gammaproteobacteria bacterium | reverse complement strand
GCTGTTGTTACGCAGCCGATTTTCTATGACCCACAAGGTGAGAAGTTGCGAATGTAGCCATGAGTTACGAAGTTGACATGCTACAACTGGAACAAGAGGCGTTGTTCGATATTCGCGGCAGTGCTGCAGCAATCGATTTGTTTTTCGAGAACTTGGGGATTGTAATGCCAGTACAACAGGGTAAATTGGTTACTTTCAATTTGCTGACAGCCCTGCGAATCGGTCCGCGACGTTCGTTACTGAAAGCTTTGTTTGCAAATGAGAGTGCGCTTGCGAACACACTCGCTCCTCTTAAAAATCATAACGATATAAGTTCCGTAAACGTGTCTGACATGTATCACGGTATGAAGATCGTTGGCAAAGATGCTTTAGCAGTTCTCTCGCAGGCAACTTCACTGAACCTCCACAAATTTCAATCAGGCTTCGTTACAGCGACTGAAGTATTTTCATTGGCGGCAATAGTCTTGCGAAACAGTACTGACGAATTTTCAGTGTACATTGAACGCAGTTATGCCGCCTACGTTTGGTATCGACTGTCAGTTTGTGCATTGCAAGAGCAGCGCGTCCAATCATTCTAGATTGTGACGGATTTCGAAAAATGGAGGGTTCAACCCATATTTCGTACTCCGATGCTGGGAACATCAGGCTCTATAATGAATTTCAATAAACATCCTCGATAGCATTTGTTTCATTGCAAAAATTAAAGTTGCTATTGCTAATTCTCTTTTGACTCACATTTACAAATTTATTCCTGAATGCCTGATAAGATAACAAATTACGGACACAGCCCGTTGATGGAATCGGGCTGGGAGTATTTTGAAAAACCTATGGCGGATTATCGTCGATCTGATTGGGATACTCTGAATGCACAACGCCGAACTTACTACGAAAAAAATCAAGCCAGTCATGTTCTGAGACTGTTGTCTGCAATGGAAAACGATGAAGTCTTCGATTACCCCATCAACCCTTACCGACATTGCCTTCAATCTGCAACCAAAGTATTTCGAGATGGTCATGATTTGCAGACGGTCGTAACCGCTCTCTTCCATGACGTGGGATTCACCGTTGCGCCACAGATGCACGGCGAGTTCGCCGCTACATTATTGAAACCCTATATTTCCGAGCAGAATCACTGGATGCTGGCGCATCACGGCGAATTTCAAAAGTATTTCTGTCACGACCATCCCACGATTGAGGACCGGCTTGCGAGAGAACAGTGGCAGGATCATCCATACTGTGACTGGTCTGTCGAGTTCGTGGAACAGTATGATCAAAAAGCAATGGACCCCAATTACAAAATTATGCTGGTTGAGGATTTCGAACCTATGGTTGAAGAACTATTCAGCCGAAATTTTTCCGATTGAAATTTCAATTTCCTGACTTTTATAGACCTACATCTAATATCCCACAGGTTTTTTTCAGACCACAGCGATAATGATGCCAAAATCTAGTATGGATTGAGTGTGGAAAACACTTCCGGTAATTTTATCTCCAATGCAGTAGATCGCCCGATCGCGGTGATTTCATTGGTGTTGATGATTGTTCTATTCGGCATCGTGGCATTGCAGAACATACCGATTCAGCTTGCCCCAGACGTAAACAGACCCGTCATCACGATTACAACTTACTGGCCGGGCGCTGCACCGGCAGAAGTCGAGCGTGAAATTCTAAATAGGCAGGAACAGGAGCTCGCAGGGCTTGCAAATCTTCGGAAGATTACCGGAAATGCCCAATCAGGACGGTCTCGAATTTCAATGGAATTCGATGTGGGTACCGATATGGACAAAGCACTGCTGCTGGTGTCCAACCGCCTTGATCGTGTTTCCGGCTATCCGGACGAGGCCCAGTCACCACAACTCAGCGCAGCGGGTAGCGAAGATAATGCAATCGCCTGGTTTAACATCGTCCGAATTTCTGGCAATGATCGCCCAATTCATGAATACGGACAATTTGTAGAAGAAGTCATCAAAGAGCGCATTGAGCGAGTACCGGGGGTCGGTGAAGTATCAGTCTTCGGTGGCAGCGATCCGGAGATTCAGATTGTCGTTCGGCCTGAGGACCTGGCAAGACTACATCTCACCGTAGGAGAAGTTCTTCGCGCACTTCGCAGTGCAAATGTGGCACTATCGGTTGGAGACGTAGATGAAGGAAAGCGGCGCTATATTGTGCGTTCTGACGGTGAACTGAATTCTGTCGCAGCGGTCCGCGAAATTGTCGTACGCTCGGATGCGGAAGCTACATCAGATCGATCAGGTCGCATCAAAATTCAAGACATCGCAGAAGTCAGACTGGCTTACAAAAGTCCAACTGCGATTATTCGCGTGATGGGTCAGCCTTCAATTCCGTTCAATGCGACGCGCGAAGTCGGCGCGAATGTTATTGAGACGATGGAAAACATACAGCAGGTTGTTGATGAACTCAATCAAACCGTAATCCCGGGCACCGGACTTGAACTTCATCAGGTGTACGACGAGACCGTTTACATCAATTCGTCCATTCAGCTTGTGCGTCAGAATATTTGGATCGGCGGAATGCTGGCGGCATTCGTCATGCTTCTCTTTCTCCGATCATTCAGAGCGACACTGACGGTTTCTATCGCGATCCCGGTTTCGATCATAGGTGCATTTGTAGCGATGGCGGCTCTCGGTCGATCCATCAATGTTGTGTCATTGGCAGGACTGGCATTCGCCGTTGGCATGGTCGTGGATGCAGCCATCGTCATTCTTGAAAATATTTTTCGTATGCGCGAGAGCGGTAAATCCGCGCGAGAAGCTGCAATTCAAGGTACTCAGCAGGTTTGGGGGGCGGTGCTGGTTTCGGCACTTACGACCGTGATGGTTTTCATCCCAATATTGATTTCGCAATTGGAAGTAGGGCAGTTGTTTCGGGATATAGCGGTAGCGGTATCTGTTGCAGTCATGCTCTCACTACTGGTATCTGTAACCGTGATTCCCGCGTTGTCGCAAAAGCTGCTGGGTCCTGGTTTTCACAATCTTCGAGATCTGGTTCGAATACGAATACCTGGACTAGATGAACTGGCTGCCGGAATCGTCCGCCTTATCATGTGGTTCACACGCCGAATAATCAAATATCGAATGCTTGCGATACTGTGGGTTTCCTTGATTACCGGTTTAGCGTTATTGCTCGCAGTCAAGTTTTTGCCGCATCTTGAATATCTTCCTGAAGGTAACAACAATCTGATTTTCGGACTAATCGTTCCGCCTCCTGGTTACAACCTGGAGACCATGACCGAAATTGCCGGGAATATTGAGAACGCCATTCGACCACACTGGGCGGGTGAGCCTGAAGCTGATTCCAAATCAAGTTCCGAACTCGAAGCACCCCCTAAAATTTCTCGTTTCTTCTTTGTATCGACTCGTTCCATGATGTTTGTCGGTGCCATATCCGAGGATCCGGAGAGGGTGTCGGAATTGATCCCTGTTATGCAGGGTCCAGTTTTCCGAGAGCCGGGAACTTATGGATTCATGAGCCAGCCATCCATATTCGGAAGAGGAATCGGCTCCGGTCGCAAGATTGATCTAGACATATCGGGATCCACCCTTGAGGAAATTCTGATCGCTGCGAGTCGCGCAGCAGAAAAAATACTTCGCGTGCTACCACGTTCGGAAGGTCATCAGTTTCGTCCGAATCCAGGCCTTGAACTTGGAGTGCCGGAGGTTCGAATAATTCCTGACAGGTTGCGGCTGGCAGACAATGGATTGTCTGCTCTGGAACTAAGCTTGGCGATCGATGTATTCAACGATGGTATGCGAGTGGATGAAACAATGTTCCAAGGACGTGCCACTGACATCACATTGCTAGGTCCGACAGATAATGTGAAGGAAACACAAGACATCCAGAATATTCCTGTTGTAACACCATCCGGAAGAGTTATTTCGGTTAGTTCGGTGGCGGATATCGAAATTACGGCTGGACCCACAGCGATCCGTCATCGGGAAAGGCTCAGAACCATCACACTGGAAGTTCGACCCGCGCCGGGATTGACGATGGAGGAAGCCATTGATGTCATACAAAACCAAGTAATTTCACCACTGCAGGAAGAGGGATTGCCGCAGAATGTTCAGTTCAGAATATCTGGAACTGCCGATGCACTCAAGACAACCTGGAATGCGATGGTAGTTCATTTGATTATTGCCTTGGTGATCGTTTATCTGGTCATGGCAATTCTGTTCGAGAGTTTTATCTATCCGCTAATCATTCTGCTGTCAGTCCCAGTTGCTGCGGCAGGGGGAATCGGTGGACTTGCGGTCTTGAATTTGTATGTACACCAGCCACTAGACATGCTTACGCTATTAGGATTTGTCATTCTGATTGGCATTGTAGTGAATAACGCAATACTGTTGGTTCATCAGTCAATCTACCATTTGAGGAAGGGTGATTTGCTAGGACAATCAGCGATACTGGCTGCAACTAGAAATCGCATCCGACCGATTTTTATGTCCACATTTACCAGCGTTTGCGGCATGCTTCCGTTGGTTTTGTTTCCGGGCGCAGGGTCTGAACTATATCGCGGGCTCGGCTCAGTCGTGGTGGGCGGGTTGTCGATGTCTGCTCTGCTGACTCTGTTCATGGTTCCGCCGCTGACGGCAATCTTGGTGGTCCCGCTGGAGAATCGCAGACTGGCAGCCCAAAAGGCGACTGCCCTGAGCATGAAAGATCAAACCGTCTAAAGGAAGACTATACCGTCTATTGAAGTTAGAATTTGCGTTAACTGGGATCTGTTACGATTGCGAAATTCTAGTGCCGTGAATTACTCCGAGTTCAGAAGATTTATTTTCGAGTTCATTGGGAGTAGGTTCTTGGATTTCAAGAGTTTTTTCAGTTTTAAGTTTTTCATTCCACCACAGGGAAATATCTTCTCGTTTATTCCAGCTAATTACTGCTATGGAAAACAGGGAAATAACTACGACACTCCTGACTACGATTGCTACCCATGATGTGAATTGGTGGTTGTAATTTGTCATCGGCCTTAGTACGGACAAATCAAAATATTTTTCTGTAATTGCCTCCACTCCCAAATCTGGATCATTGCGGATTAATTCATTTGGATCCAGTTTGACTAGTGATGCGTAGGATCTAACATAGCCGGTAGCGTATGCTAGTCCGAACAGCAGATTGTATTGACGATTTTCAATTGCGTGAACGATTTCTTCGGACAGCTTCAGTGCCTCTGCAACATCAGAAATTGACAGATTTAGGTTGATCCGTGCATCCGCGAGTCGTTGCCCCGTATCAGGTTCGAATTTTATATACGGTTCATCATCTATTGTTGCGTCATGCAGTGTAAATCGTTGTTTCCAACTTTTTTCCTTCGTTGGAGGCTGTTTGAAAGATTGAAACAAGTTCATTTTTTTCTGACAATTTTAGTGATGCAGTTTCTATCCGACCACGTATGCTCCAGTTCCAACGGCAATTAGAATGTCTTCGTTATTGTGCAACTCCATTCGGGTAACAGCCACTTTGTTTCCTGTTCGAAGAACATATGCACTCGCGACAAATCGTGTGCCGAAACCAGGACGAAGATAATCTATTCGAATGTCGATAGTCCCCATCCTGGAAAACTGGTCGACTTTGGCTTGATGAGTATCGATACTACGTCGGTCAACAACGTCAACGAAAGCAACGATTCCGCCGATGACGTCCAGCAGACATGAGATGACACCACCGTGCAAATTGCCGCGAACGAAATTGCCTACAAATCGGTCTTGCATATCGACGTATAATTTGGGTCTGCCAGTTTCAAGGTCAGTAACCTTGACGCCGAGGGATTTATGGTAGGGAACCGAATCCTCAAACATTTCCCGTATGCCATCCCAAGCAGAGGAAATTACTTCCGTACTCGTCATTCAGGCAAAGTCGTGTTAATTTCCATATAAATACAAGACCAACTTAAACTAAATTCAGGAAAGGATTACTCTATGCAAAACGTATTGATTATGGCCAATTATAACACTTGGACAAATGAGCACATTTTTGAATTGTGTTCGACTCTAAGCGACGATGACTATCGTATGGATCGAAAATCGTTCTTTGGATCCATTCACAACACCTTGAATCACATTCTGCTGGTTGATATTTTGTGGCTTGCACGCCTGAATGGTTATAAAGATGAATCGTTCCAATCTTTAGATCAAATTCTTTACCATGAATTTGACGAACTGAGAAAGGTGCGAGTGGAAGAAGATCGGAAGCTTAGCAAATTCGCAGAGAATCTGAATAGCGAAGATTTGGAAATGCCTGTCAAGTATCGCCGTATGTCGGGGCAGCAGGGTGAGGAAACCGTTCATGAAATTCTACTGACTCTGTTCAATCATCAAACGCATCACAGAGGACAGATTCATACGATGCTGACGCAGATTGGTATCAAGAATTCTGACATGCCGGACTTGGATGTAGTCGACTATCTTGCAACGCTGAAGCGAGCCGCTTAGGCTGCAATAATTTTAAGATTGTGCGTGTATCGTGTCTTTGAGTTGACGTATATACTGTGCATTGCATATCGTGGGGCGGTAGCTCAGCTGGGAGAGCGTAGCGTTCGCAATGCTAAGGTCGGGAGTTCGATCCTCCTCCGCTCCACCAGTTGTTTGCTAAATTCAATTCTGACAAAGTGTTGTAGCAATGAATACCGAAGACTATAGAAGTGCATCACTGGCAGAAGGACTGTCCTTAGAGAGGACGATACAAATAGGAGAAGATCGTGTCATTACTTTTATGGGCGACGATCTCAGAGTTTACGAAACACCGTCGATGATAGCTGACATTGAGTATGCCTGTCGTGACCTGCTCTATGAAAATTTACCTGATGGATGGGATTCGGTTGGGGTTGTAGTGAATATCGAACACCTTGCTGCTACTCCAATGCTGCAAGAGGTTCGTGTCTGTGTCGAAATTGAAGAAATCTTGAACAGACGGGTCCGATTCAAATGTGAAGTTCACGACGCAGTTGAATTAGTCGGTCGAGGTATGCATGAACGCTTCATCGTAGAAATTGACAAACACCGTGGCCGAGTGATGGCTAAGCGCGAAAATATGCAGGAATTGGATTAGACGATATCAGTTTCGTACTTTAGCTCTCCTCATCTTTTATTCTGGCAACCATATCAGCCGATTTATTGGAAACTATATAATTTTTTCGGATATCTAGTTGATTACTGTCACTTTTTGTCCTGGCGCTAGGCGCTCATTTCCTCGAGTTACTACCATCTCTCCTTCACTGAGTCCCGAAGTCACTTCATAACGGCTTCCAGTAGCATCACCAATCGTGATGGGTCTAGGCATAGCCGCATCTTCCTCGACTACAAATACGATATGACCACCCTGTTGAGTAACAACAGCGTCTTTGTGAACTGTTAGCGCCTCATCCTGATCGGAAATTGGCACCTGAATAATCACATTTTGATTGACTGCCAGTACGTCATCAATCTCATCTTGATTAAAGGAGAAACGAACTGCGCGTGTTCTGGTACTGACATGTTCTTCAGGGATGAAAGCACGCAAGCTTGCCTGAAAATTTGTTCCGTTGTCGAATTCAGCAGTCAAAATGTCGCCGACTTTGAGCGCATCGATATACCGATAGGGAATATACGCTTCAATCTCAAGACTGTGATCTCCAACAATTCTTACGACTCGCTCACCGACGCGAACATACTGGCCTATTTCGATATTACGTTCAATGACAACACCGCCATAAGGTGCGGTGATGTTGGTAAGGGAAATATTGTAATTGGCAATATCCAGTTCACGCTGAATTTGCCGGGTCGCCGCTTTTGCTTCGCCAAGTGCCTGTTCGGAAATTTTCAGTTTTAATACAGCGTCTTCGAGTTGGGCTTCGGTTGTTGCAGCAGATTGGCGAAGTTGTCGAAATCGATCTTCCTGCTGTTTTGACAATTCGAGTTCCGTCGCTCTACGACTGGTTGCCCAAGTTGACATATCGATACGGGCTTCGACTGCCGAACGTTGCAATTCGAGTATCGAAGAATCCAATGTAGCAAGCAGATCGCCACCCTCGACTCGATCTCCAACACTGACGTTGATGGTACTGACAGGCGCACTGATCGAAACATGAACTGGTCCGGATTGAAGTGAGACAAGTTCCCCGAATACAGCGATAGTTTCGTTGATAGATTCTGTGCGTACTTGATCCGTTGCAACCGGCACAGCCTGATCCTGGGAGTAAGTAACTGCTGGGAAACCAAGTAGAACAGCCGTCGCCCAAATCAGTCCCGAGTTGTGAATGCGATGATGGTGTTTGATGAAATTCAAAGACATACGAATTGCCCGGTTAGAGTTTCTGATTGGTAATTGATGGCTCAGATGAACAAAAGTGATTTTGTTCTCTGAACTCTTGTGAATAATACTCTACAACTGAGGAGAAATTCCAATTAGGAGATTCCAGGTTTGATCAACCCTTTTTACCACGTTATCCAGCGTGCATTTGAAGCCTTTGCTCCAAGGGTCATTTCCCTGTCCGTGTAAGCGGCATACACACCGAATAATTGTAAACGCCTAATCCGATTTTCTTGCTTGGAGGTAGGGAACCAGGAGCAAACCCTTGATGAGACGTACGAAGCCATCTCCCACAACACTATGGCAGAAATGGACTATCTGTTTTGTTCCAATAGGTTGTGTTCAGTTGGTCGAAGTTCTCCTTAGACTGCATAGACAAGTATGTGTGTGTCAAGATTGATCACTTGTTTCCCAGCTTACTCCGGTTGAATAAATATCACCCCGAATCTCAATCTTGTCTTTCAGACTGCTGATGAGGTCAGCACACTGATGTTCATAAGGAATAACTTGTGCGATTGGTTTACCGTGTTTGGTGATTACCAATCCCCCTTTATCAAGCTGATCCAAAAATGCCAAGCACTTCTCCTTGAACTTTGTTATTCCTATAATTTGCATTTCAGTGTTTCTCCGATAATAGTCATTTTTATGACCAGTCAATGAATATGTCTGTTTTAACCTCAATTCAAGATTCATTTACTGAAGACTACGGGATCAGCTAGTTGGAATTTCGTTCGTTTATTCGTTGCATCCGTCCACAACAATCATTGTAGATTGCGTTGTTTCTTCCCTCAATTTCTTGGCTGGTGCATATTCTTCCGAACTCCACCAATTTTTAGCCTGCTCAACACTGTCAAATTCGATAATCACAACTCTTTCAGGATTCCATTCTCCTTCCAAAACTTCCCAGTTGCCTCCGCGAACAAGATAGCGGCCGCCATAAATTTCAAGTGTTGGCGGCACCATATCGCGATAAACTGCAAAGCCTTCATGATCGTGAATTTTTACCTGTACTACGATATATCCTGCCATTTCAGTTCTCATCTAGTTGCAAATTTACCGGCATAAATTCAAATGAACCATACCAAATGGGCTCGCAATCCTGATATATTCGCAATCCGGCAATTAATTTTAGTTGCCCAAAGTTCCGAATCGACAGTAGACATTCACAAGCATCAAAAAACATATTATGAGACAAAGCGTCTCAATTGAAACACGTTTTGCTGAATAAATGCTGATTCGTCGCAAATACATCCATGCTTGAAGTAGTCACAGTCGAACCTAATGCACCTCCTAAGCTTTCTGTAATCTGGTTACATGGGCTCGGTGCAGATGCACATGATTTTGAGCCTGCCGTACCCTATTTGAATATTCCGCAACGGTATCCGGTACGCTTTGTTTTTCCAAACGCACCAGAAAAATCTGTCACAATCAACATGGGTATGCGTATGAGAGCTTGGTACGACATCATCAGTCCGACGATTGGCACTGGCCCCGAGGATCAAAGAGGAATTGAGGAGTCATGCAATCATGTCATTGAATTAATTCAGCATGAACTGAAAAATGGAATGAGCTCAGAGCAAATCATACTCGCGGGGTTTTCACAGGGAGGCGCCATCGCTCTCTATACAGGAATTCGTCATCCTGAACCGCTTGCCGGAATTCTAGCGCTTTCCACTTATCTACCGGTCGCGAACTTGACAAAGACTGATCGTCATGAAGCAAATCAAGATATTCCAATTCTGTATCTGCATGGCACGCTGGACCCTGTCATACCATTCGGTGTTGCAGAGTGGTCTCGGAAACAGTTGGCTAATTTAAATTACAACGTGGAATCGAAGAATTATCAAGTTCCGCATTCGGTTTCTGCGGAAGAACTACAGGATATTGGGGTTTGGTTAACGAAGCGGTGTGATGCCGCGAATAGAAATTCCTTTTGCTAATCCCTTCAACTTGCGTCTAGCGATGCAACTTGCCGGAATCGTCAAGCTGGGTCGTCATTCAAATACTCTTCAAGACGTTTGATTTGTTGTTTCGGACCCGTTAGATGTGGATTGATATCTAGAGCTTGTTGAAATGCTTCCAGCGCGCTTTCATAGTAGTTCAGAGACAAGAATATCAAGCCTAGCCCAGCCGTTGCCCCAAAGTGACGAGGCTCAAGCAGTAAAGTCTGGCGAACATCGGCGGCAGATTTCTGATACTCTCTACGAAAATAATATACGGTCGCTCGCTTATTCCAGCCTTCGGCAAATTCTGGTGCCTTGTATATGATCTCATCAAAAATTCTTTCCGCACGACGCAGTCGTCCCGTTGCCATGGCAGATACTCCAGCGTGCATCAAATTATTGATTTCATCATCCGAAGATTCGCGCCAGATTTTCCAAATCTGATCGGTAATATCATTACCTGCTTCCTGGTTCTTTACCATGTGCAGTTGTTTGAACAATTCATCCAGTCTCTGGTCGTTTTGATCGGCTATGGCGATAGGTGAGGAACACAGGCAAACTGCAAATGCTACAGCCAATTTCCAATTGGAAGGACGACTAAATATTGAGCGAAATTTCATTGTCCGCAATCTGACCAATTAAAAAGGACAGGCAACTTGGCCATTAACTACATTCTAAAATAAATAATTTTGAAATGTCGAAATTTATTTTGCGGGGTTTGAGTTAGTTGAAATTTCTACTAAATTTGTAATTTACTGAAAATAATCAACATAAACATTAAGTTATGAATAAATTATAGAATTTGTACTTATTGCTCTATTGAAATTAAGATAGCGAATTGAACGGTTTGCCTGACAGAGTGAATGAAATGGAGGGTATATAATTTTCAACTTGTACAATTTTTCGGAATTTCTGCAAAAATTTTGTTTATCTGTTGAAGTTTTGCAAGTAAAATACGGCAAATTATTTTTACTTGTTCCAGCCTCGCTTCTCTACAGTTTCGAGGCGTTATCAAATCTAATGGAAAACGCTCTGTGGATAATATAGAAGATATTGATCTGTCAGCTCTGTCTGATGAAGAATTGGTTGAGCAGATGCATGATGATCTGTATGACGGTTTGAAAGAGGAGATTGTGGAGGGCACGAATATTCTGCTAGGACGTGGCTGGGAACCGTATGCAGTATTGCAGGATGCTCTCGTCGAAGGAATGCGAATTGTCGGAATTGATTTTCGCGATGGAATTTTGTTCGTTCCGGAAGTTCTCATGTCAGCCAACGCAATGAAAGGTGGAATGACGATTCTGCGACCTCTTCTGGCAGAAACCGGTGCTCCAACGATTGGCAAAATGGTGATCGGTACGGTGAAGGGCGATATTCATGATATTGGTAAAAATTTAGTTGCCATGATGCTGGAAGGTGCAGGGTTTGAAGTCATCAATCTTGGAATCAACAATCCCGTCGAAAACTATCTCGCTGCCATTGAAGAACACAAGCCGGAACTAGTGGGAATGTCGGCTTTGCTTACTACGACGATGCCATACATGAAAGTTGTTATTGATACATTGGTAGAACAGGGAATTCGAGATGACTACATTGTGGTTGTCGGTGGTGCGCCGTTGAACGAAGAGTTTGCTAACGCTGTAGGCGCCAATGCGTACTGTCGAGATGCAGCAGTAGCGGTGGAAACCTGCAAGGACCTTGTAGCGGAACTGCGCGGGTTGAGCTGACTTCTTGTAAGTTCTTTCTACCACCGCCATCTCCTTTCTTCCAGCCTCAAGTTCCACTCATGACGGAAACCGTAATCTCCTCCCAAACAAAGACTGTTGTAATTGGATATGAAAAATCGTTCTGCGTGATCGGAGAACGGATCAATCCAACCGGTAGAAAGTTGCTTGCAGCCGAAATGGCACTCGGCAACTACAGTCGAGTAGAATCCGATGCATTGGCACAGGTGGAGGCGGGAGCACACATGCTCGATGTCAATGCTGGGATACCCTTGACGGATGAACCAAGAATACTGGCAGAGGTTGTCCAGTTGGTGCAGTCGCTGACTGATATTCCGCTGTCACTTGATTCGTCAATTGTGGCAGCGTTGGAATCGGCTCTGTCAGTGTACAAAGGGCGCCCTTTGGTCAATTCCGTTACCGGTGAAGAGGAACGTCTAGAAGCCGTATTGCCACTGGTAAAAAAATACGATGCTGCGGTTGTCGCAATCTCGAATGATGAAACTGGAATTTCGGAAGATCCAGAAGTGCGTTACGAAGTTGCCAAGAAAATCGTCGAGCGAGCGGAGGATTATGGGATTGCGCGCTGCGATGTCGTAGTTGATCCATTGGTGATGCCAATAGGCGCAATCGGAATGGCGGGTCGTCAGGTGTTTCGAATTGTGCGACGGTTGCGAGAGGACCTGAAGGTCAATACTACTTGCGGGGCATCCAATATCAGTTTTGGATTGCCAAACAGAAACGGATTGAATGCAGCTTTTCTGTCTATGGCGATTGGTGCTGGCATGACTTCTGCGATTACCAGTCCCCTACATCCGGAAATCATGAGTGCGATAATGGCGGCGAATGTCATGATGGGTACAGACCGTGAATGTCGCCGTTGGATTTCGAAATTTCGCGAACCAGCCGGTGAAATGGCAAATAGTTCCAGAGCCAGCAGAAGAGATCGTCCGAGAAGACGACGTCCGGTTGAGTAGAGCACAACATTTTTTGATGATGACTGATTGGATACATGTTCACTAATCTGCTAGAGGGAGTACGAGGTATCTGAATGGTAGAACATTCCGACGCCATGGTTGTTTTCACTCCTTCGGGACGTCGAGGCAGATTCGTAACAGGCACGACTGTTCTGCAAGCCGCACGTGCTCTAGGGGTAGATCTTGATTCTGTATGCGGCGGCCGAGCGATGTGCGGACGTTGTCAGATTGAATTGAGCGCCGGCTCATTCGCAAAACATGGCGTTCAGTCTCGTGAAGAACACCTGAGTTCATTTAGCCAGCTCGAGAATGAATTTTCGAGATCCCACGAATTTTTGGATGGCAGACGACTCGGATGTTCGGTGAAGATTTTGGGTGACGTTGTGATTGACGTCCCTCCCGAGAGTCAGGTGCACAAACAGGTTGTTCGCAAACGAGCAGAAGTGCACGACATCAATCTGAATCCTGTCATTCGCATGTACTATGTCGAAGTCCAAGAGCCGAATATGTATGATCCTTCAGGCGATCTTCAGCGATTGAAGGATGCACTCGAATTTGATTGGAGATTGGAAAATCTTTCCTGCGATTTACGACAGATTCAAAAGCTACAGTCGGCACTTAGAGAAGATGACTGGAAAGTTACCGCGGCAGTTCACGATGGCTCTCAGATCGTAGCAGTTTGGCCGGGATTCAGAGATCAGGCTTACGGTCTGGCGATAGACGTCGGTTCAACCACGATTGCCGCACATCTTTGCAACCTTTCCAGCGGTGAGGTGGTTGAGTCTGCCGGTGCCATGAATCCCCAGATACGTTTCGGTGAAGACTTGATGAGTCGAGTCTCCTATCTGATGATGAATCCAGGTAACGAAGCGGCTATGACGCGGGAGGTGCGGCTGGCAATTCAACGATTGGCCGAAGATGTCGCTAAAGCACACGGCATAGATATAGAGGACATACTCGACGTCGTTTTCGTCGGCAATCCTATCATGCAGCATCTGCTGTTAGGGATCAGTCCGGTTGAACTTGGCGGTGCGCCATTTGCACTGGCAACAGATGAGTCAGTGAGCATTTGGGCAGGTGAGCTGGATCTTTCCTTTCATCCGAACGCAAGAGCCTTTGTTCTGCCTTGCATTGCAGGGCATGTAGGAGCAGATGCAGCAGGCATGGTATTGTCTGAACACCCGTATTCAAAAGAAGAGATGATGCTGTTGGTGGATGTTGGCACCAATGCAGAAATCGTGCTGGGGAATTGCAATCGGATGGTTGCAGCATCAAGTCCCACTGGCCCCGCTTTCGAAGGTGCACAGATCAGTAGCGGGCAACGAGCAGCGCCGGGAGCGATTGAACGAGTGCGGATTGACCGGGATACGTTAAATCCAAAATTCAAGGTAATCGGTTGCGATATCTGGTCGACTGATGAAGGGTTCGACGAAGCAATTGAAGATTCCGGGGTGACGGGAATTTGTGGTTCAGGAATCATCGAAGCAGTCGCAGAAATGTATCTCGCAGGCATCATTGATTCCAACGGCGTCGTTCAAGGCAGCAATTCAGCAAAGAGTGGTCGAGTCATTGCTGATGGCAGAACATTTTCCTACGTTTTGAATGAAGCAGAGCCCAAGATCGTGATTACTCAGAACGATATTCGAGCGATCCAGTTGGCCAAAGCGGCTTTGTATGCGGGGATTTGGTTGCTGATGGAGCGATTGGGAATTGAGCAAGTTGATGTCATACGATTAGCGGGAGCATTTGGAAGCCACATGGACGTCAAATATGCAATGATTTTAGGAATGATTCCAGACTGTCCTCTGGAAAATGTAACGTCAGCCGGCAACGCAGCGGGGACCGGTGCAAGAATCGCCTTGCTGGATAGAAATTCACGCGATGAGATCACCCAGATCGTACGAAATATCGAGAAGGTGGAGACTGCAGTAGAACCCAGTTTCCAGAAACACTTTGTCGATGCTATGTCGATTCCTCACAAAACCGCGTCCTATCCCCATTTAAGCAAGGTAGTTGACCTGCCAGGTCCGATTGAACAACCTCAAGACGGAACATCACGTCGAAGGCGTAGGCGAAGCAATTCAGGGTAGAACTGAATGAGTGTAGAGCTAATCATTAGCGATGGCCTGATTATTGATGGCACAGGAGGTGCGCCAATTCACGCTGATGTTGCAGTCAATGACGGGCGGATCGTAGGTGTAGGAAACTATGGTGAATCCATTGCGAATGTTCGAATCTCTGCGAAAGGAAAATGCATCGCACCAGGCTTTATTGATGCGCACACTCACGATGATAGGGTACTTCTGTCTTCGCCTGATATGACATCCAAAATCAGTCAGGGAGTGACAACCGTAGTAACTGGAAATTGCGGTGTCAGTCTTGCGCCGTTAAAGGATGTCGATCCGCCACCTCCACTCAATCTTCTTGGTGGACGAGAGTGGTATCACTTTGGAACTACGGAGTCCTATGCAACCGAACTGAAGCAAAATCCCGCGGCAGTGAATTCTTTGATGCTAGTTGGACATTCGACACTTCGAGTCGCTACCATGGATCGACTTGATCGGGCTGCAACCAAGAAAGAAATTCTTCAGATGGAACGACTGGTTGATGCTGCAATGGAAGAAGGCTGCAGCGGGTTCAGTACCGGTCTGGAATATCCGCCTGCCATTTGTGCATCGGAGGAGGAAGTCATACAGTTGGCAGCAAGGGCGTCCGAAGTTGGAGGAATTTATACCTCTCACATGCGCAATGAAAGCGATGATGTCCATCATTCGATCGACGAGACAGTGCGCGTTGCGGAACAGGCAGATATTCGTACCGTAATTTCGCATCACAAAGCCTGTGGCAAGAAAAACTTTGGCAGAACTGAGCAGACGCTTGCGCAAATTCAAAGAGCTCAGCAGTCGGTAGATATCAATCTGGATGTTTATCCATATATAGCCAGTTCGACTTCATTGCTCCCGCAGTATCTGCCACGAGCTGACCGAGTTTTAATTACGTGGTCTGATCCACATCCGGAATGCATGGCTCGAGAGTTGGATGATATATGCGAGGAGTGGGGAGTCAGTATGGAAAGGGCGGTTGAATTGCTTTCTCCTGCTGGAGCCATCTATTTTCAGATGGATGAAAAGGATTTACACAGAGTATTAAAATTTCCAGGCGGCATGATTGGGTCGGATGGATTGCCCAGCGATAAATTTCCACATCCACGTTTGTGGGGAACGTTTCCAAGAGTGATTGGCCACTACGGGCGTGACTTAGGTTTATTTTCTATTGAGGAAGCAGTTGCAAAAATGACTGGCAATTCTGCGACGACTTTCGGTTTACAGGATCGAGGCTTTATTCGGGAAGGCATGTGTGCTGATATTGTAATTTTCGATCCAGATACAATTATCGACAGAGCAAACTTTCATAATCCTGTTCAAGCAGCGGATGGAATTGATTCAGTTTTCGTGAACGGCACTCTCGTTTACCATGACCGAGAGTGGACTGGCAACAGACCTGGACAACTACTGAAAGTCTTGAATTAAACTTGCAAAATAGTTTGTCAATGTGGCGATTCGCTTTCCTTGAAAGTATCCTACATTAATAATATATTACTTTAATATAAAATCTTAATACTTTGAATTAAAATAGTTTAACTGTCAATAAAGTAGAAATCTGCACTCCAAAAACTGATTGTTAATTGTCATTGACTGACATTCGAATCGACAACGCCAGATACAATAACGGTGATTCTAGATTCTATGAAAATCGACTGGCCGCCGATTCCCTGTACGACAATATCGGAACGTTTAGTGGAAGTTTCCGAGTCTGTTGCTTGGGAGGATATTGCCCGCTGATGAGCAAGATTTTCTAGTTCGCTAGTAGCTGATTCAGCCGCCTCTTTAAGACTTCGAAAATCTTGAATACCGAATGGAGTATGTGAGCGGTAGATGCCTTCTGCAGGAGATGTAATTAATCCTGAAACGCGCTGCGATATGCTTCCCACAGCAGCTCCAACTGCATTGCCAACGTCACAATGCTCTGGAATTTCCAATTGAGTATTCAAGCGATTCGCGATTTCAGGATAGAACGAATTAGCCGGAGCTCCAACGACTACGAGCGCGCCTTTTAATGAGAGTTGAACATTCAGGACATCTGAATCTTGTGAATCAATTCCTTTATTTAACAGGTAACTTCCAATATCTTCGGGTCGGGTATCGGGAGATTCAGAAGCAATAGCAGCTCGAATCAATGCGTCACTTGATTGATGAATGACGGCATTCAGAACACTCTTGCAAAACTCTTCAGGACTGTCCCACAAAGGTTTCGAACGACGTTCGAAGCCTCGTGACCAAATTTGTGCGGCGAGTACGGCTCCTTCAATGGACCACTTGTTCATCTTTCCTAAAACATGGAGTGCATCTGTGGGAGTAAATGCCGACATATGGACCAAGTCTAGTCTGCGTAGGCGATTGAAGGCACGATTCATTTGTGGATCCCGAAACAAGCTTTCACAGCTGACCGGACCGTTTGCGAGCAAATCCCACAACTTTCGATCATTTTTACCAAGGCTCTGAATGTTCTCGGATGAACGTCTCCTCAGCAGAAAACATCCTTGGTATTCTTGTGGCATTTTTGTCAACTGGTCTTTCAGGGTTTTGATAATCTCTGGGTTCTGTCGTCCCAGTGAAGATATCGGCAATACACGGTTTGGCCCTACTTGAACAGGACAGGCAAACGACACCTGACTGTCGCCGCCAAGTCCAACGGTGTAAACGTCGACGGCTTCGACAAATGTTCTGAAACCACCTATATGTGCTCCTTGAGGGGCGATAACGGGTTTTCCGTCTCGCAAAATCGCAATATCAGTTGTTGTACCGCCGATGTCGGAAACGACACTGACTGGGGTTTTCGCCAGGTTGCAGGCTCCGACAATACTCGCTGCGGGTCCTGACAATATTGTCTCCACCGGTCGAACAATGGCGACATCGGCGCTGATCATCGAACCATCTCCTTTGACCACCATAAGCGGTGAATGAATTTCGCGATTGGCGAGTTCAAGTCGAACAGCCTGGATAAGTTGGGAAATCGGAGCGACTAGACGGGCGTTTAACACCGCGGTCATTGCACGTCTAGGTGCATCAAGATTGGCCGTCAGTTCAAACGTACATGTGACGGGCCGGTCTGTCAACTCCAGTACAAGATCGCGTATTGCAACCTCATGAGCGGTGTTTCGAACCGAAAACATGCCTGCGACTGCAAAAGCAGAAACCACTGAAGCATGTCGCAGAATTGCAGTTTTTGCAGATTCCAAATCCAGCGGCTGCAATTCATCTCCATGTGCAGTATGGCCACCTTCGATAAATTCGACTGGATCGTCTCGCAACGCTTCCTTGAGGCTCGCACGCTTTAGAGAATTTGTGCTGTGTCCGATCATCAGCAAGCAAATGGTCCCACCGCGTCCTTCTACGATTGAATTTGTTGCCAGTGTGGTTGAAATTGAAGTAACTTCAACAAATTGCGAGAGTGGAATCGAATTTGTGTCGATGCGGCTGATTGCTTCTCGGATGCCAAGAGCGAGATCTTGGTGGGTAGTAAGCGCTTTCGCGGTCTTTACCACGCCGGTCTTATTGTCATAGAGTACCGCGTCGGTAAAAGTTCCGCCAGTATCAATTCCAAGCCGCATAGATCATCTCGTCAGAAAAGCGGTAATAATAACCGCACAACGTCAATTTGTTGCAGAAATTCAGTAAGAATTATTGCCTTGTTATTCAGCGTGGCTGAGTGCGATAGCTAAGGTACGGGCTGGAAGAATTGTAGGCAGGGTAGGGGGGCGTGCTAATGCCAGGAAAATTAAGCGGACCAGCGCAATCTTGGGAATGCTGGTCCGCTTGGATACAAGCCGTTGAGTGGAAATCGATAAGGATCATGAACTCAACTGATTTTGACGACGATGCGCCCAACAATTGATGCTTCCATGTATTGGTCAAATGAGGATGGCAATTCATCAAAGTCAATCACTTTCTTGACGATTAAATCCATATCGTTCGGCTTCAAATCGCTACAGAGTCGTTCCCATGCTTTATCACGCACTTCTATCGGCATTTCGAGTGAATTGATGCCGAGGAGAGATACACCTCGCAAAATGAATGGCATGACCGTGGTTTTCAGTCCGATTCCGCCCGCTAGTCCAATTGAGCCGATATTCCCCCAAGGCTTCACGGTCCGGGTCAACCAGCCAAGAATGTCCCCGCCTACATTGTCAACGGCTCCACCCCATTTCGTTGCTTCCAGAGGTTTGTCTCCCAATTCCAGCGTGTGTCGATCAATCATATTGGTAGCACCTAGTGCTCTCAAATATCCTTCGTGTTCCTTCTTTCCAGACAGTGCGATTACTTCATATCCAAGATTGGCAAACATACTGATCGCAAAGCTGCCTACGCCGCCGGTCGCTCCAGTCACAACAATCGGTCCGCGTTCGGGAATTTGTCCGTTGTCTTCCATCCGAATCACAGCAATTGCAGCGGTAAATCCTGCCGTTCCGAACGCCATCGCCTCATACTCAGTCAAACCAGCTGGCATGGGTACTACACAGTCGCCTGGTACACGAGCGTATTCGGAATATCCTCCGTCATGGATCTCAGAAAGACCGCAACCACAGACCAGTACTGAATCTCCTTCTTTGTAGCGTGAGTCAGTCGATGCTGAAACTTTACCCGCCAGATCAATTCCGCCGTTCAGCGGATACTTTCTTAAAATTCTTCCTTTTCCTGTTGATGCAAGCGCGTCTTTGTAGTTAATCGTTGAATAACTTGTTTGGATAACGACTTCTCCTTCCGTCAAGTCATCTAGTGTTAAATCTTCAAATCCCGCAGAGATGCTTCTGTCTTCATTTTGCCGAATGCGGTAACTACGAAATGTCTCCATGAATTGCTCCTACCAAAGTGTCATAGAATCAGGAATTGATTTGGGTTTCTAGTAATGGGAATATTTGGATTTGAAAAGGTATCTTTTGATTCTGGGAGACCAATGCTCCACCGATCAAATCCACGGTCAGCACAATTTTATAGCACATAGACTGAATGAACTGGTTTTGTGAGTACTGCAATGATCTGAAAAATGATTTCAGTCATATTTCCTATGCTACTCGCAATTGATTGACTGCGTGTCATGCAGTATTTCCCTATAATTTGCCAGCAATCTTGTTAATTCCTGATCAGACTCAGTGGAGGCATTGTGACAGAAGAAACCATTTTCAGTAAAATCATTCGAAAGGAAATACCGTCGGATATAGTCTATGAAGACGAATCTATTTTGGCCTTTCGAGACATTGCTCCGCAAGCACCAGTGCACTTTCTGATTGTTCCGAAGAAAGCGATTCCTACAGTTAATGATGTTACATCAGAGGACGAACAGCTGCTCGGTCGATTATTCTTGGTAGCCGCTCAACTTGCCAAGGAACACGGCATTGATGAAAGCGGTTATCGGTTGTCAGTCAACTGTAATGCCCATGGCAGGCAAGAAGTTTTTCATGTGCACATGCATTTGATGGGTGGGCGTCAAATGCAACGAATGGGTTAGTAAATTTATGTGCCAGAGTCGCCGAAATTCTGAAAATTGGAATTTACACCTTTGAGTAAATCTTGATTCAGCCACCGCGATGTTTAAACGAATCCTGGCGAAAACTCTATAGCTCATCCGGGCCGACTGCGACATTGATGACCTCTGGCCGCCGCGATCAAGCTGAAAACAACACGGACGTCTTCTGTTCTAAGTAGCTCGGCGACAGCTTGCCCACCAGTGAGTCGTTTCTTTTGCTTTTTACCAAGACTCAACATTCATTTCTCGACGATGCGCTTCAGTTAAATGAAGCGGACAAAAAACGCATCACCGGTTCAATGAACACCGATGAATCTTCGAGCAGCCCTAAATGCTGCAATCTCGGAATGATCATGACCTGAGAACCCGGAATTTCACTGGATATGCCGAGTGACATGGCCGGAGTACTGCCGCTGTCGTTTTGGCAGGTAATCACTAATGACGGACAATCAATTGGCGGTTGCGGTCTTATTAACTCCACGACACCTTTAGCTAGCACTTCACGGCATTGGGTGTAACTCAGCGGTTCGTTACTTAGAATCCATTCTCGCACTTCATCGACGATGTCAGTATGCGTGGAGAGGAATTCGGGCGTAAACCAGCGCTGAAGCGACGTTTCGATTGTCGCGTGCGGACCTCCTTGTGCAGTGTGCGCCGCTCGCCGCTCTATCTCGCTTTGTTCTTCTGGCGCTCTTTCGTGCGGCGAATTCAAGATGATTAGGGCGCTGGTGGATGCAGGATAATTCATGGCGAAACGACGGTTGATCATACCCCCTAGGGAAAATCCCATGACCGTGCAATGATCAATTTCGAGTTTTTCCAGCAATTCTTTCAACTGCACCGCGAACAGATTAAGCGATGGAACGGACGGCGGTAAGCTGCTTTCGCCATGACCGTACAGATCGTAAGTCAGTACACGATGACTGACTGCCAACGGGTCAACGAACTCGCGCCACATGCGTCGATTCATGCCGAGTCCGTGAATGAGTGCGACAACAGGGGCGTCCAGCTTGCCAACTAGCTCATATGCAGTAGTGCCTGTCGATTCAAACATAAATGGATTTTTCCCGATAGGCTGATTTCATATCGGAAAGCGCTGCGCAACTTAAAGCTGGGAGTCTGGCGCAAGTTGACTGGCGAAAATGATTTTCAGTTAACTCTTCTGATTTAATTGAAATGGGCGATATAAACTCAATGCATCAATTGAAAGCCGGAATGACTTCATTACAGAAAAGCGCAAGAGAATTTTTCTGTTCTTTTTGTCCCAGCCCCATGCTTGCCAAATAAACGAAATCGTCTACGCCGATTTCCTCGTACCGTTTCAATTTCTGAATCACTTCATCGGGCGAACCCAGCATCAGATTTTGTTCCAACATATTCGGATTGTATTGTTCTCGTTCTACGAGTTCTTCCAATGGAATCTGTTTTGGAAAACCATCTACAACATCGCTCAGATTTCGGAAGAGATTCTCGAACATCCCCATGCTTTTCTGGATTGCAGTGATCACCGATTCGCGTCCCTGCGAGTCTTCATAAAGCGCAGTATGGCGCATTACAGCGAAAGTCGGGTGCTGACCAGTGGCGTGTTTCGCAATGGATGCGTCCAATTGCGACTTGTACAGTTCCACCTCTGAAATTGGTCTGGTCAAAGGCCATGAAATGATGTTGCAGCCATTGGCGACAGCGTAATCAAATGTGATCGGCGAGCGGGCGGCAACCCAAATTGGAGGATGCGGAACCTGAACCGGCTTTGGCACTGAAGTAGCCGTCGGAAACGACCAATGCTCGCCACTATGCTCATAATCGCCTTTCCATAAAGCTTTCAGCACAGGTAGCATTTCGTGTACGTAGCGGTAGGCATCGGATTGTTTCAGACCCGGGTGCATTCGGTCGAATTCTCGCTGATAAGCACCTGAGCCAATACCGAATTCCAATCGTCCACCGCTGATCAGGTCTGTGAGTGCCGCTTCGCTTGCCAGATTAATCGGATGCCAGTAAGCTGCGACTGCGACCGCTGTGCCGAGTCGAATACGATTGGTGTGGGCAGCCCACCAAGTCAGAATCTGAAAGGGATTGGGGGCGATAGTCAATTCGATCCCGTGATGTTCTGCCGCCCAGACAATTTCGAACCCGCCTGAATCAGCAGTCTGCACCATGTCAAGCGTATGGCGGACGACGTCATTCATGCTCATGCTGTCGTTCATCCGTTCCATATTGACAGCTAGGTGAAACTTCATTCAATCAACTCTGTATCTAAATGAAATAGCTCTCAGGAAGGGCGTCATCGGACAATGAACAAGCTTCTGAGCGGTTCGATGGATGCATTCATCCATAGGGTTTTGGGGGAGTGGAATCGTATATGGCCATGAATACCGCATTTGCAACCATAATCGAAACATTTTATCGCACGTTGCACAGATATTAGTTAACTAACCAACTATTCATTATCTATTCCTTCACAGTCTGCTTTTCCAATTCTGAGGTTTGGTCTAAGTTATGTTCGACTTTCGCCACTACTCCGTCTTTGAAGAAGACTGTAACTTTTTGCTTTGATACGATGGTTCGTTTACTGTCGATTACATTATGAACATAGTCCCATCGGTCACTGTGAAACGAATCAACAATTAACGGAGTTCCCATGATGTCCAACACTTCATCAGGTGTCATTCCAACGGTTAGTTTGCTGACATCTACTAGATCTGATGATTGCCCTTGATATATTTCAGGACGATAGATTGAACACGAAACCAGCAAAACTATGCACAGAATCGTAATCGCCGTTACGTAACGGGATGATTGAAATTTCTCTTGTAATTGAATCACTTCAGTTCCTTTAGTACTGCGATTTCATCACAGTCGTTGAATCTACTGCACTTGGCGCATACACCCCATACTTTTTCTGGAAAAATCTCTTTATTCACAGTGTGAAATCCAATGCGATGAAAAAATCCCGGTACGTAAGTAAGCGCCATTATTCGTGTTAATCCCATTGACAGGGCTTTATCGATCAAAACTTCAACCAGAATTCGACCGTAACCAAAGTGTTTCATTTCCGATGCTACGACTAGGCTGCGAACCTCACAGAGTTTTTTGTTAAAGATTTCGAGCGCTGCGCAGGCGACGGTTTTGCCTTGAATTTCTATAACGCTGAATTTCATCAAATTGTCGACAATGTCAGTCTTCGTTCGCGGCAGTAGAATCCCGTCGGAAGCGTAACATTCCATCAGTTCGTAGATGTCTTCCACATCGTTGATTGTCGCATCGCGAGTGATCGGTTTAAACAGATTTTCAACAGATGGTTGCATCACATTGAGCCTTGTATAAGCATCTCTTTGGCGTGTTCAGTGGTACGAACCGTAATTTTAGCACCACCGAGCATTCTGGCGATTTCCGAAATGCGTTGTTCGTGGTCAAGCAGTCGAATTTCAACACTCGAGCCATTCTCTGTCTTCTTGTTCACATTCAATTGATGATCGCCTTGTGCGGCAACCTGGGGTAGGTGGGTAATACAGAAAATTTGTGTTGATTTGCCAAGCGACCTCAACAGCCTACCAACCCGTTCAGCAACTTTTCCGCCGATACCGACATCAATTTCATCAAATACAAGAGAATGTACTTGCGTAACTTCGGCAGCGACCGTCTGAATGGCCAAACTTAATCGTGAGAGCTCACCTCCAGATGCAACTTTGGATAGCGCTCCCTTTTGCTGGCCTGGATTCGTAGATACTAGAAAATTGACGTTTTCCCATCCGAATCCTGCATAGTCGACCGGATTGTGTTCAATCAGCTCAACTTCGAACACACCACCTTCCATTCCCAATTTCTGCATTTGCTCAGTCATAGCCACAGATAAAGCGATGGCAAAATCTCTGCGAACTTTACTGATTTCGGATGCAGCAGAGTGATGCTCGGCTTGCAGCTGTTTGATTCTATCATCCAATGTAGTTATCCCGGCAAGCTCGGTTTCAAGTTTACAAATTTGTTCACCAATCTTCAGCAGTGCGTCGGGCAATTCGTCCGCACTGATATCGTGAATTCGCGCTTGCTGCTGTAGCGATGCCATTCGTTCTTCAATGGATGTGATTTCGGCAGGGTCATATTCAATTCGACTTGAAACTGAGAGAATCTCTCGAGCCGCATCATCGGTCCGAAATCTTGCTTCTTCCAGCATGTTGGCATAGACCCCAAGCTCAGGGTCATACTCACTGAGCTTGCCAATTTGTCTGATACTTTCAGTCAAGGTGCCACTGACACTCGCATCATCTGCGTAGAACAATCTTTGGGCTATCTCGTGCAGACCGGTCGAGAGTTCTTCAGCGTGAGTCGCTCGTGCAAGTTCGTTTTTGAGTCGGGAGAACTCGCCTTGCTCCGGCTGCAGTTGATCTAGCACACTGGATTGATGGCGCAACAAGTTCAGTTGCTCGTCCAGGTGCTGCTGTCTGTCAATCAGGCTGCCACGACGGCTTGTCTCATTTCTTATCGATACTGCGAGGCTGGAAAGATTGTTTGTTTTGTCGAGAATTCCAGCGAAACCATCAAGGATATTTCTTTGTGCAACTGACTTCAGCAAAGACTGATGTTCGTGCTGACCATGAATCTCGACCAGTTGTGAGCCCAGACTCCTTACACTCTGCAATGTTGCCGGTCGGCCATTGATATAGGCCCGAGAAGCACGATCAGGGAATATCACACGATGGATTATGCATTCTGCACCGTCATACAGATCATGTTCTTTCAGCCAGCCTACAATGCTCGCGTTGTGGATTTGAAAAATGACGAAAATCTCAGCCTTGTCGCAGCCGCTACGTATGATCCCCGAATCTGCACGTGCGCCTAGCGCGAGTTCCAGTGAATCGACGATAAGCGATTTACCTGCACCGGTTTCGCCTGTGATGACGGTCAGACCCTTTTGGAAGTCGATTTGAATGTTTGGGATGAGAAGATAGTCCTTGATGTAGAGCGATTTGATCATCTTGCCTTACAGATTTTAAACGCCCCAGCCAAGTTTTTGTCGTAGTGCGTTGTAGAAAGTATGCCCCGAAATTCTGACGAAATCGACAGTGAGGTCTGAGCGTCGCACAACGATCTTTTCCGTACCGTTCAACTCTTCGCGAACGTCGCCGTCAACCACCAGGCTGGAATTCCCGGAAGTTGCATTGGTCATGTGGATTTCAATCGCGCTTGAATCACTGAACACAATTGGCCGATGAGTCAGTGTTTGCGGACTAATCGGAATCATCTCGATTGCTGGAAGGTCGGGATGTAGAACCGGCCCACCAGCTGAGAGGGCGTATGCGGTTGCCCCGGTCGGAGTGGCGACAATCACGCCGTCGGCTCGCAGACTGGTTACAAAGGCCCCGTCTACGATAATTTCAAAATCCAGCAGTCGTCCGTAATTTGTTTTGTGAACGACGATATCGTTCAGAGCGGTTGCAACAGCAATGCTATTGTCGTGAAAAGTCGTAGTCGCCTCTAGCAGTGTCCGGGTTTCGATTGAGTATTTGCCATTCACCACGAGATTGATCGATTGATTTATTTCCTGAACTGCGACATCGGTCAGAAAGCCCCGTCTGCCGAGATTGACACCTAGCACAGGTGACCTGCAGCCCGCTCGCTGTCTTGCCACGTTCATGAAGGTACCATCACCGCCGATCACGATTGCAAGTTCCAGTTCATCGTCATCTATTCCTTCATTCCTCTCGGCTTGCCCGATGGCTGAAAAATACTGTCGATACGAGATTTCACTCGCAATCAATATGTTGGCAATTTGCTCAGCAATATTTGCGACCTTTTCGATTGAAAAATTGCCGAATATACCGACTGTCTTGAAATCTGTCATAATGATTTTGGAAATGCGGCGCATCAAACTGAACCGAAGTGCTACCTTGAATGCAATCTATCAATTGTAAAAGTTTAATTGCAACCATGCATAATTGCATAGAAGTATCAAGCGGAATTTATTATTGATTTTACATGTGGTTACCGCATAAATATACATTTCACCTTGCTGAACGTCAGATCCGATTTTAATTTGTCCGGGCATTTCTTATGCTGAAGTCGTAATCATGCACTTCAAATTGCAGAATCTGCATCAAACGGTTATATACTTTATTCATCAATTTTCATTCAGTTCTGCAAGACGCGGAGTGAATGATAGAGAAATTCTTCAAACCTGGTACAGACCGCATTAATGACTGAGTTGAATCTCGACGAAAGATCTGAAACGCTTCTGCGAATGCTGATTGCGCGATTTATTGATCAGGGCCATCCTGTCGGTTCGCGAACGCTTTCTCACGAACCAGGTTTGCACCTCAGCGCAGCGACAATTCGCAATGTGATGGCTGACTTGGAAGAAATGGGACTGATCCAATCACCTCATACATCTTCTGGGAGAGTCCCAACACCTCTTGGATATCGGTTGTTCATTGATTCTCTGTTGACGATCAGGCCGCTAAAGCGAGCGAAAACAGAAGAAATCAAATACCGGCTCAATGAAGAGAATGACGCCAAGGAGTTGATGACGGTTGCATCGAATCTGCTGTCGGAAGTCACGCAGTTTGCAAGTATAGTATTCTTGCCAAACACATCCATAGCCAAATTTCGACAGATTGAATTCGTCAGCTTGTCCAGCAACCGGGTGCTTGTAATTCTAATCACCGAAGACGGTCAAGTACAGAACCGTGTCATCCCCAATAGTCGCGAATATTCGGCGTCAGAGCTGACTGAAGCGGCCAATTTCTTCAATCATACTTATCGCGGTAAACCACTGTCCACCGTAAAGGAACATCTGCTGAACGAAATGAAGCATGACAGCGAGCAAATCAATAAGTTGATGCAAACTGCCATTACAATTGCCAATCGCGTATTTGACCGCGACGAGAAATCAGAAGAAGATGTTGTAGTTAGCGGTGAGGCGAATTTGCTGAATGTGCCGGATTTTGCTGCAATTGAAAAAATTCGGAAGATTTTTGAAACTTTCAAGACACGACACTCTTTGTTGAATCTGCTTGATCAGAGCATCAGAGCGAGAGGCGTTTCCATATTCATCGGCACAGAATCCGGTTATGAAGGATTGAATGACTGCAGTGTCATCACGGCTCCTTACGAAGTCAAAGGGCAGAGTCTGGGTGCAATTGGCGTCATCGGACCGACTCGAATGCCATATGATCGCGTCATTCCTATAGTTGATGTAACTGCGAAGATGCTGGGCAACGCGCTCGCCCATCTAAATCAGGACTAAGCGGAAATTCACTAATCCCTCCTTGAAATAATTTGTGGCGTTCCTATTTATGGCTCTAGTTACCGAGCCAATCGGAGAATTGTTGTCGCATAGGATAAATTATGGCTAGAAAAAAATCTCCACAAGACAAAATAGAAAACAGCAACGAGAATCTGAAAGCCCAAGAGAAGCAGCCGACGATGAATGGCGGTACCGGAAACGGGGCGAACTACGGAATTGTAGAAGAAGAATCCGAGGAAGGTTTCACGACAGAATCTCTCGAAGGGATCTATGAAGAACTTGAGTTGCAAAAGAAAAACATTGCGGATCAGAAAGACAAATATCTTCGCTTGATGGCGGATTACGACAACTTCCGCAAACGCTATGATATGGAAATCGAAAGAGCGCGGAAGTTCGGAATCGATCAGTTTGCTCAAGCTATGCTGGATGTCATGGAAAGCCTGGACAAGGCGTGCGAGATCGAACATTTGGAAAATTTGGAAGCCACCATCAGTTCGATTCAGGAAGGCGTTGAGTTGACGCGAAAGCAGTTACAGGGTGCATTCAAGCGTTTCTACATCGAAGAGATCGACCCGCAGCCGGGTACTCCATTTGACGCGAATGTTCATCAAGCGATGACGATGCAGCCAAGTGTGGAAATTCCACCCAATCACATCTCTGAAGTTTTCCGCAAAGGGTACCGGTTGCATGACAGGTTGTTGCGCCCCGCAATGGTCATCGTCACCTCTGCTGTGAAAGATGGCGAAGAGTCAGAAAACACCAACGAATCCAAGCCAAATGATACGGAAAACTCTTGATTTTTTGATCATAGAACTTATTTGTATTGGCAACGAATATTTATTTTATCTAGGAGCTGAACATGGCAAAAATTATCGGCATTGATTTGGGTACGACGAACTCATGTGTGTCGGTCTATGAGGGCGGTGACACTGCCAGAATCATCGAGAATCAGGAGGGTGATCGAACGACACCTTCGATTGTTGCTTATACCAACGATGGTGAAGTGCTGGTGGGTCAGCCGGCCAAACGACAGGCTGTTACCAATCCTTACAACACACTATTTGCAGTCAAGCGTCTGATCGGACGGAAATTCTCGGAGGACGTTGTCCAGCAGGATATGAATCTGATGCCCTACAAGATCATCAAAGCAAGTAACGGTGATGCCTGGGTTAAGGTAGGAGACAAGGAACTCGCACCTCCAGAAGTTGCTGCGCGCATTCTGCAGAAACTGAAGCAGACGGCCGAGGACTACCTTGGTACCGAAGTCACGAGTGCAGTTATCACAGTACCTGCGTATTTCAATGATTCTCAGCGACAGGCGACCAAGGATGCTGGCAAGATTGCAGGATTGGACGTCAGGCGGATTATTAACGAACCCACCGCAGCAGCACTGGCCTATGGATTGGACAAGCAGGAAGGCGATCGCAAAATCGCGGTCTATGATCTCGGTGGCGGAACGTTCGATATATCAATCATTGAAATCGCCGAAGTGGACGGTGAACATCAATTTGAGGTGCTTTCAACCAATGGTGATACTTTCTTGGGCGGTGAGGATTTTGACCGACGAGTGATTGATTACCTTGCGGATGAATTCAAGAAGGATCAGGGTATGGACCTGCGAGGTGACCCGCTCGCCATGCAGAGACTCAAGGAAGGCGCTGAGAAAGCAAAGATTGAGTTGTCTTCCAGCACTCAGACCGAGGTCAACCTGCCTTACATCACGGCTGACCAGACCGGCCCGAAACACTTGAACTACAAATTGACCAGAGCCAAGATTGAGGCGTTGGTAGACGATCTAGTGGCAAGAACTGTTGGGCCTTGCAAAACTGCGCTGAAAGATGCTGGCTTGTCTGCCAAGGAAATTGATCATGTAATTCTGGTTGGCGGCCAGACTCGGATGCCGAAAGTTCAGGAAACTGTCACGAAGATATTCGGCAAGGAAGCGCGCAAGGATGTCAATCCGGATGAAGCGATCGCAGCCGGTGCCGCCATTCAAGGTGGTGTTTTAGGCGGCGACGTAAAAGACGTGTTGCTTTTGGATGTAACGCCGCTATCCCTTGGAATTGAGACACTTGGTGGAGTAATGACGAAGTTGATTCAGAAAAACACGACCATTCCAACCAAGGAAACTCAAACGTTTTCAACTGCGGATGATAACCAGACCGCAGTAACTGTGCATGTACTTCAGGGTGAGCGGGATATGGCCCAGCACAATAAGTCACTCGGGCGATTCGACCTTACGGATATCCCGACCGCGCAAAGAGGCGTACCGCAGATTGAGGTGACATTCGATATTGATGCGAATGGAATCATGCACGTCTCTGCCAAAGACAAGGCGACCGGCAAAGAGAATCGAATCGAAATCAAGTCCAGTTCCGGACTAGATAAATCCGAGATTGAACGCATGGTTCGCGAGGCTGAGGAACATGCAGATGAAGACCAGCAGATGAGAGAGAAAGCTGAAGCCAAAAATCAGGCCGAAGGTTTGATACATTCTGTGCGCAAAACCGTCAGCGAACTAGGTGATAAAGTCGATGAATCAGAAAAAGCGTCGATCGAATCAGCAATCTCCGATCTCGAGTCTGCAATCAATGCGGATCTGGGCACCGAAGAAATTCGATCCAAGACGGAGGCATTGGCCAACGCGAGTCATTCGCTTGCAGCGAAAGCCTACAGCGAAGCGTCGGCACAAGCGGAAGCTAGCCCGGACTCTACACCTGAATCAGCTGGCGATAGCGATGCCGTCGATGCAGATTTTGAAGAAGTTACCGATGACGAGCAGCGCAACTGATGTCGAACCCTTGATATTAACGGCCACTGCTACCTACCACTAAAACACTATGTCTAAACGTGATTACTATGATGTGCTAGGTGTCCAGAGGGATGCCGCCGAGAGTGATGTCAAGCGCGCATATCGACGTTTAGCCATGAAATACCATCCTGACCGGAATCAGGATGACGCTAAAAGCGCAGAAGCCAAATTCAAGGAGGCAAAAGAGGCTTACGAAGTATTGTCCAATTTGGAATCTCGCAAGCGATACGATCGATTTGGTCATGAAGGCCTGGAAGGTTTGTCGGGCGCTAGATCTACCAGCGGGGAAGGGTTCGGCGATATTTTCGGCGACATCTTCAGCGATATATTTGGAGCTAGCCGTCAGTCGAGTCGACCGGCTCAGGGTTCCAATCTACGATACACACTGGATTTGGATCTGGAAGATGCGGTGCGCGGCGTTGAGACCGAAATCAGTGTACCAAGGATGATCGGCTGCGATGAGTGCGACGGCAGTGGTGCCAGAAAAGGCACCACACCAACAACCTGCAATACCTGCGGCGGGCACGGCCAAGTAAGAATTCAGCAGCTTGCATTCTCGCTGCAGCAGACCTGTCCCAAGTGCCATGGACAAGGAACTGTGATCACAAACCCCTGTCACAAATGCAGAGGGCAGGGACGGGTGCAGGAAACAACGCGCTTGTCGGTGCAAATTCCTGCTGGCATTGATCATGGAAATCAGGTCAGAATCACGGGTAAGGGGGAAGCCGGGCGTGGCGGAATTTCGCCGGGCGATCTTTTTGTTCAAGTTCGAATCAATCCGCATTCAATCTTTGAACGCGACGGTGATAACGTGTACTGTGAAATTCCGATCAGCTTTGCAACCGCTGCTCTTGGCGGGACGGTTGCAATTCCGACTCTGGACGGTCGTGCAAATCTAAAAGTTCATCCTGAGACGCAGACCGGCAAACTTATGCGGTTGCGAGGAAAGGGAATACGTAATGTTCGATCGCATGTGGCAGGTGATCTGTTTTGCAAGTTGATTGTAGAAACGCCGGTTGGCCTAACGCAGAAGCAGAAAGGGCTGCTTGAGGACTTCGACAATCTCGTCGTCAAAGGCGGTGCGCGCCATACTCCTAGTGTTAGCAACTGGACGCAGCGAATCAAGTCATTTTTGGAAAAACTCGCCGCTTGAGTTCTGTCATACTAGGGCATGGGCGCGACTAGCGCACATCAACATTGCCGGATACCGGATATTCATGCCTGACAGTTTTACAATTCTCGGTCCCGACGGACCATTCAACCAGTCTTACGAATGGTTTGCAGTTCGGGATTGTCAGAGAGAAATGGCAGAAGCAATTGACTCTGCCATTGAGCAAAACGATAACTTGATTGTCGAATCTGGAACTGGAACCGGAAAGACTTTTAGTTACCTGGTTCCGCCGTTACTGGCAAAAAAGAAAACCGTCATTTCGACGCGCACTAAAAATCTTCAAGAGCAGCTGTTTCAGACAGATATTCCCTGGGTATGCAAAGCCTTGGGTATATCACCGGAAGTCAGAGTACTGAAAGGGAGAAGCAATTACCTTTGTTTGTATCGACATGATCAGCTCAATCGACAACCGGACATGCTCGGTGCAACTGCGAGAATCAACCGTATCTATGACTGGGTTTCTGAGAGGGGCGATGGGGATATATCCGAGTACCCTCGTCTTTCCAGCGAACACAAAAGAATGATTACTTCGACTGCGGAAAACTGTCTTGGCAGTCAGTGTGAATTTTCCAAAGAGTGTTATGTCAATCGTGCCAGAATCAAAGCCCGAAGCGCTGATGTGCTGGTCGTAAATCACAATCTGCTGTGCCTGAATTTTCAGCACTCCGGGGAAGACGATTCAGGATTGCTGTCGCATGCAGAAGTGATCGTCGTTGATGAAGGCCATCGTTTTCCAGAGATTGCGGCACAGACAATGGGCATTTCGATTTCAAAAGAGCGATTGCTGCAGTTTTGCAGAAATCTGCAGCAGGCCGCCTTGGACAGTGAACTGGATCAGGTCTGGCTTGATCAGAAGTGCGCAGACATGGCGCAATTGACAGAGGATGCAAGAACAAAAGTATCAGATGATTCGGTAAAGGTTTTAGTGTCGCACCTGACAGACAATCGAGAGTTCATGACGACCTATTGGAAAATCGTAAGTCTACTGGAAGAGTTTGTGTGCGCAATTGAGCCGATCATGGAGACCTCACACGAGTTTGAACTGTGTCGCGATCATGCACTTGACATTATTGAAGACGCGAAATGCATTTTTGAGAGAGAAAATGAGGAATGTGCGACATGGTACGAGTCCAGTAGAAGCGGATTCAGCCTGTCTCAGATACCGCTTGAGCCTGGCAAACACTATGGGCCTTTGATAACAGATTTCTCTGGCAGTTGGATTTTTACCTCGGCTACGCTATCGGTAGGAGAAGATTTTTCTCATTTTCAGAGTCGTCTCGGACTAGAGGGTGTAGTTTCCGAGAGGTGGGAGAGTCCATTCGACTTTGAGAAACAGGCTCTCGCTTATTTCCCTCGGGACATGCCGCAGCCCAAATACCGAGAGTTATATGACGAGTCTGTTGCAGAAGTCGTTAAGCAGGTCATGCCATTGAGCAGTGGCAGGGCATTCGTGTTGTTTACCAGCCATTATTCGATGAACTACGTCTACAGGCTGCTTGACGGCAAGTTGAATTTCACTTTACTTTGTCAAGGCCGCGACACCAGTTCAAATTTGCTGGAAAGATTCAAGGCCGATGGAAATGCCGTACTCCTTGGAACATCTAGTTTCTGGGAAGGCGTTGATGTAAAAGGTGAGGCACTTTCATGCGTGGTAATTGCCAAATTGCCATTCATTCCTCCGAACGATCCGTTGCTGATTGCCCGAGAAGCACTGATGAACAAAGCTGGAAAGAACATATTTTCCGACTGGCAAGTCCCGTCGGCAGTACTGTCCTTGAAGCAAGGCATGGGTCGGTTGATTCGAGATTCGAGCGACAAGGGGGTACTGATTCTCTGCGATCCCAGAATCAAAACTAGCAGCTATGGAAAGCAGTTTCTGAACAACCTGCCGCCAATGAAAAAATCCGATCAGCTAGAGGATGTCAGGAATTTCTTTGCCCAATGAAAATACTGGCTGTCAACTCTTCGGACGACATGTTGTCGGTTGCACTCAATTTGGATGGTCAGATTGACGAAAAATCTGAGCAGACCGCACGCAATCACAACAGGTCTGTTCTAGTTCTGATTGACCATCTCTTGATCGAGGCTGGCATTAAATTGAATCAGATTGATGGAATGGCATTTGGAGAAGGACCTGGTTCATTTACTGGTTTGCGTATTGCAGCAGGTGTAGCACAGGGAATTGCGTTTGGAGTCGATGTTCCAGTGATACCGGTTTCGTGCATGGCGGCAATTGCGCAGAAACAGAAACCCGACAAAATAGTGACTGCCCTGGATGCTAAGCGAGGCAAGATTTTCTGGGCATCGTATATTAGAGACGAAAGGGGATTAGCATCACTGCAAGGTGTAGAAAAGTTAACTGATATTTCGGAATTACGAATCACCAGTCATGGATGGCATGGAGCCGGTTCCGGTTGGGATATGCATGCGCCTGTTCTATTGGAGCAGAACGAGCACTGTGTTGTCGGATGGATTGCAAATGAGATCCCCCAAGCTTCGGAAATCGCTATCCTGGCTGCAGATTACTTTGACCGTGGACTCGGAAAAGAAGCACATCTGGCTATACCGAGGTATATGTCTGGTTGTCAGCCATCGTTAACTTCTAGTGTAGCCTGACAGATTGGCTTGAGCCAACTCCAAATCTCTTGGGTAATCTCGCGCAGGGTTATACCTTGAATACTATTTGCTTCCATGTAGGCGGACCATTGAGCGATTTTTAGTGGGTCTTGCGAATACACGTCTGTAAGGCCACCTGGACATTCTGATGGAATCGATTACGGGTGTGAAAAAGTCGAGATGAGTGTTTGGGTGAGTTCTGATGGATCAATTTCAACGGTCCTGGGCACTGACCATAGATCGTACAAATCCTTCATTCGGCTATTGGCAACACCAAGTGCAACCACTGCTTGAAATTTCTCCGCAATAAAGTTTGCTGGTGTGTGTGCCCGAATGTTCGCCGACTTGAGTCCTAGAAGAAAGTCGCACTTGATGTCATAAACCGGGTCACTTAGTACATCGCCAAACACCAAATCGAGCAGGTCGTTCAAACGATCTTCACCCAAGAAGGATTTTCTATTCTGAAAATGCTAAGTGATGATGCAGGCAGGAAGTGACAATTGGACTACGCAAACTTTGCTGGGCAAGCCAGGAAAGTGGAAGTAGATCGGTAATTTATGGTTAGATTGGCAGTTTGGGACGTACGACACGTCAACTTCAATCCTCAAGTTAATCCATTTGAATTACACGATTGGTCTAGTTATTGCAGATTTGCTATGTTGGTCATTGTGTCTAAATTCGCGACCGTAACATGATTTACAGAGACGTAAATTCTTTCCAGAATTCTCTGCGCCTACTGCAATGACCTTCCTGACTCCGATTGTAAATCAGTCACCGAATCCGGCATATCAGCATTCGGAAGGATGCGCACAACGTCTATCGCACCGCCTCGTACCCGAACGGTTTCAATGGCATAGCCGTTGATCAGAAATGTAGTACCTGGTTGGGGAATATCTTCGTTTTGTTCGAGAATCTGTCCGTTCAGCGTATTGGGTCCGTTCGTTGGCAAATCCCACTGCATTGCCCGATTCAATTCACGAACATTCATCATTGCGTTCACAAGGTAAGTGCCTTGTTTTTCCTTTATGATTCCGGCTTTGAACGTTTCCATATCAGGGTCTATGAATCCAGCGAGTTCTTCCAGCATTTCATGTACGGTGATGAGCCCCACCACTTCTCCATATTCATCAACGACAATGCCCATGTTGCGGCGGAGTCGTTGGAGTCGCTGAATCTGTTCCAGCAGTCTCGAATCTTCTGGCAAATAAATGGGTTCTTTGAGGAACTCGATAATCTTATCTTTGGTGATCTCTTCCCGATGGCAACTCTGCAATAATGCACGAATTTCAAGCTCTCCCTTAATATCCTGATAGGACTTCTCATATACGATCACACGGGCAAAAGTTTCTGTGAAAATTTGCTCGACAATGTCCGATATGTCGTCATCAAGATCAATTGAATGAATTTCGTTGCGAGGCACCATGATTTTGTCGACGGATTGTGCACCAAGCTCCAGAATTCCTAAAAGCAGTTCCATCTGATCGGGTGCAAAATGATGCTCAGAGGCTTTTACTGCAACGCGCAACTCGTCAGTATCCAGAGAATCAGAGACTTGTATCTGCCGAAAGGCAGGCAACAGTTTCAGCAGTTTGACGGCCGAACTCAATAGCCATACGACTGGATGAAACAGTTTCTGAAGAAAATCAAGCAAATAAACTGCGAAAAATGCAATTCGCTCAGGATAGATTGCTGCTACGGTTTTAGGTGGAATTTCAGCAAGTACAAGGATTACTACCGTAATGAACGCGGTTGATACCGCAACACCAGCTTCGCCGTAGTATTTCCAGGCAAGCATTGTTGTAATCGCTACAGCAGCGTTATTGACCAGGTTGTTGCCAAGTAAAATTGTGCCGAGCAGCCGATCAGGTTCGCGGACCAGCTTCTGGAGCAGTAAAGCTCTTCGATCTTTCTTGTTCGCTTTGTCAGCCAGACGATAGCGGTTCACTGCCATCGTTGCAGTTTCCGAAGCGGAGAAAAATGCCGACAGGCAGATCAGCAGTGCGAGAGAGGCAAACAGTATGCCTTCAGGGATGTCGTCCAATCGAGTCTTTGATTAATTTATCAACAAAATCTAAAGTTTATTGAATATAACTTGAAATATTCAATTTCTTATTGTAAGTGTAATCTACAAAGGATTTAAATCTACCATGCTTGAATCACTCAGAAATCGAATTAGTCAGGCTCTAGGCACCTTCCGCGGATCAAACAAACTGTCCGAAAAGGCTATCGAAGAGGCTCTTCGTCAAGTTAGGCGAGCTTTGCTTGAGGCCGATGTAGCGTTACCTGTAGCGCGGGAGTTCATAGAACAAGTCAGATTGAGGGCGTCGGGTGCCGAAGTTTTGAGCAGCATTACGCCGGCCCAGACCATGATAGGCATTGTTCATGAAGAACTCACTCGCGTAATTGGCGACTCGAATGTGCCGCTGGATTTGTCGGGAACGCCGCCCGTGGTAATTTTGATTGCAGGTCTGCAAGGATCAGGCAAGACGACAACGGTTGGTAAACTCGCTCGAATCCTCAAGCGACAATTTCAGAAAAGAGTAATGGTTGCAAGTGTTGACGTTTATCGTCCTGCTGCAGTCGATCAGCTGAGAAAACTGGCTGAAATGGTTGAGGTAGATTTTTATGAGACTGATATTGGCCAAGAACCGCAAAAAATTGCGCGTTCCGCTATCGCTCACGCTCGAAACGTAGCGGCAGACGTAGTAATTATCGATACTGCCGGAAGGCTGCACATCGATGACCAGATGATGGATGAGCTTCGTGCGATTCACGCGGGTATTTCGCCGGATGAGACACTGTTCGTAATTGATGCCATGACGGGACAGGATGCTGTTAAAAGCGCATCGGCGTTCAACGATGCACTGCCTTTGTCAGGTGTTGTTGTTACTAAGCTGGATAGCGACACCCGTGGAGGTGCACTGCTCTCGGTACGTCATATAACAGGCAAACCGGTCAAGTTCATCGGTGTAGGCGAAGCAGTAGATGCATTGGAGCAATTCCATCCTGACCGCATCGCATCTCGAATCCTGGGAATGGGTGATGTTCTTTCGCTCATTGAATCGGCACAGCAGAAGGCAGACAAAGGCAAAGCACAAAAACTCGAACAGAAGTTGCGTAAAGGACGACGATTTGACCTAGGAGATTATCGAGATCAAATGATGATGGCGCAGGACATGGGCGGCATGTCGAGCATTGCAAAACTTTTGCCTGGATTAGCTTCCGTGAAAATGCCGGATATGGAAAAGCTTGAGGAGAGCACCAAGCGAGACATCGCGATCATCAATTCGATGACTCCGCACGAACGACAGCATTCGGCGATAATACGGGGAAGTCGACGAGTGCGAATTTGTGCCGGTGCTGGTGTCGAAGCCAGATTTGTCAATCAACTGTTGCGCAAGTTTGACAAGATGCAGAAAATGACGCGAAAGTTCTCACAAAACAAAGGAAAAATGTCGATTCCTGGTATGGACAACCTTTCCGACAAATTCCCAATGCAGTAACAAGGGGCAGGTTAGTGGTTTTTTCGGTCTGATGATGAGCGGTGGCGTTGGAAGGCTGTAACAATGCCCAATATCAACCAAGTTGGTACAGAAGCGACAGCTGCATATGCAAAGATTCCAATGGGCCCGAACAGACCGCCAATGATGACAGCATAGGCGGAAATTGGAACGAAAATGATTGCCAGAAAGTACGAGGTATTTCGTGCTCGACGATGAAGTTTCTGAATTGCTAGTGTTAGAGGAATACCGCTTGGCCAGGCGAATAGAAAAAGCACTGTGATTTGGACAATAAATTCTAAAAAATTAAATACACCAAAACCTTCCCATTCTTGAAGGACGCCGAACCGAAGCGCTGTCAGAATAATGACTGTAATCGGCAGCCACACCGAATAAAGAAACGTCTTGCCTAAGGCTTTCATTGCTGGAGATGTCACATTAAACGCTCTAGGACAGGTGTAGATTCAATTGCCTCAGTATATTTCTATATGATAATATTTGCACTGTTGAAAACTAGGTGAAACTCACACCAAGCTAGATATAGATAATTAATATCATTTAATAACAAATAATAAAATCAATTTATTAATCTAATTTATGAGTAATGTAAATTGGTAGACAACTTTGTTAAAAGTCGGATTGGGTTTACCTTTGTTGCGATTCTGAACCTCCCGTGATCAAGAAATTATTGGTGTATTTTGTGTGTATGGCGTTTCGTGTTTTCGGTAGTGAGTGGGTATTCTTCGATAAGGGGATAGTCGTCGATGTATTCTCTTCGCCAGTTTGCTATCCTTCTCGCCCTACCAGCACCACATAATCCCGCGCAATCTCCTGGTGAAATCGCTTCGGCAGGCTTGCCCAGTCGCGCGCTTCCACCAAGAACGGGATGTTCGATTCTCGGACCGCGTCTTCAAATTCGGCCAGGGAATTAATCGAAATCTCGTTCAGGCTCGGACCGCGCAACGCCAAATCAAGATCGCTGCCGTCATGGCTTCGTCCATTCACACGGCTGCCATAGGCCCAGACTTCGACATCGGGTAGGTGCTTCCGCAACAGCGCTTCTAGCACTAGACGGTGCCTCGGCAAGAGATGGAGCCGATTTTCAGCCATCATTCGCCTCTTCGATCGCGTCAGCCAATGCCTTCGCATCGGCGACGAACGCTGGCAGCAGCCTCAGCGTGGTTTCGGCAAAATCTTCACCATAGCTATGTGCTGTATCGTTTCGATTGTTGCGGTAGTGGATCCATCGTTCGACCGTTTCCGGTTCGAGCAGCCCATGCTTGGCAGCATTCCGGAAGAGATCCTTGAAAGTCAGACGATCCGCCTGCCGGTTGCTGGAAAAGTATGCCGCAAGACGTTTTCGCAGCAGCTTGCCGCTCTGCTCAAGAATCAGTTCGAACTCCTTGACGCAGGCTGCCCGGTAAATGTCGTAAAGATCAGCGTCCACCTCTTTTTGCTTGTCGATCCCGTGTAAGACAAGCTCCAAAGTCTGGATGCAGCGGCGCAGAAATGCCGTGTCGATACTCATGATCCCCGGTCCACGAACACAATTGCCTTAAGTCTAGCGGCAGTGCCGGCGTACAACCGCGTACCTTCGGCTTGCTGGTCGTGCGGTTGCATGTCCAGTCGCTTCATCTTGTCCTCGAATGGTTCATCGTTTTCCTCACGCTCCTCGGAACTGACAACTCGATCTAGGGTCAGAAAATAACCGTATTTACGAATTTCGCCCGGCACACTACTATTAGCAGTAACTCGGATACGTAACCTAGTTCAAATTAACGGTCATTCTGAACACTACTTTCTGTTAAGTTGAAAACGGAAATTGCCATGTATAGTTCAATTTTTCTTTGTACTTTACTAATTCGTGTTAAGTCAAGTTTATTGATCCCAATCTCATTAATATTGGAGGACGACCAAGAAATCGTAAATTATACGAATCATTCAATCAGTAGAATGGCGGGAAGAACGCAAATTATTTGTAATCAAATTGCTCCTGAATTCAACATAGCCGTTTCTAGTCAAAATTCTTAAGTTTGTTAAATGTTATCAAGGTTCAAATTTGATCTGATGAAAATGATGATATTGTGACCAATCAAGTGTATTGTCATAGCTATCTCACTTCTAATAGCCAATGTAGCTTCTGGCTATACAATTACAAATATAATCAATGAGTTTAAAAAGGAATTTAATGTCGACATAACCAATACTGAGTACAACTCCAACGAAGCAGCACTTAACGGAGCCAGGGCTGACAACCAAGATATCTACATTGTAGAACCAACTTCCATTCACATGGATATTTGGAATAAAGTGGAACTGTTGCTGGCGGTGAATCCATTCATATAATTTGGTATAAAAGTGTCGGAACAGCGTATATCACTAAATCTTCCAGCTGTTCTGGAAGTGATGGCTCCCGAAGGACTCCTGAAGCACGGCAGATTGATAAAGTCGTGTCAGGGTGAAGTACAGACAAGGTATAAGGCCATTTGGAGCCAATTGCAATTTTTACAACAGAGGCAGCAATTGTACTGGAGTCGAGCCTGCTTGAATACGGTCAATATTTTGGATGGATTTCTGAGAGCTTGTAACTTGGTACTGTCTTCACCTGTCTCGTTTACCGACATGAAACTTCTATAGTTCAATGAAAAATTCTCCTACGTAGTGCCAGTTTTGAGCATGAGGCAGCATCTAAACCTAAATCTCTATCCCATTGATCGTCCAAACAGTGTGCCGTACGATGAATTGATTCGGCGCTGCCAGAGCGAAATTCGCCGCTTTGGCATGTTCAGTCTTGCAGGCTTTGTTCGACTCTCATCCATTGAGCAATGCATTGCTGCATTGAAATCGCTGATTCAGTCCGATGCGTTTACCCATTGCCGGGAGCATAATATTTATTTTGATGACGATTTTGAAGGCGTGGAATCAGATCATCCGGCACTCAGCAGATTCAAGACAATCAATCACACGATATGCGGCGATCAGATTCCATTTAATCTCATCACCCGAATATACGAGTGGCAGCCGCTGATTGATTTTCTGGCGGCAGTAATGGGTAAGCCTCAGCTCCATCCGATGGCAGACCCGCTTGCACGAATTAATGTCATGACATACTATGCGGGAGAAGCATTGAACTGGCATTTCGATCGGTCCGAATTTACCACCACATTATTGCTGCAATCCCCCAGGTCTGGTGGTCTATTCGAATATCGAAACGGGCTCAGAAGCAGTAGCGATCCAAACTATGAAGGTGTTTCCCGTCTGTTGGGAGGTAAGGATGATCGGGTAGCGACACTACGGCTCGAGCCGGGAACGCTGAACATCTTCAAAGGACGCAATACTGCGCATCAAGTTACACCAGTAAAAGGTGCCACACCTCGCATCATCGCCGTGTTGTCCTACTATGAAAATGCCAATGTATCATTCAGTGATGCAGAAAGGGTTGGATTTTACGGCCGATCCAAGTGAAATTTTAGGTTGGCAATTGTCAACAGCTGTCGTGAGATTAGTATGGAAATGCAAATTCCTGAATTTTCAAAAATTTGATGACGGAATTGCAGTTTTGAATATAATTGGACGGTTTAATTGACTATACATTTGGAGTGTTTAACGGATGGTCGTTATACGACTGGCGCGCGGTGGAGCGAAGAAAAGACCATTTTATTCGATCGTAGTTGCAGATAGGCGGCATTCGCCTACTGGAAGATTCATCGAGCAGGTTGGCTACTTCAACCCCATTGCGAGCGAAAACGAGGAAAACTTGAAAATCGATCTGGATCGGGTCGATTACTGGGTATCGCATGGAGCACAACTATCCAGCCGTGTTCGGACGCTCGTAAAATCTGCAAGAACTTAGCGAAACAGTCTGGTGCCCGGTGCGAGTGGCAGGAGTGTAGTTGTCGCCCGCGTGTTGGGTGCATTCGGGATCAAAGGGCAGGTAAAGCTCAAAGCTTTTACTGAGCAGCCGGAAAATCTGCTCAACTACTCGGATTGGATATTGGAAGTTTCCGGTCAAATCGAGTCTTCTTTTCGTGTATCTTCCAGCCAGCTTCACGGAAAATTCATTGTTGCTGTACTTGAGGGCATAGCGACTCGAGACGAAGCTCTAGCATTAAAAGGTGCGGATGTTCGACTTCCCATATCTGCGTTGCCGAGTCTTGGAGCAGGAGAGTTCTATTGGTTCGAGTTGATTGGATTGCAGGCAGTTGACGTAAATGGCGCAATTTACGGCACAGTTGAAGAGATAATGGAAACCGGTGCAAATGACGTTCTAGTAGTTCATGGAGAATCCACACACTTGATTCCTTACACGCCGAGCGTGATCCGTGAAGTAAGTCTGCAAGACGGAAATATCACTGTAGATTGGTTTACAGACTATTGACTGCAATCGAAGCGAACTGAAGCAACTATGCGGATAAGTGTTGTCAGCATTTTCCCGCAGATGTTTGCTGCGGTCACCGAATATGGCGTGACTGGTCGAGCGATCAGGAACAGCATCGTTAATATCGAACTAATTGATCTGCGGGAGTACGGACAAGGACTGCATAAAATTTTGGATGACCGGCCGTTCGGGGGCGGTCCTGGAATGGTGATGCTGGCAGAGCCGATAATCTCGTGTATTTCGAAATTAAGGCGCGGGGAAAGTGAAAATACACCGGTGATATACCTGAGTCCGCAGGGCCGGCGTTTGCAGCATGAAGATGTCTGTAAGTTAGCTGATTTACCGGAATTGATCCTGTTGTGCGGGCGTTATGAAGGCATTGACCAGCGCGCATTGGATATAATACAAGCTCAGGAATGGTCAATCGGCGATTATGTGTTGTCCGGCGGTGAATTGGCGGCCATGGTAATGATTGATGCTGTCGTGCGACAGTTGCCCGGCGTATTGGGGAATGCAGAATCCAGTTCAGAAGATTCTTTTACAAACGGATTGCTGGATTGTATACACTATACGCGCCCGCAGGTTGTTCAAGGATTGCCGGTCCCTGAAGTCCTGACGTCGGGAAATCATAAACAAATTCGCCAATGGCGAATGAAGCAGTCAATCGGGCGCACTTGGCTACGTCGTCCGGATTTGTTTGAGAAATTTGAATTGGATGATGAAAGTACAAAGGCACTGGAAGAATTTCAGGACGAGTATGAAAACTTGGAGAAATCATGATGGGAAATTTGATTAACGCAATTGAAGCTGAGCAGATTAGAGATGATCAACCGGATTTTTCTCCAGGTGATACAGTCCGTGTAGTAATTTTGATACGGGAAGGTGAAAGAGAGCGTCAACAGGCGTTTGAAGGGGTCGTCATTGCCAAACGCAATCGGGGCCTGAATTCATCCTTTACCGTACGTAAAATTTCATATGGCGAAGGTGTGGAGCGCGTGTTTCAGACTCACAGTCCCTTGATTCGCAGCGTTGAGGTAAAACGTCGTGGCGCCGTTCGACGTGCGAAACTTTATTATTTGCGAGAACGCACCGGTAAATCAGCACGAATCAAGGAAAAAATCAAATAATTCAACTCCAACACCGCTCGAATTCGGGCGCCTTTTATGTTCAGCGTTGTAACAGTACGTTCGAACCAAAATTAGGACGGTAATGAACTTGTATTGCCGCCATCCGCAGATGCGGCTTCGAATGAAGGGAACAACTTGGTTGTTGCGCCATTTTTCTGACGTTTTTTTCAGCTTCACATCAGGCTGTCTTTGTCTGTCTTTGGTGATTGGCACATTCGCTGTTTCTCCTGTTGTTGCGCAAGTCACAGAAAGCGAACAGCTCCAGTCTGAAGTTGCCACAGCGGATCAGGCGCCACAGTCTGAAAATACTTCTGAGAAGCAGCAGCAGATCGCGGCGAGTGCAGAATTAATCGAAGAAGCTGACGATACAGACCGCTCTACGCAGGAAGAGGAGAAGCCGGACTTTCCTACGGGAACGTCACTTGAGCAAATTCATGCCCTGATCGAACTGGGCACGGTTCAACTCGCCTATGCGCTTTTACAAGATACTCGCCCGGATTACGAGGATTCGGAAGATTGGATCAGCTGGGAAATGCTCTACTACCAGCTCGCATCACAGACCGAAGACTGGAACGGAATCATTCAGAGAACTGAAGAAATCGCCAATACCGTTCCGTACGAATTCTACGCAGACATGCAATCTTATGCGGTAAAAGCTGAGTTTGGTCTTGGACAGTACGAAAATGCCCGAAAACGTCTTCGACGCATGATTTGGGAACTGCCGTATGAACTGGAGCGGATCATTGAGTGGCGAGAATTGATAGCAGAAAGCTATGTTGCGGACAGTCTTCTGGAAGATGCGGAAATGGCACTGACTTCGTTCGACCGGGATTATCGACCGAGTAATCCGGATTGGGAGCATCGTTACATCCGAACTTTGTTTCTTACAGGATTTAATGAGAAAGCGGCAAAGCGCGTGGCTGCGCTTCAGACTACAGAGGGCAAACTGCTTCTTCTATTTTCGCAATTTCAGAGTAAGGCACTGGGCTCAATTGAAGTGATTGAGTTGGGCTTAAAAATGGAGGAGGAACTGGTTAAGCACCCAGTGCTGAGTGCTGAACTGTGGAGCATAATCAGTATGGCAGCGCGCAGCTTGAATGATCTGGAGATTCAGATTACGGCGATTGAAAAAGGATTGTCGGTACCCTACGACAGCGAATCTGATCGAATTCGCAATTCACTGGTGCCTTTGAACACCGAGCAGCAGTTGCTGGCTGCCTATGATGTATATGCGCTTAGTGTTGGTAATGATTTCAATTTGGTTGTGGGTGATGACCAGAGCTGGTATCAGTTGGCTCAGGAGTATGAAATCACTTCGCCGATCACCGCGCGAGCAATCTATTCATTTATTGCGGGCAGCGCAACGAACTCGGATATTTACAGTGCGAGCGTAGCAGCATTGGCCAATGAGCTCGAATCTGCAGGATTTCTCCGATTGCTTGAGTCGATATTTGTTCGTCTAAATCTTCTGGATATTGTCGAAACGACGCCGAAAATCCAGAGTCTGTTAGCAAGCCGGGCACTGCATCGCAATGACTACAGGACTGCTCTCTTCATCATGAATGTCATGGATCAGCCCGAACAGGAGGATCAGTTACAGTCATGGCTGCTGCGAAGAGCGCGAATTGCCATTGTTGTGAAGGAATTTGTGCAGAGTTTTGAATTGCTGAACCAGCTGATTGACGCGTTGCCACCCAATACAGAACAGAAGACGATTGATCGAACTATGCAGGTCGTCTTTGATTTGCAGGAAAGCGAACAGCATGATCTTGCGGTTTCGCTGTTTCGCAGCCTGTATCGCCATTCCAGTGAAATTCAGGCTCGGCGCGAAATTCTGCGTTGGGTAGCCGATTCTTATTCAGCGCAAGATCGCAGCCAAGATGCGTCTGAACTCTTGATTCAGTCTGCAAAAATGGGTGGAAATTGGAATGACAGCTGGGGCAGGTCCGCACGGCTGAAAGCAGCCGATGAATTGGCAGTAATCGGATTTTATGATGATGCACGAATCATCTATACCGAGTTGAGGGACGCGACGCTGGATCCTCGAAGCAAGCATGTGATCAATAATCGGCTGAGAAATCTGCCTCAATCCAAATAATTTGCATATTGGCATGTCTAAATTCCAAACAGTCGAAATATCTCCCGACGATGCGGGTTTGATCGATCAATTCACAGATAATCTATGGTCAGAATCTGGACTGGCAGAAAAGACGCTTGATGCGTATCGGTCAGATCTCAATTCACTGGCGAAGTGGCAGTATTCCAGAGGCAAGTCTCTGGTTCAAACCGATCGCAGCGATATCATGCGATTTCTGGCGAGTCGATCCAGTTATAGTGCGCGATCTATGTCGCGCCAGTTAAGTGCATTTCGTCGTTTCTACCGTTACTGTGTGATTGAATCGAAAATGAAGAGTTGCCCAACAGATAATATTTCCTCTCCGTTCATCGGTAGATCGCTCCCTAAAACGTTGACCGAAAAGGAAGTAGAGTGCCTGCTTGAAGCGCCGAGCACAGATACAGCCATTGGAGTACGGGATCGATCCATGCTGGAAACTCTGTATGGTGCGGGGCTGCGAGTATCCGAACTTGTCGGTCTTTCGGTGAATGCGGTGAGCCTGGACAATGGCTGGGTACGTCTTACCGGAAAAGGTTCTCGCGAGAGACTAGTGCCATTGGGCGAGTTTGCTGTGGAGTGGATAAAGACCTATCTCCAGCATCACCGGCCGGAACTTCTGAAGGGCCGGGTGAGTGATGATTTATTCGTGACCGCGCGCGGAAAAAGAATGACGCGACAGGCTTTCTGGCTGATCATTCGAAAATATTCTCTTAAAGCAGGAATCCAAACTGAAATTACGCCTCATTCCTTGCGACATTCTTTTGCCACTCATTTACTGAATAATGGCACTGATATCAGAACCATTCAACTGATGCTGGGACATAGCGATCTGTCAACTACTCAGATTTATACGCATGTCTCGAAACAACACCTTTCGGAGTTGCTTCGGCAGCATCATCCAAGAGGCTAGTTCAGGGTGCGTGCAAGGAGGCTTCTGTATTTTGGAACCAGTTCATGGTTTTGGCCCAGCATATCGAAAGCTCTGATCAGTCCACGTCTTCCGGCATCGTCATTGAAAGTGCGATCCTGTCTGACGATTTCAAGCAGGGTGTCTAGGGCGAAAACTGCGTCTCCTCGAACCAGGTTGATTGCAGCGAGTTGATAGTGAGCATGCCAGTTTTTTTCGTCCTGTTGGATTTGGTCGCGCAGTTCTTCTTCAGATGGGCTGTTTTCTGCAAGTTCGATGAACTCCAACGCGGCGGCGATGGATTTATACTCAGGATTATTGTGAGCTTCCTTTATCTTGGCCAGCGTTTCTTTAGAGTTTTGAAAATCCTGCTGGCGCAGATAGAGATTTGCAAGACGAAGAAGAGCCGCGTCTGAATCATCACTTTTTAACTGCTCAATAGATTCGGAAACTCGACCTTGATTGACCAGATTTTGTATTGGATCTTCAGCCGATTGATTTTGCTGAGCAAAATGTTTCGACAAAAACTGCTGGATGTTATTTTTAGGTTGTGCTCCCTGAAAGCCATCTACAATTGCGCCATCTTTGATCAAAAAAACGCTGGGTACGCTGCGCACAGAAAACTGCATCGCCAGCTCCTGCTGTTCGTCAATGTTGATTTTTGCCAGCTGAAATTCACCCGCATATTCGTTTGCGAGTTCTTCAAGAATGGGGGTAAGAGTTTTGCACGGACCGCACCAGGGTGCCCAAAAATCTACCACAACCGGAACAGTTCTCGATTTTTCGACAACTTGTTCAAAGAAATTTTCGGCATCAACATCGACCATGTTCGAAGTTGGTGTAGGAATATCGTCACTGATCAACTGAACCACGGACTTACCTCTGATTGACAATAAAAACTCAAATGGCGCTCCCTAGGGGAATCGAACCCCTGTTCCCGGCTTGAGAGGCCGATGTCCTGACCGCTAGACGAAGGGAGCAGACGTGCAGCTAACATAAATAATAAATGGTATCACAAATAAAGATTTCAAATTTCTGCTCCAAACAGGTCGCTTATTGATGACGCTACCGAAGGTTATTGCGAATTCCGAGCATGGGATTTCACGTACAAGATTAAGCTCTGGAGCGGTGGATGTCACTCGAATTTTAAAGTCTGCTGGGTTTTCAGCAGAGCTTGTAGGAGGCTGTGTTCGAGATTTGCTGCTTGGCAAGAGTCCTAAAGACTTTGATGTCGCAACCAGTGCTACGCCAGAGCAGATTCAAAGGCTGTTTCGCAGATGTCGTGTATTTGGCCGTCGCTTTCGGCTGGCCGAGGTGCGAATAGGCGCTGAACTCATTCAGGTCGCTACTTACCGGTCAGCACCGGGTTCCTCTAGCCGTTTCAGCAGAGCGAGAAACATTTCAGCCGCCGGAAAAATCTTGAAAGATAATAATTTTGGAAATATCGAAAAGGATGCATTCCGGAGGGATTTGACGATTAATGCTTTGTATCTGCATCCTTCAGATATGAAAATTATCGACTACACGGATGGATTCCGAGATATGAAAGAGGGCGTCATCCGAGTGATCGGCAACGCAGAGCATCGATATCGAGAAGACCCGGTACGAATGCTTCGGGCAATCCGATTCGCAGCTTCGCTCGAATTCGAGCTAGAAGCGAACACAGTGCAACCTGTCGTCGAGCTTGCCGGCCTGCTCCGTGATGTATCGCATTCGCGTCTTGGTGATGAGTTCATAAAATTATTCTTTAACGGGCATGCGTACTCAACCTTTCAGTTGCTCAACGAGCATGCTGTTTTTCCAATACTCTTTCCTGCCTATTCGGACAGTCTCGGGATTGGAGTGGATGACCGTGCAGTTCATTGGTTGAATCTGCTTTTCCAAGATACGGATCAACGTGTACAACGCACGGAACCTTTGAGTATGGCATATACGATGGCAGCAATGCTGTGGATGCCTTATTTACGTGCGATTTTTGAACGACGCCGGCATTCTGGAAATAAGAATCACACGATACTCCCTATTGCAGAGAATATGTTGACTCAGCAGAATCAAAGAATATTTATTTCGCGGATACATGGGTCTCGAATTCAGGATATCTGGCAGCTTCAGAAAAGGCTTGAAAATGAAAGTCCAAGGCGTAGTAGAGTAGTGAACGACAGAAGTTTTCGACCGGCACTTCGTCTTTTTGAACTGAGGGCAAATTTCGGCGAGGTGGATGTGTCGCTGTGCGGGAAATGGGTCGAACTTCGCACTGAAATGATGGAAAAAAGTCAAAGGAAAAATCATCCGCCGCCACGAAAGAGAGGGGCTCGCGGAGTATGATCGGACGAGACGAATCCACCGCTTACATCGGAGTTGGAAGTAATCTTGATGATCCGCGGCATCAAGTCATTCAAGCCATGAATGCAGTTGATCAATCCAGACAATGCGCGGTGGTTGCACGATCGTCGCTCTACGGGTCGGAGCCGGTTGGATTTTCTGATCAACCTGATTTTGTGAATGCGGTTTGCCAGATTTCAACGACTCTGGCACCGCTGCCGTTACTCAGGCACCTGCTGGAACTCGAAAAAGCAATTGGTAGAATAAAGGTCGGTTTGCCGAATCGGCCGCGCAGAATTGATCTTGATCTACTGCTGTATGGAAGCGAACAGCTAGATACAGCAGAGCTGGCGTTGCCGCATCCTCGAATGCACGAACGGCGATTCGTGCTAGAACCACTGGTTGAAATCAGCCAGGATTTGGAGATTCCGGGCAAAGGAAATGCGCTTGAATTTCTTGAGATGTGCATGAATCAGCAAGTGAATAAACTGAATTGTGAGTAACATATTGCGATACATGGATTGTGGGTTGCTTGAAAAAATGCAACGGGAAATAGGAGCAAACTGCTTATGAACATACCTGGACAGCCTAGCCGTGTGCTTTCTGGCATGCGGCCGACCGGTCGTCTTCATCTCGGACATTATCACGGTGTCATCAAACCATGGATCGAACTGCAGCACCTCCACGAGTGTTACTATTTTGTCGCCGACTGGCATGCACTGACTACCGAGTATGAAGTTGCATCTGAAATATCTATGAAGGACAATGTTTGGGACATGATTATCGACTGGCTCGCTGCAGGTGTAGACCCGGAGCTTGCTACGATTTTTATTCAGTCTCGTGTTCCCGAACATGCCGAACTGTTTCTTTTGTTGTCCATGGTGAGTCCGCTCGGCTGGCTTGAGCGCGTGCCCAGTTTCAAAGACCAGCAAGAAAAGCTGAAAGACAGGGAACTGTCGACGCTCGGATTTCTGGGCTATCCTGTATTGCAGAGTGCGGATATTCTGATGTACCGTGCAGCGATGGTTCCGGTTGGAGCAGATCAGGTGCCTCACATCGAAGTAACTCGAGAAATTGCTAGACGGTTCAATGTCATATTTGGTCGTGAGCCTGATTTTCGAGAAAAAGCAGAGCTGTCGATTAGAAAGCTTGGTAAAAAGCTGGGCAAACAATATCGCGAGTATCAACAAGCCTATACCGTACACGGCAATAGAGAAGCGTTAGAAAAAGCTCAACTGCTGTTGGAACAGACTCACAACCTGTCTCGAGGAGACCGTGAACGACTCATGGGATATCTGGAAGGAACCGGAAGACAGATTCTTACCGAACCTGAGGCGCTTGTACCCGACAATGTTGCATCCAAAGTTCCCGGCCTCGATGGACAGAAAATGTCAAAGTCTTATGGCAACGCGATATATCTTCGTGACGACCCTAATCGAATAGAAAAATCTATTCGATCCATGCCGACTGACCCAGCACGAATTCGCAGAAATGATCCTGGCGATCCGAAAAAATGCCCGGTATTTGATCTGCATGTAATCTATTCAAGTGAAGAGGTAAGAGAATGGGTTTGTGAAGGTTGTACGACAGCCGCAATTGGTTGTCTGGAATGCAAAACCCCTTTGATTGATGAAATATTGAAGGAACAGCGTGACCATGCGGAACGCGCGAGACCGTATATTGAGGATCCAGATTTTCTCAAGAGAGTCATTGCAGACGGTTGTGAGCGTGCAGGCGCCGTTGCAGAAGCAACCATGAACGACGTTCGAAGGTATGTCGGAACCAGTGGATATCGATGATTTGGATGAAAATGTAGTTAACATAAAGCAAACTACCTCTGCCAGAAAAGATAGGGAAATCCCGAGCGATCTCTACATTCCAGCCGATGCGCTTGAGGTAATCACTCAAGACTTTGAGGGGCCGCTTGATCTGCTGTTGTACTTGATACGGAAAAACAGTTTCGACGTGTTGAACATCCCTGTGGCTGAAGTTGCGGAACAGTACGCAAAATACATTGATTTGATGCAGAAAATTCAGCTGGAACTCGCAGGCGAGTATCTGGCGATGGCGGCTACCCTTGCTCAGATCAAGTCCAGGCTTTTGCTGCCTCCCAGACAGAGAGATACAGAGGATGAAGAAGAAATTGATCCGCGCCTCGAACTCGCCTTGCGGCTACAGGATTATGAAAAGATCAGGGTGATCGCAGAACTGCTAGATAAACGACCGAGAATTGGTCGAGAAATCTTCATCGTTCATGCATATGGAGTGTCAATTCAGACCACAACAGAATTTGAAAAGGTTGAACTAGCGAATTTAATCGAAGCATTTCAAGGCGTTCTGCAACTGGCTGAAAGCAGTTCATCTATCGTCATGCATCGAGAAACCATATCGGTGAAGGAAAAAGTCGAATCAATTGTTGAAATGTTAAGGGATGTTAGACAACTTCCATTTGGAGATTTGTTTGACCGCCAAGAAGGAAGGGCTGGAATTGTCGTTGCATTTCTGGCGATATTGGAATTGATCAATTCAAAACGAGTCTACGCCATACAGGCTACAGCCGATTCCCCCATTCATATTCATTTGAACGAATAGATGACCGTTAATTATCGAAAACTCAAAAATATTGTCGAAGCTGCGGTACTTACTTCGGAGATACCAGTATCCGTGGAACAAATTCGCAGTCTTTTTACCGATGAAGATAAACCGGATACGCTAGATGTTGAGCGAGTGCTGCTGGAGATGGAAAGAGATTGCGACAATCGAGGTGTGATGCTCAAAAGAATTGACAATGGCTATCGGTATCAGTCGCGTGAAGAGTTTGCGCCGTGGCTGCGTAAACTATCCGAAATTCGTCCGCGGCGATACTCCAGAGCACTGATGGAGACTTTATCGATCATTGCATTCCGACAGCCGGTAACACGTGGCGACATTGAAAATATTCGAGGTGTATCGGTATCCACGGAAATCATGCGAACTCTGTTGACCAATGAGTGGATTGAGCAAGCGGGTTATAAACAGGTGCCAGGCCGTCCGGCACTGTTTCGTACGACTCGAAAATTTCTTGAGTATTTCAACCTTGAATCTCTTGACGAACTACCAGCGCTGGATTTGCTTGAAAGACAAACTGCTCGCGATGTCGAATCGAGTACGAATTGAGTGAATTCCTAATTAACACGTTCAGTTCTGGTTAATGTAAAAGCGTGAGCGAACGGGTTCAGAAGTTTCTGGCTCGGTCCGGATACGGATCTCGCCGCCAGATTGAAAAGTGGTTGGTCGAAGGCAGAATTCGCTCTGATGAAGGCATCTATTCGCTTGGCGATAAAGTAGTCTTGAATGATATTGTGATTCTCGATGACCAGCGGATTCGAGTTACAAGTTCAGATACACCAACTCGAGTCATAGCTTATCACAAGAAAGAAGGAGAAATCTGCACTCACTTCGATCCTGCCAATCGCCCGACCATTCTGCAATCAATACCTTCGATAACAAAAGGGCGCTGGGCTGCGGTTGGACGGTTGGACATCAACACGACTGGATTGATACTAATTTCAAATGATGGCGATCTCGTGCATGGACTAATGCATCCAAGCAGTCAGATTGAGCGCGAGTATCTGTGTCGTATACTGGGCGAGACAAGTTCAAAAACGCTGCAGAAATTGCGTAAAGGAGTTCAATCAAAAGGCGAATTGCTTCAATTCGATCATATTGAATTCGTGTCGGGCAAGGGCGCCAACCAGTGGTACCGCATCCGATTGACTCGCGGCAAGAATCGAGAAATTCGCCGTGCTTGGGAGACAGTTGGCCATCGCGTCAGTCGACTAAAGCGAATCCGTTACGGCCCCATACATTTGAAGAAGAATCTGAAACAGGGAGAGTGGGCTGAACTGGACCAGAATCAGATCGCGATACTCAAAGCGATTGCCAACCCGAATCCGCAGCTGTGACTATAGGTATTTTGTTTACATCCACAGTTGCGCCGGAATTTCAGCAACAGCATCGATGAGATAGTCAGCGCCCCAGGATTTTGGGTCGTCATGCGGTGGGATATAACCATAAGTGACTGCAATAGTGCGCAGCCCGGCGTCACGTCCAGCTTCAATATCTCGTATTGAGTCTCCTATGAATACCGATGAGTTTGGCGATATCCCAGCCAAATTACATGCATGAATCACCGGTAGTGGATTTGGTTTTCTTTGCGGTAACGTGTCTCCACCTACGACACAGGCGACGCTGTCACTCAAACCTAGATGTTCAACTATTTGAACAGTCAGATATTCCGGTTTATTCGTTACGATGCCCCAAAGTATGCCGGTTTCATTCATTTTTTCCAAAATTGCATCAATTCCGGGAAACAACACCGTTTCCGAATAGAGATTTTGTTCATATAAATCCAGAAACTCCTCTCTGAGCTCCTGGAATCCATTTTCTTCTGGAGCGCAATTGAAGCCTAGCCGAATCAGGGCAGGTGTGCCGTTTGAAATGTGTGGGCGCAAGTGTTCAAAAGGAAGAGGTTCTTTTGACTTGCTCACTCTCAATAAATTAAGCGCTTTGACCATGTCACGCGCCGTATCGGCCAGCGTTCCATCAAAATCGAAGAGAGCCAGCGGATACTTGTTCAAGTTCGTAAGCAATGAGCGAGGTAATTGATTTCGATGCCCGGACCGAGTCGAAATGAGCGAGAAACCAGGTTGTAGTGCAATCCAGTAATATTCTGCATTCTAATTCCGGCACTTCGGCACCATCGATTGAGTTCGGAAGGTCGTATGAAATTCTTGTGCTGATGGGTTCCGCGCGGCAGAAGGTTCAGAACATATTCGGCCCCGACGATTCCAAGTGCCCAACTTTTTGGCGTACGATTCAGTGTGGAAAAGAACATACTTCCGCCGGGCTTGATAACAGCGCTGCAGGCATTGATCACCGAAATCGGGTCGGGGACATGTTCGAGCATCTCCATGCATGTGACAATATCGAATTTCTCCTCAATTTGTTCAGCATAGTTTTCTATTGTTGTACACACATATTCGACTTTCAACTGACTTTCGTGGAGATGAAGTTTAGCAATCTGCAGTGTTTCCTCACTGATATCAAGTCCGGTAACCAAGGCGCCTTCTCTGGCCAGTGATTCTGATAGAATTCCACCACCGCAGCCGACATCCAGAATTGTTTTTCCTTCAATTGGCGAATGATTGCGAATAAATTCCAGCCTGAGAGGATTCAGCATATGAAGCGGTCGAAATTTGCCAGAAGGGTCCCACCATTGCTCCGCAATGTTTGAAAACTTACGAACTTCTGCTGTGTTTACGTTCAGAGTGTTCATGATTGCATTATCAGGAACTAAGCGTACTTGAGATTTTAGCGTGCCATCGGTTTGCGATTTCAAGGCACTGTGCTTCATCAATGCAAGTCAGAACCTGACTATCAAGAACCTGTTTTCCGCCAATCCAGACGTCCGTCACTTGATCTCTGGAAGCGGCATGAACAATTTGAGATACAGGATCATAAATCGGTGAACAGTATATGTTGCTCAAGTTAATCGCGGTGATGTCGGCGAGTTTTCCAGGCTCAAGAGAACCGATTACCGTGTCAAGTCCCAGGCTTTTGGCACCATTGATTGTAGACATGCGGAGTGCTTCGTGAACAGATACGTTCGAAGCGTCTGCAGACTTTCCTTTTGCAAGCAACGCGGCAAATCGCATTTCTTCCAGCATGTTCAAACTATTGTTACTAGCGGCACCGTCTGTTCCGATAGCAACATTCACATTGTGTTTTAGCAAGTCGCTGATCGGACTGATTCCACAGGCAAGTTTTAGATTTGATTTAGGACAGTGTGCAATGTTACTGTTCGATTCCGCAAGAAGATAAATTTCTTCATCAAGTAGTTGGGTAACGTGCACTGCAATCAATCGAGAATTGAGCATGCCCAGATTTTGCAGACGTTCTATGGGACGTACTCCGTGAATTTTGATGGAATCTTCAATCTCCTGCGCGGTTTCGTGAACATGAATATGTACTCCGAGGCAGTGTTCCGCAGCCAGGTAAACTATTTTCTCAAGTGTGTCGTCAGAGACTGTGTAGGGTGCATGTGGCGCAAACATGGTTGTAACGAGTTCCGAATCTCTGAATCGATCGTGCAGTTCCATGCCTTTGCTGAGATATTCCTCTGCTGAATTAGCCCATTTAGTCGGAAATTCAAGCGCGATCATGCCAAGTACGGTTCTCATGCGTGTTTGTTCTGCGACCTCACCGACAACTTCTGGAAACAGATACATGTCATTCATGCAAGTGGTGCCGCTACGAATTGACTCGGCGATCGCTAGTGTAGTGCCATCTCGCACAAATTCCGAGTCTACCCATTGTCCCTCTAGCGGCCAGATACACTTTTTAAGCCAAGTGTCGAGCGAGGCGTCTTCAGCGGCTCCACGAAATAGCGTCATCGCCGCATGCGTATGTGCGTTGATAAACCCAGGGATAACTGCGTGATTGGGCAAGCGAACATGGTTGGCGGCGCTAAACATTTTGTCGGCTTCCGCAGTAGGCAGAATTCGTTGAATTTTGTCGGCCTCTATGACAATGCTGTGATAGTCAAGAGTGCTGTTTGAAGCGTCAACGGGGATTACCCATCGAGCGTCAATCACTGTGTCTGCAAATTCCATGCGACAAAAGTATAATTCAAATGAACGGCCGGAACGCAGCCATTCCGATCCCTGTTAGCGGCGAAAATTAGCAATTAAAACATTGTTTTTGAACTTCACCAGTTCGACAAAATCGCCGGTCTGATCGTGCTGAAATATGTTAAAATTCTTGTCAGTTATGACTGCATTATCTCACCCGATTTCAAGCGCTGATTTCGCCGCTTGCATACCGTAAAATCCGTTAAATTATAAAATTTCAAACTAGTGCCTGTATTCGCCAAAAGAACATACACCGCTGACCTCGAAAAGGAGATGCGGCAGTCCTATCTGGACTACGCCATGAGCGTAATTGTGGGGCGCGCTTTACCGGATATTCGAGACGGTTTGAAGCCGGTTCATCGCCGCATTCTGTATGCGATGAAGGACCTGGGAAACGACTGGAACAAACCTTATAAGAAATCCGCACGAATTACCGGTGATGTTATTGGTAAATATCACCCGCATGGAGATACCGCAATCTACGATGCAATTGTGCGAATGGCACAGGATTTTTCCATGCGCTACCCATTGGTAGACGGCCAGGGAAATTTCGGTTCAGTCGATGGAGATTCAGCAGCTGCCATGCGTTATACGGAAGTGCGTCTTTCCCGTATTGCACATGAACTGCTAGTAGATATTGATAAGGAAACGGTCGATTTTGGCCCCAATTACGATGACACGGAAGAACAGCCTCTTGTGCTTCCGACCCGATTGCCAAATTTGCTGCTGAATGGGTCTGAAGGCATTGCAGTAGGGATGGCGACGAAGGTGCCGCCTCACAATCTAACCGAAACCATAAACGCATGCCTTGCCTTGATTGAGGACAACAGCCTGACGGTCAAACAGTTGATGGAATACATACCGGGTCCGGACTTCCCGACTGCAGGAATCATTAACGGACAGTCCGGTATTATTGAAGCTTACAACACCGGGCGCGGTACCATACGTGTCCGTGGCAAGGTTGAAATTGAAGCCACCGGCAAATCGAATAAGCAGGCCCTCATCATCACTGAGCTTCCTTATCAAGTGCTCAAAGCACGATTGATTCAACAGATAGCGGAACTCGTGAAAAGCGGTGTACTGGATGGAATCTCCATGATCCGGGATGAATCCGACAAGTCAGGAATGCGAGTTGTAGTCGAATTGAAAGCCAGCGCGAATCCGGAAGTTGTAGAGAACAATCTTTACAGCAATACCCGACTTGAGTCTAGTTATGGAATCAATCTCGTTGCACTGGCGAACAATCAGCCTCGACTATTTGATTTAAAACGTTTATTGAACGGCTTTATCCGGCATCGCCGTGAAGTCGTTACGCGTAAACTGGAGTTTGAGCTACGAAAAGCCGAATCGCGCGCTCACATTTTGGAAGGTCAAGCAGTTGCGCTATCCAATTTGGACGAAATGATTGCAGTCATTCGCGCTGCGAGGGGAGGTGCGGAAGCAAAAGAAAAACTGATGGAAATATTCTGGAATCCGGTTGTCGTTTCGCAGTTGCTCCAAGAAAATCAAATCGACAGAGCTTCAGATTTGTCAGCCCCGAAGCGGTATGGCGTGTTCGAAGAAGGTTATCGATTGTCCGATAATCAGGCTGTTGCAATCCTGCAGATGCGTCTGCAGAATTTAACCGGACTGGAGCAGGAGAAAGTGTTTGAAGAGTTCAAGGGGATTCTTGCTCAAATCGACAAAACACGACGAATTCTGCGCTCCCCGGTATTGTTGATGAAAGAAATATCGGACGAATTAAAAGAAATGCGCGAACTTTATGGCAGGAACGATCTGCGCCGAACAAGAATCGTGGAAAACGCACTTGACTTGAGCAATGAAGATTTGATTGAGCAAGAAGATGTTGTTGTTACGATTTCACACTCAGGATATGCAAAACAGCAGCCACTGTCTGAATATCGTTCGCAGATTCGGGGAGGAAAAGGCAAAACTGCTACCACCCACAAAACCGATGATTTCGTCAGCAGAATGTTTGTTGCCAATACACACAATACACTGCTGTGCTTCACCAATCTCGGCAAAGTGTACTGGACTAAAATTTATCGGCTGGAACGTGCAGGTCGTACCGCACGAGGTCGGCCACTCGTCAATGTTTTGCCTGCGTTGGTAGGAAAAGAAAATGTAACCGCAGTGTTGCCGCTAGAACGGCACAGCAACGGAAAATATATTTTCATGGCCACACGCCGCGGTACCGTTAAAAAGTGTAACTTGGAGAGTTTTTCTAAAATCAGATCGAACGGATTACGCGCAATCAAATTGAAAGAAGGAGACGAGCTCGTCAATGTAGGAATTACCAGTGGCAAAGCCGATATTCTGCTGGTCAGTAGCGCGGGGCGCATGGTGCGGTTCGACGAATCCAGTATTCGGGCAATGGGACGGACAGCTGCAGGCGTGCGAGGAATGAAAGTGGAACAGAATCAGCAGGTGATTTCCATGATTTGCGTTGAGCCGAGTGATGAAGACCGAACTGTGCTGCTGGTAAGTTCAGATGGTTGTGGCAAGCGTACAAACCTGAGCGAATTTCCAAAGAAATCAAGGGCAGGCAAAGGTGTGGTAGTACTGCCGGCAAAAAAACGCAGTAAAACAGAAATGATTGATGCATTGCTGGTGAATGACAGCGATCAGATTATCTTGATCACTGATGGTGGAACGCTGATCAGAACTGAAGTCTGCAAAATTTCAAAATTTTCTAGAGTAGCCGCCGGGGTTCGGCTGATCAACCTGAATGAGAAACAGTCACTCGTCGGCGTCGCAGCAATCACCGACAATAATTCTGACGAGGACGGTGAAATTTCGGGTGATGGCAGCACCGTTTCGCAAACTGACGAGTAACAGCATTTCTCGATCATGGAATTGAAAAAACTAAATTCCATCAGATTGGAAATCGATGTAATTGACGTCCAGTTGCAAGATTTGATCACCGAACGAGCACGTCTCGGCAAACAGGTGGCGGAAGTCAAAAGCAGGCAGAAGAATCCGCAGTACTTCGTACCCGAACGGGAAGCGCAGATCATACAAGGCGTGTTGGAAAGAAATGATGGAACTCTGCCCGACCACAGCATGGCGCAAATATTTCGCGAAATCATATCGGCTACTCGATCCATTGAACATCCAACTCGTATCGCAGTTTTGGGACCTGCGGGCACATTCACTCAGTCAGCAGTGCATCAGTTTTTCGGACATGCGGTTGATGAGGTTTTCGCACCAACGATTGATGAAGTATTTCATGCCGTAGAGGTTGGAAGAGCTGAATTCGGAGTCGTTCCGGTAGAAAATTCAGTTGGGGGTGTCGTCAGCAGCACATTCGACAGAATGCTTGATTCTCCTCTTCGTCTTTGTGGAGAGGTTGAAATTCTGGTGCATCACACACTTATCAGTTCAGCGGAATCAATTGCTGAAATTAAGACCGTACAGGCGCATCCACAGGCATTCGTGCAGTGTCGCAAGTGGCTGAGTGAGTATCTTCCAAAAGCCAAACAGGTACCAGCAGCCAGCAACACCGAAGCCGCAGTCAATATTCAAGGTGACCCTACCGCTGCCGCCATCGGTAACGAGGCAGCCGCGGAAATTTATGGCATGAATGTTATTCAGACCAATATTGAGGATCAAATTACCAATACAACGCGATTTCTGATCATCGGAAATATTGATGTAGATGCAACCGGTAACGACAAAAGCAGCATATTGATCTCGAAGAAAAATGAGCCTGGATCCTTGATAAGACTTCTTGAACCGTTTGCACGTTACGGCATCAACATGACAAAAATCGAATCCCGTCCTACCCTCCAGGGAATGTGGGAATATGTATTCTTCATTGATTTTGAAGGACATGCTACTGACTCTACAGTCCTGAAACTACTAGAAGAATTGAAGGCTGAGGCGCCCTTGTTCAAGTTATTGGGATCTTATCCAAGATCCACTCGTTGATGTCCGCTATGTTTGATGCCTACAGCTTGGCAACTTCGGGCATTCGGGACTTAGCCCCCTACGACCCCGGAAAACCCCTAGAAGAGTTGGAGCGCCTGTACGGAATTTCTGGTGCGATCAAAGCCGCATCAAACGAAAACCCGCTCGGTCCATCTCCTCGTGTAATGGAGTTAATCAATCGCCAAATGTCAGGCATTCATCGATATCCGGATGGTGCAGGCTATGAACTGAAAAATGCGCTCGCTGCTCGTCACAGTGTGGACATGGATCAGATTTGTCTGGGCAATGGTTCAAACGAATTGTTAGACATGATTGCTCGAGTATTCGTCAGCCCGGGCAAGGCGGGCATTATTTCGAGGCACGCGTTCATCGTCTACTATCTGTCACTGGTTTACGTTCATGCGGATATTCGAATTATTGATGCCAAAGATTACGGCCATGATCTTTCAGCGATGGCGGCGGCAGTTGATACGAATACGCAACTTATGTATATCGCCAATCCGAATAATCCTACCGGCACCTGGTCGAGAACTGGTGAGTTGAGAGCCCTGTTGAATCATGTGCCTTCTTCGGTCATTGTGGTTGTGGATGAAGCTTATGCCGAATATGTTGCCGAGCCCGAATATCCGAATTGCGTTACCTGGCTATCGGAGTATCCGAATCTGATAGTAACTCGTACATTTTCAAAAATATTTGGACTGGCTGGATTGCGTATCGGCTATTCGGTTTCAAGCCCTGAAATCAGTAATCTCTTGAACCGGGTTCGCCAGCCATTTAACTGCAATAGTCTCGCAATGGCTGCTGCCATAGAAGCAATGGAAGACCGGGAGCATGTTGAATACAGTCGCAAGATGAATCTTGAGCAGATGAGAACGCTATGCATGGGATTTTCTAAATTAGGGTTGAATGTAATTGATTCAGTGGGAAATTTTGTGTGTGTCGACCTACAGCGTCCATCAGCACAAGCCTATGAGAGTCTACTTCGTTACGGGATAATCGTACGTCCGATCGGAGTTTATGACATGCCGAACCATTTGCGTGTGTCGGTAGGCACTGAAGCTGAGAACATTCGAGTTCTGGATGCATTTCAGCAGCTTCAGGAGAATAAAGTGATTTGATTACAAAATGTTTCAATTGAATAAATTACTGATAATTGGTGTAGGCCTGATTGGAGGGTCACTGGCGCTGGCATTACGCAAAGCCGGAGCAGTACGGGAAATTGTCGGTGCTGGAAGAACGCTTGAAAGCTTGGAGAAAGCGGTTGAACTCGGCGTCATTGATCGATTCACTAGGAACATTACAGAGGAAGTTCCGGGCTCGGATGTAGTTGTTGTTGCAACTCCAGTGCTGTCATTCGATGCAACGATTCAGATTATCGCGCAGTCGCATTACCATGATTCGATTGTCACTGACGTCGGAAGTGTCAAGAAGCATATCGTAGAATCAGCTGAACGGCATTTCAGTACCAATTATTCTGGCTTCATCGGGGCGCATCCGATTGCCGGTGCAGAACATTCTGGTGTATCCGCTGCATTCGCAGAATTATTTGATAGAAAGCGCACAATAATTACACCGACGGATAGGTCTGGCGATGAAGCAGTTGAGACGGTGCGAAACATGTGGATTACCGCCGGTTCAGTGGTCAGTGATATGGACGTGAATCTTCATGATGACCTTGTCGCTGCAAGCAGTCATCTTCCTCATCTGATCGCATTCGGCCTGGTGCACTATATCGCCAATCACCAAAGAAATCGAGAGTGTTTTGAATTGGCTGCTTCCGGATTTTACGATTTCACACGCATTGCATCTAGTGATGCCACAATGTGGCACGATATTAGCATGGCAAATTCGGAAGCTATCGCGAGGGAGCTGGAAGGTTATATCAACGAGTTGAGCGTCATCTTAAGAAGTGTTACCAATCGAGACGGTGCGATTCTCGAGGAAATTCTCACCACTGCAAAATCTACCCGTGATCGCAATCTCGCCCAGTGGCAAGATATCGGATCACAAAGCTAAAGTCGAATCTTGATCAATTTCAAAATTCGTCCCGGCACGCCGCTGGCAGGCCGAATCTCGGTTCCCGGTGACAAGTCCATTTCACACAGAACAGTGCTATTGGGTTCAATCGCGTGCGGAATGACACGCATAGATGGACTGTTGCTCGGTGAAGATGTTCAAAGGACGATTGATGCTTTCCGGGCGTGCGGTGTGAACATCGAGAAAAACGGAGCCAGCGTAGTCATCGAAGGCAAAGGGTTATGTGGATTGAGAGAGCCGGATTCGGCTATTTACTGCGGAAATTCTGGAACCAGTCTGCGATTATTGACTGGGCTCTTTTCAGGTCAGATGTTTCCGGTGCAATTTACAGGGGACGAGTCGTTATCAGCACGCCCGATGCTTCGTGTTGTCGAGCCGCTGCGTCTGATGGGAGCATCAATCGAGTTATCAGAGTCGGACACACCGCCGGTAACCATTACCCCTGTCAGTGAGTTAAAGTCGATCGAGTGGACGCTGCCTGTTGCCAGTGCCCAGGTGAAATCAGCCATTCTACTGGCAGGCTTGTATAGTCGTCTTCAAACGCACGTAATTGAACCAAAAGTTACACGCAATCACACCGAAAATCTGCTGCGTAAATTCGGTTGCTCCGTTGAGAGTCGAAATGGAAAAATTTCGGTTAAGGGAGGTGTCGAACTAAAGGGACAGCAGCTACGAGTGCCGGCAGATTTTTCCTCCGCAGCTTTTTTTATCGTTGCTGCTTTGTTGATTCCTCACTCGGATATCACTCTCACTGGAGTCGGCATCAATCCGACTCGAATCGGTCTTTTGGAAGTACTGGAATCCATGGGAGCTTTGTTTGAATTCAGCAATCATCAAACAGTCGAAATGGAACCCGTCGCCGACCTGCGTGTTCGAAGCGTCAATCGCTTGAAAGGCATCGATGTAAGTCCCGAAGTAATTCCAAGAATGATTGATGAAATTCCGATACTTGCAATCGCTGCGGCAAATGCACAAGGGAGAACCGTACTTTCTGGCTGTGAAGAACTGCGCGTCAAGGAGAGCGATCGAATCCATTCGATCGCAAGAGGGTTGGAGCAGCTTGGAGTTACCGTTGAAGAACAGCCAGCTGGCATGATTATTGAAGGAGGCACCATGAATGGTGGCGTCGTGAACAGCTTTGGCGACCACAGAATTGCCATGGCATTCGCAGTTGCAGGGGCAGTCGCTGCGGCGGAAGTGCAGGTAAAAAATTGCCAATGCGTAGATACTTCATTCCCGGGATTTTCGAAACTTGCAATAGACGCTGGAATGAATATCGTCGTGGAGTCGGGTGATTGATGGCTGATTCCGAGGGTGTAGTTATAACGATTGATGGCCCCGCAGGTTCTGGTAAAGGAACAGTGGGGCAGAAACTGGCGTTGCGCTTGGGATGGAATTTCCTGGATAGCGGTGCTCTGTATCGAACATGCGCGTGTATCGTCAGCGAGAATTCGCTGCCGGTTTCGCAGATCGAGTCAATCGTTGAGCATTTGCAGGCAATTGATTTTCGATGCGTTGCTTCGCCATTTGGAGGTGAGGCCAGCGTATATCTGGGCGGACTGGAAATCAGCGAACGAATTCGCACGCCGCAGTGCAGTCGGCTGGCTTCGGAACTGGCAGTTCATCCGGAAATCCGCCAGGCTCTGCTATCGATTCAGAGGAACTATAATCGTTCACCCGGACTGGTGGCGGATGGTAGAGACATGGGAACTGTGGTATTTCCTGATGCTGCATTCAAAGTATTTTTAACTGCAAATCTCCGTTCCCGGGCACAAAGAAAGTACAATCAATTGAAGAATCAAGGAATTCAAGTCAACTATGATAATATATACAATGAGATCGGGAGTAGGGATGAGCGGGATTCAACTCGCAATCATGCACCATTGACAAGGCCTGAAGGTGCGTTAACTCTTGATACTTCATCTATGGATGCAGATGAAGCGTTAATGAGTGTACTGGATAGCTTGAATACGATTTTGGGAAAATCAGGGGAGACTCAATATGGAAGTACACTTTAATTTTTAACCTGGAGAACTGAATTTACTAATGGAATCATTTACTGAATTATTTGAGGAAAGTATCAAAGACACTGAAATGCGGGCTGGCGAGGTAATACTTGGCAAAATTGTTCATGTCGGCAGAGAGAATGTCATCGTAAGTGCCGGATTGAAATCCGAAGCGGAAATTCCGCTGTGGCAGTTTAAAGACATGAAAGGCGAATACAACGTGAAAGTCGGTGACGAAGTAGAAGTTGAAATCGAAACTGTAGAAGATGGAAATGGACGTACGCGCCTATCAAGAGAAAAAGCATGTAGGGCCCGCGCGTGGGAAAAAATAGAAAAGGCTTTCGAAGATCAAAGCGTCATTACTGGCCTTATCACGAGCCGAGTGAAAGGTGGATTTTCCATATCGATCGATAATATCCGAGCTTTCCTACCGGGCTCCCTCTATGGTTCCAGGATATCACTTGATGATGAAGAGTTTGAACTTGAGACCGATCCTGTTGATATTAAGATTATCAAACTCGACCGTGCCAGAAACAACGTTGTTGTTTCTCGTAAAGCCGTATTGGAAAAAGAACTGTCAGCAGAGCGAGATGCTCTTCTTTCTACATTGGAAGAGGGTCAGACCATCGAAGGCGTAGTCAAGAATCTTACCGATTACGGAGCATTTGTCAACTTGGGTGGCATCGATGGGTTGTTGCATATTACTGATCTAGCTTGGAAGCGAATCAAGCATCCTTCGGATATTCTGACTATCGGCGAGACGATTAATGTCAGAGTTCTCAAGTGTGACCGTGAGCGTTCGCGAATCTCGCTTGGCTTGAAGCAGTTGACGGAAGACCCGTGGTCGAATGTTAACAGGCGCTATAAGATTGGTGATCGTTTGTACGGCAAGGTGGCTAGCATTGCCGATTACGGTGTGTTCGTTGAAATTGAAGAAGGCGTCAAGGGACTGGTGCACGTATCTGAAATGGATTGGACCTCTAAAAATATCCACCCTCATACCGTTTACAGTATTGGAGAAGAAGTAGAGGTGATGATTCTGTCAATCGATATGGAACGTCATCGAATTTCTCTCGGCATCAAACAGTGTATGCAAAATCCATGGTTAGATTTTGCTGGCACCCACGAAAAAGGCGAAAGAATCAAAGGTGAAATCAAATCGTTGACTGACTTTGGAATTTTCGTATCGCTTGAGCAGGGTATCGACGGGCTTGTTCATATCAACGACCTCAGCTGGCATGATGATGGTGAAGAGCAGATCCGCAATTTCAATAAAGGTGATGACATTGAAGTTATCATCTTGACGATTGATGCTGAACGGGAGCGTATTTCATTGGGAATCAAGCAGATTCAAGAAGATCCATTCACTAGTTTCCTTTCGGAACATGGTAAAGGTGCAACTGTGCAAGGAGTCATTGCCGAAACCGATGACAGAGGGGTAACTGTGAAACTTTCGGATGGTGTCTTTGGGGTCATTCGCAACATTGAGTTGGCCAGGAGTAAGCACAGAGAAGCGAAGGTAGCATTAGAAATTGATCAAGAAATTACCTCAAAAATCCTGAGCATTGATCGCAAGAATAGAAAAATCTCACTCTCCATTAAGGCATTGGAACTGGATGCGGAAGGTCACGCATTCCAGGAATTTGCCACAGAAGAAGCTGTACCAGTACGGACACTGGGGGAGAAACTGAAAGAGAAATTCTTCGCATCTTCGGAGTGATAAACTCAAACTAAAGGAATCCTAGAATGACTAAACAGGAACTGATTGGCGCATTGGCGGAAGGAGAGGGCAGTGAACTGTCCAGAGATGACGTACGCATGGCTGTAGATGTGATTCTAGATTGCATTTCTGATGGATTAGCAGAAGGGAAGCGAGTTGAAATTCGCAGGTTTGGAAGTTTGCAGTTGCGCTACCGAGAAGCGAGACGTGGACGAAATCCAAGAACCGGCGATTCGGTTACAGTCGAGGGAAAATATTTCCCTCGATTCAAGCCGGGTCGGAATCTGCGTGAGCGGGTGAACAACCCATTGCAGGGCACGGACTAATCGGGAGGTCGTTCCCACAATCGCCTTTTGGTAATTGCTTAATCTGTTTCTGAGGCTTGCTTGAAAAAGTTATTTCTTGCCGTTGTCGTTGCGGTTGCTTTCTTTGTTGGGGTGACGTTTACGATCAAGAATTCACAGGTAGTCGAGCTATCCTACTATTTTGGCATACATTGGAACGGCCCCCTGTCATGGTTAGTCATTGTTGTATTTATTGTTGGCGTACTTACGGGAATACTGGTCTATATGACAGCTTCGCTAAAGAAGAAAATATTCTCGGACGCAAGTAGTTCAAAGAAGCGAGAGAGTTAAGTCCATGGACCCAGCGTGGCTGATTTTATTACTGCCAATTGCGGCCGCATCCGGCTGGATAGCCGCAAACTCGTCTAAGTTTCAATGGCGAAGACGCAGCAAAATTCCAGCTGTTTATCTGCAGGGCATCAACTATCTGCTGAATGAACAGCATGACAAAGCGATTGAGCTTTTTCTGGATATGCTGGAGGTTGACAGTGAAACCATCGAAATTCATCTTACCTTGGGCAATCTGTATCGTCGACGAGGAGAAATCGAGCGTGCAACTCTGATTCACGAGAATTTAATCGATCGCTCTGACCTAACTGGCGATCAAAAAATTCAAGCGATTTTCGAACTGGGATATGATTTTTATACGGCTGGCATTCTGGACCGTGCAGAGAAGATTTTTACCGAGCTGTCGAAAGATGGAAGGTACCAGGAGCAGGCAAGCGAAATTCTTCGCGATATTTATGAGCAGGAAAAGGAATGGAATAACTGTATCAAGATTACTAATAATTTGAATCGAATTTCATCCAAAGATTATTCACCTTTACTGGCGCAGTATTATTGTGAGAAAGCAGAGGAGGCGATTCGGGAAGGTCGCTACGATCAGGCTCAGGAGTACCTTAAGGAATCGACATCAATTGATGCAAATTGCGTTCGTGCAATTCTTCAATTGGGACGCGTCAAGGCAATTCGCGGAGACCACCAGGCGGCGATATCAATCTGGCGAACGATTGAGCAAAAGAATCCGGAATTCGTCCCTGAAACGGTTGGGTTGGTGACCGAAAGTTATAGGGCTATTAATAAAACTGGTGAATTGACAGATTACTTGCGGGCGACTGCAGAGGCTGCATCAGATTCGGAGTTGGCGATTGCGTATGTTGATGCACTTGAAGCACAGAAAAAGGATGAATCCGCGGAAAAATATCTGATCAACTGGATTCGGAATCATCCATCCGTCCATTGTCTGCATCGACTGATTCTTCTAAAGCTCAAGATGCCTGCTGGGTTAGTCCCGACCAGTGACTTCAAATTAATTGAGAAACTGATACATCAAGAGATCGATACTGCGCGACGCTACAAATGCCAAAGATGTGGCTACTCAGTAAAGACACTACACTGGCAGTGTCCAGGCTGTCGAGGCTGGAATACAATCGTTGCAGCTCGGCACTCGGAACTACCAGCAAAATCGATACCCTTGGAGTCAGAAGTCTAGGAAGCTTCGCCTAGCGGAATTCATGAGTTCGATGTCAATCGCGATTATCGGGGGGTCCGGTTCCGCATCGTTGCTGCCAGACATGATGATCGATGAACAAATCGACATCGAAACGCCGTTCGGCAAACCATCTTCCCCCATCATTCGAGCCACTAGTAGTGGCACTCAGTTTTATCTTCTGTATCGACATGGAGTTGGGCATTCCATCCCGCCCCACAAAATCAATTATCGTGCGAATATCTGGGCTTTAGCAGAGCTTGGAATCGACGTGGTTGTCGCAAATGCCACAGTCGGTGGCATTCGCTCAAGCTTGAAACCAGGAGACCTGTTTTTACCCGATCAATTGATAGACTATACCTGGGGCCGAGAATCGACTTTCTTCGATGGGGAGGATGGCTCTGTCGGGCATCTTGAGATGACTACGCCTTACTCTGTTCAAGTAAGAAACGCTTTGTTGAAAGCAGCTGACAATTGCGGTGTTGAACTGGCAGACGGTGGGGTTTACGCAGCTACGCAAGGCCCGAGATTTGAAACGCCAGCGGAAGTAAATCGGATAGAAACAGATGGAGGCGACGTTGTTGGCATGACCGGTATGCCAGAAGCGGCACTTGCAGCCGAGAAGGGCTTGTGCTATGCCTGTGTGACACTGATGGTAAATTCTGCGGCGGGTCGAGGTGAAGGTCAAATTACCGATGAGAAAATCAGACGTTCAATGGAGCGAGGGATTGGAAATCTCAATATTCTGTTGCAAGAAACGCTTGATAACGTAACTATGTCGGAAAAATTTTATTCGGAATCTTTGGTTATGCGATAGCACAAGATTGGGCTATTGCACATAAGATTCAGGAGATTTTGGTCGACTTATCGTAAATATCACGCCGAATTTCGGATGATCAAAGTAGTGAACTTCGTCAATCTGAACTCGTCGACGTTCGCTGAGTTTGAATCTGGTATTCCCTTCGTAGAGCGTCACAGATTCAGGCAGGTAGACTGTTTCTTTGTTTATATCTGGAGTCGGTTTGTAAATCACATCAATTTCACATTGCAGCAGTTGCTGCACCTCATAGACGAGAATTTCCCCTGCCAGCAAATATTGGGGAACAATTTGCAATTCCGAGTGCTCAATGTCGAATGGCACTGGTATGGTTCTTGATTTTCGCACTGGTTCTTGGGTCCAGCTCAGGTAATTCAAGAGCTCGTAATCAGGATCATTTTCCAACAGTTTGGCAATTTTGGTGAGGCGAGTAGCTTGCACTGGTATTGGTTGGGCACTGGAAGTTGGATTGTCGTTAGATGTGAAATTATCTTCGGTTGGAGCCTCAAATTGATCCACCCTTATGTATGTGCCAGGTTGTTGAAACCATTCACTATCTTTTACTGAGGGGCTGTTGTTGGAAAATACTATCACTTCGATATTCACAGGCGAAGCTTTGACTGCAACGGCTAAACCGAGTAATAGGCAGGCTGTAAGAATTTGTATTGAGCGAGCGAACGTCATGGATTCAAGAAGGGCAATACAAAGTCAAAGTGAATCTCTCTAAGGTTCCGAATGTCGTCCGAAACCTTAATATGGTGTTGTTATCATCTTCGTAGTTTCTGCTCTGGACATTGAATTGAGCAAAACTAAATCTGGCAAAATTCGGGTAGTAATACATTATTGAAAAAACAAATTGTAAAACACGGATAATAGCGTAATTCACGAAAACCTGGGACAATTTGTTTAGTACGATACTTCTACTAGGATTAGACCATTGCAGGTCTGAGTTTCTAAGGCTTTCAAACCATTCAATAGCTAACATTGATTAATATTTCAGCATGACAACACAAAAAATACTCAAAATGGGCGATCCTCGTTTGTTTGAACAATCCAAGCCCGTAAATGAATCTGAATTGCTGGAACTGAAAGAGATTGTTACCGACATGATCGAAACTATGAACGCTGTTGATGGCGCTGGACTTGCGGCTCCGCAAATTGGAGTGATGAAGCGGGTAGTGATATTTGGTGTCGAAAACAATCCAAGATATCCCGACGCGGAAGAAATACCGTTTACTGTCTTGGTCAATCCTGAATTTGAAGTGCTGGATGACGACATGCAGTACGGGTGGGAAGGGTGTCTCAGCGTGCCTGGAATGCGAGGATTAGTGGCTCGAAATACAAATATTCGATATACGGGAATTGATTTGAACGGCAATTCTATTGACAGAACAGTGACGGATTTTCATTCTCGTGTTGTGCAGCATGAATGTGACCATCTTGATGGCATACTTTATCCAATGCGCATAGAAGATATGCGTAATTTTGGATTTGAAGATCAATTGGAAAATATTCAGCTTGATTGTCCACCGCCGGAGGGCTCGGATTAAACTACATGTATATGAAAACTAGCTGTGGTACGGTTGACAGAGAACACGTAACTCTAATGGAAAAGACTATTCAGATAGGTTTTGCTAATGCACAGTGTGATAATAATTCCTAAAGATGCCTCTTTTGTTGGCAGTCAAGATTCATTTGACGATCAATATAACCAAGCGGCAAAAACATTGCGGTCATAAAATTAAGGATGAGTAAATATATTGTTGATATATATATATATTTCTCTTACTTGGTTGACACCCGTAGTTGTATCATTTAGTCTTACTACTAACATTTAAAGATAAATTGAGGTATATGCTTATGTCAAACGAAAAACCTAAATCAGATAACCTGGAGCATCAACTAGATCGCAGGGATTTTCTGAAAGCTTCAACTATATTGCCGACTACAGCAGCGTTGGGTGCGTTTGCCATGGCTGGCAATCAAGCAGCCTATGCGTATGGAACTTCCGATGCGGGGGAACGCGCAGGCTTGCACTCTTCCATGAGTGAGGAGGAAATTGCTGCACTTCCGCGTGTCAAGCAAGAACTTGTAGCACCACCAAATGCCCCGGAACATGAGCAAATCGCAAGCACGGGACCCAAAGTGGTTGAAGTGACGATGGTGACTCATGAAATGCAATGGAAAGTAGATGATTCAGGTGCTGAAGTCTGGGCGCTTACATTCAATGGTTCTATTCCAGGTCCGTTGATCATCTGTCACGAAGGTGACTTTGTCGAACTGACGTTGATCAACCCCAAGGAAAGTGTTACGGAGCATAATATTGACTTCCATGCATCAACAGGTGCACTCGGAGGAGGCACTCTTACACATGTGCAGCCGGGTGAGCAGACAGTGCTCCGATGGAGAGCAGTCAAACCAGGTGTATTCGTGTATCACTGTGCCCCAAGCGGGGTGATGATTCCCTATCATGTTGTACACGGCATGAACGGTGCGCTAATGGTTTTACCGCGCGACGGCTTGAAGGATAAGGATGGCAACCAACTGAGTTACGATCAAATTTTCTATGTTGGTGAGCAGGATTTCTATATTCCGAAAGACGAGAATGGTAACTACAAGACGTATAGCGCGCCCCTCGAAAATTTGGGTGATGTTTTACCATTAATGGCTAAATTGATTCCATCTCACGTAGTTTTCAACGGTAAAGTTGGCGCAATTACGGGTGACAATGCATTTAAGTCGAAAGTTGGAAGCACGGCGCTGTTCATCCATGCACAGTCAAACCGCGATTCACGTCCTCATCTGATAGGCGGTCACGGTGATTACGTCTGGGAAACTGGATCATTTGCCGATGATCCTGCGACTGGATTGGAAACATGGTTCATACGAGGTGGTTCAGCTGGCGCTGCTTTGTATAAGTTTCGACAACCAGGCATCTATGTATACCTCAGCCACAATCTGATTGAAGCTATTCAGTTGGGAGCGGCATCACATGTTGTTGTCGAAGGTGACTGGGACGATGGTTTGATGAAACAGGTTCAGAAGCCGGGGCCGATGTCAGGCTGAATTCAGATTCCTGTGGGAGTTGAACGGATGAAGTGATGAGGCGATTGCCGGCATTGACAACTGTCTGTGTTATTGTTGGCTGCTTGGGTGCCGTGGCAGGTTTTGTATTTGCCAACTGGTACCCAGGCGTGTAGCATGTCACGGTAGGCGCCTCTGCTTCATTGCAAAGCGATCTTATTCCTGACTTGTCTCTGTTGAGATTTCATCAAAGGGACAACCTAATGCGCTCTGGCGATAGCCAAATATGAAGTAAGCTATGCGGAATGGCACAAGTGTGTAGTTGCTGGTTCATTCAGGCACACGCCAAAAGTGCCACCCTGCACTCGGTCCGACTAGCCAGTGTCGGGAGTCAGTTGGAATAGTGTCTAACACTACCTCACATGGATTTCGAATCATATTGGATGGCCAACCTCTTAATGCCGAGTTCAATTCGAGACAACGCCGACTATATGATTCAAGGACTATGGTGTGTTCTCCCTGAAATTTTGGAGTAGTCTGCATATATAGTTTTATTTTGGGAATTGATGGCGGAAATCAAGAATTGGCGGCGATGTCGTCTGATAATGAAGAAGTGAGCGGCTGTCTGACTGGATGTTCAAAAATAATTGTTGGTGTTTTGTGGGGGGAATTTCACGTTGGTAGGGGTAGTCTTCACCCCAAAGAGACGCATTTTCTGGTGGTACTGGCGAATTAGACCTTATCTACTCACTGATTTGACTCACCCGGAAGGGAACAGATCAATTTGTAGCATGCTGTTGGGTACTATTCACTCCCTTTGGAGTTAGAGTGTCCAGAATGAAGAATGCTTTCTTTATTCTGTCATCTTCTGAATCAAGTAAGTGAGTTAGAAGAATTGCCGAATCCGGTTTGCTGAGTTTCACAGATCCCGGATAACTTTCAATCAAGTGGTTGAGTCCGTTCACATCAAAGTTTGCTTGTGCCCCGAACACAATCCGTCCTGAGTGCGAGCCAATATTGATATTCACAATGCCCAGTTTTACTGAGTGTAGTTTCAGACTGCTGATATGGAATAGCAGTGAGACTTCTTTCGGAAATCGACCGAATCGGTCGAGCATTTCCGCCTTTAGTTGATTGAGTTTTGCACTATCGCTTGCAGTTGCGATTTTTCGATAGAGTGTCAATCTCAAGTTTACATTTGGAATCCATTTTTCAGGAATAAGTGCTGGAGCATGTAGATTGATTTCAGCGCTGTCCTGCTTGGCAATTGGAGAACTGTTGAAAATTTGTTTAGAACGAGAATTTTTGAGCGTCAATACAGCATCCTTCAGAAAGTCTGAATACATGGCATAGCCGATATCATTAATTGCGCCGCTTTGCTCTTCTCCGAGTAGCGCACCCGCTCCACGAATTTCTAAATCGTGCGCGGCGATGACGTACCCCATTCCTAGTTGATCGAAAGCCTCGATTGCCTCTAGCCTGTGCCTCGCATCGCCTCGAAGATACTCTTTATTTGGAATCAGCAGATAAGCATAAGCCTGATGATGCGACCGTCCGACACGGCCTCGCAGTTGGTGAAGTTGTGCCAAACCGAATTTGGATGCTCTGTCGATAATGATGGTATTGGCAGTGGGTATGTCGATACCGCTTTCTATGATCGTACTACACACGAGAACATCGAACTTCTGCGTATAGAAATTTTTCATGACTGCTTCAAGCTTGAGCTTCGGCATTTGTCCGTGTGCAACATCAATAGTCGCTTCAGGGACTATTTTTGCAAGCTCTCTTGCAGCTTGCTGAATGGATCTGACTTCATTGTAGACATAGTAAATCTGTCCTCCTCGCCCCAATTCTCGCTGGCATGCCTCGCGAATAATTTCAGGTTGCCAACTCTTCAGGAATGTTCGAACACTGAGCCGGTTGTCTGGGGGTGTTGCGATAATCGAAATATCACGAATTTCATTCATGGCCATGCTCAAGGTACGCGGAATAGGGGTTGCCGTGAGTGTAAGGATATCGACATTGGTACGGAGTTTTTTGAGGTGCTCTTTTTGTCGAACCCCGAATCGGTGTTCTTCATCAATGATGAGCAGGCCCAAATTGGAGAATTCAACATCACTTTGAAGCAGTCTATGAGTTCCAATGGCGATATCCACCTTGCCGGTTTTCAAATGGTGCATGACATCTTTTACGTCGGAACTTTTTCGCATTCGAGACAACAGTTCTATACGGATTCCCATTTCTGAGAAACGATCCTGAAATACATCGAAATGCTGCTGAGCCAAGAGTGTAGTCGGGACAATTACTGCGACTTGGTAGCTGTTCGCAACTGCGACCAGTGCCGCACGCATGGCAACCTCAGTTTTCCCAAATCCGACATCACCGCAAATAAGTCTGTCCATTGGCCGACTCAAACTAAGATCATTCAGCACCTGTCCTATGGCATTCTTTTGGTCCGGGGTTTCACGATAGGTAAAGCGAGAGACGAAGTTCTGATAATCCTCTTCGGGTACAGGCATACAATTCCCTTTACGAGAATCTCTTAGTGACTGAATTTCCAGCAGTTCAGCGGCAATGTCAAAAACTTTTTCGCGGGCATTCCTTCTTGCCTTGTCCCAATTTTTCGAGCTCAACGAATTGAGCACCAACTCTTCAGATTTTCTGCCGACAAAGCGACTAACGTAGTCGATTGAATAGACAGGGACATAGAGAGTTTCATTGTCTCGGTATTCTATAGTCAGGAATTCTGTTGGCATCCCGGTCACATCCATCGTTACAAGTCCCCGATACAGGCCAATTCCATATAGTTCGTGAACTACGGGTTCTCCAATTTCCAACTCTTCCATGGAGGCGATTAGGGCTTCCGGACTTCGAACCCGGGTGGTTGGTTTCGGAGCCTGAATTCGTCTTCCGAATAGTTCCGAGCTTGTGATGACTTGCAATCCATCTTGTGGAATCTGTAGTCCTGCTTGCAGTCTTGATATTGAGATAGCGAGTTGTGAGTTGCACTTTATGAAGTTGTCCCATGTTTCGACACGGGCATATGGAATTTCAATTTTCTTAAGAGCGTTTTCGACTGTCTCGCGCTGCCCCAAACCGTCAACACAAATTAGTGTTTTTAGTTGTGCTGATTTAAGGTGACTTTGCAGTGTTAGTTCAAGTTTTATATTTCGACTTTTTACTGAAATTTCTGGTGGTTGTTCGGTCTGAAAATTGTGAATGAAGGAGTGTGACATTCCATTGATTTGTACATTTGCGTGCAATTTCAGCTGTTCTTCGAGTTGGGTGGGAGAGAGATAGAGCATATTCGGTAACAAGGGAAGCCGTGAAGCACGATTGCTCGCAATCTGAAAGCGCTCATTTACTTGCTGCCAAAACTGATCGGCACCGCTGAGGCAGCTCTCCATTGTGAAGTAGACGGAGGAAGAAGGAACGTAGTCGAAAAGCAAACAAGTACTACGGTAGAAAAGCGGGAGATAGAATTCCGTACCATTTGGCAGCTGTTTTGAGTCAATTCCATTGTAGACTTCGTTCTCGCGAGGGTCACCGTCTAAATGTTCGCGAATCCCTTGACGAAGAGACCGAATGCTCTCATCGTTTATTGGAATTTCTCCGCCCGGGAGAATTTCGATACTTTCGATTTTCTGTTTTGACAGCTGTGTTTGCGCATCAAAGAAGCGAAGTGTGTCGATTCTGTCTCCAAACAGTTCAATACGAATAGGATCGGCTGCTCCCGTGGGATACAGGTCAACCACGCCGCCTCGAAAGGCATATTCTCCAGATGCTTCTACTTGCTTGACATCTCGATACGATGCCTGATTCAGTTGATTGCGAAGTGCTTCAACATTTAGAATGGAACCGATTGCAAGTGCAAAACTGTTTGCTGCGATGTAATTGACAGGGGGGAGCCTTTGCATGAGATTGTCGACCGATACCACAACAATTCCGCGTGCAAGTAATGGTAGCTTGCTAAGAAGATTTATTCTCTGAGACACAATGTCCTGGTGCGGGCTGAAGGTGTCATACGGAAGACACTCCCAGCCCGGAAATAATAGGATGGGAACGCTTTCTGAACTGTAAAATTTCTGGGACTCCACAAGGATTTCTGCTTCTCGACTGCTACCCGTCACTACCACAGCCAGCCCAGAGTGTCTGCCGGCCGCTGATGCGATAGCGAGTGCATCGGCGCTTCCATACAATTCACACCACGATACGCTTGCATCTTCGACTTGAATAGTCGGAGGATTAAGTGGAGAATTTTTGTGATTTTGATCCACGTCTCAAATCAATGGGTGTAAGAATAATGTACCGAACAAGCAGAAGAAATTATATTGAACGATAGAAAGTAGACAACCAAGCATTTGTAACAAACGTTCGCAGAATTAAGGAACACAATGGCACTGAGCCCAATCTCATTGAGAAAGTCGACAGATTCATGGTGCGTACACATGCTTGCAATCACCCATTATGCACATAACACCATAATATCTAACACTCAGCTTCTCACTATCTCAATCTACTTTGCGAACGCCCACTATATAATGGGCCAGAGTAGTTGTGCATGCCTGTGTTTTGACTGTTCACGGAGTGCTCTCTGGGAGTCTATGCATCTAGCTATTCGTAAATACAGTTCCGAAGTTACTAAACTAGACTACTTATTCTAGTGCGACGCCTACTCGCAGATTGCGGTCATCTATTGGACAGAATTTAAATATGGTCAGTCAAGTCAATGAATTTCCGTTGAATCGTTACTGGGGATTGATACCAGCGGCAGGAATCGGCCAGCGGATGGAGGCATCCATACCCAAACAATTCATGAAACTAGGAGATAAAACTGTCCTTGAACGGGCTGTAGAATCACTAGCTAACCATGAAAAGATCGAAGGGATATATATCGGCTTATCGGCAGATTGCGAGCGCAGTGAATGGGTAAAGTCCCTGCATCCGAAAGTCTTAGACATATACCATGGAGGAATATCTCGCGCTGAAACCGTGCTGAATGGGACGAGGCACCTTCTTGAAAATGGTTGTTCAGAGAGTGATTGGATTCTCGTTCACGATTCCAATCGGCCATTTTTAAGTCTGGATGAAATCTCTTCTTTGCTGTCGAATGTTGGAGAAGACTTGAATGGTGGAATACTAAGCGAGCCTATTCACGATACTGTCAAGCTTGGCTCCTCAAGTCGAATATCCAAAACCTTGCCGCGAGGTGAGCTTTTTCGAGCGCAGACACCGCAAATGTTCAAAATTGGTATCCTGAATAGAGCTTTAACCAAATGCCTACAATCTGGTACAGAGGTTACTGATGAAGCGCAGGCAGTGGAACTGCTTGGCTACCATCCAATTCTCGTCAGAGGCAGTTCATCAAACATCAAGATCACAACAGCTGATGACATGAACATAGCTCATGCAATGGTGAACCTGTAATGCAAATCTTGAACTCCATTCAGGAAATATAAATTGAACTTCAGAGTCGGATTCGGATTCGATGTACATGAGTTTGCCAAGGACAGGAAACTCATGCTCGGCGGCGTAGATATTCCCCACACTGTGGGACTTGCAGGGCATTCTGACGCCGACGCAATAGTACATGCAGTAGTGGATGCACTACTGGGTGCGGCGGGACTCGGAGACATTGGTATCCATTTTCCAAATACCGATCCTCAATACAAGGATGTAGACAGCCGTTTCTTTCTTCGGAAGGTTGCTGGGGATCTTGTTAAGTTAGGTTACTCGGTATCCAATGTCGATATTACAGTGGTTGCTCAGGCTCCGCAATTGAGTCCTTACACCTCCGAGATGAAAATGAACATTGCTCGGGATTTGGAAATCTCCAAAGAACAGGTCAATGTAAAAGCGACGACTACGGAGAGTCTTGGATTTATCGGTCGGAAAGAAGGCATCGCTGTTTGGGCTGTAGTGTCAATGACATCCTGACTGGCCAATCATTAAGGACGGATGGGAGGCTTACGCTGCTATTCAGCCCTGTCTTTTTTTCAGCAGAATGTACTTCGCCCCCGAGCCGCCGTCATTTGGCAATGCGTTGCAGTAGCCAAGTACAAATTTATTCAGTGTCAGTATTTTTTGCGTAGTGAGTTTGACTCTGGATATTCCATCGGGAGAATTTAATCCTTTCCCATGGACAATTTTTACGCATCGAAAACCAGAGTTGACGGAGTCTGCGAGGAAACGACGAACAATCTTCGCCGATTCCTCGACTGTATATCCGCGAACATACGCAGAATCCTGTCGGTGGAACTTTCCTTGCTTTAATCGGATAAAGTCCCGCTTGGCTAGTCCGGGTTTGCGGAATTCTTCGTTACCGTCAATTTCCACTTTGGAAAGATCCGGGAATTCAGCCATGGATTCTCTGAGAACACTCTGTTCTTCAGCAACGGCTTTTTCGTTATTTGGTAAAGGTTTCAGTTTGTTGTGTTCAATTTTCGCGGCTTGATCCAGCTGAGTCACGCCGAATTTTTCCATGGCGGACTCGAATGTGTCGGAGGATTTCATTTTAAGTCAGCAAGTGCAATTCGTCAGGATTCCGAATATTCTAAAAATTTCTGTGCATCCAAGGCTGCCATACAGCCTGTACCTGCTGACGTGACCGCCTGACGATAGACATGATCACTGACATCACCGGCTGCGAACACCCCACGTTTGCTAGTTGCCGTGGCACCGCCATCGAAGCCGTTTGCAGTGATGATATATCCGTTTTGCATTGCTAATTGGCCTTTGAATAATTCTGTATTGGGTGTGTGGCCGATTGCGATGAAAACCCCGTGCACATCGATTTGATGCTTGTCACCTGTGACTGAGTTATGCAATATCAATCCTGTCAACCCGCTGCCATCTCCAACCATTTCTTGGACCTTGTGGTTCCACAAGATGGAAATGTTCCCACCATTTTCAACACTTCGGCTCATAAGCCTGTCAGCGAGGATGGCTTCGGCACGAAGTTTGTCTCGGCGATGCACCAACACAACAGAAGATGCAATGTTCGACAGATAAAGCGCTTCCTCTACAGCAGTATTGCCGCCCCCAATTACTGCGACTTTTTGGTCCCTATAAAAAAATCCGTCACAGGTTGCGCAAGCGGAAACACCTTTCCCCTTGTATCGTTCTTCTGATTCCAGGCCGAGATATCTGGCAGAAGCACCGGTAGAAACTATTAGAGAATCACAGGTATATTCGTCCCGGTCGCCAATCAAACGATATGGTTGAGATTGCAAGTCTACTGTATGTATGTGATCGTTGATTATTTCAGTTTCAAATCTTGCAGCATGTTGCCACATACGATCCATCAATTCGGGGCCTTGCACGCCTTCGGTATCACCGGGCCAGTTGTCTACATCTGTGGTTTTAGATAATTGACCTCCTTGTTCGATGCCTGTAATCAGAACGGGAGACAAATTGGATCGTGCTGCGTAGACAGCAGCAGTGTATCCAGCAGGACCGGACCCTAAAATCAGCAATTTACAGTGTTTTGACATAACCTGATATACGAGTGCAATCGGAAAGTAAACGAATCAGATTGGCATCCCTCATAATCTTTTCCGTCTGCTGAATGAACATTCGATTTGAAACCCCAGCAATGAATTTGGAGGTGAACCTTGCGCTGAATAGCACAAACGAAATTATAAACCAGAATTGGCAAGAGTTTTGGTTCGGCAAAGTAGCCAATACAGAGTATAGGTAAACTACGCAGTGTTCTTGCACACAGTGTTAGCTGTTAGCGCAAGACTCAGGAATTGAAACAAAATTCTCACTTCATACATCAATCTAATCATTGATTTATGGTTTGTTTGCGGGAAACAAATTGAGTTAGTCTCTCTGATGTAGATTTTGTTTCGCCTGTGTTTCTGTCACTATCCGAACATGAAACTAATTTATAATTGTCCCAGAGTGCAAAAATTGCAATGCGATATGCACCAACAAGAGTTTCTCAAGTAAGTTCCAACTTACCCTTTTTTCTGCAGCTTCACAGCAATTCTTTGGTTTGGCTGGCAAAGTAATATCAACATTCTTTCGCATTAGTAGTGAATTTCTGATGCTTCTGCTTTGGGCATTGGCATTGACTCTCGCTGCGATTTTTTTGACTTATTCTCCTGCCGATCCCGGATGGAATGCTTCTAACTCTCCGGATGAGATTTCCAATATTGGTGGGGTCATCGGTGCCTACATCGCAGACATCGGCTTATATCTATTTGGATACTCTGTAATTTTCATCCCTGTGGGCATTGCCCAATTTGGATGGAATTACCAACGAAAATGGAAACGGCAGCACAGCGGAGGCGGGCAAATCTTCCTTCCGATTCTGTTCTTTATCGGCTTTGTTCTGACATTTTTCGGGGGTTGTGGTCTGGAAAGCCTTTACGGCACCTACCAAACGGGATTTCATCGTGGCGGTGTTTTGGGTTATGAAGTCACCAAGCTTGCAGCAGCTTATATTCAAGAGAAATGGGCCGTTTCATTGTTTGCCGGATTTTTCGTAGTTGGCACCAACGCGCTCGGGATTATTCCCTGGATTCGAATATTCAACTTCACTGGAAATTTATTATTCGCTCTCTGTCTGAATTTGTTTTCAATTGGTAGAGTCGAGAAAAGACAAACAACTTCAAGGAAGAGGTTTGCCACACCAATTCGCAACGAGAAAAGCTCAGGTCGTATTCGATTACGTGACGGGTTTGGAAAAACGAAATTAAAGTCACAGAATAAAAGCCAGCAATCAAAGCCGTCGATTCAAGCCGAAAGGCCGAAACCACGAGTTTCAGGTGATAGACGGCGTGCCGAGCCAATTATCGTTCCATTGAAAGGTCAGAATGTGCCGGTCCAATCCGAAATAGAATCACAGCCTTCAATGGGACAGTCAGCCCCCCCATTGCAACTGAATCGGACGGTATCCGCGAAGAAGACTACAGATGTGTCAAATAAATCTCCGGCTGTTCAGCAGACATTTCCTGATATTTCGATACTGGACCCTTCAGAAAAATCCAACAATGCGTATTCACAAGAAGAAATTAATGAAATGGCTGCCAAAATTGAATTCATGCTGGGAGATTTCAATGTTCAGGTGGCTGTTCGGGGAGCACATCCCGGGCCGGTCATCACGCAGTTCGAAATTGATCCAGCGGCGGGCGTCAAAGCAAGCCAGATTGTAAACCTTTCCACTGACCTTGCTCGGCAGCTGAGAGTTATGAGCGTGCGTGTTGTTGACAATATTCCGGGAAGTTCGTACGTCGGGCTAGAAGTCCCGAATACGAAGCGCGAATTAGTTCGTCTGATCGACGGACTGGATTCGGATGAATACAAGAAATCGAAACATCCTCTAACGATGGTTTTGGGCAAGGATATTGGCGGCCGTACCGTAGTCTCGAACCTCGCAGCCATGCCACATTTGCTGATCGCCGGTACTACCGGAGCTGGTAAATCGGTTTGTTTGAATGCGATTCTGCTGAGTTTTCTTTTCAAGTCGACGCCGGACGATCTCCGATTGATCATGATTGATCCCAAACGGCTTGAACTATCAATATACGAGGGAATTCCGCATTTGCTTGTGCCAGTGATCACTGAAGTAGCAAAAACAGACAATGCGCTGCACTGGTGTATTTCCGAAATGGAACGACGCTTCGAGATCATGGCCCATCTGGGTGTTCGGAACATGGAGAATTGCAACGAGTTGGTACGTAATTCTAAAAATCCGATTCCAGACCCTACAGCAGCGGATTCTGAGCTGGCCAAGCCGCTTGTACCCTTCGCCTATATTGTCGTCATCATTGATGAATTGGCTGATTTGATTATGGCCACCTCCAAGAAATCTGAGGAATTGATTATTCGGATTGCACAACGAGCGCGCGCAGCAGGCATTCATCTGATTGTTGCAACACAACGTCCTTCTACGGATGTGATTCGCGGCACACTCAAGGCAAATATCCCAACGAGAATCGGGTTCAAGGTAGCTTCAAACGCAGATTCTCGAACGATTCTTGATCAACCGGGCGCTGAGCATTTATTGGGAGCGGGTGACATGTTGTTTATTCCGCCTGGAAGTGCGACGGCTAAGCGTGTACATGGTGCGTTTGTAGACGATGATGAAGTCAAACGAGTCGTTGATAGCGTCAAACGCTCAGGGGACCCAGTGTACGACGAAAGTATGGAAGCGGCATTGAACAATGAGGTTGGCTCCAATTCTAACAATGGCAGATTTGGATTGGATGATGAAGAGGACGAACTCTACAATGCTGCTCTGGATTTTGTGGCGCGCTCCAGGCGACCGACTATATCTTCGGTTCAGCGGCATTTACGCATTGGCTATAACAGAGCCGCAAGAATTATTGAGAACATGGAGGCGGCCGGTGCGGTCAGTCCGCTTCAGGCTGGTGGAAAGCGAGAAGTTCTAGTACCACCGCCGGAGGAATGACATGAGAATATTTAGTAAGAAATCTCTGGTGCGCATACTGACACTGGCGGTTTTTATTGCACCTACAGTAGCAATTTCTTCCGTATCATTGGACAGATTGTCCAAGTTTTTCGAGCAGGACAGCACCTATTTCGCAGAATTCTATCAGGTGATTCTTGATGAAGGGCTGTTTTTGGTGGAAGAAAGTGTCGGCTTGATGTGGTTGTCTCGCCCGAATCGATTTCGTTGGGAGTATTCTGAACCGTTCGCTCAGACAATCGTCAGTGATGGAACGAATATCTGGGAATATGACGTAGAGCTGGAACAGGCGACGGTTCGAAAATTTACTGATGTCTTCGACCGTAGTGCCGCTCAAGTCCTAGCGGGTACATATGATCTTGAAGAAAATTACATTGTCGAAGATCTGGACATTCAAGGGCAATTGGCCTGGGTTTCGATTCAGCCGAAAATTGAAGGATCTGCTCAGTTTGAATCCATGCGACTTGGGTTTGATGAACAGAGTCTAAGAAGTGTAGAAATTCTGGATACTTTGGGAAATACTACGAGACTTCAGTTACTTGATGTCGTCCAGGGTTCTGAATTCGATGAGGCAACCTTTCAGATTGTTCTACCGCAAGGTGTAGACCTGATCGATGCACGTGAAGAGGAATAGCGAGTTGAAGCAACCTCAATTGCAAAAATCAACTTCTCATTTTGGACAAATCAGATATCAACAATTCTAAGAGTTATCGTCAACTGACTCCGCTTGCGGAACTTCTGCGACCCGAAACAGTCGATGATGTTTTTGGTCAAGATCACCTACTGGCTGCCGGCAAGCCACTACGAATGGCAATCGAAGTTGGAATTCCCCATTCTATGGTTTTGTGGGGGCCTCCAGGAAGTGGCAAGACCACTCTTGCTCGTATTATCTCCGGCTCACTCAATGCCCAAATTCTGACCATATCTGCTGTCAAGAGCGGAATTCAAGATATCCGAAAAGCGGTTGCGTCGGGCAGCAGCGCAAAGAGTCAAGGAAAAGCAACGGTGTTATTCGTCGACGAGGTTCACAGATTCAACAAAGTTCAACAAGATGCTTTTCTGCCTCATATTGAAAGTGGAGACCTAATATTTATCGGAGCTACAACTGAAAATCCAGGTTTCGAGTTGAATGGTGCACTTCTGTCGAGGCTGAAAGTCTATGTGCTAAAACCTTTGCAGATTGAAGATGCCCGAAAAGTTCTACATCGAAGTCTGACAGCCGGCTCTGATGTACTGCCTGAGAATTTTGCCATTTCTGAGCAGGCCCAAGCTATTTTCGTGGAAGCATCGGGTGGAGACGCAAGAAGAGTATTGAACTACATTGAAGTGGCTGCTGGAATCGTACGAAGTGAAAAAGACAGGATTGTATCAGCAAATTTAGCTGCCGAAGTTGTTGGCGAGCCAATGGCCAGATTCGACAAACGAGGCGACATATATTATGAACAAATTTCAGCGCTTCACAAATCAGTGCGCGGATCTGACCCCGATGCCTCACTATACTGGTTCGCACGAATGCTAGCAGGTGGATGTGATCCGATCTATATCGCAAGAAGGGTCGTTCGCATTGCGAGCGAAGACATTGGAAATGCTGATCCAAATGCACTCAATGTTGCACTCAACGGTTGGGAAACCTATCAGAGATTGGGTACACCTGAAGGAGAGCTGGCAATCGCACAGGCGGTGATTTATCTTGCTTGCTGTCCGAAGAGCAACGCGGTGTACAAGGCATTCGGAAATGCGTACAACGATGCAAAGGTATTTGGTAATCTTGAGGTACCGCTTCACCTGCGAAACGCACCGACGCATTTAATGAAGGAATTGGGGTACGGCAAAGAATATCGCTATGCTCACGACGAACCCGGTGGAATCGCGGCAGGTGAGAACTACTTTCCTGAAGGAATGCGACAGACGAGATATTATCAGCCAGTTGAGCGCGGTGTGGAAAAGAGAATCAAGGACTACCTGCAGGCAATTCGACAGCAACAGGATGCAAAGTCCAAGCACATTGGGTAGGGCTTCACAATTCTAATTAGATTGCGAATTGACATTTTATAATTTACTTGACGGTTCAGAATTCCATGCATATTACGATAGTTCGAGGGAACAATGCTTGATCAACAATTGCTTCGTAACGAGTACAAGTCAATCGCAAAGAAGCTCAAGCCGAGAGGTTATGAGTTCGACATATCTTATTTTGAAGATCTCGAATTCCGCAGAAAATCTATCCAGTCGAACACGGAAGCGGCTCGAAATCAGCGAAATCAGCTTTCCAAAGAAATTGGAACATTAAAATCTTCAGGTAAAGATGTATCTGATTTGATGGCCGACGTAGCGAATGTCGGCACGGAACTTAGTGACTTTGAGGAGCAGTTCGCCTTAATTCAAGATGAAATTCATGCTTTTCAATCGAACATCCCCAACATTGCTCACGACTCGGTTCCGATCGGCAACTCCGAAGAAGATAATGAGGAGATCCGAAAGGTTGGAAAAATCAGAGAATTTGATTTCGAGCCTAAAGATCACGTTGCTCTGGGTGAAGGGCTAGGAATGCTTGATTTTGAATTGGCCGCAAAACTTGCAGGGTCGAGATTTGTCGTAATGCGTCAGGAGCTTGCCGCACTTCATCGAGCAATATCGCAGTTGATGATCGATACACATACTCGGGAGCACGGCTACGAAGAAATCAATCTTCCATTTGTTGTCAATGCAGACATACTGTACGGTACTGGGCAACTCCCAAAGTTTCAAGATGATCAGTTTCATCTTGAGGATTCCCGTGATTTTTACTTGATTCCAACTGCGGAAGTTCCGTTAACCAATATTGTCAGGAATTGCATTCTTGAACCGGCCTCTTTGCCCATGCAGTTCGTTGCGCATACTCCTTGCTTTCGTCGGGAAGCCGGCTCATATGGCAAGGATACCCGCGGCATGATTCGTCAGCACCAATTTGAAAAAGTTGAACTTGTTCATATTGTCAGCCCAGAATCTTCATATGAGGTTCTTGAAGAACTAACCGCAAATGCAGAGCAAATTCTCAAACTGCTCAGTCTGCCTTATCGCGTTATCGTGTTGTGTACCGGCGATATGGGATTCAGTGCGGCAAAGACTTACGACATTGAAGTCTGGCTACCTGGTCAGCAGAAATATCGGGAAATTTCTTCTTGCAGCAATTGCGAAGGTTTCCAGGCTCGCAGGATGAAAGCTCGCTGGCGCAATCCGCAGACGAAACGTCCGGAACCAGTGCACACCTTGAACGGCTCCGGTCTAGCTGTGGGCAGGGCATTTATTGCCGTTATGGAGAACTACCAGAACGAAGATGGTTGTATTGACGTTCCTGATTTGTTGATACCCTACATGGGAGGAATAAGCCGAATTGAACCTCGTTGAGCACTCTGCAACAACAACTCCCATTGTGCAGTTGAGTCAGAACCAATTGGCGGAAAGGAATACTCTCATATCAGAAATTTACCTGTGCCGGTTTCGTCTGTCACTGTGCCTAATTAAGACTCCTGTATTGTTCTGTCTGTATTTGGGTCTGTGAGTTTCGTACAGCTAATATCCTTGTTTTCCAAAAGAGCAGTTTGTTGGCAAAACTGAGTTTTAAAAATGTTTATATTTGCGATACAGGGTGAATACAGAAATAACAGGCATCAATCAGCAGGGTGATTTTGGCGCTACTTATTTTTAAGGCAGAATGATATATCTTAGGTTACAGTAAATGTTGAATGTACATGTTCACAAAGATCATGCGATATAGCAAAATTATTCCAGTGTCACACGACAATTTTTTATAACGGTTTTACCATGATTGTTGATGAAATTCTAATGGGGAGCGTACAGTTTCTCTCTACACTATTCATTTTTACAGTAGGCGTGGTTGTTGCGATTGTTATAGTAATTTTCATCATAGACGTAAGACAGACGCGCGATGCAGTCAGAAGAAATTATCCAGTTCTGGGAAGATTTCGTTATATCTTTTCAATGCTTGGCGAATTTTTTCGCCAGTATTTCTTCGCAATGGACCGTGAAGAAATGCCCTTCAATCGAGCTGAAAGGGATTGGATAGAACGCTCTTCAAAGAATGTGGACAACACCGTCGCGTTCGGTTCTACGCGAAGTCTGTCTCCTGTTGGCACAACAATTTTTGTGAACTGCCCGTTCCCCACTTTAACAGAACACGCGGTTGCAATGGTGCCGATGTTGATCGGACCTTACAGCAGAAATCCTTACAATGCTCCTTCATTTTTCAATATTTCCGGCATGAGCTATGGAGCGCTTTCGACTCCCGCAGTACGCGCGCTGTCGAAAGGCGCCAAATTGGCTGGTTGCTGGTACAACACTGGAGAAGGCGGACTTTCAAGCCACCACCTTGAAGGAGGATGCGACATTGTGTTTCAGATCGGAACAGCAAAATATGGTGTTCGCGATAAGGAAGGAAATCTGGATGCGGACAAACTCCGGGAAGCCGCTGCCCACGAACAAGTCAAGATGTTTGAGTTGAAACTCAGCCAAGGTGCTAAACCTGGCAAGGGCGGAATATTGCCGGCAGCTAAGGTCACCGAAGAAATCGCCGCAATTAGAGGCATACCGGCAGGCGAAGCGTCGATCTCTCCCAATCGTCATCCTGAAATCGAGAATATCTCCGATCTTCTCGACGTGATTGGACAAATTCGTGAAATTTCCGGAAAACCGGTTGGTTTTAAATCCGTTTTCGGCAGTTACGATTGGCTTGAAGAAATGTGTTTGGAAATTAATGTGCGCGGTATTGAAAGCGCTCCAGATTTTATTACTGTCGATAGCGGTGATGGCGGCACGGGTGCGGCACCCATGCCATTAATGGACAATGTCGGTTTGCCTGTGCGCGAGTCGCTTCCAATGGTATCTGATGTCCTGCACAAATATGGATTGCGCGAACGAATCAGGACGATTGCATCGGGCAAGCTTGTTAATCCGTCAGAGGTTGCGTGGGCGATTGCTACTGGTGCCGATTTTGTAACATCAGCGCGAGGCTTCATGTTCGCACTCGGTTGCATTCAATCACTCAAATGCAACAAGAATACCTGCCCAACAGGGGTCACGACACACAATCCAAGACTTCAAAAAGGTCTGAACCCTGCTGACAAGTCGGTAAAGGTAGCCAACTACTGCAAGAAACTGATTCAGGAAGTTCAGATCATTTCGCATTCGTGTGGGGTCGTAAGGCCGCGTTTGATGAACAGGGAACACGTTCGAATTGTTCAAAGCGATGGAAAATCTACTCCGATGAATTTGCTTTATCCACGCCCTGCTGTTTTTTCTGAATATACGGCAGTCGATAGTGATCGTTCGATTTGATTAGTGTTGCCTGTTGGATTCAGATTGGAAATTCGGATGAATTGCCAGTAGCAGTTTTCATATTCCCATTGAATTTCAAGAGCATAGCTTTGAAATCGATATCAGTTATTGCCTTAGCGGTTGTCTGATTTTGATTTCTTAGGCAGGTAAAGATCCGTAATCGTTCCTTCATACGTTTCAGCGGCAAATCCAATCGTTTCTGATAACGTCGGATGAGCGTGAATGGTCAGTGCTATATCTTCTGCGTCTGAGCCCATTTCAATTGCCAATGCTGTTTCTGCGATTAGTTCTCCTGCGTTCGTACCTGTAATCCCGGCGCCAATCAATCTGTTGGTAGTCGGATCAAACAGGAGTTTGGTAGTTCCCTCTGGGCGGGACATGGACAGTGCCCTACCGCTGGCGCGCCACGGAAAGACAGCTTTCTCAAAGGGTGTACCGGTTCTTTTGGCTTCTCTCTCGGTCAGTCCAACCCAGGCAATTTCAGGGTCAGTGTAGGCTACGGACGGTATGATGGAAGTGTCGAAGCCGGATTTCATTCCAGCAATAACTTCTGCTGCAACTTTGCCTTGATGGCTGGCACGGTGCGCCAGCATGGGCTGTCCAGTAATATCGCCAATTGCAAAGATACCTTCTACATTTGTTCGCTGTTGCCGGTCGACAGGAATGATGCCTCTTTCATCAACTTCGATTCCAGCGGCAACGGCGCCGATAGAATTTCCGTTTGCCGTTCGACCGACCGCGGTCAGTATCATATCGAAGCTGTCTTCAATCCTTTTACCATCGCTTTCAAATACAACATTGAGGTTGTCCTTGTTAGCATCAACGGAAACGACAGCGGTCTTGAGCATGATCTGTTGATATTTTTTCTTGATGCGGGCGGTAAGAGGTTTCACGATATCTGTATCAGCTTCGGCGATGAGGCTGTCCATGATCTCCACTACGGTAATCGAGGACCCAAGCTCGTGGTATACGGTTGCCAGCTCTAGTCCGATGATTCCACCACCGATGATCAGGAGTCGTTCAGGAACTTTCTGCAGTGACAGGGCACCGGTTGAATCGACAATACGAGGGTCGTCTGGCAGGAAAGGTAAAGAGGATGGACGAGATCCGGCGGCAATCACGGCATCTCGAAAAAAAACTTTCTTTACACTGTTTTCATCAACTACGTTAATGGATTCTGAACTGGAAAATTGACCGTATCCAGTAATGACTCTCACACCTCTTTGTTTTGCTAGCGCGGCTAGGCCTCCTGTCAGGTGGCCGATAACTCTGTCCACCCAGCTACGAAGCTTTTGAGGATCAATGTCAGGATCCTCGAATGTGACTCCACAGTCTTTGACTTCACTTGCCTCACAGATGACCTTTGCCACATGAAGCAAAGCTTTGGATGGAATGCACCCAACGTTGAGGCAAACACCGCCAAGCTGCGGATAGCGTTCAATTAAGACTGTCTTTTTGCCAAGATCTGCCGCTCGAAACGCAGCAGTATATCCGCCGGGACCGGCACCAAGAACCGCAACATCGGCGTGAATATTCGATTCGTTGTCGTTCAAGACGTTCAGGTTCGTTAATTAACTGTAGAAAAGGATGCGACTACAACAGAATTCGTCTTGAATCGTATAGCAGTTGGCAGACAAACTTTGTGAATCGTGCTGCTTCGGCGCCGTCAATTACTCTGTGATCGTACGAAAGCGACAGTGGAAGCATAGTTTTCCACTCCATGCCGCCTTCTGCTGGCACTGCTACCTGATGATTTCTGCTAACTCCCAGAATTGCAACCTCCGGAGGATTGATTATTGGCGTAAAGAAACGCCCGCCAATGCCACCAAGGCTTGAAATCGTGAAACAACCGCCTTGAAAATCAGAAGGTGTAAGTTCTCCGTTTCGAGCTTTTCCGCCAAGTGCCTGCAGCATTCTCGCGATGTCCAGCACACCCAAAGTCTGAATATCTCTGATTACCGGAACAACCAATCCGTTTGGTGTATCAACGGCAACGCCAATGTTAAAATATTTCTTTAAGATTAGGCTTTGGCCATCTGGAGATAAAGATGAATTGAAATTCGGATATTGCTGAAGAGCATTGATAATGGCTTTACAGATGAAAGCAAGAATCGTTACTCGAGTACCGGCAATTTTCTCCTCGGCATCAATTGCTTTACGAAACAGCTCAAGTTCGGTAATGTCTGCTTCATCATGATGTGTGACGTGCGGAATATCAAGCCACGAACGGTGCAGGCGATCTCCGGTGATTCGCTTGATTTTCGACAGTTTGAGAATTTCGGTTTCACCAAATTTCGAGAAATCGACCTCTGGAATAGGGGGTGGACCAAACCTGTAGCCGCCGTCTTGTGAAGCGCCGTCCTGCATCTGTTGTTTAACGTGATTTTTGACATCATCCCGGACGATTCGCCCTTTCGCGCCTGTCCCTCTGATTTGGGATAAATCAACTCCCAGTTCTCTTGAAAATCGTCGTACGCCTGGACTCGCATGGGGAAGAGTTCCTTTCGATCGCTCCACAGGTGGCGGCAGGGTTGGAGGTGGAGGTGGTACGTAATAGTCGTTCTGGGACTGATTGTCATCTTCAACAGCTACATCCGTTTCTTCTTTAACAGACGCTGTCGTGATTTCCTCAGTAGTCGCCTCTTCAAGAGCCGGTTCGGGTAGTTCCGGAGTTTCTTCTGCAGCTTCCCCGGATGCCGCGACACTCAACAGATGATCGCCCTCTGAAATCTTGTCACCCAAATTGACTACTACTTCTACGACTTTACCTGCCACTGGAGACGGTACATCCATCGTCGCCTTGTCGCTCTCTAAGGTCAGGACCGAATCATCGACGGCAACCGTATCACCGACTGCAACATGCAGTTCAATGACTTCTACATCTGTGAAGTCTCCAATGTCTGGCAATAGTACTTTGCTAGGTTCGCTCATCGAAATAGACTGCGAAAGTGGTAATCAAATTACCTCCAAAGGGGGAATATCTTTAAATGTGTGAGTTATGCGACGGTTAAAGGGACCATTCCACTCGCTCAGTTTACATGGCCTCTTCCTGCTGAAGAGCAAAGATGGAAGTATAACCTCCTGACCAGTCAGGTGGTATCTGACATGGCCGCTCATCGTGATGTGCCCAGCGAGCCGTTTGTCCCCTTACGATGGTTTGATAATATCTAGAGTCTGTCGGAACCGGGGTATAGGGCATAGCGTCTGCAGATGAATATGCATTCAGTAGGAGAGGGCGCCCTACGGATGAACGGTTTGGCCTTGACGAATGCAGCATTCTGCAGTTGTGAATCGTAAGAGATCCTGCCGGACCGCTAAGTTCCACGGCTCGACTTGAATCGAGTTTTCCAGCATCTCCGGCCGACAGGCATCCGGCCCATTGCCCAGAATCGTTGTACTGATCATAGAGTGGCCATTTGTGGCTCTTGGGAAGAACAACAAGCGGCCCCTGTTCGTGATTGCACTCATACAGATACAGGCCGACAGTCAGCGGACTGTAGTTGGTATGCGGCCAGAATTGAATGTCCTGATGCCATTTGACTTCTTCACCACCGTGTGCCCACTTAAAATTCAGTTTCGAGTGATGAAACTTGACATGGTGACCGACCAAATCAGCCACAATATCTGTAATCAGCGAACTGGACGCATATTCCCAGTAGACATCGTGATGGTCATTCGGACTGGTAAGTCTTCGCAGGCGCGGATCTTCCGGTGAATGGCTCTTTTCGAGGTCCCATATACTATCGGAAATCGTAATTTCTCGGCTTCGATCAACCATTTCATTTGTTGCATCGCGCAGCCGATTCAACCAATTTTCCGGCACAACACTCTCAACCAAAAGATAACCGTTGTCAAAATAGAAACGCCGTTGTTTGTCGGTCAGCGACAAAGGCGGATGTTGGAGAATCTGATCAATTTCCATTTCTTTATACCTCTATCAGTTGAAGCCCAGTAGTTTATCAGGCAGCCACAAAACGATTTGCGGAAATGCAATTACCACACACAAAGTGACAAGTTGTAACAGTATAAACGGAGTCATGCCTCGAAACATGTGTTGCAACGTAATTTCTGGTGGGCTAATGCCTCTTAAGTAGAAAATCGCAGGTGCCATTGGCGGCGTAAGGTAGCTGGTTTGAATAATGATCAGGAACAACACGCAGAACCAAACTGGGTCGTAACCCATGTGTGCGATCACAGGGATGAACACAGGAATGAATATCAACAGGATTGAAATCCATTCCAAAACGAATCCTGCAAGAAAACTAATCGCCATAAATAGCGCAAGAGTCGCCCAGTTGGGCAGGTTTGATTCTCGAATCAAGTCCTCAACCAGAATAACACCGCCTGATGCAATAAACACACCCGAAAACATGCTGCCGCCAAGCAGAATCAACATGATCATACAGGTTACTTTGACAGACTTTATTAAAGCTTCATTCAGAACCGCAATAGAAAACTTACGATAGAATATCGTCAGTAATATCGATCCAAAAGCACCCATTCCAGCAGCCTCGGTCGGCGCCGCCCAGCCGAACATGATCGAACCAAGAACGGCGACAATCAGCAATAGGGGTGGAATCAGCGCGCGAGCGGTGATGGAAATCCTCTCCAGCAGCCCTGGATCATCCGCAGCTGGAGGAATGCGCGCACCATCTGAGGGCCTAAGTGTGCATCGTACGATGATGTAAACAATATAGAAGAATGCCATGAGCAATCCAGGAAAAACCATTCCGACAAAAAGGTCACCGACCGAAACATCCGCGACAGGTCCGAGCACCACAACCACAACAGAAGGGGGAATAATGGTGCCGAGAGAACCCCCGGCGCATATCGTTCCTGAAATCAGTCCCTTGTGATATGCATACTTCATCATGACAGGAATCGCGAGAAGCCCGACTACAGTCTCTGTTGCTCCGATAACTCCTGTTGAAGCCGCAAATATCACGCACATTACGATGGTTCCAACAGCCAATCCGCCTGGCAAGCGTCGAGTCCAGATATGCACCGCTTCGAACAGTCGTTCTGCAATACCTGATCTTTCCAGCATTGACCCCATGAACACGAACAATGGAACCGCGGCTAGAACGAAATTCGATGCAATAGCATCGACTTTTTCGGCGAACTGAAAAATTACTGGAGTGCCAAACGTAATCAGACCAAAACCAAGTGCGACTCCCATCAATGAAAATGCAACTGGGAATCCGGCAAACAAAACCAGCAGGATCGCCGGGAACATGGCTAGGGCAAGATACTCACCCATTGGAATTTACATTTGCGATATTCGTTGGGTTGAGCAGTGTGCGAACTGCTCGAATTAATTCAGCGACAGCCTGTATGGACAGAACCAGAAAACCAACGAAGAAAACAACACGAAAGGGCCAGATGACTGGATTCCATGCCGATTCCCCGGACAGTTGTCCAGAATTGAACGCACCAAGAGCATAGTTGGCTAGTCGATAGGACAGCCAGAAACTTAGTGGCAGAAACAGAATTGTATAACCGATTGTATCGACCAGCGCCTGCAGTCTAGGGCTGAATCGGGAATATAGGACGTCAATTCGTATATGGGCCTTTTCTCGAAGTGCGAATGCTGATCCGAGCAGAAAATTGGCTCCAGTCATCATATAGCCAATTTCATAAGCCCAAATGGTTGGAGCATTGAACAGGTAGCGAGAAAAAACCTCGTAGACTGTTGCAGCAATCAGAGGCAAGACGATCCACGCAGCAAGCAAGCCGATGCTGCCACTGAATCGGTCAGCGATGCGAAGCAGGGAGTGCATCAGTAAATTGAAGTGTCCTGCAACGGTGGGCAACGAGCAGTTGCCGGGAAATACAAAGGAGTTCCCGGCAATGCTCTATTCAAGTTGAAATTAATTTACAGAAGCTACGTTTCGGTAACGGGCTGCGTCTTTCCAAAGTTCTTCATAGGCCAGTTGGCTGCTGTATGCTTTGTCGAACCAGGCGTTTTCAGCGCTTTGAGCTTTACCCCAGGCAATTGCTTGAGTTTTTACGCCGACTTGAACGTCTGTGTCGAGTTCAATGATTTCGTTGCCTGCATCGCGATAAAACTGCAGTGCTTTGGCATCTTCATGGCCAATGCGCGTCCAGCTTTCAAAAGTCACGATTTTCGCTGCCAAGTCAACCAGTGCTTGGTCTTTTTCAGAGAGGGCGTTGTACGCATCAGCGTTCACAACCAGCTCAAAGGGTGCAACTGGTTGATGCACACCCGGAATCACCACATACTTGGCAATCTTGTGAAAACCGGGCGAAATATTCTCGTACAAGGTTCCCCATTCGGTTGCGTCAATCGTTCCGCGTTCAAGGGAGGAATAAACTTCCGCACCCGGCATGGTTACCGGTGCCGCCCCCATGCTCTGCGATATTTCAAGCCATGCACCTGCTGTTCGAACTTTCAAGCCTTTCAGGTCAGCCATGGTCTTTACAGGCTTGTTGGAGTGCAGGAACGCTTCCGCGGTACGGATGAACAGCGGCATAGACACCACGCCGAACTTCTCCATTCGAAAGTCACGCCACATTTGTAGCCCGCCGCCTTCATATAGCCAATGAAGCATTCTTTCGGAATCCATTGAGCCAGCAAAGCCGCCGAAGACCACGGCTGCCTTGTCTTTACCCCAGTCATATCCCATCCAGGTATGACCTGCTTGAGCAATTCCGGTTGAAACAGTTTCTGATACATTCAGGGCTTTACCCAAAGTACCGCCAGGAAATACCTGAACTTCGATGCGCCCGTCAGTCAACTGATTGACTCTGTCAGCGAAGGCGTTTGCGCCGAGTGCCATAAGCGGTCCACCGCCCCAGGAAGTCGCCATTTTCCATTTGTGCTCAGCTTCTGCAAACGTGACAGTACTTGTCAGTGTTATACAGATTGCCAGCAAACCGGTGGCAGCACGTATTAAAAATTTACTATACGATTTCATAAGTCATTTATCCTCATTAGTTAAAGTTATACGAATAGTTTAAGCTATTGTTAGGTCAGTTAGCATCTCTGATTGTCGTTATTCACTTTCTCCTATCTTGACAATGCTTCATCGATTTCTGCACCGGTCAATTCCCACTCATTATCCAGTTCGGCAATAATAACCTTCATAAAGTAGCTAGAGAGTTCCAATGCTTTTTGGTCATCGCCCAAGTGGTCGGCCAGAATTGCCAAAGCGAGTTGCTGTGGAGAATTACCTTCATAGGTCCATTCAAAACCCAAGTCAGTAAATTGCTTGATGTCGTATCGTTCGTCCAGAGGTTGTCCATCTACTGTAACTTTGATCCCGTCTATCGTGCGGTCACCAGAATATGTTTTCATTGAACTTTAACAGTCTGCCAATCTGAAATACTTAATAGCGCTTAGACTCGCTTGACTCAGTGGTTTATGCCTATATCTGTTTGCGTTGCTGTACCAAGCTGAGAAATTTTTCATATTCTTCCTGCGGTGTTGAGTAGCTATGTTCTTCATCGGGAAATACACCTTGTTTGACTTCGTCGACGTACTGCTTGATTCCATCTACTGCCACTTCCGTCAGAGTTGCATAGCGCTTGGTAAATTTCGGCTTGAAATCGGTAAATACGCCTAGCAGGTCGTAGCAGAGCAGTATCTGTCCGTCGGTGCCCGAGCCAGCACCGATTCCTATGGTAGGAATTTCAAGCTGTTGAGAAATAACCTCCGCAATTTTTGCTGGAACTGCCTCAAATTCCAACATGAAGCAACCAGCATCCTGAATGGCAAACGCATCTTCAAGTATCTTCATAGCACTCTCAGCAGTTCTGCCTTGAATCCTGAATCCACCAAACATTGCAACAGTGTGAGGGGTCAGTCCAATATGTGAAGCAGTCGGTATACCTGCATCGACCAAAGCCTTTAGGATATGTGCCTGACTCTTGCCCCCTTGTGGCTTGATGGCATCACAACCAGCATCCTGCATGAAACGAGTTGCGTTGATCAGTGCACGGTCTGGTGTGTTGTAGCTCTGATAAGGCATGCAGCCCAGAACGAAAGTGTTCGGAGCGCCACGCCTTACTGCCAGCGAGTGCATGATCATCATTTCCATGCTGGCGGGAATGGTGTTTGGATGTCCGTGTGCGATCATAGCGAGACTATCGCCCACAACGGCAACGTCTACTCCTCCCATTTCAGCCCACTGTGCGGAAGTGTAATCTGGAACCGACATATAAACCATCTTTTCGCCAGTGGTTTTGGAATTCCGGATTTCACTGATTGTTCTCTTGCTCACCTTAGATGTCATTGGATTCCGATGAGAAAAGGGTTAACTTTTTTTCTTGCTGCCCGCTTCTGGAAATACCCACATGGCAATGACCATAAAAATGGACAATCCCGCTCCTATACATGCCAATTGCGAATCGCCAAATGTGGATTCAATATAGAAAAAGCCGCCACCCATAAGCAACGTAAGGGCGGAAACCATCAATTTGATGTGTACGGGCATACTGCAGATTTCAGGTTTCTAGCCCCAATGGTGAAGAAGCCACAACATCCGGGCGTTTAGGTGTACCGCGCAAGTTCGTTTTTAGGTGCTTTTCGCTATAGCCATTGAAAAGGTGCCCGAGCAGGCCTCGATTCAGATCAGAGGTGCCAAACATCCAGTCTGCAATTGGAAATGTCAGATTCATGTTCACTTCCATCATCAGACGCGAGTTATGGTGCGCTGTGTGATGTCGTCTGATGGTATTTACCAGTGGCATGTTTCGTACGAACCAGTTTTCATCAATATGGCAACAAAAATGCATGAATTCATAAATGATGTAAATTCCGGTTGTGGAACACATGAATAGCCATGCGATATTCGGCGTCAGCACATAGTAAAGGACGACGGCTCCTGGAATTGAAATTAGAATGAATACCACAAGTGCATAAGGGGGAAAGAAGGTGACTCGCCAATCCTTGTGATCTCTGAAGCGCATCTCGTTGTCAGTAAAGAACTGGTGATGCTGCAGAGTATGGCGTTTGTAAATTGCGATTAGTCCGGAAAATCTCTGAGGTCGATGCATAACTTTCTGATGCAGGTACCATTCAAAAATGTTGCATGCAAGCAGAAAAACTGGCACGGTTGCCCACTCCCACCATTGAACGTTTTCCAGATGCTTGATATATAGCCAAATTGCTGTAAAACCAATTGCATAAATGATAAATACATGCATCGGTCCGTTGTACCAGCCCGCAACTCGGCTTCTATATTCGCGTCTGTAATTTCCCTGTTTTTCGGTCATCATGATCGATATCCTCTAATTCTCAAAAATTTTGCTGAAATTTGTATCTATAGGCTATTGACGTTAATTTCATTTTAACATCACTGAAACAAGAGTTATGCTGAATTGTAGATGGATTTGGAGCCTTGACAGAATTCGACTCAAAATCAATTCAACTAAAATTTGTCGTTACAACATCTGAATACTGATTTTCAACCTCCCGGAATATCCAGATTCACGAAATTGAGGGATCGGGTTTAGATGGATCAATGCCGAATTTTTTGAGCGCTTTCGCAACCTCCATAACCTTGATGCTGCCGTCATCTGCAAGCGCTTTCAAGGCAGTTACGCAGATGTGATAGCGATTTACCTCAAAGAAAGTGCGCAAGTTCACGCGAGTGTCTGAGCGGCCGAAGCCATCTGTACCGAGCACGGAATAACGACGCGGGACAAATCCTCGAATCTGATCCGGGTATATCTGCATGTAGTCAGTGGCAGCGATCACAGGACCTGCTGTGTCTGTGAGACACTGCTCGACATAGCTGGCGCGAGCTTTTTTGTTGGGATGGAGCCGGTTCCAGCGTGCTGCCGACTGGCCTTCCCGAGCAAGCTCATTGAAGCTCGTCACACTCCATATATCGGCTGCGACGGAATACTCAGACTCCAGAATTTCAGCAGCTGCAATGACTTCCCGCAATATAGTACCGCTGCCGAGAAGCTGCACTCGATTGGAGTGTTCCCTTTCTGAGCGATTCAGCAAATACATACCCTTGACGATGCCTTCTTCAGCCTTGTCTGGCATCGGCGGATGGACATAATTTTCGTTCATGCACGTAATGTAGTAATAGATTGCTTCCTGATCTTGATACATGCGTCGAAGTCCGTCATGAATAATCACCGCCAGCTCGTAAACGTATGCGGGGTCATAAGAGACGCAAGTTGGAATCGTAGCGGCAAGTAAGTGGCTGTGGCCGTCCTGATGCTGCAGACCTTCACCGGCCAATGTGGTCCTGCCTGCAGTTCCTCCGATTAAGAACCCGCGTGTCTTGATGTCCGCTGCGGCCCATGCAAGATCGCCGACGCGCTGAAAGCCGAACATGGAGTAGAAAATATAAAACGGAATCATGTTTAAGTCGTGATTGCTCGCTGCAGTTCCGGCAGCTATCCAAGAGCAGATCGCTCCTGCTTCGTTAATTCCTTCCTGAAGCACTTGACCTTCCTTGGACTCGCGGTAGAACATAAGTTGATCTGCATCTTCTGGTTTGTACAGCTGTCCTAGTGGCGAGTAAATTCCCAACTGCCGAAACATGCCTTCCATTCCAAAAGTCCTGGATTCGTCAGGTACAACGGGTACGATGTTCTTGCCGATGTTTTTGTCTCGAAGTAAACTCGTCAATATTCGTACAAAACCCATGGTCGTAGATATTTCCCGGTTTCCAGTTCCCTTAAGCTGCGTGTCGAATATGCTGAGATTCGGAATTTCGAGTCGCTTTCTTGCGCGACGCCGGGTCGGTAGTGGCCCGCCGAGTTGCTTGCGCTGTTTGAGCATGTATTGAATTTCGGGACTGTCGTCGGGCGGTCGATAGAAGGGTGCCGAAACGAGTTCTTCGTCGGTCAGCGGAATTCTGAAGCGGTTACGAAAAGAAATCAGAGAATTTTCTCCAACTTTTTTCTGCTGATGGGTAATGTTCTGGCCTTCGCCCGCTTCTCCCATTCCGTAACCTTTTACGGTTTTAGCAAGTATTACGGTTGGCTGTCCAGTGTGCTTGACTGCGGCTGCATAAGCTGCAAATACCTTGTGAGGGTCATGTCCGCCGCGATTCAGTCGCCAGATATCCTCGTCAGTCATATTGGAGACCATAGCGCGAAGTTCATCGTATTTGCCGAAAAAGTGCTCTCGCGTATATGCGCCGCCTTTTGCCTTGAATGCCTGGTATTCTCCGTCTACCGCTTCTTCCATTCTTCGGCGCAGTAAACCCTTGGTGTCTCGCATCAGTAGTGGATCCCAATAAGACCCCCATATCAGTTTGATGACGTTCCATCCGGCACCCCGAAACTCTCCTTCAAGTTCCTGAATAATTTTCCCGTTCCCTCGAACCGGACCATCAAGTCGTTGTAGATTGCAGTTCACAACAAAGATGAGATTGTCCAGCCTTTCCCGTCCAGCAAGGGACAGTGCCCCCATGGACTCCGGCTCGTCCATTTCGCCGTCGCCGACGAATGCCCAGACATTTCGATTGGCTGTATCGCAAAGCCCCCGATTATGTAGATACTTCATAAACCGAGCCTGATAAATTGCCATGATCGGACCGAGCCCCATGGAGACTGTTGGGAACTGCCAAAAGTCTGGCTTCAGTCGCGGATGAGGGTAAGAGGGTAAGCCTTTACCTGTGGCTTCTTGCCTGAAATTGATCAGATCCTCTTCGCTCAACCGTCCTTCCAAAAAAGCTCTGGCATAGATGCCGGGAGCGGAATGTCCCTGAATGAAGATAAGGTCGCCGCCATGGTTTTCGCTCGGGGCGTGCCAGAAATGATTGAAGCCTACATCGTAAAGGGTGGCAGATGAGGCGAAACTCGCGATATGGCCGCCGAGCTCAGTAGATGTCTGATTCGCCCGCACCACAATGGCAAGTGCATTCCAACGAATCAGCGAGCGGATACGCCACTCGATTGCGTGGTCCCCGTTACTACGCTCCTCCTGAGCTGGGCTGATTGTGTTGACATAAGCAGTAGTTGGCCGATGTGGGATGTGAACACCGGATCGCCTGGCACTGTCAATCAGCTGTTCAATCAGAAAATGGGCACGTTCATGCCCTTCGCGGCCAATTACACTCGAGAGAGCATCCAGCCATTCCTGAGTTTCGTAAGGGTCAATATCTGTCGGAGGTTTTTTGTCGGACATCTTAATACTTCAAATCAATTTCAATAATAGTGAGTTTATACAAGTACCAGTTGAATGTCGGAGGGATATTTTCGCACTGTCCTGACTTGCTGGCGCACAGTTACACTGCCGAATGAACTTCGTGCAATTTTAATCGATTGTTTACACTCTCTCGTGCTGAAGAATTTGGCTCAAGCATCGTCCTGTGTGAGATTCTTTCACTTTCGCAATCTGCTCAGGTGTTCCGCTCGCTACAATTCTGCCACCTTCATCGCCGCCTTCCGGTCCAAGATCGATAACCCAATCGGCAGTCTTGATTACTTCAAGATTGTGTTCGATGATAATGACTGAATTGCCCCGGTCGCGCAATTCCAGAATAACCGAAAGAAGCTGCTTTATATCTTCAAAATGCAATCCAGTGGTAGGTTCGTCCAGAAGATACAGAGTGTTTCCGGTGTCGCGCTTGGATAATTCAAGAGATAGTTTCACGCGTTGTGCTTCACCACCAGAGAGTGTGACGGCACTTTGTCCAAGCCGCAAATAGTCAAGTCCTACATTGCGCAGCGTTATTAGTTTTCGTGCTATGTGCGTAATTGCACTGAACAGTTGCAGTGCTTCGCCAACTGAAAGTTCGAGGATTTCGGCGATATTCAATTCTTTGTATCTGATTTCCAGCGTTTCGCGATTGTAGCGCGAACCTTGACAGGTGTTGCAACGCACAAACATGTCGGGCAGAAAATGCATTTCTACACGAACCAGTCCATCTCCTTTACAGGCTTCGCAGCGTCCTCCAGGAACATTGAACGAAAAGCGACCGGGTTTGTATCCGCGAGCGCGTGCTTCCACAGCACGGGAAAATAGGTTGCGGATATCTCCAAACAGTCCCGTGTAGGTAGCTGGATTGGAGCGCGGCGTGCGTCCAATCGGCTGTTGATCAATTCGTATGATCTTGTCGATCTGGTCAAGACCAATGATTGTGTCATGTTCGGCGGCAGTCAGATTGGAGCGATTGATTTTGGAGTAAATTGCAGGATAGACTGTTTCGTTGATTAGTGTCGATTTCCCAGAGCCTGACACTCCAGTTACGCAGGTAAAGAGCCCCACAGGGATATTGACACTGATGTTTTTCAGATTGTTGCCGCGGGCGCCCTCGATGCGCAGGGTTCTGTCGACGTCAAATGGTACTCTGACGAGTGGAATCGGTATTTCATTGTCTCCCGACAGGTAGTTGCCAGTCAGAGATTCTCGACAGTTTTCGATTTGATCGGGAGTACCGACGGCAATGACGTGACCGCCGTCGGCTCCAGCTCTGGGTCCGAGATCAACGATAAAATCCGCATTTCGTATCGTTTTCTCATCATGTTCAACGATGATTAGCGTGTTGCCCAAATCCCTCAAGCGATTCAAGGTATCAATCAGTTTCTGATTGTCTCGATCGTGCAGTCCTATGGATGGCTCGTCCAGCACGTAAGTCACGCCAACCAGCCCGGAGCCGACCTGAGAAGCCAGTCTGATTCTCTGTAGTTCGCCGCTCGATAGCGTGTTGGTTGCTCTTTCCAGTGTGACATAGGTCAATCCTACATCGGCAAGAAACTGAAGTCGATGGGTGATATCTCGAACAATTCTTTCCGCGATCGGCGTTTTCTGTCGATCATAGGTCATGGATCGAAACAAATCAATCGCCTGGCTCACAGTTAGTTTGGTGATTTCGTAGATTGGAAGACTGTTAACGAATACATTTCGGGGGCCAATGCCCAATCGAGCACCATTGCAACTGGAACACGGAAGAGTGACAAGATACATGGAAAGACTTTCTTTGACAGCTTCGGACGTAGATTCCCGAAGACGTCGTTCAAAACTTGACATGACACCTTCAAATGGTCGATAGCTGCGATAGGTTCGACCGTTGGTGCTCAGGTAGCGCATTGATATTTTCTCATCTCCGCTGCCAAATAGCACAATATTTTTAATGTGTGAAGGGAGTTGGTTGAAAGGCTGATCAAGATCAAAACTGAAATGTCTGGCAACCGATTGAAGCATGCTGAAATAGTAGGCATGCCGAGTGTTCCACTCAGCCAGTGCACCCGAGGAAATGCTGAGTGAGGAATCGACAATAATCTTGTTCACATCGAAACTGGATATTTTGCCCAATCCGTTGCAGGTCTGACAGGCGCCTCGCGGATTATTGAATGAGAAGATTCTTGGTTCCAGTTCATCCAGTACGTAGCCACAATAGGGGCAGCCGTAGATTGAACTATAAAGAGTTCCTGTAGGCTCGATTGATCCGTCGGTTAAGATTATGCAGCAGAGAACCAGCCCATCGGACAGCTGGGTTGCAACTTCAACTGAATCCGCCAATCGCTGTCGAATGTCGCCGTTGATGACTAGGCGGTCGACGACGACTTCGATTGTGTGTTTCACATTTTTATCCAGCTTGGGCGTTTGTTCGATCTCATACACTTGTCCGTCAATTCGCAAGCGCACATATCCGAGTTTGCTCAATTGCGCTACGGTCTGTTCGTGTTCACCTTTGCGGTCTCGGACTACAGGGGAAACCAGTGCAAATCTCGATTGTTCCGGTAGTGACATAATTTGATCGACGATTTCGCCGATAGATTTTGCAGCAAGAACAGTTTTGTGTTCCGGGCAGCGCGGTTCACCTGCACGAGCATAGAGTAGCCGTAAGTAGTCATAGATCTCGGTGACCGTACCGACGGTTGAGCGCGGATTAAAACGGGTGGCCTGTTGGTGTATGCTGATTGCCGGTGACAGCCCTTCAATGGAATCAACATCGGGTTTATCCATGATTGATAAAAATTGCCTGGCATAGGCAGACAGGGATTCGACATATCGCCGCTGACCTTCAGCATAAATTGTGTCGTAGGCAAGCGATGACTTTCCGGAACCTGAAAGTCCGGTTATTACGTTGAGTTTATTGCGGGGGAGCTCAACGGTGATATTTTTCAAGTTGTGGGTTCGGGCGCCTCGGACAATGATATTTTCCGATTGCATCTTTAAATCCTGTGGAATTTTAGGCAAACCTAATATGTTACATTTACTGAGGTGAGATTCGCAATCTGCTTGCGAAGACGATTTGTCGTTATGGGGTGTTCGATGTTAAGCAATGATTTACTTGAGCGAATATCATTTCGAGTAACATTCGCAATATTATTTGACTCCTGGGCTTCCAAAAAACAGGTTGTCTTGAAATCTGTTGGCAAAGACGAGGAATAACACACTAAATTGAGGTTGCAAGTTACTCAGCGTGTCTGAGAACGGATTCACTAAAATTGAAAAGAAGTCAGTAAGTGCGCTGTCCGCCGTATTGGCGCTGCGTATGGTCGGACTTTTTCTGATTCTACCGGTACTGGCATTGCATGCGACTGAGCTGCCCAATGCGACGCCATTTTTGATCGGTGTTGCGCTTGGTGTCTATGGTTTGACTCAAGCACTCCTGCAAGTGCCATTTGGTGCAGCATCCGATCGATGGGGCAGAAAGCCGGTTATCACGCTAGGACTGATCATCTTTGCCATCGGCAGCATCATCGCCGCCGAATCGACTTCAATATACGGCATCATCGCAGGCCGTGCACTACAGGGCGGCGGTGCCATAGCGGCAGTTGTGCTTGCATTCATTGGAGATTTGACACGTGAAAGTCAGCGCACCAAAGCTATGGCAATCATGGGTGTCACAATTGGATTCGCATTTACTCTTTCTCTGATGCTGGGTCCGCTTCTGGATAATTGGGCTGGAATTCAGGGGCTGTTCTGGATTGCATGTGCGATGGCTGTAGTCGGCTTGCTTTTGGTTTGGTTGGTCGTACCGCATGAAGAGTCATTCATCTCGCACGGCTCCAGTAGTGGTTCGGTTTCAGGATTCAGGCAAATCATCGCAAACAAAGATTTGCTACGACTGTACGCAGGCACATTGACGATTCACGCGGTTCTGACCTCGTTGTTTCTAGCATTTCCAACCAAACTAGTAGAAATATCGGAATTCACACGATCGGATACATGGAAGGTATTCGTGCCGGTACTGCTTCTTTCATTTTTGGCGATGATTCCATTCATTCGTATGAGTTCCCGGAAAAATCGATCGCATGTCATGATGATTACTGCAGCATTGATGCTTCTTGCGGCGCAGTGCAGCCTTTTTGCAGGGGCTGGAAGCCAGTCCGTTGAGTTTCTGATTTTCGGGCTTTGGCTGTTTTTTGTTGGCTTCAATACATTGGAGGCAATTTTTCCATCGACTACAATTGGAAGTGCACCTCATAACATGCGAGGAGCGGCCATGGGCGTTTTCAACACATGCACTTTTTCAGGTGCGTTTATCGGCGGAGTTTTAGGCGGAATTGTTTATGGTAGTTATGGTTCAAGTGGTGTATTCGTGTTTTCTGGGATTGCTATACTGCTATGGATTGCAGTTGCAATCATTTTTCGTCCAACTGAGTCTTGAAGTTTAACCACTTCGATACCAAATACAATGAGAGAATTGCCGAAAATTCTATTAGCATAAAAGAGGATCGAATCATGGCGCGTGGTGTAAACAAAGTAACATTAATTGGACATCTGGGTGACGACCCGGAACAAAGACGTACCCAGAACGGCGGACTGGTAGTGAATATGAGTGTTGCCACCACTGACAATTGGATCGACGCAGAGACCCGAGAAAAAAAAGAGAAAACCGAGTGGCACCGTGTTGTAGTGTTTGGGAAACTGGCCGACATCGCAGCTCAATATCTGCGAAAAGGGAGTCTGGTGTATATCGAAGGAAAACTACAAACGCGAAAATGGGAAGATACGCGTAGCGGCCAAACAAGATACACGACCGAGATTGTAGCAAGAGAATTTAATATGCTGGATTCGCGATCATCAGACAATCGGCCGAGTGCAGATTACAACCGCAGCGAGAGCGATTCCCAAAAACCTGAAGCCGGGGGTCGTTCTACAGCTTCGACTGCGATCGCAGATGACCCGATTGAAGATATACCCTGGTAGTACTAGACTGCAGGCAGTGCCTGCAGCTGGACTCATTCATCGAGTGCATTTCTAGCGCGTAATTTCGCTGCGATATATTCGGACTGAGGAATATGAAGCAGTCCTTTGACTTTGCGCATTAGATGTTGCTCATGAGGGTCAAGACGCTGATCGCTCAATACGACTTTCCACATCGCTTCAATTAAGTTAATTTTTTCTTCATATTTCCAATTGTCGTTGATCAATTTCGTGATTTCATAAAGACACGTTGCATGATCAAGTTCATTTTGCGCAAGTCGGATGGTTTGTTCAATACTGTCTGGACTGATGCCAAGGTGGCTGACAAGCGACTGTTCTATTTGTCGGAGTTCTTCTTCATCAATTTTATTATCCGCCTGTGCGGCTTCGAGAAGAAGGGCTGTAGCGGCAAATGACGTCGCTTGCACTACATCCGTTTGGGAGTCGGATTTTTCGACGACTAGTAATTTTTCCAATCGATTTTTGATTACAGAAAACACTATTTCACAGTTACCAAAATTGGTACTATTTATATCTTGAAGCTCTTTTAATTGCTATTTATGTAAAATAATTACATAATATAGAGAAAATAGACATGGTAGAAGAGTTATGTTGATTTCATTCAGTGTGCAGAATTATCGATCATTTGCTGATCGACAGTCAATTTTAATGTCCGCCAGTGTGGGGGCAAAACGGAATGAGCAGTTTTCCTTTCCTTCGAATAATTCATTCGCCCCGTACATTCTGCGCTCCGCTTGCCTGTTTGGTCCAAACGGAGCCGGCAAGTCAACATTAATTGAGGCATTTAACTTCTATAGGGATTTTGTAATCTCATCTGCGAAGGATGCCCAGGAAGGTGAGAGAATCGACGTTATTCCTTTCAAGTTAGATGAGGAGTGGAGAGCACAGCCATCCGAATTCGAGGCTACATTCATCTATGGCGGGATCCTGTATCAATACGGTTTTGCCGTAACCGTAGACCGTGTGTGGGGCGAGTGGCTGTTTGCTAGACCAAATCAGTCCGACACGAAAATTCGTACGCTTTTTCAGAGAGAATATGACTCAAATGCTGGAACATACTATTGGAACATCAGCAAGAAAAACGTAAAAGGGGAGAAAGAACTGTGGAAGAAATCCACTAGAGACAATGCGCTTTTTCTCTCAACTGCAATTCAACTGAATTCAACAGCATTCAAAAATGTCTTTGATTGGATTCAAAATAACCTGCGTGTTATCGAGTCTCCTGATAGATTGTCACCGAGTTTTACTGTTCATCAGATTGTAAGCGAGCAACGGAGCGAGAATATCCTTGATTTTCTTCAGGCAGTCGACATCAGGATCAAGTCCATAGAAATTGAAGAAAAAGATCTTCGCCTGAGTGACTTAGTTCCTACTGAAATTCTGTCTGATGAAGCGCGTAGTGAGATCAGGAAGAGCATGCAAGGTAAAAAGAAATTTAAAATCATGTCTTTTCATCAAGGAACAAATGGAGAACTTGTTGAACTGGACATTCATGAAGAATCCGACGGGAGCCGCGTTGTATTCAGTCTTGCCGGACCATGGCTGGATGTCCTGGAAAACGGATATACCTTAATCATTGACGAACTTCACAACAGTTTGCATCCACTGGCCTTGAAATTTCTGGTCGGTTTATTCCATGATCCAAAACTCAATACGGCCAATGCACAGCTGATTTTCACAAGCCACGAAACATCGGTGATGGCGAAAGGCTTCATGCATCAAGACCAAGTGTGGTTTTTAGAAAAAGGTGATGCGGAGAACTCATTGCTGTTTCCGCTTTCAGATTACAAAGTCAGAGATGTTTCAACGTTTCAAAAGGCATACCTTGACGGTCGATACGGTGCCGTTCCGAAACTGAGTGAAATTGTGGATGGCTAGTCATAGCGATCAACTCTTTCATAGAAGGAGAGCGAAAACAAAAAAGGATCACAAGCGTCGAGAAGCAACTCTCTCTGTGAGGCGAAGGATGCTGATCGTATGCGAAGGTGAGAAAACAGAACCCCACTACTTCAAATCATTGATAGCAAAATTAGGTTTAACGACTGCTGAGGTGGAGATTTGCGGTAATTGCGGTTCAGCACCGACGAGCGTCGTGAAATACGGCAACAAAAAATTTTCTGCCGACCCCGATTATGACTTGATATTCTTCGTTTTCGATAGGGATTCACACACTGACTATGATGACGCTTTGGCGTTGATACAAAGTTACTGAAATCAAAGGAAATACGGCAACAAATCGTTTTCAGAAATTACCTCCAATCCCTGTTTCGAGGTTTGGTTTCTGATGCATTTTGAACCATTCACAAAGCCGTGTGCGGCGGGTGGAGGGAAGTCTCCTTGCGGCAATTTGATTTCCATCCTTAAGCGAAAGCCTGGTTTTCAGGACTATAAAAAGGGACAAAGGCAACACTTCAAATTGCTATCCAGCCGATTGCATGATGCCAAGAGTTATGCCGCTCAAGTATTAAGTCAGCATCAAGCAACAGGAGAACCAGAACATCAAGGAAATCCGCATACGTTCGTACATAAATTGGTTGACACTTTAGAATAATTGGCAAAGGAACAGCAGAGAGAAGGAAGTTTGCCAAAATTAACTTTGAGAAAAAGAATCTCTGAATGATGCCATGTCTCGAACCCATGTCATCACTATGGAAGGCTGAGCGTGTCTGGCAATCTCTATAATTCTGTCTAATCTGGTATGATTGACTGCCACACTCCTAACAAACCCCAACCTCTACGAGTTCTATTCGTTTATGCCAGATAACTATAATTCCCCGTTCAAGGACTTCTAGCTATCACAAATCTTCCAAGACTTTTAGTCGACCGAAATACCTCGCAAATTTTAACTGACCGAAGTTCCAGCTCCAGACGATTGTGCAAACTGAATTCGTATCAATTCTGGTATATATACACTGTAATTTGAATTGAACGGATATAGCCGATTGATTCTATAAATATTTAAAGTAACATTGCAGACGATAAAATTTTTGGACGATTTGAAATCACATGTCTATCCAAATTGACAAACAACAAGTTGCAAAAAAACGCAGAATTGGTGTCGTTGGCGTCGGACACATGGGTGCTTACCATGCGGAGCACTACCTCGCACATGAGAATGTGGAACTTGTCGGCGTTGTCGATATTGACGTTGACAAAGCGAAAGCCATCGCCGCATCTTGCAATTGTGCCTATTTCACTGAATCTAAAGATTTGATCGGAAAGGTTGATGCTGTCAGTATTGCAGTACCTTCCACCGCCCATCTTGAAGTCGCTGAAGTTTTTCTCTCAGAAGGCATTCACGTTCTAATTGAGAAGCCACTGGCATCGACGGTAACGGAAGCAGAGCAAATAGTTGAGTTGGCAGATAAATTCAACGCAAAACTTCTTGTAGGACATCAGGAGCGCTTCAATTCAGCCATTATGGAACTGGTTGGACGAATTGACACCCCCAAGTACATAGAGGCACATCGAGAAGGACAGTTTGCTGGACGAGGAGGGGATGTCGATGTCATAACTGATTTGATGATTCATGACATTGATCTGGTACTCGCACTGATCAAGCATCCTGTTGTAACGGTATCTGCGCTTGGTGCGTCAGTGGTAACTTCACACATTGATATTGTAAACGCTCGCCTGGAGTTTGAAAACGGTTCCTTTGCTAACGTAACCGCATCTCGCGTTTCTAATGAAAGAGTTCGAAATTTCCAGGTATACACGTCAGGTCAATATCTCAAGCTTGACCTGTTGAAGCAGACTATTGAGCTTTTCCCAACCGAAATCGACATCCACAACGGTGGCAATAAAGTCACGGTCGAAAATTCGATTAATGTCAAACCCAATCAAACTCTGAAGATGGAAATCAATCACTTTGTAGATATTCTGGAGAACGGCACTCCACCTTATGTGACTGGCGAAGATGGATTGTTAGCAGTGCGTGTGGTCCAAATGATTCGAGAGACAGTTGGTCAAAATTAATGTCCGTAGAGGGGAAGGTCTCGTATTTTGATCTGACTGAGCAATTTTCGAGCCTCAAGTCACGCTGGTTTGATGAAATTGAACAACTGGGTAAAGTCGGTAATTTCATCCTCGGAAATGCAATCAGTGAAATAGAGTCAAAACTTGCCGATTTTTTGGGCGTCAAGCACGCAATTACAGTTTCAAGTGGTACTGATGCACTCGTTTTGGCACTGCGTGCGGTAGGAGTTGGGCCTGGAGATTCAGTCATCATCCCTGACTTCACATTTTTCGCAACTGCCGAACCGGTTTCTCTCGTCGGTGCAAAACCGATTTTTGTCGATATACATCCATCAGACTTGAATATCGACCTAGCTCAGATTGAGGCGGCGATTGATTGCGATACGAAAGCCATCATACCGGTCCATTTATTTGGGTTACCTGCAAAGATAGAAGAAATATGCGAAATCGGTAAACGACACGGAATTGCTGTAATCGAAGACGTTGCGCAAGCGTTCGGTTCGAAAGTCGGCGAAAGATGTACTGGCGGATTTGGTGATGTAGGTTGTTTCAGTTTTTATCCAACCAAGATTCTTGGCGCTTTCGGAGACGGTGGGATGATCACAACCAATAGTGATTTACTAGCTGAAAGATTGAAACTTTTGCGGAATCACGGTGCTACAGGTTCAAACAATCACGAACTGATTGGATGCACGAGTCGTTTGAATACTGTCCAGGCTTCTATATTGAAGATCAAACTTGAAGCCGTGCAGTTGAAGATTGAACGCCGTCAACAGATAGCTGAGGAATATAAGCAGCGGCTGCAGGGACTGGATATTGAGTTTCAGATACAGCAGCCTGGGACCACTCATGTCTACAATATTTTCACAATTCGAAGTTCGGTCAGAGATGAGATTGCACGTGCATTTACGTTGGATGAAATCGGCTATCAAATCTATTATCCGAAGCCGATTCACATGCAGACCCCTTATATGAACTCAAGCTATGCAGATGAGCAGTTTTCTGAGTCTGTGAAAGCTTCTAAGGGGGTCATTTCATTGCCGCTCTATCCAGAAATGCCGGCTTCTCATATCGAACGGGTCTGTTCGGCAGTTCGTGATGTATTGGGTTAATTTTTTCATCGCAGTCTTCCTTTTTTGGTCTGGAATAACTTCCACAGTTGTTGCCAGTGAGGGCTGTAGACTTTCCACCGAACAGTGGTCGAAAATGGAAATTCGAAGAGTTGTTTTGGCGCGAGCCGACGGAGAAGCAATCACCATCCGTTCACGCATAGCCAGAAGTTCAGCAGAGCGGGCTGCAGGTTACCAGCATATCTGCCCTGAAATTATCGCTTTGAGTTCAATTCTGTTTGTTTACGAAAACCCGCTTCAGCCAAGATTTCACATGTTCAATGTTCATGCGGAACTGGATATTGGATTTTTTGATCAAGATAAAAAATTGGTTACCGTGCTGAGAATGACTCCGCAGACAGTCGGTGATGCTTCTGCAGAAATGTACGATCCAGGTCAGCAAGTCCAATATGCACTGGAAGCTCCAGCCGGTTTTTTTACCGACAACAAATTACTGTCAGCACAGACAACATTACGGTTTCCGTAAGGAACTAAATGCTACTTTATCCTTTTATAAGGTCAGCCACATTTTGAAAATGATTTAATTCAGTAATATTCATGAAAACAAAGAGTTATATAATATAACTCATTATTCAATTAAGTATTTTTTACACAATTTATACCATGCACGTTGTACGGCGAAACTCTGCTTCCCCAAGGTAACGCTTATATTTAACTGAATCGCAGCTGGACAGTGGCAGAGTGAGCGCGGATGCTAGCTGTCGCATCGAACTCCTGCCGATAAAGCTTGAGCATCTTCCCACCTTTGGTGCGTTGCCACCGAACACTTAAAATTTGAAACGCATCTATAACAAGCGCAATGCGCTTGAGCAAATCAACTCACGTATCGACTGCGACTTCAAGATGTAGAATCATTTCATTTCCAGGAAGCAGCAGCAGATACAGGTGCTGGTAATTGCCTACTTAGCCGTTGGCAACAGCATGCTGCAGAGGATGTGCTTGCTGGTTCACTCGCTCGTAACCTGACAACTACCGCTCAATCACGGCACCGTGCCGGAGTCGGCAGGCTTGCGTGTGGCCCACTTTTGTAGAATACTCGCAATGGATGCGGGATACAGCACGCGCTGTGCGATCATGGCCAGCAGGTGGTCGCGTGATGGGGTTTGGTGTGGGTTGATCAGTTTCGGCGGTTGCAGTTGGCGGTTCATGCGGAGCACGAAATTTGAGTGACTGCTACATACTAGTCGAATTCTAGCCCATAACAATACTGCAAAAAACGTGGGAGGTGAAATTCTTGTAACGTCAACTCAATTGGAAACATTTTGCCTTCAAGTGGTTCACTCAAGAATTTCCAATTCATTCTGTAGTAGGGTGGATTTCTATTGTCCTCATCAAAATCTCCAATAAAAGAGTCTACTTTTACGTTTAGATTCCAGCTCTTTAGGAGTTTTAATTCAAAGTTCTCAATGCTCATTTCGAAGTCTTTATCGTAGGACTTGTGAATATCATTGATCACACTAGCAAGTTTATAAGCCTCTTCGATATCGTTGCAGATTCTGGTTTCCACATCTTCGACGGGTAACACGAATTTCCAAATTCCATTTCGCTTTTTGTTCAGAGGCATGGCAAATTCCTGCAACGACATTTCCAGTGGAAATACATCACCGTCTTGAGTTTCATCGAAGAATGTCCAACCTACCTTGTAGCGAGAAGAATTTCGGTAAGCCATTGGCAATCCTCCCTGAAAATAACCTAGCGTTGCGCATAGCGCCCGACTCTCTACAAGTTTATTTTCGAAGCTTTCGATGCTCATATACAAGTCCTCGTTGAAGGGTTCAGGCGCATCATTTATCACATTGATAAACTCAAAAGCTTCTTCAATTTTGTTGCAGATTCTAAATTCTGCTTCATTGACTGGCTGTGGATGGTCACATTGTTCGCAAAGATGCATGACTTTCCTCATCAATAAACTCTATGTTCGGTCATTGTCCTTCTTCGGAGCGAAAGCACATCAATTCCTAGTGCTTCATTCAGTGTTAGTATTCCAAAAAATTCCCCAAATGTAAAGTTTTTCGTGCCTAGCGATTGCTCTCTCATGTTGGTCGAGTATTTTTTTCGATGCTTGGAAGATACGCGCACTAGAGGTTTGAAGGAATTTATTTCGTCAAGGAAAGACCTTCAACTGAACTAATGATTTGTCTGTGAGCTACACATTAATAATGGATCAATCACTCGTTCAACAGGTATCAGATAGAATCTGGTACTGGAATTGTCGGTTTAAGCAAACCAATCCCCATCAATATCTGCTGAGACCTGAAACCAAACTCGTGCAGCAGCTGTATCGTTTCTGTTGCACAAGTATGCAGGATGGCGGTTCCACCAGATTCTTTCCATTCATTGATATTCTTTTCATAATCATCAATCAGAATGTTCGGCACGCCATTAACAGTTGCATAAATTTGTTTGTGGCTGCGTTTGCTCATAAGATGAATTCGCGCAGTATCGGTCAATCCAATGTTTTTTTCCAACCATGCAAGTTTGCCAGGTCCGGAACAAGGATCAGAGTAGGCGAGGGAAGACAAAATGTGGGCATCGTATTCATCCACCAGTTTCCACAATTCCCAAGCACCGGGTAGCCATTCCAGATTGAACCAGAAGTCTGGAACCTGTCTAACCAGTTTCCACAATTGACGTACGGACAGCTGGTCTATAGGACGGTCGGCATGACTGGATGCTGCGGAAAAGAAGTCGCAGAGCACCCCGTCCATATCGCAGTAAATTACGGATTTGGTTGAAATCGTCAAGATAATTTTTGGCACAACTGTAGTGGCAGCCGAATGTGCAGTTAACTTACAGTAAACAAGGAATTTCAGGTGTAAATATGAATGGCCATACAACATTCTGTAAAGTTTCTGCCTTACGCTTCAGCAGCTTATCGGCGACACAATGTCAAAATCTGGTGGTTTTGATCCCTCGATATAATACCATTAGATGAGAATTGGTCTTTAAGAATGAACTCTTGCCACCACAGATCAAAGTATTGTGTTATCGTCAGTCTGCAGGTGACACCTCAGCCAATTTCTCATCAGAAGTTAGTAATTCAATAGGATGAGTGTGGCAAGCGGAATCGGTGTGGGAGTTGATAAGGGTTAGCTTGATTTCATGGTCACTCATTATGTCGAAAATACATTAATTATAGTATTTAAATAATTGTATTTGCTACTAAATAATTTCAGAATATTAAATTGTACAACTAGTTAACTCGGGACGGTAAGAACTGGAGTTTGAATTTCAAACTCTCTCTGATTTATAACTCTAGTTGGCCAAATTGTACTTTCAAGAAAGTTGATTGCGATATGTCGTAAGCTTCATTTTCCGTAAGGCCATTTGAATTCTAATTTAGCAAACTCCAGACTCGATTTGTTCAAATTTACCACAGCACCAATTTATAGATTTCCTTAAAAAATTAGAGAATCACTATGAGCACCGTTGTTACCTCACTAAAAGGCGGAATTTACGAAATCGCCATGAATCGACCGCAACAGTTGAACGCGCTGAACTGGGAACTGTTAAATGAGTTAATTGAGGCAATCGGCGTTGCAGAGAACGACTCGAATGTCCGTTGCATCGTGATTCGAGGGGAAGGTCAGCACTTCATGGCTGGCGGTGACATCGTATTTTTTCACAAACTGCTTGATTGGGATACGCAGTCTAAAGTTGAAGAGTTCAGAAAACTTGTTTCCACCGTGCATGTATTTGTCGAAAAAATTGCAGCATTGCCAGTACCTGTAATCGCAAGCGTACGCGGAGCTGCAGCTGGGTTTGGCATCAGTCTGGTAGCTGGATGTGACTTGGCAATCGCCTCAACAACTTCATTTTATACGTCTGCCTACAATCTTCTTGGGACTTCTCCCGATGGCGGTAGTACCTACTATCTGTCTCGCTCGGTTGGCGCAAAGAAGGCAATGGAAATTGTATTGACGACGAAACGCTATAACGCACAAGATGCATTGCAAATGGGCCTGATCAATGAAGTTGTAGAAGACGGGGAATTGGAAAAAGCAACCGCGGAAATTGCCGGTTTAATAGCAAACTCATCGAGAACCGCAGTTCGCAATGCCAAGCGAATGGTCAGAGACTCATTTCAAAGCGATCTTACTGGACAGTTGCAGTCTGAACTTGATTGTTTTCTTGAATGTGCGGTATCAGAGGATTTTTCGGAAGGCGTACGAGCTTTCGTTGAGAAAAGAAAACCCGAGTTTGCAGATTGATTGAAAATCCAATTTTGATCATGGAATTAACTGCAGAAATTTGTATTCGATAAAATTCTTCTTGAATTTCCACCCATAAAAATGATAAATTAATGTTTCCGGCCAACTGAATTACTCCTTGCCTTGCCAATGCCGGTAGCTTAAGGCTAATATCCGAGAGGAGAAACTAAATGCGTCACTATGAAATCGTTGCTTTGGTGCATCCAAACCAAAGCGACCAACTCGAAGAAATTGTTGCCCGTTATCGTAAGATCGTGGAAGAATCTGGCGGCACTATTCATCGGTACGAAGATTGGGGGCGACGTAAGTTGGCTTATCCCATTCAAAAGCTGTACAAGGCCGGATACTTTCTGATGAACATTGAATGCGAGCCGACGGTAAAGGACGAAATTGAGAATGCGTTTCGATATAACGACTCGATTATTCGAAGCCTTGTGATCAGAATGGACAAGGCGGTTACTGAGCGGTCTCCGATCCTGATCAAACTTCTGAAACAGGAAGCAGAAGATCGAGAGACTGAAGAAAGAGCTGCTGGCGAGTTGGAACGTGCTAGAAGGGCAGAAGCCGAAACAATGGCGGCAGAGGCGGCCAAAGAATCAAAGGGAACGGTAGAAGATTCATCAGGCAGTAGTGACAGCACAGGATCCGCTGACGCAGCAGAGGCGGTGAAAGCAACGGCTGATAGCACGAGTTCAAAAGGCGAAGGCACGTCTGAGGAAGCAGAAACTGCGGAAGCGCCCGAAGTCAAAACGAGCGAAGAGGATTCCGATAGCGGAGAGCACGAAGCACAATCCGAGGAATCAGAAGGTGAAAGTAACGAAGAGGAGAAGCAGAAATGATGAATCGCCGCCCCAAACATCGTAAATATTGCCAGTTTACCGCTGCAGGAATCACGGAAGTTGAGTACAAGGATCTGGATATGCTGGAAGGATTTATTTCTGAATCTGGTAAGATTTATCCTAGTCGAAGCACCGGAACAAAGGCAATCTACCAACGCCAGTTGGCTCGTGCTGTAAAACGTGCTCGCTACCTGGCATTAATCGGTTACACTGATTCACAGTAATTCGAGAGGAGTTAAATGGAAGTCGTATTGCTTGAAGCAGTAAACAAACTTGGACAACTGGGCGATACAGTCAATGTGAAAGCTGGCTACGCCCGTAATTATCTAATCCCTCAACGTAAAGCGGTAAGGGCAACTCCAGATGCAATCACGGAAGTTAAGCAACAACGTACGCAGCTTGTCAAGGAAGAAAAGAAACGTCTGGATGTTGCGCGCGCACGAGCAGAAGAAGCTGTGAAATCCCTTACATTCGCGAAGCGGGTGATTGATGATGAAGGGCGGCTGTTTGGTTCGGTTTCTGTTAGTGAAATTATCGAACGCGCAGCTGAATGTGGCACTGAACTGCTACGTTCTGAAATTGATATGCCAAGCGGTTCAATCAAGAGTACCGGAGAGCACTCCATTACCGTCAAAGTGCATCCGGAAGTGAGTTTTGATGTCGGCATTACAGTTGTTGCCGGTGATCAGGAAGTCTCTGTTGATGAGCTGATTAAAGAAGATGCACAGTCTGAAACATCTGAACTCGCAGATTCAATCTCGGATGAAGACATCGGCGATAGTGCCAGTGAAGCAGCAGAACAGCCATCAAGTGTGACTGAGGGGAACTCTGATTAAGTGGCCTCGGTCAACCCATATCGTCAGTCAAGGGATGGCCTAAATTCATCGGGTAATTCATCCGATCCTCATTCTCTACCCATTCCACCTCACCAGATTCCTGCTGAACAGGCAGTACTGGGTGCAATCATGATGGATAACGAGCAGTTCGAAAAAGTTTCGGGCTTGTTATCCGCTGAAGATTTCTATCAACACAAACACAGATTGATCTATGATGCCATGCTCAATCTGTTTTCTGAGCGGCAGAATGTTGACCTGACGACCTTGCCGTATAAGCTCGAAAGAATGGGTGAACTGGAAAACGTTGGCGGTGTCCCATATTTGGCCAGCATTCAACTAGAGACTCCTCATGCGGTCAATACAGAATCCTACGCAAAAATTGTTGTGGACTGCTCATTGTTGCGCCGACTGCTCAAAAGTTCCCAACACATCCAGCAGATGGTGTACAACCGAGACGATACTCCAGTCGAAAAAGTGCTGAGCGATGCACAGCAGTTGGTCTATGAACTAGGTAGAGAATTTGATCGGGGTGATGGACTGGTCCACGTGAAAGAGCCTGCAAATTCGGCGTTCACTCGAATTGAAGAACTCTATAACAATCCCAGCCTGAGCAGCATTACCGGAATTTCGTCGGGCTTCATAGATCTTGACGGTTTAACGTCTGGATTTCAGCGCTCCGATTTGATCATCATCGCCGGGCGCCCGTCTATGGGCAAGACCGCGCTTGCGATGAACGTTGCCGAACACGCTGCAATCGTTGACAAAATGAAGGTCGCAGTGTTTAGTCTGGAAATGCCTGCAATTCAACTTACCATGCGCTCGCTGTCTTCTCTGAGCAGTGTTAACTCAAAACGTATTCGCGAAGGACGACTGGGTGATGGGCGGGAAGGAGAGCAAAACTGGGAGCAGCTTTCGAATGCCTTGAATATATTGAACGATACACCGATTTATATTGATGCCACCCCTGGAATTTCTCCGCTAGAAATATCCGCACGATCAAGGCGCATGAAACGTGAAATCGGTCTCGACCTGATTCTCGTTGATTATTTGCAATTGCTTCAGATGAAAGACAATGAATCCAACCGCGCGACTGAACTGTCAAATATTACGCGAGAGTTGAAGTTCTTGGCCAAGGAGCTTGAAGTTCCAGTACTTGCGCTGTCTCAACTGAATCGAAGCGTCGAACAGCGTCCAGACAAGCGACCGCTCATGTCGGACTTGCGCGAATCGGG